>DIHK01000011.1:19017-44823 GCA_002420115.1 Nitrospira sp. UBA5698
CTCTGAAGTCGATGGAGCCGATGGTGTCGGTGCTTCTTCACGGATCGCTTCGGCCTCCATGCGGACGGTCAGAGTTTGCACGCCGCAGGCTTTCAGCTGCGCGATCTGCTTGGCGGAGGTGATCGTCATCTTGTGGCAAAAAAACGGTGTACTCAACCAAGACCGGTCGAGCTTGTCGATCACCATGCCCAGCGTCAATTCTTCGATTCGGATTTGCTTTTTCATAAGTGGTTGCTTGGGTTAATCCATCACTGGACCATATCGGATGGTACATCACAAGTCTTGAGATGCGAGCCCAGTGTCATCATACTGCGTGGTCCTTTCCTTCCCTTACTCCATCCATTAAGATAGCCATTGGGGCGATTGTTATCTGTGAGGATCCATCGTTGAAGTCGAAGGTTGTTTTTTCCTGCCAGGCCTGTGGCCATCAATCGCCACGATGGCTCGGCCGCTGTCCCGACTGTGGCGGTTGGAATACCATGAAAGAAGAGCGGCAAGCGGCAACCGGCAAGGGCCGGCCTGCTGATTTGAAAACCGCTCAAGCCAAGGCCACACCCATCGCAGAGATCGAGGTGGTGGGCGAGGACCGTCGGTTGACCCACATCGGCGAGTTTGATCGAGTCTTGGGAGGTGGTGTCATTCCCGGCGCGGTGATCTTGATCGGTGGTGATCCCGGAATCGGGAAGACGACGTTGTTGCTCCAGGCCTTGCCACGGTTGGCGACGAAGGAGGCTCCGGTTCTCTACGTCTCAGGGGAAGAATCGCCTCGGCAGATCAAAATGCGTGGACAGCGATTGGGGATCGAACACCCGCATCTGTTGATTCTGGCTGAAACGTCACTCGAACTGATCTTAAAGGCGGTCCAGGAAGTACGGCCTGTCGCGGTGGTCGTCGATTCTATTCAGACCGTGTACACGGAACAGATCACCTCTGCGCCGGGCAGCATCAGTCAAGTGCAAGAGGTGGCCGGACAACTGATGTGGTTTGCAAAGCGCGCCGGCGTACCGGTCTTCATCATCGGACATGTCACGAAGGAAGGGGCGATCGCCGGGCCGCGGTTATTGGAGCACATCGTCGATACCGTGTTGTATTTCGAAGGTGACAAGGGCCACAGCTATCGAATTCTCCGTGCCGTGAAAAATCGATTCGGATCCACGAACGAAATCGGCGTCTTCGAGATGAAAGACGCCGGGCTCGAAGAAGTAAACAATCCGTCGGAGTTGTTCTTGGCTGAGCGTTCCCAGCGGAGTGCGGGATCGGTGGTGGTATCGAGTCTAGAGGGAACAAGACCGATCCTGGTCGAGCTGCAGGCGTTGGTGTCATCGACGAGCTATGCCATGCCCAAGCGGATGGCGAATGGGGTGGAATTGAATCGTGTCTCTCTGTTGCTTGCGGTGATGGAAAAACGATTGGGTGTGCATCTCTCCGGACAGGATGTGTATGTGAATGTCGTGGGTGGCATGCACATTGATGAGCCCGCGATTGATGTGGGGATTGTGGCGGCAGTCGCATCGAGCCTGCGCGATGTCCCTATCGAACCGGGGTTTCTGATGTTAGGTGAGGTCGGCTTAGGCGGAGAGGTTCGCGCGGTCAGTCAGGCTGAGGCGCGTATCCGTGAAGCGGCAAAAATGGGGTTCAAACGCTGCCTCTTACCTGAACGGAATCTGGCGAAGTTGGATCCGATCGAGGGGATGGAATTGATTGGGATTCAAGAGGTCAGAGAGGCACTCGACGTGGTCTTGGCGTAGTGTGTCGGTTGAAATGGAACGGTCACCACAGATGATCATTACGCGTCTGTTCTTGGTCTTGCTCCTTGGGCCGCTCGTCTTGCTTGCCGGCTGCACCGCGTTTGGTCCCAAGGAAGAGCTGCTGCTCAAACGAGTCACGGTTGAGGACTTAACCGCCCTATTGCGGCAACGTGACGCTGCGGTCTCGTCGATGAAAGGATTGTTCAGCGCCAAAGTGCGGGGTGGGCTGATTCCGATCCTCTCCCGAGTCGAGGGAACGGTCTACTATCGACGACCGAATGCCTTGAGGCTGAAAGGTTTTACTCCCTTGGGGGGAGAAGTGTTTGAGTTCGTGCAAGCCGATGAATGGTATCGGCTCCGGCTCCCGATGGAAGGAAAAGTCTATACTGGTTCTCAAACCGATTTAAAAGACCAGGGGCATCTTGCTCGGTTCTCTCAGCTGAGTGCATGGGCCATCGGAGGTCTGTTGGGTGCGAATGCACTTACCAGAGAAGAAACTGCCAAGCTTGTATTGGAGCGGAGTCGGTATCGCCTCGATGTCTACGGGGTGGCACGTGGAGTGGGCCATTCGTCGAGGACACTCATCCGCCGTCTCTGGTTTGACCATCGGCTGCTGGTGGTGCAGGAGGAGCGGCTCGGTGGAGATGGGGCGATTGAAGCCACGATTCACTACGATGATTTTAGGCCTCTCGATGAGGGCGGTCCCGTGTCGTCGCAGGCCTTCGCCGATGCAGAGACTCGATCCCTGCGCCCGTTCAAAGTTTCTCTTGAGGATGGCCGAGGGCAGGGGGCTCTGCAGGTCACCTTCCATGAACTACACCAGAATCAAACGATCACAGCGGAAGACTTGGGACAGACCTTGTAACCAACGATGAAGATCCTCGCAATTGAAACGGCCACGACGTGGCAGAGTGTGGCGATTCTTGATGAAAACGGCGTCCTGGCCCAGCATGGGGAAGAGGCCGGTGGGGCCCATGGTGCAGTGCTGTTGCCGACCATTGATCGCCTGCTGACGCAATCGCGAGTGCAACTGCATGAGCTGAGCGGGCTGATCTGCTCAGCTGGGCCTGGCTCGTTTACGGGGATTCGAGTTGGTCTCGCCACAGGCCTCGGGCTCCGGGCCGCAACCGGACTTCCCCTGGTTCTTGTTCCAACATTGGAGGCCATGGCCTGGAATGTGGACAGCACGATGCCGGTTTGTCCTTTGTTGCCCAGCCGTCGGGGAGAAGTGTATTGGGCTATCTTTCGTCGGGGCGTGGATGGATGTATCGAGCGTGTGCTCGGTGAGCAGGTCGGGACGGAACAGGCGTTCGTTCAGAGTCTTCATGAACCGACATTGGTCTATGGTACGGGATGGGCGACGATGGCACCAGAGACCCACGACCGGCTGACGACGGCGGGCATGGTGAGGGTCGGATCAGACCAGCTCTTTTCACCGTCGGCTGTCTCGGTTGCCCGCGTCGGGATGCGTCGGCTTCAACGAGGGGAGGTTGCGGGGGAAGTCGTGGCTCCGCTCTATGTCCAACGGGCTGAGGCCGATATTCAATATGAACAGTCAGGAGGGCTTTCCTCAGTCGCGAGGCGTCAAATCCGTGTTGAGCGAAAGACGGCGGAGCGATTGGCGCGAGGCCGGAAATGATCGAGGGCATGATTTATCCGTGTGGTGGTAGCGCGATGTTGGACCTGCATATTCTTCCCGCGACAGCGGAGATGTTGCCCGAGATTGTTGCACTAGAAGAGGCTTGCTTCTCGGCGCCTTGGACGCGCAAAATGTTGGAGGCTGAGTTGACGGGGAATCCCTTCGCACATTTTCTTGTCGCATTGAGCCAGGATCGGTCGAGGGGAGAAGGGAATCCAGCAATTCTGGGGTATCATTGCTTTTGGATTGTGTTTGAAGAGCTGCGGCTGATGAATTTGGCGGTTCAAGGGACGATGCGCAGGCAGGGAGTGGGACGGGCATTGGTGATGGAGGCCTGCCGCCAGGGGCTTGAACAGGCCGCCACTCGAGCCATCCTTGAAGTCAGGGCCTCGAACGAGGCTGCACGGTCGCTGTATACGCAGATGGGGTTTATGCCGGTCGGCAAGCGTCCTCAGTATTACACCCATCCCACAGAAGACGCACTTTTAATGGAAATGAATCCGCTTGTGCTGCCAGGTGGGCGTCGGCGCGATCAAACCGGCCGTTCAGGAGGTGACTCACCGTTACCAGATTCACTCTAACCAGGGGAGGTGTCGTATGTTGACGGAAGATGCGATCATGTTACAACTTCGCCACACCAACACTGAATTTCGAGAGCTGGAAGAGTCTCACCATCGCCTGGATCTTGAGCTCAATGAGCTACAAAGACGTCATGTGCTGACGCCAAACGAAGAAATCGAGAAAAAACGGATTCAAAAAGAGAAATTGGTCAAGAAAGACAAGCTGGCGGAATTCATTCGTCTGTATCGGGACCAGCAACTGGAGCCAGCACGATAATCAACCACTTGACAGGCAGACTGAGGATCTTTAGCCGGTTTTATGCAGCACGTCGTGCATCCGCTTGCCCTTCATATTCAAGCCGTCAAGCGACGATTGCTCGTCATCGGGGCGACGATGGTGAGCGCACTGGTGCTTACGTTCACGTTTTCGTCGGAGATGGTGGCCTGGCTCAATCGCCCGTTCCCGAACCAGCTGGCATTTTACGGGCCGACGGAAGCGCTCTTTGCTTCGATCAAGGTTTCGTTGTTGGCGGCGGTGATCTTGAGTCTGCCGGTCATTTTCTACCAGTGTTGGAAGTTCATTGAACCAGCGTTGTTGCCGACCGAACAACGCTGGGCCATCCCGCTGTTTATGATTGCCGGTGGGTTGTTCGCATTAGGATTGGTGTTCTGCAATGTGGTGATTCTGCCGCTCGTGATCGAGTGGTTTGTCAGTTTTGGGTTGGACCGCGACATTACCCCGGAACTGAGCGTGGGGACCTACATTGATTTCAATGTGAAGTTCTTGCTGATCTTCGGGTGTGCGTTTGAATTGCCGTTGGTCATGACACTTGCGGCAATGACGGGATTTGCTTCCGCACACACGTTCGCCCGGTACCGGAAACATGCGATCTTGCTCTGCCTCATCGTCTCGGCAGTTGTCACGCCCGATGCCACACTGTTTACAATGTTGCTGATGGCCGTTCCTCTGATGGTGCTGTATGAGGTCGGGATTCTTGGCGCGCGATTGTTTGGACGGAATCCGACACACCGTGACGTTGATTTGCCGCTTGACCCGGATCTGCCGATCAAGACTGCGGGAACGAGAGTGCGATGACGGCTCAATATATAAAAGTTTGTCGGACCGCTCTTCTCACGGGGACCATGCTCGTGGGGGCTGGTTTTCAGTATGTGGCAGAGGGTGAGGCCTTTCGGGCGCCTCTCGGGTCGTCACCGACTCTGATCTCAGCGACCGATCCCGCATCATCGCCTGGTCCATTTGAACAATCCGTTGCGAGCGTGCAAGCGCTCGTCATGGACGGCCATGGGGTGATTTACGCTGGGTCATTTGGACATGGTATCTTTCGCAGCGCCGACCGCGGTTCCACATGGGCTCGAGTAGGGGGGGGAGTGACTGATCCATTTATTTTGAGTCTGTCTTCCACCAAGGATGGCGCGATCTATGTCGGGACGTTTCGTGGAGGGGTGTTTCGCTCCCGAGATGACGGCCACTCGTGGCAGCCGGTCAGTACTGGGCTTAAACAGCTAGAGGTGAAAGCCCTTCTGGCAGTTGATCAAGAACTCTTCGCTGGAACGGGTGATGGTGTGTATCGTCTGCGGCACTCGGACGATCGTTGGATTCCCGTCACGACAGGCTTGGATGATATTTTGGTTCATGCCCTGGCGCGCTCGGCTGATGGGACATTATTCGCCGGAACATCTGGGAAAGGCCTCTTTCGGTTCAGCCCTCGGTCATCAGGGTGGGTACGGCTCCATCATGGCTTGAAAGATCATGAAGGGATGATCGAAAACTTCATTCGCGTCCTCGTCATCGATCACGATCAGAGCATTGTCGCCGGAACGTTCGACGGCGGCGTTTTTCGCAGTGCCGATGGCGGACTGACTTGGCGACCGATCAGTCGAGCATTGCCCAATGATTCCATCCGGGGTATTGTGTCGAGCGATCGGACATTGATTGTGGCAACGGGGAACGGAATTTTTAAGACTGCGGATCAGGGGAGGCAATGGATTCCGGTGAACAGGGGATTGACGAACCAGACGATCCAGGTGTTGATCGGATCCAAAGAAACAGGACTCTATGCCGGAACAAGTTCCGGAGTGTTTCGGAGTGATGACGGGAGCTCATGGATTGCCGTGAATGAGGGGTTGGAGGCCGGAGTTGCGCCACCGCCGTTTCTCTTTCGATAATGTGAGAAAGGATAGATCGAATGGCTGAGAACAGTGAGAACGTCCAAGCAACTATTGCCGTGAGGAGCAAGGGGCAACCGATAGGCGACATTGTGCTCAAGTTTTTTTCAGATGTGGCGCCCGGTCATGTCACGAACTTTATCAAGCTTTCCAAAGAGGGATTTTACGACGGGACCACGTTTCACCGAGTAATCCCAGGATTCATGATTCAAGGTGGGGACCCGAACAGCAAGAGTCCAGATCGTTCCTCGCATGGCATGGGTGGGCCTGGGTACAAAGTGAAGGCGGAGTTCAACAGTACTCCCCATAAGCGAGGCATCGTCTCGATGGCCCGATCGAATGATCCAGATAGCGCCGGGTCGCAGTTCTTTATCTGTGTCGCCGATGCAAACTTCCTCGATTGGCAATATACCGTCTTCGGAGAGGTGGTGAGCGGTATGGACGTCGCCGACAAGATCGTCGCGATGAAACGTGACGGCAGGGACAATCCATTAGAGCGTGCTGAAATGACCGTCACGATCAGCGAGGGGTGAACAGGTACAAGGGGGAAGGAGGGGTGAACAATCAGAGGACACACGATCGAAAGCTGAATGCGGTGATGTCGATTGTTATCGTATGGCTGACTCTTTCTCCAATATGGTTGGTCGGTTGCGCGGTCCCACACATTCCCTCACGGATTGTGTACGAAGATCCTGTGAACTATGTGCGACTCGAAGAAGATGCCGATGTGCTCGCTGAATGGCCGCCTACTCACCATACTCACCCATTTCTCATCGAACCGGGAACCATCCGTACACTCTTGACGGGCATGAAGGTGCAGGAACACCGGACCATCCTACAACGGTGGTTTCTCGGAGAGTCTCCTTTGGTTCAAGCGTTCACGGATGAGGAGGTTACGCTCTTGTCGGCTCAATTGGCGGGAGCATTGGCAGAAGCCTCCTATAACGAGCGTGTCACGTTTTATCTCAGCCAACCGCAAACATTTGCTCGGCGCATTATTACGACAGGTGGATTGTATATCCATGGCGCGGAGTTGCATTTTTTGCTGGGTAATTGGCGGATCATTTACGGTATTCCAGCCTATGGCATGATCTACGACCGCCGCTATCCTATGAGGCCGACGGCGGCCAAGGGTTTTGATCTGCTTTTTCAGCCGGTTGAGGCGATGATTCCCCTACAAAGCAGCCTGCTTGATGAGATCTTTGCCAACGCCAAAGATGAGCTGGTTATTGATTTAACCAAACTTGAATCTTCTGAGCCGGTCACATTGCTCATGAGGACCTGTATGAACGGCCAGCCTCTCTGCTCGCGGGATCCCAGCTGATCTCTCCGTTGGTGTCTTCGGCAGGGAAACGAGTGTGCAGGCGTACAAGTTTGGGAGGCGAGAGCTCTAGCGCCTGGCTGGTCTTCTGAAACACATCTTAGGTACTTCCATCAGCCCTTCGATGATCGATGACCATCCAAGCTTGCTCTGGCCTAAGACACGGTCGCTAAATCGAATGGGGAGTTCGGACACCTTTGCTCCAAGCTGTACGGCTCGCCAGGCTAACTCGACTTGAAAAATGTATCCTTTGGCTTGCACGGTCGACAAGGCCATCTCCTCCAGCAGTCTGCGGCGATAACACCGAAAGCCTCCGGTCCAGTCCCGGATGATTGAGCCCAGAAAAATGCTGACGTAGCGATTGCCGCATTGGGACACAAGGCGTCGGCGGGCGTTCCAGTTTTCCGTTCCACCACCAGGCACATAACGACTTCCAATGACCAAGTCGGCTGTGTGGCTGCGGTGAACTAAGCGGGGAAGATCCCACGGGGCATGGCTGAAGTCGCAATCCATCTCAATGATTCGATCATACGGTCGCTGGAGGGCCCACTGAAAGCCCGCGATGTAGGCCGGCCCGAGCCCTTCCTTTTGGGGCCGATGGAGCACATGGACATGAGCGTAGCGGGCGCTGAGTTGATCGGCCAGTTTGCCGGTTCCATCCGGTGAGTTGTCATCCACAACGACAATATCGGTGACGAGATATTGGCCGATCGCCGTAACCAGTGCCTCTAGATTCGCTCGTTCATTATAGGTTGGAAGGACCACAATGATGGATTCGTCAAATGTGAATGGTGAGGTCGGCACGAGTTGCAGTTCTCCCGCCACCTGAGAGTATTCCGGATCGCGATCACTGATTGCCACGCGAGCGCTATTGATGCCTTGAGCAATGAGTACTTCTGCCTGATCAAAGTCCGGTACAAGATAGGCTTCGTCCGGGCGCAATTGCCTGGGAGGGAAAAGCTGGTCATCCTTGCACACTGGATGGAAATGAATGGACGTGGGGCGGGGGCCGGTGTCTGATTGGGTTGTTGCCGGATGTGAGGGCATGAAGAATCTTGCCGAGCCTCGCTGATTGAGATGGACCTGCCTATCCAGAACGAGATAGGCACCGGAGGTCCTGGATATCTTATGAAGCAAGACCGAAACGGATCTTGTGGATGATCCACAGTGCTTTTCCGTCGAAGCCTGTGGATTTTAGACGACAGACGAGGACTGTGCAAGTGGAGGTAATGGGTGGTTTTTCGATTTAGTCGTCAATAGCTCTACCCGTTTTGACAGTGCGGGAATCGCTATGCTACAGTCCGCGAATTGTTGATAATCAAGGCTTTTCTACGTACATCGAAGGACGAGTGAATATGAGCGGATCGCAGACACATGTCGTTATCGTGGCAGGGGCAGGGCCGGCTGGTATGGCAGTAGCCAGTACCCTCGCAAAAGCGGGACACGAAGTTATTATTCTCAACCGGGATATCAAATTCGGCGGATTAGCTGAATATGGAATCTTCCCATCCAAGTTGAAACTCCGTGGTGGACTGAAAAAGCAATATTGGGAACTTCTACAACAGAAGAACGTCCATTATTTGGGGAATGTCACGATCGGGAACGGAAGAGATCTTACGGTTGAAGACGTACGAGGGCTTGGCGCGAGCGCGGTCGTCTTTACGATCGGTGCCCAGGGGACGAAAGCCATCGGTGTAGAAGGAGATTCTGCGCAAGGTGTGTTTCACGCAAAAGATGTCGTCTATCACTTCAATCGGCTTCCGGGATTTGGGGATCGCCCCTTTGACATGGGAAAGCACGTTGCGGTGATCGGGGCTGGTGACGTGATGGTGGATATCGCCCACTGGTTAACCCGCTATAAACAGGTGGAACGGGTTACGGCGATCGTGCGACGTGGACCGGTTGAACGAAAATACAATCCCAAGGAGATTCGGAGTATCTGTGCCAACATGGATCTTGAGGGGATCAACGCTGAGTTTACCCGTATCAAGGACCGCCTCATTAAGGTCGGACAGAACCCTGAGGAAGTTTTGAAGGCATTTACCGACGAGTTTACCAAGTGCGAACCAAAAGTGTCTGAGACAAAGATGGGTTTTCGTTTCCTTGCTTCTCCGAAACGGATTCTCGTTGATTCCAACAATCGCGTTCGCGGACTCGAAATGGAAGACAATCGGCTCGATCCCAAGGGAGAGGATACGGTCGCTGTCGGCCTGAAAGAGTACTACGAGTTCTCTTGCGATTCAGTGGTGTTTGCTGTTGGTGATCGGGTCGATGAGACAGTCGGGCTCCCCTATAAGAATGGAGTGTTTACCACCAACCCGAACAAGACGGGGAACGATCCTGATGATGCCCTGTTCCAGGCGTATGATGAATCGACCGGCAAGGTGATGGAGGGGGTCTTCTTAGCGGGTTGGGCTCGAAAGGCCAGTGAAGGTCTCGTTGGTGTTGCGAAACGCGATGGAGATTGGTGCGCCGAGGTGGTTGAACGGTACTTGGGCACGAAGACCGGCGGGGGTGGCGTGAACATCGTGCTGGACCGTTTGCGCACAAGGTTAAACCAACGGCAGAGTCGACCGGTTGATGTGAATGGACTGCGGGCTCTGGATGAAGCCGAACGTGCATTCTCCGAGAAGACCGACTGTATCGGTGAGTTCAAGTTTTCGGCGAATCAGGATATGCTGAAATATATCGAGCAGACAAGTAGGTGAATCCGGTAGACCGCGTTCCCGTCCTTAACTATGTCCCCACTTTAACTTTTCCCGTAACACTTCATAATAGTGGCTTTCGGGGAATCTGATGAGCCGAGTCCGGCTCTCTGAAGCTTGGATGACGGCGGTGTCGCCCTGTGTCATGGCCACGCCGACTTGTCCATCTAACGTCGCCATTGAACCATCATCTTTACTGGTCAGAGTCACTTCAATGACGGCATCGCTGGGTACGATCAAGGGGCGATGCGTCAAGGTGTGTGGACAGATCGGTGTCAAGATGAGGGCTTGGAGGCCGGGGTTCATGATCGGGCCCCCGGCGGAGAGTGAATAAGCGGTAGAGCCTGTGGGTGTCCCGATAATGAGGCCATCTCCCCGAAGATTCGTCACGAATTGGCCTCCAATTGCAACGTGCAGTTCAATCATGCGAGCCAGGGTGCCTTTGCTGATGACCACATCGTTGAGTACGACGCCTTGCGCGACTGTTTCTCCATGTCGGTGGATATGTGTGGCAAGCATCAGCCGTTCATCAAGGGCGAAATCGTTGGCGAAGACTCGTTCGAGAGACGGATAGAGATTGTCGAGTCGGACCTCCGTCAGGAATCCAAGCCCTCCCATGTTGACTCCCAGTATCGGAATGCTTCGTTCAGCCGAAAGTCGTGCCGCGCTGAGAATAGTTCCGTCCCCTCCCAGTACGAGCAGAACATCGGCCTTTTGGGCGAGTTGAGTTTTAGGGATTCCTCCTGGTTCGTTCAGTAAGAGTGCGGAGGTTGTGTCGAGTAAGACGTCGATGTGATGCTCACGAAGCCAGGCGACCACGCCGAGCAGCGTGGTTTTGACCTCGGGGAACTTTGGCTTCGTCAGAATCCCAATACTCTTACTTTTCATGAATGGCAGGCATGATGGGTGGGCGGATAAGAATACTAATTGTATCGGGATGCGTTGTTTTGTGTCAACGGAAAGACTGTTGAGCCTTCCGTGTCGTTGATTGGATAATGGCTGACCCGCTTGTTCATTCTTTCAGCGTGTATATCACAACCACGGGATGGGCCATAGCCTGATAGGAAGAGATGCGCATAATTGAAGCGATATCTGTGGGGCAATCGAGCATTCCTGAAGTGCGCTCACACGGAAGGACGTGGAATTCATAAGTCAGGACCGTATGGACTAGTCTCGTTCTCGACTCAATCTTGACTCTCAAACATACTGTGGTTAGAATCACAGCAAGGTTTTTCAAGGGTTTGCTTGAATGCGGCCGGGGTTTCACTCACCGAGAAGGAGGCAGGATGTTCGAACGATTTACGGATAAGGGTCGGAAGATCATCATCCTTGCGCGTGAGGAGGCTGAGCGGCACCAGAACGACTATCTGGGCACCGAACATCTGGTCTTGGCAATCCTTCGCGAGTCCGATGGGATTGCTCTCATGATCCTGAAGAAGATGGGGTTGTCGACCGAGCAGATCCGCCTAGAAATTGAACGAAACTTGCCCGGTGGGGGGACGACGATGACGTTTGGGGAGATCCCCTTTAGCCCACGGGTCAAGAAGGTGATTGAATATGGAGTGGAGGAGGCTCGGTTACTGGGGCACAACCACATTGGAAGTGAGCATTTGCTCCTCGGCCTGTTGCGTGAAGAAGAAGGCATCGGTGGAAAAATTCTTCGCAGTCTGGGGGCAAACTTATTGACCGCGCGTCAGTTAACCGTAACCTTCTTGCGGAAATCTGCTCCTCGTGAGCGTGATCGGAAGAGCAATACGCCGGCGTTGGATGAGTTCGGCCGTGACCTGACCCAATTGGCACAGGAAGGTCAATTGGATCCAGTGATTGGTCGGGCTGACGAAATCGAGCGGGTTTTGCAGATTCTCAGCCGACGAAGCAAGAACAATCCGGTGCTCATTGGAGAGTCGGGTGTTGGGAAAACAGCCATTGTCGAAGGGCTTGCCCAAAGAATCATCCAGTCTGAGGTGCCGGATAACCTACTTTCGCGTCGGGTCATCGCATTGGATCTCGGGTCTCTCGTCGCAGGGACGAAATACCGTGGACAATTTGAAGAGCGTCTCAAGGTTGTGATGAAGGAAATTGTTCAGGCCGGCAATATCATTATATTTATCGATGAACTTCATACACTGGTGGGTGCTGGAGCAGCGGAGGGATCCATTGATGCATCGAATATGCTGAAGCCGGCGCTTTCGCGGGGAGAAATTCAGTGTATCGGAGCAACAACGTTAGATGAGTACCGGAAACATATTGAAAAAGACGGGGCATTGAAGCGGAGGTTCCAACCGATTCATGTCCAGCCGCCGAACATGGATGAAACCGTTCGTATTATTCAAGGGCTTCGTGATCGCTATGAAGAACACCATGGAGTAGAAATTACGGAGGATGCGATCGTAGAAGCCGTCAAGTTGTCCGATCGGTACATCACTGATCGGTTTTTGCCTGACAAGGCAATCGACTTGATTGATGAAACCGGATCACGCGCCAAGCTGCAGACCTATGCACTTCCTTCTGAATTGAAGGCTATGGAGCAAGAACTGAAGAAAGTTGCTCGCGAGAAAGAGGTCTCAATTTCTACGCAGAACTTTGAGGAAGCGGTTCGGCACCGTGAGGAAGAAGAGCGGTTACGCAAGCTTCTTGATGAATCCAAACGAGAGTGGAAAAAGAATCAAGAAAAAAACAAGCCTGTGATTGGGAAGGAAGATGTCGCTTATGTCGTCTCAAAAATGACGGGTATTCCACTCTTCAAGCTGGAAGAGGAAGAATCGAATAAGCTCCTGAGAATGGAAGAATTCCTTCATAAGAGGGTAGTTGGCCAAAACGAGGCGATCTCAGCCGTTGCCAGAGCCATTCGCCGTTCTCGAGCCGGTTTGAAAGAGACGAAAAAGCCAATTGGCTCGTTCATTTTTCTTGGGCCGACCGGGGTTGGAAAGACAGAACTTGCCAGGACTCTGGCTGAATTTCTGTTCAACAGCGAAGATGCGTTGATTCGCGTTGATATGTCAGAATATCAAGAGAAATTCACCAGCTCTCGACTTTTCGGTGCTCCTCCAGGCTATGTCGGGTATGAGGAGGGAGGCCAGCTGACGGAAAAGGTTCGTCGTCGGCCGTACTCCGTCGTCCTGTTTGACGAAATCGAGAAAGCGCATCCTGACGTATTTAATGTGCTGCTCCAAGTGTTGGATGACGGGGTCCTGACCGACAGCCTCGGCCGAAAAATCGATTTTAAGAATACTGTGGTCATTATGACGTCCAACATTGGGACGAAGATGATCCAGAAGGGTGTGTCGCTTGGGTTCCAGAGTACGGAAGGAGAAGCTGCACGTCGGAAAAAGGAAGAAGTGCTCGGAGAGCTTCGCAAGTCATTCAGCCCAGAGTTCTTGAATCGTATTGATGAAATCGTTATTTTCCATCAGCTTGAGAAAGAGCAGCTCTACAATATCTTGGACATCCTTCTCCATGAGTTGAATCTGAGGCTGGTCGATAAAGGGATCGAGATCGAGGTTGATGATGAAGTCAAGCAGTGGCTCATTAAAGAAGGATATGAGCCGCTCTATGGGGCACGACCGATGCGGAGGGCCATCCAACGCGCCATCGGTGATCCCCTTTCCGATGAACTGATCAGGGGGCGGTTTAAGGAAAGCCGTAAGGTGAAGGTGGTCTTGCGGGATGGGGCTCCGGCCTTTATCGAGCAGGAGGCCATGGCGGGGGTGTAGTGCCCTACTGTGGTCGTTCAACGATTCAAAGTGCGATCAACATGGCCTCTGTAGCATTTGGCTACAGAGGCCATGTTGTTTCGATGGGGCGTGCTAGCCTCTTCGGCACGGGAAGCTCCTAACTAGATGGTCTGGAAATCTGGGCCGATCCTCGGTATTGAATCTTCGTGTGATGAAACCGCCGCTGCGGTCCTTGACTCTAATGGAGCGGTCCTTTCCAATGTTGTGGCATCGCAGCACTCCGTCCATGAAAAATTTGGTGGAGTGGTTCCTGAGTTGGCGGCTCGAGCTCATCTTGGAAAGATTGATCTGGTTGTGATGCACGCCTTGGAAAAAGCTCAGGTTGAGAAACGTCAACTTCAGGCTCTGGCGGTCACTCAGGGGCCTGGATTGGCAGGGGCGTTACTTGTCGGGGTGAACTATGCCAAAGCCTTGAGTTACGGACTCGGCATCCCTCTCATAGGGGTCGATCATTTGCAGGGCCATATTGCTTCCGCATGGTTAGCTGATCCGACCTTTCCCCTTCCTTGCATTGTTCTGGTTGTATCCGGAGGACATACGCACCTTTATCGTCGGGAGACAAATGGGGAGTGCATCCTGCTCGGGCGCACTCGTGATGATGCAGCCGGAGAAGCGTTTGATAAAGGAGCTCAGATGCTTGGCCTCGGCTATCCTGGAGGACCGGCGATTGACCAAGTTGCTCGGACCGGAGATCGACAGGCTGTCCCATTTCCTCGATTTTATGGAGGAAGGGAAAGCCTTGAGTTTAGCTTCAGTGGTCTCAAGACATCATTACTGTATAAGTTGCGAAGACTGGCTGTTCGGCTCAGGCCGGAACAGATCGCTGATTTTGCAGCTGGGTATCAGGAGGCCATCGTACAGGTGCTGGTGACGAAGTCTTTGGCGGCTTTGAAGCAATCGAGGTTATCGACGCTTGCAGTGGTAGGTGGTGTATCAGCAAACTCACGACTACGTGCGCTGCTGAACGAACGAGCGGAGGATGGGCAGTTCCGACTGTCGCTTCCTCCGATGGAGTTCTGTACGGACAATGCCGCCATGATTGCGTCGGCGGGGCGTCAACGGTTGATGTGTGGAGAGCCATGTTCTTCTGAATTGGACATTTGTCCGATGGATAGTTCAGCGACTTTGAGTAAGACGAGCTTGGTCACGAGGGTGGTTCAGAAGTAAAAGGAGAAACGCCATCTCTGACATTCGTGGTCAAATTGCTGGACTTCGTGCGAGCCAGCTTGTTGCGCTTGATCGGCTCTACCGTCGTCGCGTGACGAGTGACATGATCGTGTCTCCGGATCTGGCCAAGGTGCTGGGCCAGCTCACGCGTGAACTACGTCGACCGATCGGGGTACTCCTGTCCAGACGAGGCCAGGTTCAGGAAGTCATCGTGGGAACGGAGTTGACGCTCTCATCTACGACGCTCGCCTTGTTTCGTGCCGGCAGTCGAGCTCTTCGTGGGTTGCGATTTATTCGGACGCAATTACATGATCAGCCACTCAATCAGGAAGTACTCACCGACCTCGCTTTCTTGCGCCTTGATCTCGTCGGCGTCCTCACTGTCGCCGCTGATGGGCAGCTGGGGAATCTGTATCTGGCGAATTTGCTGCCTTCCAATGCTACCGGCCAATTATTCAAGGTCTGGCCGTCGATCCCCTTTCATAGTCTCAAGGTTGTGTTTAACGAGTTTATTCAGGATCTCGAAACGGAACTTCAGCAGGCTCGTGCGCAGTACTCGGTTGCACAGGGAAAGGAGTCCGCCATCCTCGTGAGCGCGTCCGTGAAAAGCCGAGCGGAGCAGGAAGAACGTTTAACTGAATTAGCGGAATTGGCTGCGTCGTCTGATGTGACGGTGCTTGATCGCATGGTCCAACGAACATCAGATGGACATCAACGCTATCTGTTGGGAAGCGGGAAAATGAAAGACGTCTTGATTCGGACGCTTCACCGTGGGGCCGATATGGTCATCTTTGACCAGACTCTTTCGCCGGCCCAACTTCGAGCCATTTCTGAAATGACGGATATTAAGGTTATTGATCGTACGCAACTGATTCTGGATATTTTTGCGCGTCGTGCGCATAGTCGAGAGGGAAAAATTCAGGTCGAATTGGCACAACTCCGCTACCTATTGCCACGATTGTTGGGGCGCGGCACTCAGTTATCGCGTTTGGGGGGAGGTATCGGGACGCGTGGGCCAGGCGAATCGAAACTTGAGACGGATCGACGACGAGTTCGTGAGCGGATCACGCATTTGGAGCGGGAATTGGCGAGGTTTACGCGGCACCAGGACCGGCGACGAGCTCGCCGAGGGCGATTCGGGCTGCCGGTGATCTCACTGGTGGGCTATACCAATGCTGGGAAGTCTACTCTGCTCAATGTATTGACCAAAAGTCAGGTGTCGGCTCAAGACCGGCTCTTTGAAACACTGGATACCACAAGCCGACGGTTGCGATTTCCCGAAGACCGTGAAGTCATCATTACGGATACCGTGGGCTTTATTCGCGATCTTCCGCAAGAATTGGTCGGCGCGTTTCGGACGACGCTTGAGGAGCTTCGCGAGGCGGATCTTCTGCTCCACGTCGTCGATGTCAGCGCCGTCGATATTGACGTGCAGATCACAGCCGTAGAAACCATCTTGGCCGAGCTTCAGCTGACTGCGATTCCCAGAGTGCTCGTATTCAATAAATGTGACCAGGCTTCACCTCAACAGGTTGAACAACTCTGCCGACGGCACGAAGCCATCGGGATTTCTGCGATTCAGCCAGCCACGCTACGTCCGCTGCTTGCTCGACTGGAATCGCACGTGAAAGCGTTGATGTCTGTCGCTGATTACGTAGCCGAGGTGCCTCAGGGCGATGATGCGGTTGCTCTTGCAACTTACGAGTAGGCGCTGCACAATCGGCCATCGATGATATCGCCCACTCGCCGAAAGATCGGTTCTAGGTCTGGTCGTGCAGCGCAAATCGCACGACAGCTGCGTCAGGCTATACCAGAGGTGAGGATAGAGTTAACACACCGTTCCCCCTGGGAGCTCCTAGTTGCGACGATTCTCTCCGCACAATGTACGGACCAGAGGGTGAATCAAGTGACACCGGCACTATTCCAACGATATCCAACGCCACAGTCTCTGGCGATGGCGGAGAAGGCGGATCTGGAGGCCCTGATCAAACCAACGGGTTTCTACAAGAGTAAGGCCAAGAACCTGCTTGGCTGTGCTCAAGGCGTCTCGACCCGCTTTGGGGGGCATGTGCCAAACACGATGGACGAACTGACGTCACTTCCTGGTGTTGGACGAAAGACTGCGAACGTGCTGCTCGGGGGAGTGTTTGGAAAGCCGGGTCTCGTTGTTGATACCCATGTGAAGCGTATGGCAAACCGCTTAGCCTTGAGTCGGTCACAAGACCCTGAGCAGATCGAGCGTGATCTTCAGGCGATCTATCCAGAAGCTGAGTGGACGGCTATGTCACAACGCTTGTTGCTGCATGGACGCTACGTGTGCCTTGCACGGAAGCCCCGATGTGGTGCCTGTCCGCTCTCTGATGTGTGCGAATGGGAAGGGAAAATAACGAGATGATTGCCAGTATGACTGGATTTGGTCGACGCCAGGGAACTCATGCGGGAACGACTGTCACAATTGAGGTGCGATCGGTCAACCATCGCTTTTTGGAAACATCCATCCGTCTCCCGAAGTCACTGGGCGGGCTGGAGGAAAGTCTTAAGAAGGCTGTCCAGCAGCACTGTGCCCGTGGACGCGTTGATCTCACGGTAGTGAGCCAGGGAGCGCGGGCGAATGGGCGTGTGCCTCAACTTGACGAGAACTTAGCCAAGCACTACCATCAAGCTCTTGGAGCCCTCCAGCGCACGTTGAAGCTGAAAGGATCGATCGACCTGGCGATGATGGCGGGGTTTCGTGATGTCATTGTGTTGGCCGATCAGGTCGCGGATGATCCAAAACTCCTCAAATTTGTAGAGCAGTTGGGGGTGAAGGCGGTGCGTGATATGGCCGCCATGCGCAAAAAAGAAGGTGGGTTGCTGGCGAAGGACATTCTTAGTCGACTGGCTTGCGTACGGACCGGCACGACGGTGATCGCCGGCCGTGCCCCATCCGTGACGCAGGAGGCATTTGATCGGATGAAGCTGCGCGTAGAGAAGCTGCTGGGTGAGACCATTCCGGATCTCCCTCGACTCAACCAAGAGCTGGCCATCCATGCCGATCGGTGTGACATTACGGAAGAATTGGTCAGACTGGATGCGCATATGGTACAGTTTGAACAGGCTGTTCAGCAGAGTGAGCCGGTCGGGAAGACTCTGGACTTTCTTCTGCAAGAGATGGGGCGTGAAGTGAATACCATAGGCTCGAAGGCGAATGATTCTACGATTGCCGCAGAAGTGGTGCGAATGAAAGCAGAAATGGAACGCTTGCGTGAGCAGGTACAGAACGTCGAATGAGTAGTCCATTGACCACATCTCATCTAGCTTCCAGCCTGCCGGAGCAGCAACCTGATCCCGCGCGTCGGGGGATCCTGTTTATCGTCTCAGCCCCTTCAGGCGCTGGAAAGACAACGCTGTGTAAACAGATTGTGGCCTCGATATCCGGAGTGTGGCATTCCATATCCTCGACAACCAGAAAGCCTCGCCCGGGGGAGGAACACGGACGAGAGTATTTCTTCATCGAGGAACAAGTGTTTCACGATATGGTGAGACGTGATGAATTCTTGGAATATGCCTATGTCCATGACCACTGGTACGGAACTCCTCGGGGCCCCCTTCTCGACCAGATTCAACAGGGCATTGACGTATTGCTTGAAATTGATGTTCAGGGCGCTCTCCAGATCAAGAAGCAGTTTGTCGATGCGGTGTCTATCTTCATCCTCCCGCCATCCATGGAGATTCTCCGTGCCAGACTGCAGAACCGAGCGTCGGACTCTCAGGAGGAAATCCTGCGCCGACTCTGTAAGGTAAAGGACGAGGTCCGGTGTGTTGGTGAATACTCCTACATCCTTCGAAATGATGAATTTGAACGGTCTCTTCGTGAGTTACAGAGCATTTTCCGGGCGGAACGTCTGAAATCCAAGCGGATGGACTTGCAGTGGCTTGAGCGGAACTTTACCGGCGAGTGCAACGCAGCACCGGCAGGGTGAGAGTCTTTACTCATATTTTATCGTAGAGGGAGCGAGTCATACTATGATCGACATGCTGAACTTGTTGCCGCAGTACACGTCCAACGAATTCGACTCCAGACACCGGTTGGTAATTGTCGCTTCCCAGAGGGCCAAACATTTGACCCAGGGCGCCAGGCCTGGGGGACCCTCTCGGTTTACAAAAGAAACGACGGTTGCGCTTGATGAGGTCTTGAAAGGGCAAGTGAAGTATCTGATGGGTAAGGAAGCGCGCGATGCAATGAAGGAAGCCAAGCGCGGGAAAGAGGGCGAGACCGAGCGTATTGCGATGATGACCGGAGAAGATGCCAAAGAGATCAAGAAAGAGCTGAGTGTATATGTAGATGATACGGCTCAGCCGGCGGTCGTCCCAACCGAGGAGTAGATGGTGGACGAAGCGAGAGCGACGGCGGCTCTTGGCGGCAAACGCCTCGTGCTCGGGGTGACGGGGAGTATTGCCGCCTATAAGGCTGTCGGGGTACTTCGCGCATTGAGGGAGCAAGGGGCGACCGTGTCGGTTCTCATGACACGGGGGGCGACAAAGTTTATGACCCCACTGACGTTTGAAGTACTCTCAGGGCATCGCGTCGTTACCGATCTCTTTGAGTCTCCTGAAACCATGCCGCATCTGACCATGGCCGAGGGTGCCGATGCGGTTCTTGTAGCCCCGGCGACCGCGCATTTTCTGGCGAAGGCGGCGCTTGGCCTTGCCGATGATGTCTTGAGTACGATGCTGCTGAATGTTCGCTGCCCTGTCATTGTTGCTCCCGCGATGGACGGGGAGATGTGGACGCATCCCACAGTTAGGCAACATGTGGATGCGCTCCGAGCGCGTGGAGTGGTCGTGCTTGATCCGGAAGTGGGCCCACTTGCATCAGGTCGGATCGCACAGGGAAGGTTTCCTGCAGAGGAAACAATTCTGAACGCAGTTCATGCGGCGGTACTTCCTCAGGGAGATTGGCAAGGTCAGCGGGTATTGGTATCCGCTGGACCAACCCAGGAGCCGCTCGACCCGGTGCGGTTTCTTTCCAACCGGTCTTCCGGAAAAATGGGGTATGCCATTGCAGAAGCGGTCTGTGCACGGGGTGGGGAGGTGGTCTTGGTCACGGGGCCTTCCGCATTGACGCCTCCGTCTGGGGTCACAACCGTTCATGTTAATACGGCGAGCGAGATGGCCGATGCCTTGTCCCGGAACTTTTCGTCCTGCACCGTCCTGATCATGGCGGCTGCCGTCGCCGATTTTCGCCCACGGGTGACAGCTCCAGGGAAACTGAAAAAACAGGGGAAATCTGTGATCGAGCTTGAGCTCGAAGCGACTCCCGATATTCTTGCGATGCTCTCTGCCAGGCGCACATCACAGGTTGTTGTCGGGTTTGCAGCAGAAACAGAACAGGTGCTCTCTCATGCCAAGGACAAGTTGAAAGGCAAGGGATTAGATCTGATTGTCGCCAATGATGTAACGCAAGTCGGGGGTGGATTCTGCAGTGATGACAATTCGGCCGTTATTCTATCAGCCTCAGGCGAGCAGAGGGCCTTTGGCCTGATGTCCAAGCGTCAGTTGGCAGATGAGATTCTGAATGCGGTGCGTGATTGGTGTTTAGTGGCACCGCGTGGTGAGTCACTTGTGGAGTAATCCTGTCTATGGCTTCTGGTTCTAAGAAGACGGACAACGCTGCGGAGATCGATCGATTAGCCTTGGCGCTCGCCAAAGAACCAGGGTCAAAAGTCTTTATCCCTCTGGCCGAAGAGTACGGGAAGGCTGGTCGGTGGGAAGAAGCCGTCGTTGTACTGGAAGATGGCCTGAAGACTTATCCCGGGTTCATTACGGCCATGGTGGCGTTAGGACGTGCCTATGAGCAGGTGAGCCAGCCGGTTAAAGCAAAAGCCATTCTTGAAGAGGCGATAAAAGTAAGCCCAGATAATCTCCGTGCGCATCGAACCTTGGCTAGACTCTATGCGACCCAAGGGGCCAAGGATGCCGCCATCCGTTCTTGTAATGCTATTTTGGCGGTGAACTCACAGGATCAGGAAGCGTTGGCCCTGCGGACAAGCCTCGACAACGCCGTGGCGAGAGAACATGTTCCGGCTCAGAACCAACCAGCAGTAGAGTTTGAGAAGACTGAGAAGCCTCAGTCTGATCGTCCTGGTGCCAAACCCATATCATCAGGTGTGGGAGGGGATGCCCCGCTGGCAGGGACTGATGGTGATGATCATTTGGCTCCGATCCGACCTGGCTTAACCGAAGGCGCTACCCAGTCTCGGAGTCATCCTGGAATAGACAGGTCGGTCGTTGTACGACTAGAGCAGTGGCTTCATTTGATTCAAGCGCGCCGTCGCGATGTTTCTGCCCCACCGCAATCTGTTCAGAACACTTCGGTGTAACGTCCACGGTTTGACCACCTGAAAGCAGACTGCTAGAATGCCGCCTCCAGTGTAGAGGTGGTTTTCATTGAGTGTGGAAGGGGGCATACGCGCCGTGCTCCGTATCTTGGTTTTGCATGGTCCGAATCTGAATCTACTGGGCAATCGGGAGCAGTCTATTTATGGGACAACGTCCCTTGAAACGATTGACTCGTCCCTCCGCAGATTGGGAGACGAGCTTGGAACTGAGCTGGTGATCCGGCAATCCAATCACGAGGGAGAGTTGGTGACGTGGATTCAGGAAGCCCGCCAAGATTGTCAGGGGATCATCATCAATCCGGCCGCCTATACTCACACCAGCGTCGCGATACGCGATGCCTTGGCGGCTGTGGATCTCCCGACGGTCGAGGTTCATCTGTCAAATATTTATCGGCGGGAAGCGTTTCGACACCAGTCCTATGTGTCTGGCGTTGCCGTCGCGCAGGTGTCCGGGTTTGGCCCATCAGGCTATTTGTTGGCCTTGCGTGGACTATGTGAGCATGTCACTCACTCCTTGCCGACGGGTTCCAAACCAGAGGCCTCGCCTGCAGTGAGAGGCAAGACCAACCTGGCATGAGCCTACTGGTAGGCGAGGGGTGTTTCTTTTTATGGAAGGGAGTGTAGAGTGATTTCCACGGTTGATTTTCGTGGCGGTGTCCGCTTGATGGTCGAAGGGGAACCTTTCTATATTGTTGAATTCCAACACGTCAAGCCTGGCAAAGGTGGGGCATTTGTCCGTACCAAGTTGAAGAGCTACCTCTCAGGCAATGTGCTGGATCGTACCTTTCGATCTGGAGAGCGATTTGAAGAACCTGATCTCGAAGAGCGTGATATGCAGTTTCTCTATGCGGCAGGCGAGGCCTATACGCTCATGGATACGGAGACCTATGAGCAGCTGACGTTTGAGAAACGTCAATTGGGAGAGAATGCCGATCTGTTGAAAGAGAACATGGTCGTCAAGATCCTCATTTATGAGCATCGTCCGATTGCAGTTGAATTACCGAACTTTATTGAACTGAAGGTCGTCGATGGGGAGCCGGGTGTGCGGGGCGATACAGCATCCGGAGGAACAAAACCGGTCATCGTGGAAACAGGAGCCACCATCAAGGTGCCGCTGTATCTGGAGGTTGGCACAGTGATTCGAATCGATACGCGTACGCGATCTTATGTGGAGCGTGTTCGGTGAGAGGTCGTCGAACAAAGCCCAAAGCGCGTCGTATTGTGTTACCGGAGAGGCCGGGCCCGCCGCTTGGGGAAGCCATGCCCCCCATCGGTTCCAGCAGACATCTCCAGGAACTGATAGATCTTCTTCGGCGTAATAACCTGACTGAGCTGGAGCTTGAGCACCAGGGTGTTCGGATACGGCTGAGGCATGAGCTTCCGGCAAAGATTCCGGTGGCGGTGCATCAGGAGTCGGCTCCAACTGTTCCTCAGCAACCGTCGCATGCTGTCTCCTCTGCGATACCTGCGATGGAAGGCACTGCCGGGTTCGTGACGGTGACCTCGCCCATTGTTGGGACGTTTTATCGTTCTCCTTCTCCCGATGCGGATTTTTATGTCGATGAAGGCGACATCGTCAAGAAGGGCCAAGTGCTCTGCATCGTTGAGGCGATGAAGCTTATGAATGAGATCGAGTCTGAACTAGATGGTCGGATTGTGAAGATCTTCGTGGAGAATACCAAGTCGGTTGAATACGGGCAAGCCCTGTTCCTCATCGATCCTAAAGCCACCCCATAGGTTAGTCTCACGGTGATTCTCTCCATCGTGTCGGAGCCAAGACGTGTTTAAAAAAGTGCTGATCGCCAATCGTGGAGAAATTGCGCTGCGAGTCATTCGCGCGTGCAAGGAGCTCGGTATTCAGACCGTCGCGATTCATTCCGAGGCGGATGCTCTTGCGATGCATGTCCGGGCGGCTGATGAAAAAGTCTGTGTCGGACCGGCCGATTCTGCGCTGAGTTATCGGAACATCCCCAATGTCTTGAGCGCCGCGGAGATTACCGGAGTCGATGCGATTCATCCCGGGTATGGGTTTCTCTCGGAAAACGCCCATTTTGCCGAAGTGTGCGAATCGATCGGGATCAAGTTCATTGGGCCCAGCTCTGAAAATATCGCCATGATGGGGGACAAAGCGAAAGCACGAGAGATTGTTGCGAAGCGAGGTCTTCCCGTCACTCCAGGGAGCCCCGGTGAAGTGCGGAGTGAGGAAGATGCGTTACAGGCTGCGCAGAAGATTGGGTTCCCGGTTATCATCAAAGCCACGGCTGGTGGGGGAGGCCGTGGGATGCGCGTCGTCAATCGAGCCGAAGACTTGGGGCGAGCCTTTCAAGCCGCGCAAGCTGAGGCTAAATCGACGTTTGGGAACGACGGCGTGTATCTTGAACGCTATTTCTTGGAACCGCGTCATATCGAAGTGCAGGTTTTGGCTGATCAGCAGGGCCGTGTGATTCATCTTGGGGAACGTGACTGCTCCATCCAGCGGCGGCATCAGAAGCTGGTTGAGGAAACCCCATCCCCTGTCGTCGACGACAAGCTTCGTCGAGAGATTGGACGAGTGGCGGTAGAGGCGGTCAAAGCTGCGCACTATCGCAATGTCGGGACGGTGGAGTTTCTTCTTGATAAGGAACGGAACTTCTACTTCATGGAAGTCAATACCCGTATTCAAGTGGAGCATCCGATTACCGAAATGGTGACGGGTGTCGATTTGATCAAGGAACAGATTCGGCTTGCAGCCGGACATCCGCTCTCACTGCGCCAACAGGACGTCGTGCTCACCGGCCACAGTCTGGAGTGCCGCATCAATGCGGAAGATCCTGAGAAGTTTACCCCGTCTCCCGGAACCATCGCCAAATACAGTCCCCCGGGAGGATTCGGCGTTCGAGTGGATTCTGCGATGGAGTCAGGCTCGATCGTTGTACCACATTACGATTCGATGATTGCGAAGCTGATCACGCATGGTCGTGATCGACAGGAGTCGTTGGCACGGATGCGACGAGCGTTGGGCGAATTTGTGATTGACGGGATCAAGACGACGATCCCGCTTCATCGCCGGATCCTTGATGACCCTGATTTTCAGAAGGGTCATGTTTCGACCACATTCTTGGAGCATTTCTTGGCAAGGTAGCCGGTGACCGTTCCTTCCTGATCCTCCCGTGTTCGGATTTCCCCCTGGGCGCGAGTTCGTTTCCTTGGTCCGCGACAGTCCACCTGTGTACCGAGTTGAATCGGTGTGCCGGAATGATCATGTGTCTTGGGATTGAGGAAACGTGATTCTTGGCAGTCTTCCTGATAGGATAACGAGATGTCTTCGTGCGAGTGCGGGTGATGTATGCGACGAATTGGATTGATTTTGAGCGTCTTAGCCGTCGGTGTCGGCATCGGAGGCTACGTGTTTTTCAACGGGGAGCGGAAGCCCCCTGTTCGATACCGAACGGCGCCGGTTGAGCGCGGGCAGGTGATTTCAGTCGTCAGTGCAACTGGGACGATCAACCCCGTGGTATCCGTCCAGGTGGGGACGCAAGTATCGGGCATGATCAAGAGTCTGCACGCTGACTTCAATTCTCGCGTCAAGGTTGGGGATATTGTGGCGGTCATTGACCCGGAGCCGTTCAAGGCTCGTCGGGAACAGGCTGCAAGCAATCTGGATATGGCGCGGGCGAGCGTCGCGCGTGCGAGAGCCGAATTGGCCCAACGAAAACGAGAACTCAGTCGTGTAGAAGTGTTGTTGCCGGAGCAGTTTGTTTCACAAAATGATGCCGATGTTGCCACAACGAACTACCAAAATGCTGAGGCGCAACTCCGCGTCACTGAGGCACAGGTCAAGCAGGCAGAGGCGGCGGTGAATGCCGCGGATCTTGAGCTGAAATATACGGTGATCCGTTCTCCGGTTGAGGGGATTGTGGTAGCGCGCAACATCGAGGTTGGACAGACGGTAGCATCCAGCTTCGCCACGCCCAATCTCTTTCTCATCGCGCTTGATTTGACGAAAATGCAAGTCGACACGAATGTCAGCGAATCGGATATCGGGGGGATGTCGGAGGGAAAGGAAGCCGTCTTTACCGTCGACGCCTACCCAGGGATCTCGTTTACGGGTATCGTGAAGCAGGTTCGGCTCGCACCGATCAGTGTCCAGAATGTTGTGACGTACAATGTGGTGGTTAGTGTGGATAACGCCGATTTGCGACTCAAGCCCGGTATGACTGCGAATGTCTCAATTGTGGTCGCGCAGAAGGATCAGGTTCTCAAGGTTCCCAATGCAGCGCTCAGATTTGTGCCTCCGAAAGGCGAAGGGAGTCCGCGCGACGTCGGTGGACGCTCGTCGAAGGGAGACGCGGCTCGTCCGGTTACGCTCGACGGGAGAACCCTGGA
>DIHK01000052.1:0-11863 GCA_002420115.1 Nitrospira sp. UBA5698
CATCAACCAGGCTTCATCCACGATGATGGCGCTGGGCTGACCCCGCAAGCTCCGTTCGATCCGGCGAAAAAGGTACAGAATGGTCGGGAGGGCGTACTTATCTCCAAGCCCCATCAACTCCTCGATTTCAAACACCGTGAAGTCCGCGAGTGCGAGCCCGTCCCGTTCGGCGTCGAGCAGATGCCCCAAGGCCCCGCTCACGGTGTATTGCTTGAGGGCTTCGCGAATCTCCTCGTCCTGCACCATGTTCACGAAATCGGAGAGCGAGGCCGGCGGCTGGTTCAGTCTGTTGCTGTGGTCATGACTCAGCGCATTGGCGTGCAGCGCCATGACCGTTTCGGCGATGGCGTTCCGTTGGATCGGCGTGGTCTTCACGCCGTTCAGGGCGAGCATGGTCTCGATCCACTCCAACGCCCAGGCCCGATCCCCTTTGGTCTCCAAAAACTGGAGGGGGCAAAAGGCCAGCTCGTTGGCATCGCCCGCCACGGTAAAGTGCAATCCGCTCTGTCCGTTTGTGTGGGCTCGAATCGCCGCCGCTAGGGGATACATCGAGAGGCCCTTATCGAAGACATAGACCGACATGCCCTCATACCGGCGCAGTTGCGCGGCGAGCATCCCTAAGTGGGTCGATTTGCCCGAGCCGGTCGGGCCCAACATCAAGGTATGGCCGACATCGCGCACATGGAGATTCAGGCGAAACGGGGTCTCGCCATGCGTGACGCACTGCATCAAGGGAGGGGCGTTCGGCGGATACATGGGACAGGGCGCGGTAGTGCTGCCGGTCCAGATCGTACTGGTCGGGAGGAGATCCGCCAGGTTCATGGTGTTCAGGGGCGGACGCCGGACGTTTTCGACGCCATGTCCCGGCAAGCTGCCCAAGAAGGCGTCCATCGTATTGAGCGTTTCGATCCGTGCGGCAAATCCCAACTGATGCATCACCTTTTCGATGTGTCGGGCCGACCGTTCCACTTCCGATCGGTCTTCATCCATGAGGACCACGACACTCGTGTAGTAGCCCATCCCGATCAACCCACTGTTCACTTCTCCGATGGCGGCCTCCGCATCGGCCACCATCGCCATGGCATCCTGGTCCAAGGGACCGGTCTGCGAGTTGGTGATTTGATCGAGAAATCCTCTGACCTTCTGCTTCCACTTCCGTCGATAGCGCGTCAGATCCCGCACGGCCTCGTGTTGATCCATGAAGATAAAGCGGGAGGACCAGCGGTACTCGATGGGCAGCTCCCCGAGCGATGTCAGGATGCCGGGGGTGCTGTCTAGGGGAAAGCCTTCGATCGCCACCACCTGCATGTACTGATGGCCGATTTTCGGAATGACGCCCGTCCATAACTCCTGTCCGCCGATCACGGCATCGAGATACATCGGATTCGAGGGCAAGAGGACCGGCTGATTCACGCCGGTCACGCACCGTTGCACCCACCGCAGGAATTCATCATGGGTGACGGTCGACCCATCTTCGAGGATCAGAGATTGCCCGCGGAGGCGTTGCAGCCGAAAGACCGACGACAACCGCGATTCGAATGACGCGCAGTCCCGTGTGAATTGCTCCACCAGTCCCTTCGTGCGGTCCTTGGCGCTGACTTCCGCCTGCTCATCGTCGAACATCAACTCCACAAACTGGCGTTGTGCCACCAGCGGCGGCAGATACGTGAGGGTCACCACAAAATAGCCGTCGTACATGGTTCCCAGTCCTTCGAAGAGCCGCCGCCGTTCTTCGTCCAACGCGGCCGTCAGCGGATCGGGAAAATGGGAGAGGCCGGGCGCGGCATAGCCAGCCGCCCGACGCCGCACCGCATCCACATGCACCATCCAGCCGTTGCCGAGCGAACTCAAGGCTTGATTGATCCGGAACGAGACGGCTTCGCGTTGGGGTTCCGTGCTGCTGGCCTGATCGTCTCCGTTATAGATCCAGGCCGCCATGAGCGAGCCATTTTTCCCGACGATCACGCCATCCTCGACCATGGCCGCGTAGATCAAGAGATCCGACAGGCCCGCGTCCTGCGACCGATGCTTGGTGAGTGTCACCTTCGCATCGGCTTCGCGGACACGTTGGATCAGCAACAAGAAGAAGGCGAGCCCCAACAGCGCAATCAGGACGGTCAGCGTCACCATCATGAATACTGGTTTCCTTGCCGTGAGGTGTTGACCCGCCAGGGGGTACTGCGGGCGGGATAGTAGGGTTTGTAGATGAGCTGACGCAGATAGACGTACCGCAATTTCGGATCGGCTTTGGCCATGAGTCGCAGGAGATACAGAAGGACGAACCACAAACTCACCCCGACGACTCCGGCCCGCAGCTCTTGGGCGGTGAACACCAGCGCAAACGCGACCGCGCCACAGAACA
Source organism: Nitrospira sp. UBA5698 (assembly GCA_002420115.1). Classification (GTDB taxonomy): domain Bacteria; phylum Nitrospirota; class Nitrospiria; order Nitrospirales; family Nitrospiraceae; genus Nitrospira_D. The sequence continues at coordinate 2,363 of DIHK01000052.1, forward strand.
GCACCAGTTCACGGTCCCCACCCAAGAACAGATTGTCCCGGTGCATGACGCGACGAATCGGGATCTTGCGGAGCGCCATGGCTAGCTCAGCCTCACGAATCCAGGATGAGACGCTGCCGCCAGCGCCTTTCCCTCCCAGCTCCATGCGATTTCAGCTCCAGCGGCAAAGAGCGTCGTCAGCACGTTTTGTGCTCCCACGAGGATGGCGATCAACAATACGAGAAAGACCATCATGCGCAAAAACCCCGTCAACTCACCGCCGAAGATCAACACCCCTGCGGCTCCCACAATCCCGATCAAGGACAGGGTAAAGGCGACGGGTCCAGTGATCGACGCACGCAACCGGGTCAACGCGGATTCGTAGGGGAGACCGCCCCCAGCCGTCCCCGCCGCGTGGGCCTCCTGCGGCATGGTGATGACACACAGCATCAGCAGGACGCCGACGCACCACAGGTATTGTTTCCAGTGCGATACAGTGCTCATTGATCGTGCTCCTTCGGTTCAATCAGTGACCGGGTGATGTACTGTCCCTGCTCATAGCCCTGGACTTCGAGAATGTCCTCGACGCGACGACCGTCTGCACAGCGTGTGATGTGCACCACGACCTGCACGGCTTCGGCGATCAGGGGTTCGATCGGTTTGGGATAGTCTTGGTTCATGCTGATATAGAGCGCCAGCTTCGAAAGTCCGGCTCTGGCATGGTTCGCATGCAAGGTCGCAATGCCCCCTTCATGTCCGCTGTTCCACGCCATCAGCAGATCCAAGGCTTCCGGCCCTCGGACTTCTCCGACTAAGATCGTGTCGGGCCGCATGCGCATGGAGATCTTCAAGAGCTTCGCCATCGTGACATCCACGGTGGTGTGGTATTGCACGCAGTTGTCCGCACGGCATTGGATTTCGGCGGTGTCCTCGAAGATGAACATGCGCAGATGAGGAAAGGTGTCCATCATGGTGTCGATCAGGGCATTCACCAGCGTGGTTTTGCCCGAACCGGTCCCGCCCACGACGAGGATATTTCGACGAGCCTTTATGGCGGTGAGGAGCACGTCTCGTTGCCGAGCCGTCATGATCCCCTGCTCCACATACTGCTCGAGCCGAAAAACCGCGAGGGCCCGTTTTCGGATCGCAAACGTCGGGGCTGTGACGATCGGCGGGATCTGTGCGGCGAAGCGGGAGCCGTCGAGCGGAAATTCACCGTCGAGGTAGGGAGACTGGCGGGTGATTTCCTTGCGATGAACCCCCGCCACGGTTTTGATGATGGCTTCCGCGCGGGCGGCGGGAAAGGTCCCCAGACACTCCATCCCCTGCCCGAGCCGTTCACACCAGAGCCGCCCATCGGCGTTCAGCATGACTTCCACGGTGCGTGAATCATTGAGGGTTTCGACTAACAGTGCCCCCATATCCCGCTCGATCATCCGGCGGGCTCGCTCTTTCGTCGAGGGTCCATTATCCATGCGCGTCCTTGGGTGACACCTGTACGATGTCGGCATGCGCAATACTGTATGTAGTTATACTAATATATTGACCTTAGTTGTTTGTTGTGTGCACTAGTACGCGGATGCAGAGCGCCTGTCAAGATGCTTGTTCTGAATGAGCGATAATTAATCTGCCATGTATTGCATGTAGGGATGAGCCTCTACAGAAAGGCCTGACTTACTAAAACAGTGTAGGCAGTGGAGGACACTGAACTGGATAGATTACTTCTGCAGCGCTTTGGCCATATTTACAATCATGATCGGTGCGTGGGTGATTCTCTATGCGATAGGGGCCATCGCTCATGACGTTCGATCAGGTGGCTCTTCGGTGTAAATTGACAATATGCTGTGTGCATAGGTGGGTTACCGGTATACTCCGCCACATGACGAAATTTCTGTGTTCCCAAGATCATGGCAAGTGGTGCGGCTATCTCCAGGACCATCCTGACCGCCAGGTGCACGGGGAGTCCTTCGAAGAGTTGGAGATCAAGCTGCGCTAATTATCCAGCGATCTGATTGCCAGTACGCTGGCGAACAGACCAAAGATTGCCTAAGCGATCCGAATAGGGCGTCAGGAGGGCTCGTGCCATGAGGAGGCCCACGTAACGCGAGCTGCTTGGGCTCGTCACGACCCCCATCGCTCCCCAGTCATGTGAACCTCCCTCATCACCTTCTGCGTTGCGCCAACCGCGCCTGGCATTTCTTCCTCTCTCTGATGCTGACGTGCGGGTATCAAGGTGCCCTGCACGACGAACTCGCCGTTCATGCCGCTCGCCGTCATGTTCTCGGCCATGAATCGGCGGAATCCATGGAAAGCGGTTCGATCTTGTTATCCTCAGCATGGCTGGCGATCAGTGAGACGGCTCGTTGTCCTCCCCTTCCCATGGTGCTCCCCTACCCTCCTTACGGGGCATGGCAGATCAGCTCGGTTCAATTAGACTCGTGAGGAGACGACAATCTGAGTCCAACCGCATGAGCCACGAGGAGGCTGATGAAAACCTACTCAGTTCGCAAAGCGTTACGGTCTCCTGTTCAGTGTCAATTTGTCTGCTTTACCGATGGCGCAGCAATCAATGGAATTATCTGGGATATTTCGGTAACAGGCTGGCGCGGGACAGTGGATCGGCCGATACCGATCGGTCCCGGAAAGAGTGTCTTGATGACCCTGCGTGATATGAACGGTTGTCATCCCGTCTTCATTGATTCCGCCATTGTCCGGTGGTCTGAAGGTCGTCACACGGGATGGGAGATCACACACATCGATGACAGTACGCACACTCGATTGACAGAATTCATGGCACAGCACGAGCGAGCGGAGAGCACTGCGGGTGACATGCAACAAACACCCCGTGGCCTCTCGCCGACACATACACCCCACGCGGTCTGAGTAACCCCAAACCGGCCTGCAAAGGCGTTGAGTGAGTTACCGCAAGGCTCGAAGAAACTTCACCACGACAATTCAACCTAAATAAGTGGTGCAAGGTTTAGGCCGGTTTCTTCAAATTTACTTCGCCGGGTGGTGACGTTGGCGAACGCGTCGTGCGGAAGTGGACCAGATCCTTAGAGAAGAGCACATCCAGCGTCCAGTCCAAAGCTACCAGAATTTTCTTCTCGAATCGGGGCAGTTTCATCAGGTAGATCGTGCGCCACAGCCACCAGGCAATGAAGCCTGAAAAGTTCACGCCGAGAATGTTCGCGACACCGGTGCGCTTCCCAATCGGAGCCAGGAGTCCGATCGTAGAGTAGACAAACGGCTTCTTCCACCCCCGGCGCACGGTGGCGAGGATATTCTGAGCCGCAATCTTCCCTTCACGCAGCGCGTGTTGCGCGGTCGGAGGGTGAAACTCACCGGTCTTGCGATCCGGCACCATCGCACAGTCGCCCAAAGCCCAGACGCCCGGCCATCCGGGAACCTCCAGATACTCGTTGACCAGGACGCGGCCTTTAATCTTTTCAAATGGGAGAGTGTTCAACAGGGCATGCGGGCTGATGCCGGCGGTCCACACTAGCGTATTCGTGGTAATCGTCGTCCCATCACTCAGTGTAACGTCCTGATCTTTCACAGCGGTGACCTTGCAGTTTGAGCGAATTTCCACCTTCTGTTCAGCGAGTTTATGCTGCGCATAGGTGCCGAGCTTTTCCCCCAGTTCAGGCAAGATATCCCGACCAGAACTGACCAGGATGATTCGCAGCATGTCTTCCCGAAGATGCGGGAAAAACCCTACTGCCTCCCGCAAAAAGTCATTCATGGCTGCAATGGTTTCAACCCCGGCGAAGCCGCCTCCCGCCACGACGAAATTCAGTAAACCCGTGCGCTGCGAGGTGCCACACTCAAAGTCGGCCTCCTCAAGATTTGCGATGAGATGGTTACGCAGCACGATTGCGTCGCTCAATGATTTCATGGTGAAGGCCCGATCAGCTAAGCCAGGGATATCGAAGAAGTTCGTGGTGGACCCGAGAGCCAATATGAGGTGGTCGTACGGCAGTGCATGGCAATGGTTCTCATGCCCGTGCGAGACTCCCACCCGTTGATGTGCGAGATCGATGGTTTCGATCTCGCCATGAAAGAATGTCACCCTCCGCAGCAGCTTGCGGATCGGGCTGACGATATTGGTAATATCGAGGTCGCTCGCGGCGACTTCGTGCAGCATTGGAGTGAAGAGGAAAAAGTTGTCGTGATTGACGAGGGTGACATCCAGCTTGGCGCCATGCGCCAGTGCACGTTCGAATTCCAACGCAGCATACATCCCGCCGAAGCCGCCACCAAGAATCAACACGCGGGGTTTGCTGCTAGACATACCATCTCATCCAAGATGTGCGTGAAATACGAGAGGGGCCGATCATCCTTAGCATCAAACACCGCATGTCCTTGCCGTCTGATAATGTAGCAGGAGAGGGGGGCTTTCGCCTGCAGAGAAGACAATTTGCACGAACCTTCGTCCAGACGCTCTCGTTGCTCTGAGGCTCTTGCCTGACCGTCTTCCTCCATAACCTCGTCGACTGTGTCATAGGCTCCCTGCTGATAGGCTTCATCCCTTTGGCTTACGCAACTCTGACAGAGCCGCAAGAATTTCTGCCGGACGCGGCGGGCAGCCTGGGATCCGGACATCAACAGGGATGTGCTGTTCTACTGGTCCTGTCACGGCATAACTGCCTTTGAATATGCCACAGTTGATTGCGCAGTCACCAAGCGCAATGACGATCTTCGGATCAGGTGTTTGCCTGTACACGTCTTTCAACGCTCGCTCCATGTTGACGGTGACCGGCCCCGTTACCACCAAGGCATCCGCATGGCGTGGCGATGCAGCGATGTGTATGCCGAATCGGTCAGCATCGTACACAGGGTTCAAGAGTGCGTTCATTTCCATTTCACAGGCGTTGCAGGATCCGGTATCCACTGCACGGATCGCGAGCGATCGTTTGAAGGGTCTCGCTTTGTCCTGAGCCTCAGGCGCAACCGGCAGTTCAGGTTTTTCCGCTTTCTGATAACGACCCGTCACGACTCCGATCCTCAGGCTTTTTTTGATGATGCGGAACATGTTCGGCCTCCCTATAGATCGTTCCCAGCATATGAGAGGTTGAAGCTCTTGTTGATGAGCGGAAAGTCCGGGATAATGTTGCCCAGCACCGCCCATTGAATCGCAGGCCAATTCACAAAGGATGGGTCTCGGACCTTGCATCGATGAATCCGACCGTCTTCCCCTGCCATCACCATATACAAGATCTCGCCGCGCCACCCTTCAACCGCTGCCAGTGTCCATGCGCCAGGCTTTGGCAAAGAACGGGGTTGACTGACGATTGGACCATTCGGAATTTTATCGCGCACTTCTCGAATGAGCCGAATGGATTCATGGATTTCGTCGCCCCGGACACGTAATCGTGCTCGCACGTCACCGTAGCGATAGAGCGCAACGTTCACGGGCAGTTCATCATACGCCGCAAAGGGGCGATCCCGTCGGACGTCCTGATCTATCCCCGATGCCCGCCCAACCACTCCTGTCACGCCGTGATCCAAGGCAATGCGCTCCGTCAGAACCCCGGTGGTCTCCAACCGATCTGTGAGTGAGGCATTGGCAAAGATGATGGCGCCCACTTCGGAGAAGTCCCTTTGGATAGCATCGAGTTCTTCCACGAGGATGCTCAGCTGGCTGCGATCGATATCCCAACTGACTCCGCCGACTTGCAGGACACCTCGCAAGAAACGCGAGCCAACCAACCGGTCATTGAGTTGCATGACTCGCTCCTTCATCCGAGCACAATGCGCATAGGCCAGTGCATAGGCCGTGTCATTGCACATCGCCCCGATATCGCCGAGATGATTGGCGAGTCGTTCCAGCTCCAGAAAGAGCGAACGAAGATACTGCGCGCGTCGTGGCACCTGGAGGTCCAGAAGCGTTTCCACCGCTTGACAATAGGCGAGACTGTGCCCCACCGTCGTGTCCCCAGACACACGTTCTGCCAGCAGCACCGCGTCGGTCAGCGTGAGTTGCTCGAATAGTTTTTCAACGCCGCGATGTTTCCAAAAGTGCCGTAGTTCCAGTTGCATGATTGGCTCACCAGCCACGGAAAATCGAAAATGTCCCGACTCAATGATGCCGGCATGAATCGGACCGACCGGAACTTCAAAGACCCCCTCGCCTTCAATATGGTGGAAACGGTATTCACCTTGTTGCCGTTCCAAGACGTGGTTCCACGAAAAGTCCTTCTGTAGCGGATGGGTTCCCTTCGGCCAATGCTCGTGTCGAACTAAACGACGGAGATCGGGATGGCCTTGAGGAATCAACCCGAACATATCGCGGATCTCGCGCTCATACCACTGAGCGGCATGAATGTGCGGTGTAATAGAGGGAAACAGCCGATCGTGGCCAGCTAATTCAGTGGACAGCACTACCCAGTGGTGAGAGGCCTCCAAGGTAAACAAGTAGTACAGCCCGTAGCTGTCACGAACAGGGCGATCATCACAGGCCCATAAGAGCGTCAGCCGACCGCGCAAGCTTGGTTGCGTATGAAGATAGTGGCTGATGGCCGGCAGACGGTCCTTGGGAACCGTGAAATGTGAAGATTTTGCACAAATCGGGTCATGCTTCAGAATGCCTGGAAACGCCGCGGTGAGGAGATCGTCACAGAACATGGCTTCTGACATGCTCATCCTCTCCTATTGAACCACCAGAATGCTGGTCGCTTGTTCCAAGAGTTCCTTTATGGGCTGGGGCAGAAACACGCTGAATCCAATAAGCGCTACGGTAAGCAGAATGATCGGCAGATGACCCAGTGTCCAGCGTTCTCCACAGACGATGCCCTCAGACGGTGTTCCCCATACCATTCCGGTTATGCGATACAGCAGTCCGCCGAATGAAAGAACCGCAGCGATCAAAAACACTGAAACGAGTGCAACCCGACTGAATTGGTCCGATAAGGCCACGGTGACCATGCCAGAGGTCCCAGCAAACTCCATTCCTGGAACCCCTTGCGAGGCCAAGGCCGTGAGGATCTGAACTTCGCTGGGAAATGCCGCAAACGGGGGAAGCGCCGACAAGGCTAATCCCGAGATCATCAGCGCCGTGGCTGTCCAAGGCTGCGCCATCGCCAGTCCCTGGACGTGCTCGATTTCCACGGTGCGAAAGCGACGGTGAATGTTACCCGCTGCAAAAAAGGCCATCGACTTTGCTAATGCATGATTCATGAGATGAAACAGTCCTCCGAAGGTTCCCAGCGGTCCCCCAATCCCAAACCCAATCATGGCGATCCCCATATGCTCGATGCTGGAATAGGCAAACAGCCGCTTATAGTTGTGCTGGATAAGGATGAAGAACGCTGCCGTCACCAATGAGGCAAAGCCAAGCAATGTCAACAACTCACCAGCGAAGGCAAACGGAACGGCGTGATCAACAATAACTCTCACCCTCAGGATGGCATAGGCCGCCACCACTTCGAGGACACCAGCGAGCATGGCGACTACCGGGGCCGGAGCCTCGGTGTAGGCATCCGGCAGCCAACTATGCATCGGGACGAGGCCCACCTTGGTGCCATATCCCACCAGGATGAAGATGAACGCCAACTTAAGAACTTGGGGATTGAGCCGGTCAGCCACAGGCAGGAGCGCCGTCACGTTCAATCCTTGACTGGCATCGCTCAGCACATGGAGTGACGAGTAATACAGCAGCACGACGCCAAACAAGGCAAGTGAAATGCCGACCGAACACAGAATAAGGTACTTCCACCCAGCCTCCAGCGACTCTCGTCGCTTCCAAAAAGCAATGAGAAAGGTGGTTGCGAGCGTCGTCGCTTCAATCGCCACCCACTGGATCCCAACACTGTTGGCAATGGTCGCGATCACCATAGCAAGCAGAAACATGTGGAAAAGAAAAAAGAACTGGTTCAGTTGTGACGGCGCAATGACGCCGCGGGCGACTTGCTCGTCCATGTACGAACGCATATAAAAGGAACACGCCAGTCCCACCACACCAATAATGAACAAAATAAAGGTCGACAACGCGTCGAGATAGACCAACTCGCCCAAAGCCAGGACGGGACCATCGCTCAACACCATGTGGGTGAGCACGGTTTCTGCGGTGACAAGAGCGCCTATACTCGTGAGATTAATCCCGTGGAGCCATGCAGAGCGGTGGACGACCAGACTCAGCCCTCCTGCGAGCAGCGGGGCAATCAATACAACCAGGACTGCGATTGTCACGACAACCTCGGCTATTCTTTTAGAACGGTGAGTCGGTCTGTATCCACACTGTCGAATGCATCCTGCAAGCGATTCGTATAGATTCCTGCAATCAATGTGGCGATGAGCACATCGAAGAACACACCGAGTTCGACGACCAACGGCATGCCATAGGTCGCGGCGGTCGCGCCCAAAAACAGTCCGTTTTCCAGGACGAGAAAGCCCACCAGTTGGGAGACCGCCTTTTGTCTTGCGATCATGGTAAACAATCCAATGAGTACGATCGCAAGAGCGATCGCTAACGAATCTCGCGTAAGGAGGGATCCTAGAGGAAGGATTGGCTGCGCGATGAAAAAGGCCAACATGACTAGACCGCCGCAGATCAACAGTCCGGTTGGCACGTTCACGTGCATCACCAGTTCCCGTTTGACGTTGAGGTGATCAATGACTTTCTTGAGGACTCGAGGAATGATGAGTACTTTAATGACGCCGGTCAGCCCCGCCGCGATATAGATGTGCTGGTTCCCGGTAAGAAAAGCGACCAGCGTTGCAGTGACGACGAGAAAGGATGACTGCAGTGCGAACAAGTCAACGCAGGCCGAGAGCCGCCGCTGGGCCACGATCGCGAAACAGGTCAATAAGAGCAAGGCTGAGCACAAGTCGACCAGTTGCGATCCAACGGACGAAAGCCCCTGCATCCGATCAACTCCGAAGAATATAAAAGAACAGCAACCCGAGTAGGGCGAGGATGAACGCCACGCCCAACAGATCCGTGACCCGGAACAACCGCAATTTGGCGAACATACATTCGATGACTCCGATGAACACCGCGAGAGCTGCTGTCTTCACCACGTACACCAGGAGCCCGATTCCTATCGCAGTCGGGGTGACTGTTGTCGCAATGCCCCACGGCGCGAAGACGTTGACGATCAAAGAAAGGAACACCGCGAGTTTCAGACCGGCTGCCCATTCGAGTAAGGCCAGATAGCGCCCTGAGTATTCAAGGACCATGGCTTCATGAATCATGGTCAGTTCCAGATGCGTGGCCGGATTGTCGACCGGCACCCGCCCGGTCTCGGCGAGTGCCACGATGAAGAGGGCGGCCAGTGCCATCAAATGCGGTGACGGGTCCGTAACAATGCCTTCTAGTAACGCAGTCTTATGAACAATGGTGCTCACATTCGTCGACCCATTGGTNNGAAAGGAACACCGCGAGTTTCAGGCCGGCTGCCCATTCGAGTAGGGCGAGATAGCGTCCTGAGTATTCAAGAAGCATGGCTTCATGAATCATGGTGAGTTCCAGGTGTGTTGCCGGATTATCGACCGGTACCCGCCCGGTCTCGGCGAGCGCCA
>DIHK01000052.1:12207-44024 GCA_002420115.1 Nitrospira sp. UBA5698
CTCACATTCGTCGACCCATTGGTCAGGGCAATGGCAAAGATCGCGAGCATCATGGCCGGCTCGGTCAGCGAGGCTAGGATCGCCTCCCGGCTACTCCCCATCCCGCCAAAGGCCGATCCGGCATCGAGTCCCGCGAGCATCAAGAAGAACGTGCCCAGGGCCAAGAGGTAGACCAGCGCAATGATGTTTCCAGCAAAATTCATAGGTGTCTGCGAGATGAATGTGGGGACCAGCAGACCCGCAGTCAAAATAGAGGCAAATACGATGTATGGTGTCGCCGTAAAGATCCAGGAGGTGGTGGTTGAGATCACCGGTTGCTTGTGGAACAGCTTGGCCAAGTCAGCGTATGGCTGAAGGACGCTTGCACCTCGTCGTAATTGCAACCGGGCTTTGACTTTTCGAATCAGACCGATAAGAAACGGGGAAAACGCGAGTAAGACGGCGGTTTGGGTCACGATGAGAGCGATCGTATGGAGCATCGGTTACACCGCGAGCAGCAGTAAGGCGATCAGTGTGACGAACATATAGGTTAGGTAGAGGTGTAGGCTACCGGCCTGAATGACTTTCAGACGGTCGGCCAGCGTCCCAAAGAATGCCACCAAGGGATCATAGAGATACTTCTCGAAGATCGGTTCAATGTGAAATCCAAAGTGTCGCCGTTTGGAGAAGTATCGTGATTCGGCGAGAAACTCCGTTTCGAGTTTCACCGTCGGCTGATAAATCGTACTGAAGACTCGTTTGATCGGTTGGACGAAACCAGTTGCGGTGTATTCCATCCGTGGTGTGAGAGTGATCCCACAGCCCCAAGATTTTGAACGGCGTGTTGTGAGACGACCACCGAACACGACGGCGAGTCCCAATCCCAATATCGCCGACACAACAAGCAGCAACGCAAGGACCGGGGTGGACAGGCTTGAGAATTCGACATTTACCGGCGCTAGCGCCCATCCATCAATTGCCAAGACCTTGCTCGCGATCGAGATCCCTGCCAGGGGAGCGACAATTTGATCCAACAGCGGCACGACCACCATTGGGGCAACCCCCAGCGCTACACAAAGGGCGGCCAAGATACCCATGCCCGTGCGCATCGAAACCGGAACCTCCTCAGCATGACGGGCATGCGTACTTCGTGGCTGTGCGAGAAACGAAATCCCGAAGGCTTTTGCGAAGCAGGTCAAGGCCAGCACGCCGGTGAGAGCCAAGATCGCTGCTGCGATCGGTAGCATCAGTTTGAGAAACACGGTTGGAATCTGAAAACTTAGAAAAAGTGTTTGGAAGACCAGCCACTCACTCACGAATCCATTGGTGGGGGGCAACGCAGAAATCGACACGGCTCCGATCAAAAAAAAGATCCCCGTCCACGGCATGCGTCGCAGCAAGCCGCCGTACTCTTCCATATTCCGCGTCTGTGTCGCATAGAGCAGTGAGCCGGCACCTAAGAACAGAAGAGCCTTGAATAGGGCGTGATTGATCGTATGGTAGAGTCCAGCCAGCAGTCCAAGCGCGGCCAGTTCTCTCAATCCGTAGGCCTGAAAGATCATGCCAGCCCCAAGGCCCATCAGGATAATTCCAATGTTCTCCACGCTGTGAAACGCAAGGAGTCTTTTGAGATCATGTTCCATCAAGGCGTACATCACCCCAAGTAACGCGGATGTGGTCCCCAGGAGTAGTACGGTGAACCCCCACCACCAGGGAAACTGCCCACCGAAGAAGTCGAAATACACGCGGATCAAGCCATAGATCGCGGTTTTGATCATGACGCCAGACATCACGGCTGAGACATGCGACGGGGCCACGGGATGCGCATAGGGCAACCACACATGGAGTGGTATGATGCCGGCCTTCGTGCCGAACCCGAGTAAGGCCATGAGAAATACGAGAGTTTTCATGCCTTCCGGTAGGGGTTGTGCTGGATGCCGAAACGCTTCAAAGGAGAACGACCCGGCACCCTGGAAGAAGATCAAGAACGCCACGACAATAAACGCAGTTCCGATGTGCGTCATGATCAAGTAGAACAATCCCGCGTACCGCACTTCCGCCTTCTCGTGCTCAGTCACCACGAGGAAATAGGATAGTAGCGACATGAGTTCCCAAGCGAGCAGGAAGAAGAACGCGTTATCCGCCAGGACAACGAACGTCATACAGAGGAGAAATGCGTTAAAGAGCGCTCCGAGCGTGTCGGTCGATGCGCGCTCTTCGAAATGCTGCAGGTATCCAATGGCATAAATCGAGGCAGCAAGACCCACGAGGGAGATCGTGAGGACGAAGAATGCCGCGAGTGGATCAAGCCGAACGGCGAAGGTGAGCAGAGGAATGGTGGAGGCGAGCGATCCCGTGACGGGCTCCGACGACGTGAGGCCCAGAAGCCCAAGGATGACACCTGTGCTGGTCCCCACGATGGCGGCAACATTGCTTGTGAGCTGTTGCAACCCTGGCCGTCCTGGCAGACAGAGCGGAAGCAGTATTCCGACCCCATACCCGCCGAGAAGAAGCCACAACAGATTCAGCATACGATCACTTGAGGCCTCGGGTCCGAGTCACATTCCCGCAGGGTTTATTTGGAGGATACCGGCACCCTCAACAATTTGATAAGACACAAAGATGATCCCTCCTTCTGCTTGCCCATTCCAGAGGTCACAGGGCCACAATCTCGTATCTCATCCCCCCACCACGAGATGCATGACGGTCAACACCAGCGCGATGACCAGCACTGTCCCGCACGTCATTTTCCAAGCCTGCCATGCCCGCGTTTCATTGTTTTCCACGATCAGCCTCCTGAGTATTTTAGTAAACACGAATGTAGTGGTGATGGTTGGCATCCATTCGCAACTGTCGCTCAACTCTTCTGCCGATATTAGGAAGTCTGTTGTAGCGCTTTGTCCCAAGCTCGCTTGTGCTCTACACCCGATAGGAAGGGTGTGTGCCGATCACCCCTGGAGCGCTGAACCAATGGACACGATATCCTTTGAGAAAAAAATGATCGTACACCGCCGAGAGAAAGATGTGTCCATCTCGTGTCTGCACAATCTGGCCAGCCCAGTCTCGCAGTCCACGACGCAATGTGTTTCGCAATCCAGCATGAGTTGTCACGACAGCTCCAACGGAGAGGTCAACCCAGACCAGTGCCACGGCTCCCTTCGGATGGTGCACCACGACGATGTCCGCATCGCCTGACATGTTCAACATGCCCTCCACGGTTCATTCTGCTTTCTTTTGCCACGCACCGAGTTCTTCTTCACATACGTAAGCAATGCTGTGCACTTTATAGCCATGGGTGTCTTACTGAGATGACTGGTGCGAGGGTGATCTGCTCGCAATACCTCGTGTTCGTCTGTCCACTGCCGATGACCTCCGGCCTGCGCGGTTGATCTGAGCAACAATTGCCTGATTCAAGATCAGCATAGGATTGTTGCATGAAGCCCTGAGAGCTCGATTGTGGCCACGCTGAGGATGAAGTTTTCAATTTGTTCATAGCAAATTCGGACACGTGTCGGCCGTCACAACGCCTGCGCGTGCCGCGAGAAAGGTGCTTCCTACTATCTCTCCTTCTCGAAGATTAGCAAGGGAGGCCGGTTCGATTCCCCTCAAGATGCGTGTCTGGTTACCGATAATGATGTGCCTGAGGATGGCCCTATCTCTTGGTACGTCCGTTCGAATTTGAACCCACCCCCGCTCAGTAAGCTTTCCAGCAATATGTTCGAGACGACCCCAGACCATCATGCCCACTGCTTCATCCTGCAGATCGAGGATAAAGACCTGTCTTCTGATGGCAGCGAACGACGCCCTCCCGCGCGTTGAGATGGTTCGCATCGAGATCGATGACGACTTTCCAGTGGATCAAGGCTTCCTCGTACATATCCATTGTTTCGAGAAGTGCGGCCAACTCGCATCGCGAAAGAAGATCGCTGGGACAGGCCGTCAGCAGTGCTTGAAGCCGTGCGAGTCGGACAAGCCAGTCTTCCTTCGGCAATGGGGAAGGTCGTACGGATTCTCCTGTTGATCCCACACTCACGATATTGTTCTCCTCACTAATTCAGATCGATCTTCTCAGTACCCTGCCGATAGTGGATTCACTCGCATTGGCGTGCCGATCAGGTGCACGATTGAATTACTGCAGTCGCTTGGATCGACAGGATTATGACTTTCATGCCCCACGCTACCGTCAAAAGGTCTGTTCTTGCGATCGTGCTTTCTGTTCCGGAAGGTGCTGGCCAAGACGACCAGGCAGCTCATTCTCATGTTCTCCGTTTTGTATGACACGCAACAGGCTATATGGAAGCACGACAAGGATGAGCCAAAATAAAAGTGTCAGGTACCAGCCCCAGACTAGAGCTCCGACCACAAACACAACGGCTGCCAGGTACTCGATCACCTTCAACAATGCGACCTGTTGCTCCCGAAGTGACAAGATTCCGATGACGATTCCGGAGGCTGGTCAAGAATTCGCCTCCATGAACTCGACCACCCTCCCCATGGCACACACCGCTTCTGCACTTAGTTTCTCCATAGGTCCCTGTAGTCGTTATACATGGGCCCTGGACTTTCGCCCTCTAGCCTTTTCGATAGCACTCCGAAGCGCTCCGTGAACCGCGACCCCGTGCTCCTTCAATGTCTTGGCGTGCATCTCCGCCGTAAGATAGTCACCGTTCTCGATAAGCCCATGTACCTCAGCGACACCCGCTTCTAATGCTGTGAGCTGCTGCTTGATCACTTCTTGCGTATCTCGTTCCGTCCTCCTCAGGGTACTGGTCATCAGTCTCTTGGCAGATACCACGGCCCACAGAGCGTCTTGTTCCATCGCAACCGCTGCCATTTTGGCCACTTCCTTGTTTTTCGACGCCTTGGCTGCCACTCGCCCCCCATACTCAACGACCGTGCTCAGCATTTCGTCCACGTCGTCGTACAACCTGAAAATCCAGAAGACCGTCTCTTGCTTAGCCAACTCATCCTTGGCCAGGGCGAACTCCTGCTCTAATTTCATAAAGTCGTCCTTCGCATAGATCTCTGCCCCCGCAATTTTGGCCTCGTCGACCGCCTTTTGGGCTGCCTCAAGTTGAAAGGCTGGCGGTTGCGCACAGGCATTCATCAAAAGGAGGACGAGGAGAGTCCCAGCCCCTGTGATCTGTGACGCAACGGTCATGTTCTCTTCCGCTTGTATCCCTTCCAATTGCTTGGGTCCAGTTCCTGGAAAGGGCTCTCTGCATACTGGATGCCGCAAGAGGTGATTGGACAAAGCCGTCGATTTATTGTGCGCTTACAACGGAAACCTCCGGGCGAGTACGACACGGGGCTTACGACCAGGAGATAAGGAAGTCGGCTATCTGCAAAATCTGCATGCCGGCATCCTTCGACCGACAGCTCAACCTCAGAGGTTTCTTGATGGATCAAACAGTTACGTCTTTATGGAATCAATCACACACGTGCAGGAATTGCAGGTTGAGGTGGAGATGCAACGAGAGGGGCTTAGTATTGTGCAGTTAGGTGAGTGGTTTGGAGGACCTTACTCACGAATCCCATATTCTTTAATCTTATACTGAAGAGACCGCAGGCTGATACCGAGCAGGCTGGCAGCTTTCTCACGGTGGTTAGTCACTTCCATGAGGGTGCGGCGGATGACTTCCTTTTCAACCTCCTTCAAGGATTTCCCGAGAGTGACGACTATGGTCCTGAGGTCTTCCCGACTGACCTGAATCTCCTCCGGCAAATGCTCCGAGAGAATCGTGGGGTCCCGCACAGTGACGACCAGCCGTTCAAGCAGGTTACGGAGCTGTCGAATATTTCCCGGCCAGGCATACAGCCGTAACAGGCGCATCGCTTCTCGAGAGATGTGCTTCAGCGCTCGTTGATGCTGCGCGCAAAATTCAGGCAGAAAAGTCTCAACGAGAAGGGGAATGTCTTCTCCCCGTTCGCGCAGCGGCGGCAAGTGAATCGGGACCACATTCAGTCGATAAAAAAGATCCTCGCGGAAAGTCCCTTGCTTGACGGCTTCCGCCAGGTTTCGGTTGGTGGCGGCAATGATGCGAGCATCCACAGTCACAACTTTCGTTCCACCCAGACGACGGAATTCCTTGGTCTCTAAAACACGAAGAAAGTCGACTTGGGATTTCAAGGAGAGCTCACCGATTTCGTCCAATAACAGCGTTCCCCCGTGCGCCAATTCAAACCGACCGGCTTTGGTGAACAACGCGCCGGTGAAGGCGCCTTTTTCATAGCCGAACAACTCACTTTCAAACAGAGTTTCAGGCAATGCGCCGCAGTTGAGGGTAATAAACGGTCCGTCGGCCCGATGGCTTTTATGGTGGATGGCACGTGCGACGAGCTCCTTCCCGGTTCCGCTTTCACCCGTGAGCAATACGGTCACGTCGCTTCCCGCTACCATCTCCACAAGATGATACACCTGTTGCATCGGTTCGCTCTCACCGACCATTCGTTCGAACCGTGTTCTCGTTTCAAGTCGATCCCGGAGCTGCTGGTTTTCGCTGGCAAGACGGTGTCGCTCGAGCGCCTTCTCCACCACGATGAGGAACCGCTCGCGATCGATGGGCTTGGTGAGATAATCGTAGGCTCCAGCCTGCATCGCTTCCACTGCAGTTTCGATGGATCCATAGGCCGTCATGACGACCACTTCCGTGCTGGGCCATTGTGTGCGCAGCCTCCGCAGAAATTCCATCCCCCCGATTCCCGGCATACGCAAGTCGGTAATTAATAAATCCACTGCAGTGGTTTCAAACACATCCACCGCTTCTTCCGCCGTCGCCAGGCTTAGGGCTCGATAGCCTTTCCTTGCAAGGAGAGTCACCAGCGCGTTGCGAATGTTCATCTCGTCGTCAACAATGAGGATTTGTGCGGCATTCGTCATGCCCCCACCCCAAGCTTTTGAAGGGAGTCGGCAGCCACGGGAAGCTGTACAACCACGGTCGTCCCACTTCCGAGTACACTGGAGACACGAATGGTTCCCCCGTGGTCCTGCATAATGCGGTAGGCAATAGCCAGACCGAGGCCTGTTCCGTTAGTCTTCGTGGTATGAAACGGCTCAAATAGATGTAACAAGTCTTCTTGCTTGATTCCGATCCCCGTGTCGGACACGACGACCTCCACCCAACAAACATCGGCATTTCGCTGGACCTGTGTGATGATCGAACACCGCCCGCCATCGGGCATGGCCTGAAACGCATTCACCAGGACATTGACGAGGACCTGGCTAATCTGTGTCTCATCCCCAAACACTGGAGGTAATTCTTCTTCAATCCGATCCTCCAGTTTGATCTTTCGTTCCTGTGCCTCAAACTGCATGAGTGCCATGAGATGTGCGATGACTCTTCCCAAGTCCATTTCATGGAGACCCACCGAGGTGGGACGCGCGAACCTCATGAAGTTATCCAAAATCACCGAGAGGCGTCGACATTCGGCATTCACGACCTGAAGATAGTGCGCCACGTCCTGTTCCAGCTCACCTCGTTCCTTCAATGTTTCATCGAGAAGATGCAGATTCAAATCCATTGCGCTCAGCGGATTTCGTAATTCATGGGCGACGCCAGCCGACAAGGTATGGAGAGCGGAGAGTTTTTCCGCTACGAGTACCCGCCGTTCCAAGGCTAGCAGCGCCGTGACATCTTTCAGTAGCATAATGATGCCGACCGGTCTCCCCTCATCTCCTGTCAGGTCAGCAGTGGCAAGGCGTATCGTACGAGTCTCGTCACCGGCGCGATACGGCATATCATGATGATCCACATGATGGTTGTTATGCAGTGCTCCATCAAGTACGAGACGAATCGTATCTCCTTGGAGAAACATTTGTTCATAAGAGTGACCGAGCAATTCTTCCGCCGACCGTTTCAATGTCGCCACAGCAGAGGGGTTGACGGCTGTGACTTGGCCGTCGCGATTAATGGTGAGTACGCCCGTCGGGATACTCTCAAGAATATTTCTCGCGAGACCTTTGACTTCTTCAAGAGTCCGTCTCGTGTTGTCGTAATGCAGAAAGGTGATGAGCGCCGCCATTCCGATGGCGCTGACTAAGAACACAAGAAGAGTGATCCCGATCAGGTCATGTCGAGATTGCCAGAGCGCCTGAAATAACTCCGTGGGGACCGCCTGATGTTGCGTGAATCCTTGGAGGAGGAGCTTGTCCCGCTCCAAGCTCATGAGGAGGATGACGGTCACGACCAACGCGAGAATGAGTACGACAGAGGTAATGAGACGGTATGGAATGCGTCGAAACAGCGTGGCTTTTGGAATAGGCCTAAACATGGCGGAGATTGAAAGGCTACGCCCCTATGCTATCACGCGAACTACCCGCGATACAGTCGACGTTCTACCTGCGAGACAGGACGTGGCAAGGAGGGGTATGAGCATTCGCTCACATCTTCAGTTGCGCCGGACTGGAAGCGATTATGCGCTTCCGATTTAACCGGTCGCGGCACTCCTGACAAAGCTCTTTCAACGTGAGGGCGTCATAAAAGAGTGCGGCAGCACGGCGGGCGCATCGGTCGCAATATTTTAAAGCCCTTGACGGGGATTCGATCAATTGACTCGACGAAACGTTCATGTGGAATACCTCCGATATTCATGAATCGATGTGTCGCGGGGCTCATGCGGTGTTAATTGCAACCAAGATCCCGACGAATTCATTGCCTGCCAACAGTCCAAAGCCAAAGCAATTCGTATGCCTCATTGGTATAAAGTGTGCTTTCAGTGATTTATCGGAACATGCTTGCGGCTAGATTCAAGGATTCAGATGGCGAGCGCCTACTCCGCCGGACAATGTGCAAGGTTTGCACTGAGCTGTTCGTGCTTGAGTTCGAATCTTCGAGCACGGTTGTGAAATGCTGGCATCATTAGGTAGGATCACTGGAAACGAGGATCATGCAATCATTGCGGTTCAGCTGATCTCCTCTCGTTGACTTTTTTCTCTCACTCGTGCTTCCCACTTCAAGCCAGCACCAGGCGAAGACCACCCAGCATTCCGGTCTCGACCATAGCGGCAGGTGGGTCCTCCCTCTCTCAGGATTCGTCCCGGCTTCGTGCGAGGATGGCTGCGATCATTCGGGGCATGCGTGCTCTTGGCCATTCAGCGTGTGTCGGCTCCGCGTTCCATGTGTCGGCGATGACGTGTTTGATCGCTTGGGGTGGAGCGTCGATTGTCCGCACGAACGTGCCGTGAGGTCGGTTTGAGCGGTAGTCCGGTTGTCGCGTAGGGTGTTTGAGATATCGTGAGATGAGAGCAGTTCCCATGCAATGCAGAATCGTTCCGTGAAAGAGTACCACTTTCCCGGTTCGTCGTTGCGCGTTGCCGGAAATCTTCATATCGTCGATAGCGAGGTCGCTGATCCCACGGAGGGTCGTGGCTGGTTCCCATCGGCGAAGCGCGGTCGCTATTCGTTCCAGAATAAAGCGATTGGTGGTTCGAATATTCACGAGGTCTGGATGCCACCCGATCGGCAGCACAAAGGCATACGAGAGGCAACCCGGCCCCTGTAGGACAGTTCCTCCGCCGCTTGCTCGTCGAAGGATCGACAGCCCGTCTTCTTGGCAGGTAACGAGGTCGACATCATCGGCTACGCGAGAGGCGCGGCCTAATACGACGAAGTGACGGTCGCTTTCCCAAAACCGAAGCACAGGATCTCCACCCCGTTCCTCAAGTTCCTCCAGTAACGCTTCATCAAGAGCTAGATTCTCGACAGGAAATGGAAGGGTCAGATCGAGTAAACGAAGCGTGGACACGTCATGACCGCTTGGGGATGAAAAGATGTGTTGGCGAACCATAAAACGATTCAGCGGCTTCCATAACCGTTTCGCTCACCGTCGGATGAGGATGAATCGAGGTCGCGAGGTCTTCTGCGACTGCACCCATCTCGACGGCGAGGACCCCTTCGGCGATCAACTCACCCGCACCGATGCCGCAAAGCCCCATGCCTAGTACGCGACCGGATTCAGGATCCAGTATGAGCTTGGTCACGCCTTCGGTCCGGCCTAACGTCGTCGCGCGTCCCGAGGCAGCCCAGGGAAACCGCACGACTTTCACGGCTTGTCCTGAGACCCTGGCTGCGTCTTCGGTCAATCCGCACCAAGCGATTTCGGGGTCAGTGAAGACAACGGCGGGGATTGCCGCGGCATCGAAGGCTGTCTGTTTCCCGGCAATAACTCGAGCGGCGACTAACCCTTCATGTGTCGCCTTGTGGGCAAGCATCGGTTCGCCGACCACGTCACCGATCGCAAAGATGGTTGGTTCGGTCGTGCGCATCTGCCGATCGACTTGGATGAAGCCTCGCGGTGTGAGCGTGATCGCTGTGTGTTCTAGTCCAAGCTGATTGGTACTGGGTCTGCGTCCCACAGCAACGAGTACGCGATCGAAGGTCTCGGTACTGATCTTTGGGGACGCTGTCAAGGTTGCAACCAGACCGTCTTCTTGCGCGTCCAGTTTTTCTACGGTGGTGTTTAACTTGATAGCCTTGAACTGGCGTAGTAGGCGCTGATGCAGCGGTCGCAGAAGATCTGCATCGACGTTGTTCAGCAGGCGTGGTAACGCCTCAACCACGGTCACTTCGGATCCGAGGGCCTGATAGACTGTGCCTAACTCGAGACCGATATATCCACCGCCGACGACCAGAAGCCGGGGGGGGATGTCTGGCAATCGGAGCGCGCCCGTCGAATCCATCACTCGTGGATCGCGGAGCCTCAGCGAGTCTGGTATCACGGGTGTTGAGCCGGTGGCGATGATTGCGTGCCCAAACGAAAGTTCGGACGGCGTATTGGCTCCAGAGAGTTGTAGGGTTGTCGCATCCTTGAACCAAGCTCGTGCCTGGATCACCTCGACCTTCCGGCTGCCGGCCAGCGTTCGCACACCGTTTGTGAGTTTGCCGATGATCGCACTCACGCGGTCACGAAATGCCTCCAGGTCCACGCGAGGTTTACCGAAATGAATGCCCCAGACTGCCGCCTCTTCTGCGTCGGTGAGCAAGCGAGTCGCATGAAGCAAGGCTTTCGAGGGAATACAGCCACGTAACAGGCATGTTCCGCCCAGTTGTGAATCCTCATCGATCAGGGCTGTGCGTAATCCAAGATCAGCAGCCTGGAACGCAGCTGCATAGCCGCCGGGACCTGCGCCGATCACCGCGACGTCATAACGCAATTCAGCCATACCCCCCTCCTGCAGGTCTCGTATCTCGTTGACTGCGGACGCTTCACGAGATCCCTCCCTACCACGTCCCGTTCAGAGCCCCAGAAACATGCCCTGAAAATCTTCCAATACTTTGACGATCTCGTTGGTAAAGCGTGCCCCGATCGCTCCGTCTATCAGACGGTGATCATAGGCGACGCACAATTGTAATACTCGCCGTGGCACAAATTGTCCGTCCCGATACACCGGCGTTATCCGTGCCTTTCCGACACCAAGAATGCCGACTTGCGGAGGATTAATGATCGGCAGGAACGGACCAGCGCTGATCCCTCCCATGTTGCTGAGTGTGAACGTTGCGCCGCGTAGCTCCTCGAGCTTAACCTCTCGCTTGCGGGTTCGTTCGGCAAGGTCGGCCAGCTCAAGCGAAATTTGGAGAAGATCTTTCTGGTCCACTTGCTGAACAACCGGCACAATTAAGCCAGCTGGTGTGTCCACCGCCACGCCGATGTTGTAGTAGTCCTTGTAGATCACCTCGCCGTTGGTGAGATCGAGAGTAGCATTCAGCTGCGGGTACAGTTTCAGCGCATGGACGACAGCTTTCAGAAAGAGACTGCTCAACGTCAGCGTGGCGCCTTTCTTCTTAAATTCCGGGGCATACCGTTTATGCAGGGCCATGAGATCGGTGATATCAGCATCCTGGAATTGATGGACGTGTGGGATGGTTGTCCAGGCTTGTATCATGTTCGCCGCGATTTTCCGACGGGTTGAGGAAAGTGGCTCTCGCCGTTCAGACCCATAGGGCGTGGAAAAGATATTCCCCCCTATCCCCAGCTTGGTGCCGCGCGTGGTCCGTTCCCGCACGAAGGTTTTCACGTCTTCAGCCGTGATTCGCCCACCGGCTTCCGATCCGTTGACCTGTGAAAGATCTACGCCCAGTTCCCGCGCGAGCCGGCGAACTGATGGCGGGGCTGGGATAGCTGGACCCGCTGGCGGTCGACTGACCACGGCAGGTTTCTGATCCACGACCGGTCGCTCAGGTGTCGGTATTGGACTAGTCGGCCTGGCCTGCGGGTGATCCCGTTGTGCCTCGGCATTCGGTTTCACGGCAGCCGACTCCTCTGGAACCGATGTCTGCGCCTTTCTTGCTTTATCCTCAGATTCCTGTAGTTCAATGATCGTCTGCCCGACCTTCACGTGATCTCCTTGCTGAATGAGGAGACGGACGACAGTACCTTCGACGGGCGCCGGCACCGGCACGGTGGCCTTTTCGGTTTCAAGTTCAATCAGCGATTGTCCCTCGCGTACTTGATCCCCCTCGTGCACCAACAACTGAACGACATCCCCGCCTTCGATACCCTCCGCAAGAAATGGGAGCTCGACTTTCATGTCATATCCCTACCAATCGTTCTTAGTGCGTCAGCCTTGCTTACCGGAGCCAAGGAGCCTCTCCATCGGTCGAAACCTCGAGATCCCGTGCAGCCTGCGTGATCAGGTGTGCCGACACGGCTCCCCGACGAAATAGGGCGTAGAGTGTCGCCACGACCAAATGCTCTGCGTCGACTTCGAAGAAGCGCCGCAACGCCTGACGGGTATCGCTCCTGCCAAACCCATCCGTTCCCAGGGTGAGGAGGCCACCGGGAATCCAGGGCGCGATCTGCTGGGGGACCAAGCGCACATAGTCGCTGACAGCCACGCAAGGGCCATCGAACCGCTCAACGGTCCGTTGCAGGTAGCTTATGCGGGGTACGTCTTCTGGGTGCAGCAGATTCCACCGCTCGGTCTCGAGTGTGCTCATTCGCAGTTGCTTATAGCTCGTCACGCTCCACACATCGGCGGCTACTCCGTAGCCGAGCAGGAGGCTCTGCGCACGTAGGGCTTCATTCACCAGCGGACCGCTTGCGAGGAGATGTGCACGGTGCTTGGCACGATCCGGTGCGACTCTCAAGCGATACAGACCCTCGCGGATGCCTTCTTCCGCATTCGGCGGCATCACCGGCATCTGGTAGGATTCGTTGTACAGAGTGATGTAATAGGAAAGGCCCTGTTGATCCTGGTACATCCTCTTGAGTCCGTCTTGAAGAATGACCGCCAGCTCAAACATGAAGGCCGGATCGTAGGCCGCAATCGTTGGGTAGGCACTGGCGAGTAGATGACTCTGCCCGTCCTGGTGCTGTAAGCCTTCCCCCTCCAATGTCGTGCGTCCGGCAGTGGCGCCCAGTACGAACCCTCGAGTGCGCATGTCGCAGGCCGCCCAGAGCAAGTCGCCGATCCGTTGAAACCCGAACATCGAGTAGAGGATATAGAACGGAATCATATTGATTCCGTGTGTCGCATAAGCGGTCCCACCCGCGATGTACGAAGACATGGCACCTGCTTCCGTAATGCCTTCTTCCAGAATTTGCCCGTTTTTGGATTCGAAATAGTACAACAGTGAGCTTTTGTCCACCGGCTCATACAGTTGGCCGACGTGCGAGTAGATGCCGTATTGCCGGAAGAGTGCCTCAAGGCCGAATGTGCGTGCTTCGTCGGGAATGATCGGGACGAGATATTTCCCAAAATCCTTCATGCCGAGCAGGCGGCTTAGCATTCGGGCGAACCCCATGGTGGTGGAAACCAAACGCTCTCCCGATCCTTCAAGAAACTCCTTAAACTGGTCGAGCGCCGGCGTCTTGAGCGATTCGACGTTGACGCGCCGCTCCGGAATGGGACCGCCCATCGCCTTGATGCGTTCGGTGAGGTAGGCCGCCTCGGGGCTGTCGGCTGGCGGTCTGTAGAACGGGGTCGACGTCAGTTCCGAGTCCGGCACCGGCACGCTGAATCTCGTGCGAAATTCCCGTAACTCCTGTTCGTTCATTTTCTTCTGTTGATGGGTGATGTTGCGTCCTTCGCCGGCTTCGCCAAGACCGTAGCCCTTGATCGTTTTTGCCAGGATCACGGTGGGTTGTCCGTTGTGTTCCACGGCGGCTTTGTAGGCAGCGTAGAGTTTTCGCGGATCATGCCCGCCTCGTAGCATTTTGTGGATCTGTTCGTCGGAATAGTGTTCCACTAGTTTGAGCAGCCGCGGATCGGCACCGAAGAAATGCTCCCGCGCGAAGGCGCCGCCTTCTACCACATACTTTTGATACCAACCATCCACCACTTCGCCCATCCGCTTGACCAGGAGGCCTTCTTCATCCTTCGCGAGCAGCGGGTCCCAATCGCTGCCCCAGATTACCTTGATGACGCGCCAGCCAGCGCCGAGGAAGATCGCTTCCAACTCCTGAATGATTTTGCCGTTGCCACGTACAGGACCATCGAGGCGTTGTAGATTACAATTGACGACCCAGGTGAGATTGTCGAGCCGTTCCCGTGAGGCGAGTGAGAGGGCGCCGAGACTTTCCGGTTCGTCGGTTTCACCGTCGCCGACGAACGCCCAGACTCGTTGTTGACTCGTGTCTTTAAGACTTCGATCGTGTAGGTAACGGTTGAAGCGTGCTTGGTAAATCGACAGGATCGGCCCCAAGCCCATCGAGACGGTCGGAAACTCCCAGTAGTCAGGGAGTAACCAAGGGTGTGGATAGGAGGACAAGCCGCCCCCCTTGGGGTCGAGTTCGGCACGGAAGTGGTAGAGCGCTTCCTCGTGGAGGCGTCCCTCGACGAAGCTACGCGCATAGATCCCTGGCGCAGCGTGGCCCTGGAAGTAGACATGGTCGCCGCCCTGGGGTCCTGCTTTGCCCCGTAAAAAATGGTGTAACGCGACTTCATAGAGGGTGGCGGCTGAGGCAAAGGTCGAAATATGTCCGCCGATGCCAGGACGCTGCTGGTTGGCCTTGACGACCATCGCCATGGCATTCCAGCGGACTAGGCTGCGAATTCGGCGTTCTAGTTCGAGGTTACCTGGGTAGGGCGGCTGTTGAGAGGCTGGAATCGTGTTGATGTACGGAGTGTTGACCGATTGGGCGACCTGGGCGCCACGTTCGCCCAACCGGTCGCGGAGTCGTTCGAACAAATAGGTGGCCCGCTCGACGCCGTGTCGCTCGAGTACGTACTCGAGCGAGTCCAACCATTCGCCCGTTTCCTGTGGATCAGAATCGCCTTCTGATCGAGCTATTCGATGCTCGTCCCTCATGCCTTGGTCCTCGGTGAGTCAGGTTTTGCTCTTGTCAGGACTGCCCGACACATCTCCTTCGTGTGTGTGGGTGATGATTCATCAGCAGGTTCATGTTCTCTCGATTCCGTTGTTTTTTTGTGACGCACCACACGTTGTCGTACGGCGCCCCCGGGAAGTATCTGCCGCAGCATTCATCCTGGTTGCAAGTGGTGATGCCGGACTTCACTATCACGCGGGACGAAACCTCGACCATCACCGTGCAAAGTTTGCATGTTTCTCATCTACTTGGAGTCTTGCATGTTCTCCTCCTGTCACAGTTCTATACTAAGGCATTGAAAAAATCAGTAGATGTCGTGTCAGTTTCATCAGGCATACGAGTTGCTTCTGTAATTTTGTGGGGCAGGAGGATCACCTCACCATCAGTCGTTTAGGTAATCGGTGCAGCCGTTGCGATTGCTCTAAGGCCTTGGGATGACAGTCCACCCCGACACTTGTTTGGTGAGTACCCAAAATCCAGCGGTCTCCGCTCAAGCTGATCAGTCATTCGGATAGAGCCGATCCGGCGGTAACTGTGCGACAGCAATTATAAAATCGGAGGGGAGTATGAAAACAGCGACATGGACAGGACTGTGGATGATGATCTGTGTATCAGCTCTGCTGAGCCTTGGATGGTTGGAAAACGCCGAGGCCTATGAGTCCGGAACCGTGACTGATGGCGCGATCGTGCGGGGGAAGGTCACGTTCAAGGGCTCGGTACCGGAGCCAAAAGAATTCAAACTGCACCGCTACCCAGACCGTGCATTTTGTGGGGAGCTGTCAGATGGAAACGGACATCGCCTTCTGAAAGAAGTTACTGTTGGTCAGGAGGGCGGCCTTAAAGATGTGGTGATCGTTATTGAGGACATTCAAAAAGGCAAGCCGTTTACCTTCACCGATGCTGAAGTCGAAGCAACGATGTGCCAGTTTTTGCCATTCGTGACCGTGGTCAGCGACAAGCGTCGAGTTACCGTGGTCAATCGAGATCCGGTGGCCCATGACATTCAGGGGTATGCCTACGACCTTGCAGGAGTCGATATCGTCCTCCATCGCCCTGCACTGAACTCGGGCGGGACGACTGATATCGTTCAGTTGGTGAAAGGGCGAAAAGTGTTCACCATGCAGTGCGGCATGCATCCGTACATGCAGAATTGGGGGTATGCGATCGACAATCCTTACTACGCCGTAACGGACAGTAATGGCTCGTTTGCCCTGGCCGACCTCCCTGCCGGCACGTACCAGATCAAGGCGTGGCATCCGATTGTAGGAACGCAGGTGCAGAAGATTACCGTGAAACCGAACGAGACAGTGTCGCTAGATCTGTCCTTTGAAGCAAAATGAGGAGATAGAGAGCCATGATCGGACGGCTGTTACGATGTTGTAATTGTGCGCAGTATCTCGTCATCCGACTCCCAGTAGCTGATCGAGCAACGAGGAAGCACATCACATGACCCGACGACCATTCAAGGCTTGATACATTCTGCTGATCGCTGCATTGCTTTTCGGAAGTCATGTAAAGACATCGGGTTCCGAAGAAGGCAAGTTTGGGACACCCAAGGGAGCTGAAGATACCAGAATTTTCAAAGCCGCTGAGCAACCATTTTATAGCAGCAAATTTCGTCTCAAGGGTGATCACGCGTTCCTCATCGGCAGCATGAACGATCCGACGCCCTGGGATCATCTAGACTATGCGGGCAAACACCTGAATTCAGTGAAAGGGACGATCGACATCGAGGTGAATGAAGGTACCAGCACGGGACGGGTGATAGCTGAGTTCGTTGAGGGCTCTCAGCAGCATCGAACCGTCTTTGATCGGTTTGCCCCGAAGAGCTCCGTATCAGGGTGGGGGGATTGCGACCAGAATTTATGAACATGGGGATTCAAACAATGGCGATCCATTCTATCCGAAAACCTGGCTCCACCTGGCTGGGTGGGGGACCGCCTCGATGTGAAAGAATGACCAAGTCCTTTACAAGGACTACGATGCGCATTTTATGGTCATGGAACGCTCGCATGATCCCAAGACCCATGAGGTCCACTATCCGGTGAAGCGAACGCTGCCGGGTGGGGAAACTGAACCAGCCGGAATGGAAATCGATCTCTGAAATGCGATCCAAAGAGAAGAATACAGCAAACTTTCACCCGTATGAGACTTTCGTTCATCTTTGTTGGGAAGAAGTCACATGGCGTTGAAGATCTCCAAACACAATGCATTGATAACAGCTTTATCCATTTGGCTATGGTGTGGCAGTGCACTGGCACTTATGCCTAGCCATCGGTCCGCGACCGCCGCGGAGGTACAGCTCTGGAATTTTGATCAGGACCTGCGGGGAAAAGTCCCCCCCGGTTTTCAAATCGGGACCCTGTTCGATGGGCGACCAGCCGGGGACTGGCAAGTCACTGCGACGGACAAGGCCACCAGTCCACCCTATGTCTTGGCTCAGCTCCAGGGGAAGGGGGCGGAACACGCCTACAAACTGCTGCTGGTGCAAGGCACAGAGTCAGAAAATGTCGATCTCAGAGTGAAGCTGCTGCCCATTGATGGCAAGGCCGATATGGGAGGCGGCCTCATTTGGCGGGCAACTGACGACCGCAACTACTATCTTGCACGAGCCAACCCGCTAGAACAAAACATCCGAATCTATCGAGTCGTGAAAGGGGTCCGGCACATGATCCAGAATTTCGATCACATCATTGATGTGCGCCACTGGCACCAACTCCGGGTGCGGATGGAGGGTTGCAACATTCAAGTCTCCTTCGATGAGCGCCCCGTATTTAATCTGTGTGACGAAACGTTTAGGAAAGGGCGAATCGGGCTGTGGACGAAGTCTGATGCGGTGACCTATTTCGATGATCTGAAACTTCAAATTGCTGACTGATTCGAATTTCTACGTGTTTCCATTGAGATTACCTCTGTGTACATCCAACCACTAATCCCAGACTTCTGCATTAGTGACAACCTACGGCTTTTCTCTCCTATCCTGTTCTCCGCCAGGGCCCTGCCGGCCTTACGCCTCTGCGAGCCCGATGCGCTGATTACAGACACCTTCGAGACGCCGCAGCACTGCTCGCTGACGAGCCGGACGCAAGAGTTGCGGCAGAGACAAGCGGGGTTCATTTTGAAGCCGATCCTCCTGGAGCGCCTCCGTCTGGCCATACGCCATATATGGCATCGGGCCAATAATATCGAGACCCCATTTTATACGCCTGGTCGAAGCGACGCGCCGGTGATAGGCACGTAGGACAAACCGAGGCAAGTGAGTAGGTTGTCGACCGAGAGGTTGGTTTCGATCGCAAAGACCTTTTCAACGATTCCAGCTTTGCCATCATCCAGAAGATCATTCAGCAACGGAAGTGCATTGGGAAGATGAGATCCCGCATGATGATGGCAGTGTGATCGTGATGTGGTATTCTTCGGCACATCGAACACCAGCTCACTCTGGAGAAAGGCGCTAGTAAATATAATGGGGAAACGTGCCGAGTATGAAGGGTACACCATTGAATCTGCTCCACAACATGACCCACACAGACAGAAGTGGCGCCTACGTATCTACATCTCAATCCAGCATCCTCGTGGCATTCAGAGTCGTGAATTGACTGCGGAGGGTCTTTACGCCAGCGAGGACGAGGCAGATTTCTACGGTATCGCCTTCGGGCAGCGGGTCATTGATGGGAGAGTCGATGGCCTGGCAGTGTGGGACCTGAAAGTCCAGGAGCGTCGGATCACCCCACGCTTTCGAGTCCAATTCCGCACGACGTTTTGTGCGGCTCCGACACTGGACGGAACAGGGACAATCCTCGATCTCTCAACGGGTGGATGTCGGGTGGAAAGTACTGCCTTCCTGACGTCTGGCCTTACCCTCGAACTCCGGATCTATGCGCCAGGCTTGGACTGGCCATTGATGATTGAGGCAGCAACCATACAATGGGTTAGCGGACCGATGTTTGGGCTCGCCTTCTTTCGGATGACCGACTCCGAGCGGCAACGGCTAGACCTGGTCATTCAAGATCTCACAAGCACACCGACCTAACAGCATCACCACAGAACCTTGTCGCACCGAGATCAGAACGGATGCATTTCTTCCCCAGCATACCTGAATCGTTCCACCTACCTCGAATTGAAGATTCCAACTCTTCATAGTGGTTCCGAGCTCTGCTCGCTGTGTACCCATACCGCTCGGTGAATTTCATCAAGAATTAAGCCGGCAGAGGGCCTCATTCACCTTACACACCTGGTAGACGGAGGGTGTGTATAGGCGAGATGCGGGATGAGCCACTGAATCTTAAGTATCGCGTGAAATGTGAGCCGTGCAGATTCGTATGGGAATGCGTCGTCGTGTTGGCTCTTGATCCTCACGAGCGACTGACGAAGTCTGTTCCTCATCTGAGATCCACCACAGATTCTCATGAAACTGAGCACCTCACACTCACAATCCGGCTCGCACACGCACCGGACAATGAGGGACAAGCCTGAATTTATGCTTAATGCAGATGCGCTTTTTTCAAGGCCCTTCACCATCCGGTGAGGGGTCGGGGACCATAGCCCATGTGGTCTGTTTCCGCTGCAACTCAAATACCGATCTAACAACCGGCCCATTCAAATCGCCGGGCCACATCCGTCGCCCCCCCTTTCGACGTACCTCGTTCAGATCTATCGCGGATCCTCGTACCTGGTACGGTTGATTGAGCGACACGGCACACACCAACGGAGGGCAGCCATGACCTGTATACGCTGTGAGGGATTGATGCTGGAAGAGCACATGATCGATATGGAAGGCAGCTATGGCGACATGTGGAACCGCAGCTGGCGCTGTTTCAATTGTGGCCATCGTGATGATGCGCTTATCCAGCAGCACCGTCAACAACAGGCCAAGCCGAACCTGGTTACATCTGCGGCTGTGACGGACCCGGAGCTCGTTGAGTTGGCGTGGGAATCCGAGTCCATCGAATCGCTTGCCGCGTAAGGTCATGGGTGATCGTGGGTGGAACATGGTAAAGGAAAGCGGTGCGGTCATGCGTGTGGCCACGATCCTAATCATCGAGGATCAGGCATCTGTGCGTCGGTTGCTCGTCCAGGTGCTGGAGGATGCCGGCTATCAGGTATGGGAGGCGGCCAATGGACGACTTGGGATCGAACAGTTCCGGGTGCATCCGACGGATCTCGTGCTCACGGATCTAGAAATGCCGGAGATGAACGGGTGGGAGGTGATCGTTGCATTGACCCACACCTATGCAGACGTGAAGATCATGGCTATGAGTGGGATGCACCCCGATGAGTTGCAGAAGGCCGTATGCTGTGGGGCCCGGCTGACCTTCCAGAAGCCCCTGGATTTCACTGCCCTGCTCCAAGCCATCCAGGGGGAGCTAGGACAACCGCAGCTCAATTCATACACGTAATACACGCGGTGGAAGCCTCTTACCCTTCAGCCGGGAAGGGCACCGTTTAGGCTTCCCTCTTGAGCGTGGGAAGCCGTTGGTTCGCGGCATGTCTCCTTCAAGCTATGTCGACTTTCATTGCAAGTCGTACGATTTCAAGTAGACTCCAACAGGTTCATCGCCCGAGGCGATCCGTATTCAACGGAGTGATATGGCCACGATATTGGTAATGGATGATGACGCATCTATTCGCACCTTACTCTCCACCGCGCTTCAAGCTGCCGGCTACGCGGTGGTGGAGGCATCCAACGGGCATGAGGGCCTCAGGTTGTACCGCCAAAGGCCAGCCGATTTGGTCATCGTGGATATTGTGATGCCGGAGTTGAATGGACCCGATACAATCCTGGCACTCACACGAGAGTTCTTGGACACTAAGGTCATTGCCATTTCGGGAGTATTTGGTACGGACTATATGAAGAAGACGGCCAGCCTGTTAGGCGCGCGACAGATGTTTCGTAAGCCGTTTGGAGTGGAGGAACTGCTGCGTGCCGTCCGGTATGAGCTGGCCCACTGATCTGCTCATCGGACAGCGGGGTCGGATCAGACTCCACAACTCAGGCTGAGTCATCCATCTGAATGCGACGTGACACGAGTCCTTCTCTGTAGCTCGATATACCTTCTCACCCTCCCGGGCAGGGCTTGCAGCAACCGCTCCAGATAGTCCGAAATGATGCCGTCTACACCCATAGTCGTAACCATCTGGATGTCGGCTAGTTTATTGACGGTGTAGACAAAGACCCGGAGCGAGTAGTCGTGAAGGGTCTTGAGAAATGATGCTGCGAGCATTTCGAATGCTACACCGACATGGGTGGCTTGCGCGTCAGTCGCGCAAGCCGTTTGATTGACGGGCACTGCTTCAATCAAGGCCATAGTCTGTGCCATGGGCTCTTCACGACGAACTGTGAGCAACTCATCCTGGAAGAATGAGGCATAGATGACAGGTCCACTAATCCTCTCTGAGACCGTCACGCAAACCCTTGTCAGAGCATCACAATACCGCTCCAGCAACAGCGCTTTGCTGTTTTCCTGGTTCAGTTGAGCTCAGTCCAATTGAGAGGAATTGGGGCCTATTTTGCTCTCAAGAGAACACGCCGGGAACACATAGGGTTAGCATCTAGATGCGTCGGATTCTCGTGAAGCAAACTGACCAGTCGTAGGATAGGCTCGTCTCGCCCTTCCTTGTCGTCGTCGCCCGTTTCGCCTGTCTGGTAGGCTCGTGTGACCAGTGAATGGTCACTCACCGCCCCCCCTCTCTTCGAGTTTCAACGGCACGGGATATCCCCACCTTCTAATCTGAGCAGCTGTTTCTGCCTTGTGATCCAGCTTACAGATTCCATTAACCTGACAGGCCTATCCTGCCCTCATGCGGCAAGTCGACTTCTACTTTCACGACAGTTGTCTGTCACGGCAATCGATACGGTTACTCGCGAAAGACGTTGAGGCAGCGTATCCAAGCTGGACCGTGACAGTTCATCCGCTCACAGACCAAGATATTGAAAGACTAGGCTTTTCAGTTTTGCCAGTTGTGCTCATCAATGGCCAGACCGTGGCGACAGGTATGCCGAGCAAAGAGTGGTTGCTCCGAAAGGTAACCGACTCAAACCAGCGAGACCAGTGAAGGGTCAACCATGATCGATACACCTCTTCATGTGACGCAGGCTACGGCACAGGACAGAACGACCGAACACGCTGAGCGCGCCCAATACAATGCTGAACGCTCGCGCTACCTGACCGCACAGACGGTCTTGAGAGAGATTACCGAGACATTGGGAACTACGTTCGTGCCCGACTTGTTTGCCGGGCTGGAGAGAAAGCCAGCCTGTCTCGAGGCGACTTGGGAACTCTTCAGGGACGAGGTCGGACTTGAAGCCCTTGACGCTCAAACCAGGCAAATCGTGGCGTTGGCCATCACCACGAACGAGAGTGGCACGTACCAGATTGCCGCATTCCCGCATGCCTTCCGGCTGAGTCCTGTGGGCCCAAGACGATGCGAGATCATTGAATCGATCATTCGAATGATTCACGCTTTCGAGTGCTATCTGTCCGACGTTGCGCCTGTTCACGCCTCGTCAATATCAACATCCGGAATGACTGTTGTGCCCACTCTTCATACGCCGAGACGACCGACATGAGTCATGTGTTTGAGTGATAGCTAGTGGGGCACTGATGAGAGAAACTTCGTCCCTAACGAATACTTGGTGGCTGCGCCTCACCTCTCCACAGTGGCGCTGGGTCTTGCTTCTCACCGGGGGCGCCGTCCTGATTCTCGCCGCCTGGCTTGGGTTCAGAAAGATCCCGACCACCTCCTTCGATCTGACACGCCACAGCGTTCCACTGGATCAGCTCGTTGACGGAGGACCAGGGAAGGACGGGATACCGGCTATCCTCAGGCCACACTTCGTCTCGGCTCAAGAGGCAACGTTTCTCCGCGATGAGAATCGAGTTCTGGGGCTCCAAGCCGGTACAGAGGCCAAGGCGTACCCGGTAAAAATTCTCAACTGGCATGAAATCGTCAACGACACGATCGACGGGAAGGCCGTCGTTGTCACCTATTGCCCACTCTGCGGTACCGGCATGGCCTTCGAGGCTGAGGCACAGGGGTGGCGACATACCTTCGGTGTCTCCGGCCTCCTCTACCAGAGCGACCTGCTCATGTACGACCATCAGACGGAGAGCCTCTGGTCACAAGTCGGCATGCACGCGGTTGCAGGCCCGCTGACTGGAAAGAAGCTCTCGCCGATTGTCCTGGAACATACGACGTGGCGGGAATGGCGCACCGCCCATCCATCTACAGTCGTCCTTTCAACACAAACCGGCTCATTCCGAGACTACGATCGCGATCCGTACGCAGGATACGGCGAAAGCTCCGAGCTATTTTTCGACACCACCCATGTTGATTCACGCTACCACCCCAAGGAGTGGGTGATCGGTCTTGAGATCGATGGTGCGACAAAAGCCTATCCCTTTCTGGAACTGAACAAAGTCCCGTCACCCCTTGTGGACCGCGTGAACGGACGGCGAGTGACCGTGCGCTTCAACGCGGCGACTCGCAGTGGTTCGGTGGTTGGCGACGACGGGAAATTGTTTCCCTCGGTGACGGCCTTTTGGTTTGCTTGGTATGCATTCCATCCGGACACGCAGGTGTTCACTTCTCCCTAAGCGGTTAGAGAATTCAAGAAACTGCTGGAGGCCAATTAGGATCTTCCGACTCCCCATCTCCCCTTCACTCGTCCGGAGCATCTGGGAGTCAGAAAGGAAGGTGTCATGATGAAATACTCCTTACACCGAACTTTGTTGGTCGCTTCAGCAGGACTTGTGATGCTCGCCCAGGCACTGGGATGCACCACCCAGGCGGATCTCGAACGGGTGCGCCGCGGTCTGTCTGTCGACCTCGACACAGCAAAGTCCCAAGCACAAACAGCGCTTCGCACCCTAAACGAGAAGCTGGATGTCGTGCAGACAACCACCAGAGCCACGTTCGAGGCAGAACGCAAGGTCATGGTTACCCTGCAAGGTCGTGCGGACGAACAAGATGTCAAAGTCCGAGCGTTGAACTCACAACTGGTGGCCGCACATGACGCTCTCACGGCCGAAATGGCCGATGTGAGAAAGGTGATCCAAGAAGCCGGGGCCCGGCGAGAAGCGGATCTCGCGCGCTTCTACCGTGCCGAAAAACGACTCTCGATGTTGACCGCCGAAGCCCAACGAATACAGTCCGCCTTGCTCAATCTGACTGGGACGTTGGTACACCACAACCAAGGAGAGGACGAAGCTCCCAAGCAACACTTACGGGAAATGGAGACCTTGACCAAAGGTCTCGAAACCGGATCAACGACTTCTTTTCAGAATTCCGGAGAGCTGCATCGACAGCCGTAATCTGATGCATCAGCTGTCTTCAAGAGTTCACATGTCGTGAATGCATGGCGTCATCATACGAAGAAACTCGAAGAGAGTGCAGCGCTCGCCTCGTCGTCCGACACCGAGCTCGTCGAAGCGTTCTATCGACCGAACTTTGTCCAGAAGGAGTCACGAGTATGGAACGAAAAAGCTGGTCGATCGCCGGTGTAATGCTAACAGGACTTTCAGTCGTGATGTTCAGTTGCCTCTCCCCTGCTTCTGCGGAAACATACGTTGCCGGGACCGCCGGGGTGAATTTTGCGGATCGCATCAACAGCATTGCAGGTACAGGATCGCAAGCTGGAGTGCCGGGTCCTTTTGCAGACTTCGATCTCCAGAGCTCAATTACCTATGGCGGCAAGATCGGATATTTCCCCGGGCACAGTTGGTATGGAATTGAAGGAGAAGTTTTGCATACCACGCCACACATTAAGCAGCTGGATACCGATCCAGGTGTTCATATGAGAGTGACCACGGTGGGAGCCAACTTCATTGCTCGGTACCCAGGCCGCACGCTTCAACCGTACGTCGGCGCCGGGGTGGGAGCCGCCATCGCCCGCATCGGCGATACGCCGACGGTACAAAGCGATACGGATGTGGCCGTGGCGTGGAATGTCCTGGCTGGATTGCGCGCCTTCGTTACACCCCAGATCGCCGTCTTCGGAGAATATAAGTACACGGGTGCGACCTTCACATTCGATCAAGCATTCGGCGACCTCGGTGGGTTCAGAGGCAACTACCGAGCACAGCATATCCTTGGCGGACTGTCCTATCACTTTTAGGAGAGGAGAAGAACCATGTCTCGCATACCCATGCTCGCTTCCCTGGCCGGTGTGGCACTTCTCATCTCAGCCTGTGGGGAATCGATCCATCAAGTGCAGCGTGATACCGAGCTTCTTGGTGTTCCCCTCTGGTTGGAGAGAGAAATCGATACCAGCGTCCGGTTTGCAGCCTTGAAGAGCGCGCCAAGTGAATACTTTGGACGAACCGTCATGATCGGTGGCACCGTCATTCGGGCAAAACGGACGAAGGCAGGAACGGAGGTGGAAGTCTTGCAACTGCCGAGTACAAAGGATGGGCCAGTGACGGAAGATCGTCTTCATTCAGAGGGGCGATTCCTGGCTGTTCGCGAAGCATTTCTCGACCCAGCCAGCCTGCCGGAAGGGACGCCCATTACTGTCATCGGTACGGTGACCGGTGAGACCACAAGACCACTGGACGAAAGCGACTATACCTACCCCATTCTCGACGTGAAACATATCATCGATTGGAACAGCATCGCTGCACAGAGACGAAGAGATCGAAGTCCATACTACGGATACTACTATCCGCCCTATGGGTACGGAGGGTTCTATCCGTATGGTGCGTACGGTGGATTTAGGGGGCCGTATGGCGGCTATTATGGAAATCGAGGCTTCTATGGGCATTCTGGCTTTTTCCCCCCGAGGTCGTTTTCCCCTGGACGATCGTCTCCGCCACCTCCTTCAAGTGTCCACCCCCGACTGAGGGGAAGATAGTGCATGCCCCATGCGATATGTCGAAACGGAGGGTCTTGGTCGAGTGGCTACGCTCTTTTACCGTCACGCCTCGCCAGTTTCACCTCTTCACAAGGAGGCACTCATGACAGGCCTCAAGCTGTCTCGCCCTCTGAACCGCACGCTGTGGGTTGGCTCACTGCTGACCCTCATCCTGGTGTTGGGAGGATGCGTGAGCGTCGACGCCTTCAAGGGAGTTCAACGGGAGGCCGAAGCGCTCGGCGTAGAGCTACGGATGGAACAGCAGCGTGCCCAAGAACTGGACGGCCAAGTGCACCAGTTGAGCGAGAAAGTTCGTGAACTGGAACGTACGGCTCAGACGGCGCGTGAGGAAACTTCGCGGCGGGAACGAGAATAGAATAATATCCGTGATGAGTTGCTTCGTTTCAAGCTCTCGTTGGAACCGCAGCGGATCATCCTCGTGCCCAGGTCGGTCGTCAACCGGAACAACGGATGCTGCTGGACCTCCTCGCGCACGAACGTCCGGAAGGCTTCCTTCTCGTTGTTCTGGTACCGCTTGAAGCCGAACCGACTGATCAGTTCAGACGACCGGCCTTCAATCACGTTCGCGATCAAGAGCACATCCAACGAGACCGAGGCATTGTCCGGCAGAAATGCCATCGCATTACTCGGCTGGTTAGACCGGTCGGATATCGACGTTGATGAGCTTTTCCAGCGGCATGTAAGGCACCTCACAGACCAGCCGTGTGAACGTGTCATAGTCTGGCGCCATCCAAGAATGGATTGACGGCGGCGGTGCTCATGTCCGGGATGAGCGTGCATCGGATCATCAATCGAGATATGAAACGGAGGGAACAGGGTCACCCTCCCATGTTCGACATTTCATCGCGCGGCCTTGTTCTCCAGCTGGACACGATTGAGGTGTACTGAGACCACGGCTGCGACGAAACGGCGAAGCGGACCGGCAAAAAGGTTGGGTAGAGATTCAGATCATGGGCGCCAACACTTCACACGACAGTTCCAACCATGCCGCGGAGAAGTATCGAGTGCTGTTGGAGATCACGAACGCGCTCGTGTCGAATCTCGACCGCGAGGCCCTGTTCAAGGCGATCACGAACGTAATCCGGGATATCATCACGTTTGATCGAGCCGGCATCACCCTCTACGATCCAGCCACCGATCATTTCCAGATCTACGCATTGGAAACGACCGCTCCACCGGTGTCCTTGCAGCGAGGCGCCGATATTCCACGCAGGGGAAGCGGCATGGGATGGACGTTCGACCATCGCACCACACTGTATCGCTCACAACTGCCGGACGACCATACGTTTTTCGAGGACGAATGCTTCTACGCCGAAGGCTTGCGATCGGTGGTCTACCTGCCGTTGCAAACGAGAGAGAAGGTGTTGGGCACCTTTCAAGTGGCCAGCGCCACACCCGCTCGCTACATGGAAGCGGACCTCTCGTTTCTCTTGGAGATCGCAAACCAGCTGGCATTGGCGCTCGATAATGCCCAGTGTTACGACATGATCACGTCACTTCGCGATCAACTTCACAAGGAGAATGTCTATCTTCAGGAAGAAATCATGTCGGCGCACAATTTCGAAGAAATCATCGGCGAGAGCCAGGCCATTCGGCGGGTCCTGCGCAGCGTGGAACAGGTGGCGCCGACCGACTCGACAGTGCTGATTCGAGGCGAAACCGGCTCCGGAAAGGAGTTGATCGCGCGGGCGATCCATGCCGTGAGCGGAAGAAAGTCCCGCCCGTTAGTGCGCGTCAACTGCGCAGCGCTGCCTGCAGGGCTCGTGGAAAGCGAACTATTCGGGCACGAGAAGGGCTCCTTCACCGGGGCCCTTAACAAAAAAATCGGACGCTTCGAGCTGGCCCACCAAGGGACAATTTTTCTTGATGAGGTGGGCGATCTGCCGCTTGATACGCAAGCCAAGCTGCTCCGAGTGCTCCAGGAACAGGAATTTGAGCGGGTCGGAGGTGCGCACACCATCAGAGTGGATGCTCGTGTCATCGCGGCAACCAACCGAGAGCTCCACGATGCCGTCTCGCATCACGCGTTTCGCGCCGACCTGTTTTATCGCCTGAACGTGTTTCCGATCCAGCTTCCTCCCTTGCGGGAACGCCCGGAGGACATTCCGATCCTCGCCCGGTACTTTACCGACAAATATATGAAGAAGATGGCCAAACGATTCGAGGCCATCGACCATGACACGATGGAACGGTTCCTCCGGTATCCCTGGCCCGGCAATGTGCGGGAACTCGAACACGTGATCGAACGGGCCGTGATCCGCTGCGCCGGTTCGGTGCTCACGATCGGAGAGGAGACGTTGTCGACCTCAAATGGTTCTCCGGCGCCGCCACATCGGATCCTGACGTTGACGGAAATGGAACGGTCTCACATCGTGAAGGTGCTGGAACTTACGAAATGGGTGATCGGGGGCCCCAAGGGCGCGGCCGAACTGCTCAATATCCATCCCAATACCCTCAGAAGTCGGCTCCCCAAGCTCGGTATCATAAAGCCCGAGTAACCCTGCCACAGCCTGACGGCCTACGAGAAGGAATCACGGCCTGTCAGGATCCCTCCACTTCGCTCGCTCTCTGTCCTCATTCTACGAATTCTCAGACCGGGTACGACCCTTCGTAGCAACCTCTCGGTGGGCGAATGAACATCCAGTGACACCATGTATCTCTAACCGATGGAAATTCGGCAAGACTCGTCTCACCGTGCTTAAGACATGGTGTAGGCATGCTCTTTGAGATGCATAGAAACAGCGCCCCCAAGCGATCAGCAGTGGGGAGCACCAGGGTGGACAGTCCGTCCAGGAGACGCCGCAATGTTAAGAATTACGCAAGTCAGCGAAGATAGCGACCAAGTTTATCTCAAGGTGGAGGGACGGGTCATTGGGGACGGGATCTCCGAACTCGACCGCATATGCGCAAACTGTCTATCGGAAAACCGACGGATCATCCTCGATATGTCCGAGGTGACCTATATTGATCGGCAAGGGGTTGACGCATTGAAGCGAATCTTAAAGAACAACGCGCAATTGACGGGCGCCACGCTGCTCGTACAGGCGCTCGTGGGGTAGCACATGC
This sequence comes from Nitrospira sp. UBA5698, assembly GCA_002420115.1. Lineage (GTDB taxonomy): Bacteria > Nitrospirota > Nitrospiria > Nitrospirales > Nitrospiraceae > Nitrospira_D. Next base: position 41,390 of record DIHK01000052.1, read on the forward strand.
TCGTCTTCGTTCCATGGCCGATCACCTCTGCCACGGGGTGATGGTTGAGCAACTCGACTATACCCGGTCTATTTCGACCGGTAACCGAGAGGAGTTCGATATGATGAACTTTCACGTTCACGTTGTGGCATCAGTGCTTGCGGGGCTGTCTCTCATCAGAGTCGGATGCGCGACCCGTTCGGACGTATCAAGCACCGACCAACTCGTGATTCAGCATGGGGAGACAAACATCACCTACGGCATACACGAAGTAGCCAACTTGCATAACAAACTGGGGGCGCTGCTGTTCTTGATGGGAGATCTCACGCGAGCCTCCGAGGAGCTTCGAACGGCGATTCGACTCGACCCGGAAAATCCCGCCCCACACAATAATCTGGGGATGGTCCTACAGACTCAAGGAAATTCGGCAGGGGCAATCGGAGAGTTCTCCGCGACCATCCGGTTGAGCCCGAACAATGCAGTAGCCAAGAGCAATCTCGGCTTTGCCTTGTTCGAACGCGGGGAATTGGAGTCTGCCATCGAGCAATGGCAGATCGCGGTGAGCCAGGATGCTTCCATCCCCGGTGCGTGGGCCGGCCTGGGGCTGGGATTCTTCTCCGCCGGCTCCGTCGACGAGGGGCTCCAACACTACCGCCAGGCCATCCGATTGGATCCGAGCTACGGGGATGTGAATTATCTTCGGCTCGTCCGCCGTTGGAACGCAGGGTCACTCAGGGGTGCTGTTGCAATTTTGCAGCTCCTGGAGATGCGACAGACCATCTCTGCCGAACACGGTGGTATCTGAATGACACGAACCTGGGGAATCTGTATCCTAATCATCGGCACTAAGCGGCTGATATAGCGAATGCTGGTTACAACGAACAACTTGCGATTCTTCACGGACACGGGAGTCGAAGTTCCCGCGGTGACGGCAGAGCAGATGCGGGAAGTGGACCGCATCGCCGGTGAAGAGACCGGGCCCAACCTGTTCCAAATGATGGAGAACGCCGGGCGCAATTTGGCGCTGCTCGCCATGGCGGTGCTTGGCGAGAAGTGGGCTGACTCACGCATCGTTGTGCTGGCCGGGAGCGGAGGCAATGGGGGAGGAGGCATCTGTGCCGCTCGCCACCTAGCCAATCACGGCATTGACGTCCGACTCTGCCTCGCCGAGCCTGAGTCTCTTCAAGATATTCAGGCATTTCAGCGACACATCTTCCGATCCACACCTGGCAGAGAAATCGACGCAGCCTCCTTACGTGCGGAACCGGTCGATCTGATCCTCGACGGCCTGATCGGGTACGGACTCCGCTCTGCACCGAGAAGTCCGGTTGCTGAGTTGATTCGGTGGGCAACCGGCACCGGAGCGCCGGTTCTGGCGCTCGACGTTCCGTCTGGATTGGACTCCACAACCGGTCATAGGCCAGGAGACTCCATCCAGCCTCGTTGGACCATGACGCTGGCGCTCCCCAAGACCGGCCTGCTGCCTGAACACACCGGCCGGCTTTTCCTGGCCGACATCGGCATTCCCCTGCAGACCTATCGCCATCTGGGCTTGTCCTATGTCAATCCGTTCGCAAAGGGTTTCTGGGTTCCGCTGATCTGCCGGTAGTGGCACGCCCTCGCCGGACGCGGTTCAATCCTGGCTACACCTGTTCTGTAAGACACGTCACAGACCTCGGCATGAATGCGCTGTAACATGCCATCCTCCGATGAGGGGTCAAAAGGAGGTGAGAGTAGTCATGCGAAGAAAGGCAGCGTTGAATGACGCGAGCCACCATGTGGCTGTACGAGGAGCTTCGAAATGCTGAGAAATGAGCGGCCACAAATCGGCACCTTTTTATCACTATCGACACTCGTGATCGTAGTACTCTGGATCGAGAGCAGTGGAGCCGTAGCTCAATCCTCCTTCGAAGCGCGCGATGTGATGACCAAAGGCACGGTCGAACTCGGGGGGGCGCTGGGCTACGCGCAGGGCACGACGGTGGTTGGGAACGGCCCTTCCGCGAACCGGAGCGCTGTCTTCGTGATGCCGCGTCTCGGGATGGTCCTGACTGATCCCCTGGGAAGCAGCTGGTGGCAGGGCAATGTCGAATTCGTCGTTCAACCCGTCTTCGCCCGCTTTACCCGGCCGTTTGCGGCGGAAGCGGCAGGAGGATCGTTCCTCCTCAAATATAATTTTCTGTCGTTCGGCCGATGGGTGCCGTTCTGGGACGCCGGCGCCGGCATGATTTGGACCAATTTGGCGCCACGAATTCCTGAGCAAAGCACCCCGTTCGAATTTGTGTTGGAAACCGGCCCCGGGGTGCATTATTTTGCGACCGATCGTATCATCTGGACCATGGGCGTGCGGTTGCATCACATTTCCAACGCCAATCTTGGCGACCGCAATACCGGAATCAACACAGTGCTGCCCTATGTCGGGATTTCATTCTTTACACCCTGGGGCTTTTGACGGAACGGAAAACCGCATGGCAACCACAGGAGCCGGTTGGCTGAAACTCGGAGCGCTTCTCGCCGTCCTGGCCGGCGCCTATGCGGCGGCATCCTCGCTTGATCTCGGAGAACTGCTGAAGCCCGAGGGAATAGCCGATCAGCTCCGCGCAGCCGGTCCCTTCGGGCCATTCGTGTTCATGCTGTTAATGGCCACGGCGGTGGT
>DIHK01000071.1 GCA_002420115.1 Nitrospira sp. UBA5698
CAACTGGCGACCCACACCTGGCCAGGGAATGTGCGCGAACTCCAAAACGTCGTGGAGCGCGCCGTCATTCTTTCTCAAGGGCGCACCCTGGACATTCATCTTCAACCCGCTCCCTCTCGTGACTCGACAACACCCTCACCGTCACCTCTCACCGCATCGCAAGTGGCAACTCGACAAGATTGGAGACGGCAGGAGCAGGAGAACATCGCGCAGGCCTTGCAGATCACCAAGGGAAAGATTTTTGGACCGGAGGGTGCTGCCGTTTTGTTGGGCATGAAGCCGACGACGCTGGCGTCGCGCATCAAGGCGCTGGGAATCAAGCGGCGCTAGACGGATTCTACCGTAAGCCGCTTCTGCACCCCTTCCTCATGGACACAGATCCTGACGCTCCACGGTGCTGATCATCCTAAGCACATGGCCTTGAGCGCGATCCAACTCTCAGTTCAGCGGCTGGCGCACAGAGACAACCTCCCAACTACACAGGTTCTGGAGATTACGCCGCGAAAAATGAAAAGCAGCGTTCATAGGACAGCATTGAGATAGGCGATCGCTCGACGTTCGGGGGATAGGCGGGAGAGGACAGCTTTGGCGACGCTGGTATTCAAGACGGCGGATGCCAATGGGCGGACGATCTCTGATATGCCATGCGTCGCGACACCGAGCGCGATCCGCCAGGCCAGTGACGGCAACGGCCTTTCCGCGAAGGAGATGACTTTTTGCGTTGCGAGAGATGCGAGGTGGTCCTGCAGGAACTGTCTGCTCAGTGCCGTTGCCGCCTTCGGTGTCGACCCTTGACCGAGGTTGTCCTCCAGTTGCTTCTTGCACTGCGCGGTTAGCAAGCGAACATGTGCGAAAACGGATTCGTTGCGGCGCATTTCCCATAGCGTGTCCAGATCGATCTCGCCCGCTCCGCCGAAGGGTAGGATGTTCACCGACAGCAGGTCACTTGGCGGAGACGTAGCCGCGTCGCCATCGAAGCTCAATGTCCCCCCAATCCGAGCCATAGCGTCGGTGAGGTAGACAGGATCCAGGCCCAGAAGGCGGGCATTGAGCCACGGGACAAAGACTTTGTTGAAATCGTGCTCTGGGATCCCGTCCTTCCATATCTCTCCGGATGGGTCAACGATACGCAGTCGCTCAATATGACTCTTGAGCGTGGACGGCACGTTGGCATACGGAAAGGTCGGCGTGATGTAGTACGGCATGAACACCAGCGCTTTGGATTGGATGAGGTCGCGCAGTTCGGCTAGGATGGGCAGATAGGCCCGTATCCGGGCGATACTCGTCTTGACGAGAGACACCACGTTTGGGTCATCCCGCCAACGGTCGCGACTGACTGTCTCAGCAACAAAATCGAAGCCCCAGTAAAAGTTATCTCTGACAAATACCGAGTCCGCCAGCAGGAGATGTTTCTTTAACGGATTGAGAAAAGCAGACACCTGCTCTCGGCTGATCCGAGGGTCTTTGGGAAGGAATGCCCTATAGCCGAGTAACGGCGTCTCGGTGAAGCATTCTGCCAGCCTATCTGCCCAGTCATGGTCGAAGGAGGGCTCGAAGTAAAGCCGAACGGCGTGAGCCGAAGCTGCTTGCGTATCGAGATATGCGCCCGCGAAGTCGCTCTTCATCACGGCAAGATAGTGCTTGGAGAAGTCGATCCACTGCTCGGGATCAACGCCATCGAACCCGCTTAGGGTATCTGGCTTGAGTTCAGCGTGAAAATATTTCTCGAGAATATCGATTGGGTTCGGTGATACTTCCATCGGTATCATCCTCTCGTGCCGCTATGAAGCGAGAAGTTGCGGTACTCCTGGCCGCCAAACCCCAAGCGTGAGTGGCACGTGAGGGCATACGAAGCGCTCCATGGACTGTCCGCTCGACACGCGCGTTAGACGTCTGACATTCAGCCAAGCTTAGAGAGCGCAATGCTGTCTGACTCAGGAATTGTCACTGTTACCTCTCGCTCCTTGACGCCATTCTTTTCCGACCAGTACTCAATAGTGGCCGTGATCCCATTCGGGAGCTGAAACACGACTTCTCCTTTTTCGCTTGGAAAAACCACGAAGTCATGCGGAGCGTGGCGGTCTCCTTTGACCTCCTGCATAGCGTACTTGATATGCAAATATGCCTTAGCTGAGATGGTACCGACTATGTTGACCTTGGACACTTTAGGACCTCCTGCAAAGATGATCGCGTCCTCCTTGCACCTAACTACGTTTAGACCGATCCGCATAAGAACCGGATCGACCACTTCCTGTCTGCAGAACACACCGCTGCCGTTCGCGAACCATACACCTTACGTGCCCTCGCTTCAATGGGTTGCGACTGCAGAACCATTGCGCACGGGGTTCATGCGGATCTGCCTAACTTTCGAGCTAAGCTGCCTGCTTGACGGAGGCTTCGAGATGGGCGACTCCATTTTTCCCCTCAGCTATCGGATCACGGAACGTCTTTTGAAAGAAAAAGAGAGCATGGGTGTGGTCAAGCAGCCCAACGACGACGGTAACAGAGCCGCCGCAAGAGACAATGATTTCAAAACCCGTATGATCGGCGGCTCCGGTTCACCGCGTTGTTAGCACTTGCTGCGAATATGCGATCAGGGACTTGGGACAGGAACGCCACTCGCCCGGAGAACGTAATACGCGCCCAGAACAATCCACGTCGCCGCAAAGGTCCAGTACACAACAAACAAGTAAACCGAGCTGTCTATTCCCTTTGGCATGCGTTCGGATGTTCTCTGAATTAGCCCGAAATCAAGGGCTCGTTCCAGCTCTGAGGCATAGGTCTCAACCTCTTGCAAGTAACGAAGTGACCGTCGTGCCATCAAAGTCAGCGCTATGGTAACCAGTGCACCGAGCAAACTCATTATGACTTTGGTCACGTCTCGCTGGAGGAACTGGAAGACGACTGCCAACAAACCCGTGTTGATGGCCACAACAAACTGGAAAATTTGATGGCGAGTATCGTACATGTGTTGGATGTATTGAATCGTCTGTTCGTACTCAATGTCTCGATTAGCGCTATCTCGCATGAGTTTTTCCTCAGTGACGTGTTTTTTGCAGTGCTACCGCTCGCGGTGAGCAACCATGAGGAGCGCATGTTATCCCGCGTTCTGGATGGCTGCCCGCAGTCGTTCAAGCTCCTCAATCCCTTTTCCGCAGTACTCGAATGCATCCCCCATCTCACCACCCGTATTATCCGCGACCGGCAGATGAAACTCGACCAAGGTCGGATTGGCGATCTCCATCTCGACTTCGAACGCTCGGAAGGTTAGAGAGCCAAGAGCAGCCTGTGGTGCTTCAAAGGAAACGACGCCCAAGCGGGGGAACCGGGCAGATCGGCTACGCGTTACTTCACCGTGCTTCAAGCGGTTTGCGAGATCCGCACAGACGGCGAGGGCGGTATTAGCAGTGACGGCGTCCTCGACTAGTTGAGCGTTCTTGCCATTGGACTCCGCCCAGCGCTTCAGATAGTCCTTCGCATTCCAGACCCAGATGAGCAAATTGAATGCACTGTCCTCCGCATCCTTATGAGACTTGATTCCGTGAATCACGTATCGATGCGTCTCCCCGTCTGGGAAAGTGTAATCCCAGGCGGTCCCGTTCCCAGCCTTCTGCCTTGTGGCTGCTGTGAGTCGCCCGAGTCTCTCAAACAGTTGAGTGATCGCTGCCTCAGTCATAAGCTCTAAACTATAACGCTCTCCGCGGGCTGGCTAATATGTCGTTCTCCGGTGGCACGATAACGTGTCACTCCCGGGACAGGCGCACAATGGCAACGTCGCACCTGCCCTGCGCGCGTGATGCCGTGTCACCGTCTGCTGCAACGGCTTGTTAGCCGTGGTACCTCAGAATACGGCAACCTCGAACGGAATGTTCGGTATGAATTTTGTAATGCCATGCTGCCGTTTCAAACGGGATGTCTTCTTCTTGGGTACTTAGTTCAATGTAGTCATCGCATCTCGCATAATTCTCCACACCTCATAATTCGTCAACTTGCGCTTCTTGGACATCAACACTCATTGTGCAAGACCAATCGGGCCTCGTTACCTCGATCTCGACCCTTGAGATGCCACATGGCCGAACACTTTGCAGTGCACTAAACGCTTTGAACCCTCTCTCTGTATGTATCCGCGTGACAATCAAAGACTTGCCATTTTGCTTGCAGAACGGTACGAGTTTTTCTTGGATGATTGTTCTCAGGCACTCAGCTGCTTTCCCCTTCGACGCCGAAGAGACTCTTGCAAGGGAAGAGATGTTCACAATGTGCGGGGAACGCGGCAATGGATTGGGGTGGATACCAACGAGCAAGTAAGGTTCGTTTTGCAATTGCGCTACATAGTATATACGCTCGTTCCTCGGCAGAACCCATGCAGGCTTACCGCCGTCAATATTTGCTTTTTCTGCGTGGAACGCCTCTCTTACATTCTGCAGTTCCTCACATGACAAGCCCTTGAGCAAGGCATCCGTCTCATGAGAGGAAAGCTCAGCGACTTGAATCACCGTAAGCCTACTCGCCTCTTTCGTCTGGCAACCATCGTGCTTGCTTTTCGCACCAATCGCTACATCTTTTATCCATACCTTGCATGGAGGTCAAATCTTATTCCGTACATCCTCACCTGTCGGCAGAATAACCACGCTACTGATCTTCTGACCATTATGTTGTTGAGCTGGCCGATCCTGATGCCCGCTCGGGATGGCACAGGGAGAAAGGCCGGACATGGCCGTACAGTCGTGTCGAAGCCGCTCCCCGCCGTCCAGCCTCTCGCGCCTCTGTGACAATTTCGTCTTGCAGCTGCTCAAACGCACACAGAATGCGGATGGATCTCCTGCCAAGCGAAGTGACGGTATATTCCACGCGTGGTTTCGTCAGGTCGCTGCCTGCCCGGCGCAGAAGTCTTCTGAGAATATTGTTCCGGTGTTTCATGACTTAGTCCTATTTCCCTGACGAACTCCGATTCAAGCCCCTGATCATCGGATCACCCTCCACACGCCGTCCCCACCATGGGTCAGGGTGATGAGAGGGGCTATGCACACTATTGGATGATTGATCGCGAACATCGCTGAATGACTGAGGGGTGTTCCCAGAGCGCGCTGGTTCGTGAGACCTATTACGATCGGTTTCAGCTGTCACCCTGCTCTCCTTGGTTTCTCTTGAGCTTCGAACACGTTCATCCATGCCAAAGCGGTCATCACGACCGAGCCGGTGGTCGGCCACGGTCTGAATCACGGAGTTCTGATCGAACAATAACGTGCTGCCTCCCTCACGATCCATCCAGCTCGCTCCGAACCCAAGCCACGTATTGGCCGAGACTGAAGCAGGGATCGTGAACCACACAATCGACAACAGACACGCATAGATGATTCGCATCACACACCTCCTCTGAGACCTGCCTGCTCATGTGATAGATCGCTTAGCCTCCCGTGGCGCCCTTCGCCTTCCACGCTTGCGCTGCAAACTGTGGATCAAGCGGCGTGTGCGCGATATGGTTTGTGTAATTGCTCAAGGTCTTGAGCGCCACGATCGTCAGCACGTCCAACAGGTGCTGCTGTCCGTATCCCGCCGCCGTGAAGAACTCCAGATCCTCATCCGGCACCCAACCACGATGGAGAAGAACGGACATCACCAGTGTCTTGAGCGCATTGAGCTTTCGGTCTGGGAGCTGGCGCTGCTCCCGCAACGCCGAAAGGATATCCTCAGGCATGTGGACCATCTGGGCGACAGTGGAGTGAGCCCCCACACAGTAGGCACAGTCGTTCGTGGTACTGACCACGAGCGTCACCACCTGCTGTTCGACCGGTGAGAGGGCGCTCTGCTCAAGCGCCTTGTTGATCCCCGCATACGCTTGCACCGCCGCAGGCGACCCGGCCAGCACACCATACAAATTCGGCACAAATCCGTATTTCTTTGCGGTGGCTTCGAGCGTCGCCCGCGATGTTTCCGGAGCCGTGTCCTTCGTATGAACCTGAAACTTCATGATAATCCTCCTTTGTGGTATTAACCGGCTATTTACCTTGTGTCGCTATTTTCTTCAGCCCTTCGATCGTGGCCGGTGTTCCGCTGACGTTTCACTGGCCAGACCGAACTTCCGCTACTGATGACCCGCGTGGCATATTGTTCACTGCTTCTCTGTTGTGCGCGTGTATCAGGATCGATGGGCCCACCCGATTCTCGCTTCCTTTCTAGGCGGACACCATCCGATGATCAAAATGGTATTGTGTTCGGCACTCTCCACAACACACTGTCCAAAGACATCCATCGGGGTAGTAATCGCATTGGAGCAGCGGCATCAGTTCAGGTTTGCCGCACGAAGGACAAGGGAGTTGATGGAGTCGGATGCGAAGAGCCATGACCGGTTCATCGTGGCGTGTCATGAGGCACGTCCTTCCTCGATCCTCCCTCACTCATCGTTGAAGAGGGTGTGATCACATCGATTCCTCTTCCTGCCCCCTATGCCGCCACAAGTCTCGACGTTCGAGGAGTGACGCTTCGGAGCGGCTTGATCGCCCCTGTGGACCGCCTCCTATGCTCAAGGATCGTTGCATCAACGACATCGCCGCACAGGAGGCAACGATATCCTTCTATGCACGGATTGCTGCTCAGCCCCTGAAGATCGTAAATCCGCTCGCTGACCATCAGCCCATCGCACCGCTCGCAGGTCATGGCCCACCTCCTTTGTCCGTGACAGACATGGGTGTTTCTTGACGCGATTCTACCTGCTCACATACCCCCTATCTGTAAGGCAGCTCACCAGTCGGCAAAGAAAATAGTTGGGCGGGTTTGTAAGGCAGATCACGGATGGATTCACCGGACGTGCGCTAGCATGCCGATTCATCCGCCCTCTCACATGAGACGGAAGCGGTTTCTTCATTCACCCACTGCCATGCTGAAAGGAGCACATCATGTCCAAAGTCGCGATCATCGTGTTGGCTGATACGGAAACTCATGAGGCGCTGGGGCGCGTCGTGAACGCCCTGGAAGCCGTGAAAGAATTCAAGGACGGCCACGATGACGTCCAGCTGATCTTCGACGGCGCCGGGCCCAAGTGGATCGTTGAATTGGAGAAGCCCGACCACAAGCTGCACGGGCTCTACAACGCGGTCAAGGATCGGATTGCGGGTGCGTGCGAGTTCTGCGCCGGAGCCTTCGGAGTCAAGGACGCCGTCGTTGCTTGCGGAGTCAAGCTGGCAGGGGAATTTGAGGGACATCCGAGCTTCAAGAAGCTCGTGTCACAGGGCTATCAGGTCATCACGTTTTAACCTCGTCTTGTGATGGGACGCGTATCCGATATGGCCCCAGGCATGTGCCGGTCTCACGTTCGAACATGGACCCGCGGTCGTGGGTGAGGGGAAAAGGAGGCTGCTGATGTTTCTCACGTCCAGATATCATGTCGTGGCGACGATGGGGGTGGTCCTGTCCCTGACCAGTTGTGCTGATACCGAGTTTGTCCTACGCCCACCCGCGCCGGAGAGGTTTCCACCCGCAGTCACGCCGCCTCCTCGGATCACGGAGTCCGTCATTACCGTACCGATGCGGGTGGACCTTTCCGACTTTCTCAATGCCACCAACAATCCGAACCTCATTCCAAAGAAGTTTGACCATTCGGGCAGCGTCAGCAAACATCCGAAAGGCGGGGAGTACAAATACTATGCGGAACGGGATGACTTTTCGATCGAGCAGCCGGCCCACTCCGTCAGTAATACGGAGCCACGCCTGTCGATCGGAGACTGGTGGAAGGAAATCGAACTCTCGGGAGTCTCCCTCTTCGTGAGTGCGCCGCTCCGCTATAAGATTGGCGCGCGTTCACATGCGCAGGGTGCTGAATCATCGGCCCAGTGTGGTGATGGAAGTGGGTGGCCACGACGAGCCACACTCAATGGGAGTATTGCCATCGGGATGACCTCGGATTACGGAGTGTCGGCCTCCCTCCGCAGCGTGACGGTTCATCCCATCGAGCCCTGCCGGCTACGCATCTCCGATGTAGACCTGCAGCAGGCCGTCAACACGGCACTGTCAGATCAGGCAAAGGAAGGTTTCAACAGCGCCGTCTCGCGTCTTAACGCGCTGAGTCTCAAACCGCGCGCAGAAGATGTCTGGACGGCACTCCGCAATCCCATCCAATTGGAGCCGGATATCTGGCTTCTGCTCAACCTCGACAAGGTGCGGCGTGCCGGATTCTCAAAAGATGGCCACGTGGTCAAAGATATCCTTCAGATCATCGCGCATCCGGTGATCGTTCATGGAGCTGAGCCACCAGCATCGTCCCCAGCACTTCCTCCGCTCGAGACAGAAGCGGTCTCTCCAGATTTTCGTGGTGTAGCTGATGTCCAGGACGCGTATACCGAGAAGCAACCCGTGTCTGAGAAATTTCATGTCTTGGCCGATATCCAAGTTGACTACGGCACACTTTCCCAGACGCTCTCGAAGCAGCTGAAAGGGAGACGGATTGAAACTAAGGGAAATGTCATCACGATAACCGGCGCAGGAATATTCGGTCTAGGCAATAACCAAGTGCTTCTACGCGTGGAGTTCACTGGAGATGCACGGGGCTACGTGTATTTGATCGGGAAGCCGGAAATCAACGTGATGACAGAGGCGGTCTATCTCAGTGGCCTTCGGTACGATCTCGGAACCACACATCTACTTCAGACAACGGCCCCAGCCTGGTTCAATGACGCGCCGCTCCGAGAAACTATTGCTCCCGAAATCGTGCTTGGGGTGACGCCGATGATCGATCGGATACGCGACTCTCTGAGAACCGGGTTGAATCGAACGCTGACCCCAACTGTTTCGATGCAGGGAACGGTCACGTCGATGCAAGGGATCACCGTGTCCGCCGATGTCGACGCGCTCTATATTCGAACGATGAGTAATGGAACCCTCAACGTGCTCGCGAGCAGCGAGCCCTAAATCGCTTATCCGGAGACCTCATGGCTGCTTTGGATCGTGACCAACGCACTCTATGGGTTTCCCAAACAGATCGACACCATCGGGCACACGGTCAAGATCTTGGACACACAGTCTGCGATCTCGCTGCTTCGACGACCATCGGGCAAACGGTTGTCGGGGTGCCGGCTCAACTCATGGACGTCCCTGTGTCTTGAATTCAGTGCACACAGCATATACCACTACTCTCGCCTGGTTGGTCCCCACCCACCTGTTCGTTATACGCTTGGTACGCCTTCCGGGCCCATTCTTCACCAGGACACCCCTGCATGGTCATGGCGACTTCGAGGCACTCGATCAATTCCCCTTGCGGGACGTCTTTGTGGCAAACCATCTTGACGTAGGCTCGGCTACAGGACTCGCATCGATTCGCGATGGAGAACGCCATGGCGAGGAGCGGTTTGTACTTCGCAACAACGGCGCCATTACGATAGGCCTCCTGTCGCATGCGCAGGAGGCCCCCGGTGACTTGCGGTCTCAACATTAGTGGCTTGATCCATTATGCTGTCTCCCTCCTCCCTCTTGCTTCCCACTTCGGCCACTCGCCTATTTTTCAAGCAGCCGCGCCGGCAAATTGGACAAGCGCCGCTGCCAACCCAAGGTAGAATGAATGATGGAACCAGCAGGCGGAATACTAGCATCAGATCCGTTCTCCCTCGTTGTGGCGGCCTACCTCGTCATGGCGATCGTCATGGCCCTGTTGTGGGCCGTGCAGCGGAAAACGAGGAACGCCGCCATCGGGGACGTCGGATGGTGCCTCGGGCTGATCGTCGTCGTGCTGGGCTATGCCACGCACGCTCCCAGCGGGATCGAGCGGAAACTCCTGACCGTGATGCTGGTGACACTCTATGCGGGACGACTCGGACTCTACATTTTCTTCAATCGCGTGAAGGGGAAACCGGAGGACGCTCGCTATCGCCGGATCCGGGAGGAATGGGGTGAGACCGAGCCTTCAAAAATGTTCTGGTACTTTCAGCTGCAAGCCCTCGCCTTGGCCGCCTTTTCGCTCCCGTTTTTGGTGTTGCTTTGGAATCCACGGCATCCGACTGCGGTGGTCGAGTTGGTCGGTTTGCTGATCTGGGGCGTGGCCGTGGCCGGCGAAGCGGCGGCTGACCGGCAACTCGCTCAGTTCCGTGCCGATCCGAGAAATCAAGGTCGAGTCTGTCGCGAGGGCCTGTGGAATTACTCCCGCCATCCGAACTATTTTTTTGAATGGCTGCACTGGTGCTCCTATGTCGTGATGATGTGGGGAGCACCCGGCTGGGTATTGACCTGGATCGGGCCGATCGGAATGGGGATCGCGCTGCTGAAGGTAACTGGCATTCCTCAAGCAGAAGAGCAGGCCCTTCTAAATCGAGGAGAAGAATATAAAGCCTATCAGGCTACGACCAATGCGTTTTTGCCATGGTTTCCTCGGACGAGGCTGGACACGTCTCCTCATTCCTCACGTAGCCCACCCAAAGAACAATAAACGGGATCACCGATCTCGAAGGCTCCGGTCAAGAGGGGACAGCACATCTCCGCTCCTTACTCTGTGAACGGGACGAGACGACGTCCCCCTCGCCGTGCTGGCTACATGACTCAGTCGCATCCCGGTTGGGAAGGGAAATGGTGCCAGAAACCACTTCTCACCCAGATTTGCCCATAAAGAATTCAGTACGTATAGCACATGTTGCTCTCGCTTGGCTCTGTTCCGCTCACATGTTCCTTATAGACTTGGTACGCCTTCAACGCCCACGATGGAAAGGTCGCGGCCACGGAAATGTCGTCATGATCGGTGAAGAGGTCAATTATAGGTAGCTCAAGCATTGATAGAACATAGGATAAGGGTAACGGCTCTTCATAATCATGACGCTCCGGATCTGTTTTCATGCACTTCTGGGCACATGATTCCTGTGAGAATGTGGCGCAAGGCCTGACAGCTGGACTTGATGCAATGGAGAAACAAATAACTTCGGGAACTGAGGCATCTGGACATCCTGGTTAACACGATGAACCCCGCAGCCAGAAAGGCGAAGGGCCTAAACGTCTGGAACTCCCTTTTCATTCCGATGTTACTTCAGGAGAGTGAGTGAGGCATCGGGGCAGACCAAACCCACGCCACAAGGCATAGAGGATGGGAATCACCAGCAACGTCAGCACCGTTGAGCTCACCATGCCACCGATCATCGGCGCGGCAATCCGCTTCATCACATCTGCCCCGGTGCCGGTCGTCCACATGATGGGGAGCAAACCGCCCATGATCGCCGCCACCGTCATCATCTTGGGCCGCACGCGCTGAACCGCTCCCTCCATAATGGCGTCGTGGAGATCCTGCGCCGTAGCCATACGACCTTCACGCACCAGCCGCTCATAGGCTTCGTCGAGATAGACGAGCATCACCACGCCCGTCTCCGCCGCTACGCCTGCCAACGCAATGATCCCCACCCACACAGCCACGCTGAGGTTGTAGTCCAAGTAATGGAGAAACCAGATGGCTCCGATCACGGCGAAGGGGACGGACAAGAGCACGATCAGCGATTTCGCAAGCGATCGGAAATTCAGATACAGAAGCAGCAGAATCACCGCCAGCGTCACGGGTACCACCAGCTTCAACCGCGCTTCGGCCCGCACCAGATGTTCGTATTGCCCAGTCCAGATCAGCCGATACCCAGGCGGGAGTGTGACCAGCTCCCGGACTGCTCGCTGAGCGTCTTGAACATAGCCGCGCAAATCTCGTCCGCTGACCGACACCGACACCAGGCCAGCGAGCGATCCCGCCTCATCCGCGATCGACGGCGGCCCTTGGTTGATCACCATCTCCGCGATTTGCCCGAGAGGGATCTGCGCACCGCCCGGCGTGGGAATCAGGACTCGTTTGAGCCGGTCCGGATCGTCGCGCAACTCGCGCTTGTAGCGCACGTTGACCGGATACCGTTCCCGTCCCTCCACCGTGGTTGTCACGGTTTCTCCTCCGATGGCCGAGGTGATCACCGCCTGCACGTCTCCCACCGTCAGACCATAACGGGCCGCTTCACGCCGGTTCACGATCACATCCAAGTAATAGCCCTCATTGAGCCGTTCGGCGAAGGCGCTCTTGGTGCCGGGCACGGTCGCCAAGGCTTGTTCGATTTCGATACCGATCCGCTCGATCGTCTTCAAATCCGGTCCCAGCACCTTGATCCCGACCGGACTTCGGACACCCGTCGTGATCATCTCCGTGCGAGTCTGGATCGGCATCCACCAAATGTTCGGAAATCCAGGGATGCGGAGTTTGGCATCCATCTCATCCAACAACTTGTCCCAGGTCATGCCTGGTCGCCATTGCGCCTCCGGTTTCAGCGTCACGGTGATCTCCGCCATGCCCACGAAAGCTGGATCGGTGGCGGTCGGAGCCTTCCCCATTTTGCCGAATACCCGTTCCACTTCCGGGAAGGTCGTGAGTAACTGATCCTGAACCTGCAAGACCTTCGTCGCTTCTGGGATCGACAGGCCTGGGACGGTGGTCGGCATGTAGAGGATGGTCCCCTCGTTCAGCGGCGGCATGAACTCCGCGCCGAGTCGCAGGAATGCCGGCACCGTAAGTCCGAACGTCACCACTGCTATTCCGAGTGTGAGCCATCGAACGCGCAACGCACCAGAGAGGATGGGTCGATAGAGGGTGATCAGCAGCCGGTTCAAGGGGTTGTCGGTTTCCGCCCGGATGTGGCCCCGAATCAGAACAACCATGAGCACGGGCGCCAATGTCACCGAAAGCGCGGTGGCAAAGAGCATCGAAAAGGTCTTGGTATAGGCCAGGGGCGTGAACAGTCGCCCTTCCTGGGATTCCAGCGCAAAGATCGGCAAGAACGACACGGCGATCACCAGCAGTGAAAAGAACAGGGGCCGCCCGACTTCTTTCGCGGCGGCAATAATAATGTCCGCTCTGTTGCCTGATGGAGATTGCTCCAACCGTTTGTGAGCATTCTCGACCATCACCATCGCCGCATCGACCATGGCGCCGAGAGCAATGGCGATCCCGCCCAGCGACATGATGTTGGAGGTAATCTTCAAGTAGGCCATCGGGATAAACGCGAGCAGTACCGCCACGGGGAGCAGAAGGATGGCCACGAGTGCGCTTCGCGCATGAAACAGGAAGACCAGTGCGATCAGGCTCACGATCACACTTTCTTCAACCAGTTTCTCGCGGAGCACGGCAATCGCGCGATGAATAAGATCGGACCGATCGTAGGTGGGAACAATGTGCACCCCCTCGGGCAAGGCCGGAACAATGTCCTCCAGCCTGGCTTTGATCCGCTCGATCACCGCAAGGGCGTTCTCTCCGGCCCGCATGATCACGATGCCGCCGACCGTCTGGCCCTTGCCGTCCAATTCGGCGATGCCCCGGCGCTGTTCCGGCCCGAGCTGGACATGCCCGATGTCTCGCACCAAGATCGGCGTCCCTCGTCCGTCGGTCCCGACGGGAATCAGTTCAATCTCATCCACCGACCGCAGATAACCACGTCCTCGAATGACGTATTCAGTGCCGGCCATCTCCAAGACTCGGCCGCTCACCTCCGCATTGCTGTTGCGGACGGCTTCGATGACCTTTTGAATGGGCAATCGATAGGCCGCTAATGTGTTGGGGTCCACTTCGATTTGGTATTGTTTGACGAATCCACCGATCGCTGAGACTTCCGCCACGCCTGGCACGCTTTCAAGTTGGTAACGCAGGTACCAATCCTGAAGACTGCGGAGCTGCGCCAAGTCATGGGCTCCCGACTCGTCCACCAGTGCGTACTGATAGACCCACCCGACTCCGGTTGCGTCGGGCCCGAGGGTCGGCGTGACGCCGATCGGCAGCTTACCGGTGAGCTTCTGGAGATATTCGAGCACGCGACTTCGTGCCCAGTAGAGGTCGGTCCGGTCTTCGAAAATCACATAGACATAGGAGACGCCGTACTCCGAGACACCTCGGACTCGTTTGACTCTGGGTCCCGCGAGCAGAGCGGTCACAACCGGATAGGTGATTTGATCCTCAATGAGCGTGGGACTGCGGCCCTGCCACTCGGTGTAGACGATCACCTGAACATCCGAAAGGTCCGGAATGGCATCCAGAGGTACGTCAAGCGCGGCCCAGCCACCCCAGATGGCCAACAAGAGCACACTCAAGATCACCAGGACCGGATTCCGAGCGCTCGCTTCGATCAGACGCGCAATCATTTCATCCCCGGCATGCCTTCCATGCCCTCCATCCCACCTTTCTCACCCGCCCGCTCGCCTCGCGGTGAAGCCGAGGGCCCTGGGGGCGCCGAGACGCCCGCTTCTCCCATGGCCATCTTGCCTTCGTGCGCGCCGCGCATTTGCCAGTCGGCCATGCCGATCCGGCCCATCATGCCCTGCATGCTTGAAGCCGATGCCAATTTACTCTCCGCGTCCAACAAGAAATTGGCCGAGGTAACGATCCGATCTCCTGCTTTGAGTCCTTCCAGTACTTCCACCGAATCCTGACTCCTGCGACCCAGCTTGACGGAAATAGGCTCATACCGGCCTTGTCCCAGATCCATAAACACAAGTTGACGAAGCCCGGTGTCCAACACAGCTTCCTTTGGCACCATCAAGGTTCTGACCGCATCCGTCTGCAAGGTCACGTTCCCATACATACCGGGCTTCAGCTTCAGTTCAGGATTCGGAAACTCAACCCGCACTCGCACCGTGCGGGCTTCGGTATTCAGCGTCGGATACACATAGGCCACCTTGCCGCTGAATGTTTCCCCCGGATAAGCAGCGAAGGTGATCGAGGCCGGTTGAGCGACTTTCACAGCAGCCATTTCTGATTCGTAAATATCGGCAGAGATCCAGACGGAGGAAAGATCCGCGATCTCATACAGTGTCGTCCCTGGCTCCACATATTTGCCCGGCACGGTCTCTCGCTTCAGCACGATTCCAGACGACGGCGCGTAGACCGTCAGAACCGGGTTGCCCTGACCTCGACGCTCCAGGGCGGCGATCTGTGAATTGGTCACATCCCACAGTCGCAAGCGCTCCCGCGCGCCCGCCACGAGCGCATCGGCGTTGGCTTTCGCGTCGTCGAGCGGGCTTTCGGCCAGTTGAGCCTGCGTCTTGACCGCCAACAGATACTCGTCCTGCGTGGCCAGAAGATCCGGCGAGTAGACAGTGAAGAGTGGTTCGCCTTTCCGTACCGGTCGACCGATCGAATTGACGAAGACCTTTCGAACCCACCCGGAGACTTTCAGCGTCACGTGCGTGAAACCCCGTTCGTCGTAGCCTACGGTGCCGACTGTCCGAATCTCTTCCTCCTGCGTCGCATGAGTGACCAGAACACTGCGGACTCCGATCAATTGCCGAGCCACAGCGGGAACAGCCACCGCCCCGGACGAGCCATCGGGCATGCCTGGCATAGATTCCGTGCCTTTCGTAGGCATCGCTTCCTCCATCGGCATCCCTTTCATATCCCCCATGCCCCTCATCCCTTCCATACCTTTCATGGACACACCTTCCATCCCATGGTCTTTCATGTCTTCACTGCTTGGCATCCTCGACATATCGCTCATCATCCGATGCGCGGCGAAGAACCCGGCGATGACTCCGACGAACAGACCGGCTGCTGCGACACCGACAACAAGACCTGTTCTGCGCCTGTCCAGGCTCATGGCCATTCCTCCCTTCTCAGCTCTTTCCGTTCAGATCGGCTCCGATCACTTGTTCGAGTTCGGCGAGTCGGTGCTCACGCTCAACCAGCGCTCGGTAGTACTCATATTGAAATCCTCGCCAGGCTCGTTGCGTATCAATGAGATCCAGGAACCCTCCTTTTCCCGCACGATACCCCGCTCGTGCTGCTTCAAGGTTCTGCAGGGCCTGGGGCAGGATCGTGGTGTGATACAACCGGGCCACCTGTTCACTCGCCCGGACCTTGGCTAAGAGATCGTTGATCTGAAAACGAGTCAGGTTTTCTACCGTATGCTGTTGGGCCCGCGCAGCTGCGACCGACGCTGCTGCTTCTTGAACGCCCGCGTCATGCTTCGGCTTGGCCCAGAAGGCGAACGGCACGGTCATCGCCACGTAGGCGCCGAAGCCGTCATTGGCCTGGAAGTTCTGAAAACGCTGAAACGTCACATTGAAGTCTGGGTAGTACTGACGCTGAGCCAGCGCGCGAGACTGCTCGCTCTGTTGCACCGCCAACTCGGCGGCTTTCAGTTCCGGTCTGGCATTCAGTGCGAGGCGGTGCAAATCGCCGATGGCGGTGTCGAGCGGGATCAGAGGCGGCTCCTGAGGAATGCCCAAGGGCGAGAGGGGGTCCCTGTCCAGGACCGTATTCAGCAGCGCTGCGGCTGTCTCGTGACGTTGTTCCAGGACGGGACGTTGCTGGTGGAGGAGGGACAGCTCAACCTGGGCCTTGAGCACATCAGCCTGCGCCCCCTTTCCCGTTCGAAACTTCGCGTTTGTAATCTCGACGAATTGTCTCAGCAATTCGACCTGTTCATGATGAAGCTGGATCGCCTTGTGCGCGAGAAACAGATCGTAGTAGGCCTGTTTGAGACGGGCGACCAGCTCCCGTTCTTTCCCATGCAGCGCCTGCTCGGTGATCTCGGCCGACCGGCTCGCTACTTCGCCCTTCAGCGCTAATTTGCCGGGGAACGGGAAATTCTGCGAGAGACCGAAGATGCTGTTGTCCGCTCTTGTGACGTTGAAGGTCTGCGGGAAATTCCACAAGTGCACGGACAGGGTGGGATCGTCCAGTGACCGAGCTTGCACAATCCGGTGCGAGAAAGCTTCCCATTGCTTGCGCGCTGCCACAAGCTCCGGATTTCTCTCAAGTGTTTCGCGGATCAAGTCCGGCAACGCCAAGGTTGGTTGTGCAATCTGATCGACGGCATGGACGACATGGCGTCCGCCTGTCGCGAAGTTCATGCTCAGGACTGTGATGGCCAGCAGCAAAATCCAGATTGAGCGAGTCATGAGATGGTCCTCCCCAAAAGCGTTCCTGCCCACGCCTGTCGCGGATCTCGGCCCCCGTCTTGCTACAGAAAGAGCAGCAGGATGAACCGCGGTTCAACGCCGGACAGAGAACGCGATAATGGAATTGGCTCAGAAAGAACCGAGGAGATCAGATGCGAAGCACGGTGCTTGCGAGCGACTGATGCGGAGGAGAACTTGATTCAAGAGTGTAAGATTGACTAGAAATCCGTACGAGTCGACAGCTCACGGCTGGAAGTGCGATCAGAGCATGATCTGCTGACCAATGATGGTCCATGAGCCACGAAGACGACTGAGAGGATGACTCGACTCCTAGGGTTTTGAAGGCATCGCACAATTGCCGACTAGGTTGTTCCACGGGAGTTGAACAGCCGTTGGCCATCGCGGCATCGGTGGTTCCAGACAACGGCAGAAGACAGGCGTAGGCGTTGAAACTGAACGCCAGCAGAAACACCACGATGGTCACAGCGAGAAAAGACCAGCATCGACGGGGACGCGATCGCATGGTGTCAGTCTATCCCTCATCCAGCTCAAGCGTCAACGGTATCTCTAATACACAATCACTCGGTCAGCAGACGCGAACAGCTCCACCATCTTGGTTAGCGGAACGGGGGTCACTGAAGAGGCAACTCGCGCAGGATCGATTTTGTAGAGGAGCATCATGGTTTGATTCCCGTAGATTTCAACGCCCAGCTTGTTCTTCAGAAAATCAAAGTACTCGCCATAGGTGTGCGGGATCTGATCTAGCGGGACACCCATCTGCTCGGAGAGGCTCTGCCGCTCTCGCTCGGGCAAACTGGCGCGATCGAGCGCCGTGGTCTCACTTCCGGTCATCTTCCTGAACCACCCAAATCCTTTTGTCACCGACGTAACGGCACTCGCATCCACCAAAATCGTCACCTGGTGATCGGCCTTCACCGCCGCCCACGCCACATTCGGGACCGCGCAGATTTGCGCATCGTCCTCTGCCAGCGAGGTCTTCATATGGATCAGAATGCTGGCTGCGGAGGCCGGTATGACGGCAAGTCCAACGCTTAATATAAGTGCCATGAACATTCCGATGATTAGGAACATCATTCGTGGATTCATGATGTGCTCTCCTCAGTCTTTTGGCTCATAGCTTGGTGATCACAACAACCTGACGCGGACGATGCCGGCCTACTATCGAGGCATTCCTTGTAGACAGAAAAGGCATTCAGCGCCCACTCCTCTCCGGGACAGCCTTGCATCGTCATGGCGACTTCGAGAAACTCGATCAATTCCTCTTGTGCGGCACCCTTGCCGCAGGCCATCTTGACGTAGGCTCGAATACAGGGCTCGCAACGAATTGCGATGGAGATCGCCATGGCCGTGAGCAGTTTGTACTTCGCAGGAACAACTCCGTCGCGATACGCCTCCTGCCGCATGCGCAATAGCCCGCCCGTGACTTTCGGGCTCAACTTTCTGAGTTCAACAAATAACCCGCTCTCAACATTCGTCGTCTGTACCATAATGATTTCTCCTTCCTCCTTCTGGCCTCACACCTCGCACCCATCGCCTATTTTTCGAGCACCCGAGCCTTGTACGCCGACAGTGGGCTGCTCGCGCCTTCTACGGCCTTGATCAATGCCTCTGCACCAGCTTTCTCCGGATCGAACGCCACCAAGGCGCGCGCATCCGCGTAGTCGGAGAAAAAGATCCACTTCTTTGCGACGGTGAACTCCACTGCACTGACTCCGGGCACCTTCGCGAGGGCGGCTTTCACATCCTTCAGACAAGCCCCGCAGCTCATGCCATCGATGTGTATGGTCACCGTCTGAAGCCCCTGGCTCTCCGCCGCAAGAAGAGAAGACATGACCAAGCCCACGGTCATGGCGCCTATCAGCACAACCGATCCAAGCTGTCGCCACATGCGTATGCACCTCCTCTCCGTTACGCATTCTCACAGTCCCCACCAGTACGGGGCCACGATTAGCCCCAGCGCGAGGACTGCTAGCACCCAGAGCAATGTCCGATTTGCCCTGTTTATCGCTCCCGGAACACACACGTTCCCCGACACGCACACAGGTTTTGATCTCCGGTGGGCCAGGTAAAAGCTGATGCCCAGCAAAAGGATTGTGAGGCCGATAAAGATCGGCCGATAGGGAAGTAGGAACCTTAGAAATACGGCAGTATCAGCTAGGGAGCCTGTGACGCCCACGCCTATGCCGAGGGCTGCAAACATCACTGACCCGATGCAGCAGATTGACGCCAGGAAAGCGGTCATAACACCCCAGACCGCTGTTATTTCTCCACCGTTCTTCGTCATCAGCGCTCTTGGCTCCCCGCATCAGAATCGAACGTCATCCGTCACTGGTCAATCGCAGCCCTCACTCGTCCCCTCTGCCGGCTTCTTCCTGACGCCTTGTCTTCATTTTCCAGACTTGTCAGAAGCGGACACTGCTCCGTCGGCTGCCCAGTCCGGCAGAGGCGGATCAAACGTCGAAGCGCCGCTGCAAGCGATTGCAAATCACGCACTTTGGCCTCCACATGCTTCAGCTTGGTTTCGGCCCTCCGCTCTACGTCCCCACATCGGGCCTTCGAACTGGCCCGAAGATTGAGGAGTTCCTCAATCTCATGGAGCGTGAAGCCCAACGCCTGAGCATTCTTGATGAAACGGAGACGTCGCGCCGCCTCGCGGTTGTACAACCTGTAGCCGGATGGCAGCCGGGAGGTGGGGCCGAGTATGTGGCGTCGTTCGTAGTAGCGAATCGTTTCGATATGTACCCCAGCATCTTTTGCGAGCTGTCCAATTGTGAGTTGGGTCGGCATGTTCACCTCATTGATGACGATACACCCTGTACCATAGTACGGAGTCAAGGAGGGAAGTTGGTGTGTTCAATCTATTCCCTCCCCTCAGGATCTCTTGAACGTGTGACTTTCCTCAACCGCCCTGCACGGGTCAGAGACTGGCGGTCGTGTGACTGTAAGCCAGCTCACAGAAGTGATATGCCTTTCCCTGTATATGGATGTATCAAGCTATCTCGATAGATCTGGGATCGATACATGGACGGATCATTCCAGAGCTATTTATCTTCCTAAGAGAGGGGGACTATGCCGATCGACACCATCACCAAAACCGTGAGTGACCGATACGCGCGGGCTGCCGCGACAGGCGAGCAGATGTGTTGTCCGACGAGTTACGACCTCGCAGACCTGAAATCATTTATCCCGGACGAGGTGCTCAAGATTTCCTATGGGTGCGGCACGCCAGCCGGTTTACAGACCGTCCGTTCCGGCGAGACAGTCCTCGATATTGGTTCCGGTGGAGGAATCGACTGCTTCGAGGCCTCGCGACTGGTCGGCCCATCCGGGCATGTGATCGGTATCGATATGACAGACACGATGTTGGAGATCGCGCGCCGCAATGCACCGATCGTCGCAGCGAATCTGGGCTATGCCTCCTTGAATGTGGAGTTTCGAAAAGGGATGGCGGACACCATGCCGGTGGACGACAACCTGATCGATCTCATCATTTCCAATTGCGTCATTAACCTGGCACCGGATAAGCGCACGGTCTTTCGGGAGATGTTTCGTGTCACCAAACCGGGTGGGCGTTTTACGATCTCTGACATCGTGTCGGACCAACAGGTCCCTCAATACCTGGCTCACGATGCGGAGAAATGGGGCGATTGTCTCTCAGGCGCGTTGACGCTCGCGGACTACATGGCTGGTATAGCGGCAGTCGGCTTTCTCGGGATCCATCTCGTCAAGTTTTCACCCTGGCGCGTGATCGATGGCATCCACTTCTTTTCGGTGACGTTGACCGGTTACAAGCTACCACTGGCAGCAACGACGGCTTCGGTCAGGTACGCCACTCTTCGAGGCCCCTTCAGTGGAGTGACGGATGAACGAGGCACGACCTATCACCGTGACATCCCACGCCCAATCACGCCTGACGATGCACTGTTGTTGAGCGCTCCTCCTTTCGTCGACCACTTTCTCCTGACCACCGAGCCTGTACCACTCGACCACAACGATCCGCGCTGGACCGCCGTCTTGCCTGCCAATGTTCCTTGCACCTGGCAAGGCCACTATGCGTTGCTGGCTGGCCCCTTTACGGAAGTCGAGGACGACGATCACCATATCTATCGACGAGGAGAGCCTTTGGAGGTCTGCTCCAAAACGGTGGCGGTGCTGGAGGCTCAAGGGTACCGGCCACATTTCGCCATTTTGAATCGAGCCGGCGAACACGTGAGTGGGGAGCCTGTGACCTGTTCACCTGACGGAGGCTGCTGTTGATGAAGCCCGGCTCCACCGGAATTCTGCTTACCGTGGACCAATGCGCCCTGACGCTCAAGGCCCTGGCGGACCACACGCGGTTGCGTATCCTGGAGTCGTTACTGGGTGAGGAGAAATGCGTGACGGACCTCGTGCGGGGCTTACACTGTCCGCAACCGCACATCTCCCATCATCTCCGTATTCTCCGAGATGCCGGATTAGTCGAAGGAATTCGGGCGGGCCAGCAGGTGTGTTATCGCATTGCGCCAAAGGTTCAACCCCTGCTCGCCCATCGGCAAGGACGGGCGCTCAACTTCGGATGTTGCGAGCTGCGCTTCCCGGACACGGTGTTCAGACATGCCAAGCGTAGGACGCACCTACTGACCTGATAGTGAATCTTCGAGGTGTTTCTCGCGTGCTCACGGAGACACAACTATGCCGCTGACTTTACTCGGACGACAGAATCCTCTTGCCTCCTCCGATGAACAACTCAAAGTTCTTATGGATACAGTCGGGTGTCCTTCATTCGAACGACGTCTCGAGCAGGCTGGGTTATTCCCGCTGCATGCCACGGGGATCACCATTCTTCAAATCAACGTCGGCAAACTCTGCAACCAAACCTGCCGACATTGTCACGTCGATGCGGGACCGGATCGTACTGAAATCATGTCGGATGAGATAGCCGATCTCTGTCTCGCGGCGTTGACGAAGACCGACATTCCCACCATCGATATTACGGGCGGGGCGCCGGAACTTAATCCGAACTTTCGCCGGCTGGTCGAACGGGCCCGTACCCTCGGTCGTCATGTGATAGATCGCTGCAACCTGTCCGTGTTGCTGCTTCCCTCCCAAGCGGACCTTGCAGAATTCTTGGCCAGCCATCGAGTCGAAATCATCGCCTCACTTCCGGCCTATCGTGCCAGTCAGACTGATGCACAGCGCGGCCATGGCATCTTTGAGAAATCCATCGAGGCCCTCACGCGTTTGAACAAACTGGGGTACGGGCGACCAGAGAGCGGTCTTGCCCTGAACCTCGTGTACAATCCGGTCGGCGCGTTTCTCCCGCCGAAGCAAGAAGCGCTCGAAGCCCAATTTCGGAAAGAGCTCCGGACACGATATGACATTGAGTTCAACCATCTCTATACCGTCACCAACATGCCAATCAGCCGATTTCTCGAGTTCCTGATCGAAAGTGGTAATTACGATGCCTATATGGAACGCCTGGCCACTGCCTTCAACCCTGCCGCTGTGGCAGGCGTCATGTGCCGATCGATGATTTCCGTGGGGTGGGACGGCACGCTGTATGATTGCGACTTCAATCAGATGCTTACGCTGCCGGTCAAGGAAGGCATGCCGCGCCATATTCGCGACTTTGATCCCACCCGCCTCAGCACACGCAGGATTGTGACGGGCAACCACTGCTACGGGTGCACGGCCGGGGCAGGCTCGTCCTGCGGCGGAGCGGTGATGACGGCAACTCCCACACAGTAGGCAAACACATATGGACTTGTCACTTTTCACATGTCTCTTGGTGTTATCTCTGGCTTTCGCCAATGGCGCGAACGACGTGTCCAAGGCTATTGCCACCCTCGTAGGCAGCGGCGTCGCCGATTATCGGACCGCCATCTTATGGGGAACGTTCTGGACGACCGTCGGCGCTGGGCTTTCGGGACTGGTCGCCACCGCGATGGTGAAGACCTTCAGCCAAGGGCTCCTGGCGCCAGGCGTTGCCTCATCGTCCATCCTTGCGACTGCCGTGCTCGCCGGCGCTGTCCTCTGGGTGCTGGTCGCGACCCGGAGCGGTTTGCCTGTTTCCACCACCCATGCCTTAACCGGCGCGATCGTAGGGGCAGGCCTTATCGCGTTTGGGACTGAGGGCCTTCTATGGGAGGGAATTGGAAAGAAAATTCTATTACCGCTCATTCTGAGTCCACTGCTGGCGTTGATGGTCTCGGGCTTGATCCACTCTCTTGTTCGCACGCTTGCGGCACGGTGGGAAGACACCTGTCTCTGCGTGATGCCGACTGCCAGAGCATTGGTTATGATCGATACCCAAGGTGCCACGCGCACGCTGTTTCAGACGGCAGCCCTGGGACAACCTGTGGTGACAGTTCCGGCCCAGTGCGATCGGGCGGGACTGAAGGGCCTTGTTGTTGGTTTGGACAGTATCCATTGGTGCTCAAGTGGTTTAGCCTCATTGGCCCGGGGAATGAATGACGCCCCCAAGATAGCCGCCATTATGCTGTTGGGCAGTGCCGTCACCACCTGGTCCAGTGGGTCTTTTCAAGCGATAGCCCTCATCGGCGTAGCGGTGGCAATGGGCCTCGGCAGCTATGTGGCAGGACGCCGTGTCACACAAGTCTTGGCCGAACATGTCACACGAATGGATCACAGCGAAGGGTTATCTGCGAACCTTACCACTTCCTCGCTGGTGTTTGTATCCGCTGTGATGGGGTTGCCGGTCTCAACAACCCATGTCAGCAGTTCGTCTATTATCGGTATTGGATTGTTAAACGGCCTCAGCAGCATTCGATGGCCCACCGTGCGCGATATGGTCCTCGCCTGGGTCGTCACGCTTCCTGCCTCCGCATTACTTGCTGCACTCGCCTATCATTTGTTTGCCAAGCTGGTGTAAGAGCTCGAACCTTTGTGTCAGGTGGCGCGTGTAAGCGGGCAATAGCGATGGACAGATTTTCCGGGCAATGGTACCGGAACCCCAATTTGCACACGAAACGCTTCCATCAGCGTACGGATGTCTCGTACAATGCTGCCCGGCTTGCTCAGACACAGCCCAATTCTTCGACAACACGACAAAGCAATACACCTTCACGGAGACGTACTATGGCCAAACAACAGTCACCTGCTGAAATAATGCGGAATCTCGCTATCGGATATTGGGTCGCCCGCCTCATCCATGTGGCCGCGAAACTCAGACTGGCGGATCTACTGGGAAAAGGATCAAGGACTGTCGAAGACTTAGCGACAGCAGCTGGCGTGCAGCCAGAGCCGCTCTACCGAATTCTCCGCGCCCTGGCGAGCGTCGGCATCTTTACAGAAACTAAAGGTCGACGGTTCAAGCTGACGCTGCTTGCTGGGACGCTTCAAACAGGCATTTCAGGCTCCATGCATGCGTGGGCGCTCATGATCAACGACACTTGGGGATGGGACTCCTGGAAGGAACTCCTCTACGGAGTGAAGACCGGTGAGGTCCCGTTCCTAAAGGCTCACGGGGTCCCGATCTTTGAATATCTTAAGAAACACCCGGAGGATCTTGAGGTATTTGGTGAATCGATGACGAGTATCTCCCAGATCGAGAACCCCGCAGTAGCCGCGGCCTATAAGTTCTCAGGGATCCGGACGCTCGTCGATGTCGCCGGGGGACACGGGAGCCTTCTGGCTACGATTCTTAAAGCAAACCCGCGACTCCAAGGCGTGCTCTTTGACCGAAGCCCCGTCATCGCTCGCGCTGAGAGTGACCGCCATATGACGGCGAAGGGCATCACGGAACGTTGCAGACTCGAATCCGGAGACTTCTTTGATGCCGTGCCGAAGGGGGGCGATGCCTATCTCATGAAGTACATTCTGCACGATTGGAACGACGAGGCATGCGTCAAGATCCTCACCAACTGCCGCGCAGCCATGAATGAGAAGGGGAAAGTCTTAGTCGTTGACAACGTCATTGCCCCGGGTAACGATCCCAGCTGGGGCAAGCTCCTCGACATTCAGATGCTCATCATTGGAGGACGCGAGCGGACAAAGCAAGAATTTGCTGCACTATTTGCCGCAGCGCGGTTGAAGCTGACCCGAGTCATCCCGACCAAATGCTCACTGAGCATCGTCGAGGGAATTCCTGTATAAGGAGAAGACAGATTTCTCGGTCTTGTAGGCTGTGGTCGTGTCTTACGCATATAGAACGTAACCTCCACGATAAGCTGGCCAGGTGCGGAGACACGAACCCATTCCATGCGCCATTATATTTGCGTGACCGCATCTTCCGCTCCTTCGAGCAGTCGCTGCACTTCTTCCACATAAATCTCCGTCGTCGCATAATGCTGATGCCGCATCATCTTCTGTACTCGCGTGGGATTCGCATCGTTGAGCAACGCAAACGTCGGCGTCGAGTGGCGCAGACTATGCACCACAATCCCCGGCTTCTTGACGCCAGCCAACAGCAGCCCTTCGGTAATGATCCGATGAATGGCCCGCGTCGAGAGCCGCTTCCCGGCTGGCGTGACCACGTTTCCTCCTCGGTCGTAACACGCTGTCGTCGCAAACAACGGATCACACCCCTGCAACGGTTTGGGTCTGAGCGCTAGATACACCTGGATCTTGTCATGGACTTCCTTCAAGACCTGCACCGACTCATCCGCTGACCCCCTCCCCTTTCCATGTACCCACAGTCTCCACTTTTCTCCTGGGACCAATTCCTGTAGATGTTCAATGCACGCCCGACTCACCTCGATCGTCCGCAGGCCGGTCTTGAGCATCAGATAGGCCATCGCGACGTTGCGTGCACGCTGCGCCGCTGACTTCCGTGGATCGGATTCCAACACCGCGAGCAACGCTTTGGCATCCTCCACCGGCAGATGCCGCCGCGTGTGCTGCCGACTGCAGGTCCAACCCTGGACGAAGTCACCCGGGTTCACCAACCCGGGATGGAGCGGCACAAGCCAGTTCAGAAACTGGCGAACCGCCGTCAAATAGCCGTTCTTCGTGCGGAGGTTTGAGAAGCGATGATCAAGAAACACGCGATAGGCCTCCAGACAGGCGCGATCGAGGCGATGGAGCTGTGGGTCCCTCCCCTGCTCCACCCAGTTAATGAAATAGCGGCCGCGTTTGACATAGGTCCGGGCCGTGCTGGACTCCGGCTTCTGCTGGGTGAGGTGCCGCGCGAATGCGTCGAGATAGACGCGCAAGCCGATCAACGTCGTCGACGAGAGCTGGAGGCAGACCGGCGGCAGTTCCCCGCCCATCCGCCGGAGCGCCGTCGTTGGTAAAGGGACCAGGGCCGTAGAGGCTCGCTGCTCAGGAATCAGCGGGACGAGGTCCATGATCTCCCTCGGTTGGTTGTCTCTTCCAACTCCATCCATCTCTCCATGTAAATGGTGTGCTCGATGAGATGAGGGGGCCTCACGCCCCGACCGGCATGCTTCACTCTAATCTAAAAGGATAGAGGTGGACCGTGCAGCGAGCGGTGCCTCCGCTGTGCTCCCCGGCCCACTTCTCCCCTCTCGCTCTCTATATAATAAATGGAGGCCGTGGCGTTCCTGCTGACGCGTTCGGGCCACCACCAGGAGACGGTTCCTTCCCGACCCCTTTTTCGGAGTCCCTCCCCGGTCCACCGCCACCCTACCTCTTCCCCGTTCTCACGTCAAGGCATCTGAGAAGGGTACCATCCCGGATGCCAAGCCGAATTGAGGCACGTTGGATCGATTTGTATATAAGTATTTGACATGATACGTATAGGTATGGTACGTGACCTATGTGTACATCGACTTTTGAGGCCTCAATGGACACCGTGAAATCTTCTGAAGTCTTTGATGAAGAAGCACTTGCCCGAGAGTTTGAAGAACAGGAAGCTGCTCCCCAAGCTGCCTCAGAGGCTCGACCGGCACCGCCTGATTTCAACCCGGCTCGGTTTTCAGAACTCCTCTGCCAGACACTCGACCATCCTAATTTTCGGGCCCTCCCCTCCCATCTACAAATCCTCTATGTACAGTTTCTTCGACACAGCCACGGATGTGGCACGAGGCATGTTAAGGCGTCGATCGCCGATATGGCGCAATGGGTCGGGACACGCGGAAAAAACGCACTCCGCGCCAGACAGCAGCTGGTTACGGCTGGCCTACTCAAAATTGCCGTTCGGCCACGCCAATTTGTCAAAGGTCAATTTGAAGTGCGACTCTTTTCGCCTCAGGCTCGCCCACATATCTCTCCAGACACTATGATTCATCGTTTTCACCAATTCACGGCGAACGATCTTGAGACACTCGATTCACAAATTCGCACAGCCGATCCTGAAGTCCGTGAGGCGCTGCTCGACGACACCCGTCAGCTCCTGGTCGATATGAAGCGAGGAGGCTTCGAGCTTCCGCCTGAAACTGAAACGAAGATCTACAAGTATTTAGCTTTCGTGCGTCTGACTGGACGGTGGAGAATTACCTCTCGCTTCAAGGAGTGGGACGTTATTTAGGCCACTTCATTCCTCTCCCATCTCAATAAACAGAAACCTTTTACATTGTATTTCTAAACAATTCTAAACTTATTCTGTTCTATATAACAGTCAAAGTTTCAGACATATCTGTCAGGGTTCTCGATTGATGAGTGATGCCTAGCTGGCCTTCAGAGCATATGCAGCAACTTCATTTTTCTAACTTGGACCTCTTATCATTTGAGCCCTCCCTTGATCCCTCGATGGGGATACAGTCGAGAGCGCACAGTGCGATAAGTTGCGTCAACGCAACTGTTAAATGTTAGATCATATTTAAAAATAAGCTAGTTGATCTTATGTATCTATATACAGATTTTACAACACATTATCAGGACCTTACGGTCATATAGTTTGTATCTTCAGAATATTTACCAATGCATACATTTTGTTTTTTATATCGTGTAATGTTTATTAGTTGCGTTGACGCAACCACTATTCGTTTCGAGATGGAGAGCATATCCTGACTGTGTCTTGAGATATGTCATATGGTCTGATCCGAGTTTTGGATAACTCATGCCTCATAATCATCATAAGTAGGGCACCTCATCTGGCTAGATCTATCTACTCCCAAGTCTAATTGGCCCTATAACAAGGGGGTAATTCACTGTGTCCTACCATTTGGCCACGTATTTTCCCTTGACTTTGTTGTTCGAGTTCTATACTTCAATGAACACTTAGTCTGCTTTCATCATAACTAGGAGGTCAGCAATGGGGGTGATAGTCGCCATAGCCACCCATAAAGGAGGTGTTGGAAAGACCACATCAGCGTCGAATCTCGCTGCTGGCCTTGCTCGCAGCAGTAAAGGGAAGAAATACCTTGTGGTCGATGCTGATCCGCAGGCAAACCTCACAGCCACCCTGTTCCCTCACGAACGTCGGGATTATAAAGGGCAGACGACGCTTGCCCACGTCCTTGGAGGCACTGCGGTACTTGATGAAGCCATCGTTGAAACCTCCACCAAAAATCTAGATCTCATTCCATCCCATATCGATCTCTTTGAACAAGAGAGTTATATCCAAGGAACTCCCCGTGCACTGCTTGGTTTGGATGCCGCGTTTCGGCAGTCTGCCTTACTTAATAACTATGACATGGTCATCATTGATTGCCCTCCGAATCTCGGCACCTTTATGTCCAACGCCTTGTATGCGGCCAATTACGTCATTGTGCCCGTTGCAGCCGGTGACAAATACGCCCTGGACGGGCTGCGCTCCTTACAGAACAAAGTTCAACAGGTCAACGTCGTGAAGACGGAGCGCAAGACCGAATTATTGGGGTACCTTCTGACCCGATGTGACATGCGTACAAACGTGGCGAAGACCATCGTCAAGACCATGCGGGATACGTTCGGAGATCAGGTCTTTTCGACCATCATCCGCGAGAACACAGAGTTTGGTAAAGCCATCATGGTGAACAAAACGATCTTCCAGCAGGAATTGCGCGCTTCGGGCGCTGAGGATTATGCCGGGCTCGCCGCTGAAGTCGTATCACGTGTGGCGAAGGCCAGCAAGAAAAGAGACCTCTTGGAGGCTCAACTAGCGACGGAATCAGAATCACCCTCCGCTGAGGTCGTGGTGAGCTGATGAGCGGAAAGCAGCGAGTATCCAAAGAACGCCAAGAGCTTGAGGAGCAAAGCCGCAGAGCTTTAATGGGATTGGGTATTACCAGTGAGACCGCAATCCACGGAGTCCTTGCTGAAACGCTCGGAGTCACGGCCCATTCACCACAGCCAAAACCCTCCGTCACATCCTCGCCATCGACCGATAAGACTCCTCCGCCATCAGAGACTCAACCTGCCGCATCTGAGATCCCACCAAGCCCCCCACGTGCTCCAGTCGCTACTTCAGCAACAACTGACCCCTCGAGTTCCCTCGAAACCCCTCTCTCTCTCGAATCGGAAGGGGAGCGTGTCCACAATCTCCGACTCGAGCTTCTCGATCCGAGCCCGGACCAACCAAGACTCCAGGCTGAACCTGATCCTGAACTCTTGGAGAACATCCGTTTATTCGGCGTGCGTACCCCCATTCATGTTCGTCCTGTGGCCAACGGCCGCTATCACATTGTGGCGGGTGAACGGAGATGGCGAGCATGTCAGATTCTCGGAAAGGCAACAATCCCAGCGTTAATCCGGCATGACAATCTGGACGTTGCAGCAGCTGAAGCCCTCATCGACAATCTCCTGCGAAAAGAATTGACCGGTTATGAGGAAGCGAAAGGCTATAAGCGGCTGATTGAACAACACCGCTATTTGAAATCGGAGCTCGCCCAACGCCTGGGGTGTGACAAAACGCGGATCACTCGTGCGCTCCAAGTTCTCGACTTACCCGAACACATCATTGAGCTCACGCTTGGAGCAGGATCACCTCTAACATTGACACACGTTCAGGAACTTCTTCCATTACGGTCCAATCTCGTCAGACTACAGAAAGTAGCGCGCCAAGCAATCGAGGGTGGGTGGACCGCTCGGCGCATTCGGGAGGAGGTGACACGGGTTCCACGTACCAACCAGGGCGCTCAATCAGTTCGATTTGATGCCAGGGGAACCGATGGTCCATTTCGCCTTGTTATCCGTTTTCACCCGAACCGTGCTCATGACATCAGGCTTATTGAAGAGGGGTTACGGAAGGCACAAGAACACTTGGATAATTTCCAGCGAACTGACTCCTCCTAATTAAATTCTCCTTACCTTTCACCATTAAACATTCACAATGTCTGGTGACAATGTCTCATCGTGAACTTCTTGTTCCAACCCTCTCATGGGTGAAGGTTTTCTTCCCACTTTCGTGCTTATCCTCATTCGACAAATATCTTGTCTTATCCGAAAACCTTTTATCTGCTGCGCTTACACGCAAAGATATGAACTCTGCCATCATGCCTCTGACAGCCGTTCACAGCTATTTATCCCCAGGTGAGAGGATTCACACAAGAAGCAGACCACAAATCGGGAGGCTTGGCACAACCACGAGAGGGTTCGCACAAGAAATAAGTGAGAGGCTTCGCACAAACACTAGAGAGGGTTGGAACAAAGTGAGAGGGTTGCCACAAATACCAGACATGCAATTCATTATATCTTTCAGCATCTTCTCTCTGACTTGTTTCTCCATATTCTTTTCCCACGTAAACCCTTACGTTGAAGAGAAGAATACGTTACGGCCACGCTGATGAGTACCACTCTTCAAAAGAAAGAAAAAACAGCTCCTGTGTTAGACGGCTTAGTCCATTCTGAGGTCTCAATCTCAGAAATTCCTATGTGGCAGCTCCCAGGTAAGGGCAAGGTCAGTCCAGACACTCTGTCGAAGGTCGTGACCAGAGTGATGGAAAGAGACGGGATCCCACGTAAGGTTGAGATTGAAATTATGCCCAGTGCGAAATGGGGATACCCAACAGTTTTGGACTTGGAATATTTTCGGGGATTCGAACGTGCCCTGACTATGATGTGGGAGCGGGAAGGCATGGTCCCTGATGTCTTAAGAATTAGCGGCCGCGAATTGATCCGATTGACTGGTCGAACGCCGAATGGTGATCGACAGCAGGAAGTGCGTGAATTTTTAGATCGACTAAGTGGCTTGGTGTTGCAAGAGCATCGGAAGAATGCGAAAGGGCGACGCGCGGAAACAGGGGTCCATATCTTTGAGCGCATTGATCGGGAGGAGATGTCAGCTGGTGATCGGAACGAAGGACAATGGACCCATCAGATTCGCCTAGCGGATTGGTATTGGGCCAACTTGAATAATTTTCATTGTCATATCCAGGATCAACGGATCTTTTGGGCGCTGCAGCGAGATCTGACGAAGCTTCTTTATCAACATCTCCATGCCTTATTTAGGGTAGGGCGTGGAGCTGCGAGTGAGTCTTATTCAGAATTATCCATGAACCTGAGTTTAAAGCGGTTGCGAGCCATCTCTGAAATTCGGCGCCAATTGAAGCCTGCGCATGATGAGTTGCTCAAACTTGGATTTATTGGGAAATGGTCATTGGAACTGATGCCGTCACAGACAAAGGAATATCTTATTGTCTGGGAAGCGGGCCCAACATGGCATGAAGTGTATCAACATGAGCGGGAGAAATTGCAGGAAATTGAACGTGGACCTGTGCGCGAGGTCATTGTCCAGCAGGATGATGCCACGAAGTTCGGTCTCGATATCTCTGAAGAAACAGAAGACAGAGCGTACGCATTAAAGGAAATCTACGATTTCGTCGGATATCGCGATCAGGCCTATGAGCCATTCTGGAAAAAAGTAATCGACAGTTTTAGTCGGTCGATTCGACACCGTGTGATGGCGGAAGTTCGAGAGCTGGCCTTGAGTCGACGCATTCGAACAACGAGAGCCCGTGCGTTGGTTGCGGCATTTCAACGAGAAGGGAAAAAGCACAAACTTGACGGCTGGGTAGGACAACCGAAGAAGGTCCTGCAGGACTATTCGAGACGCGCACCATAATCAAGAGGCCGGTTCTCACATGAATCCAGACGTTCATTGATCCAAGGCGTCAATTTTGGTTCAAGTCCGATCCGTATTCAGCTTGCGACCCAAGCCGGTCGATCTCCGAATTGAGAAGCGGCCATTCAACGTCTGCGTTCTTATGGTAGGAGGTCGAGGTTATGACCAGAGTAGTGCTCTGCTGCTGCATGTGGCTCTCTGTTGTAGGCTTGTCTTCGCTTTGCGTGCATGCTCCTGCCCCTGACAATCAATCAGACCTGTAAACCGAGAGGACTTCGACCATGTTACGGCCTAGGCTGAATTGGGGATGCACAAAAAACCACCGACTCATTCACGAGCCGACCTCGCGACTGACTCCGCCTTGGAAGCGGCCAAACCATGGTTCAGAAACATCTGTTGTGAATCATGGTGTCGCATCTGATGCCTGATGTTTTTCGGGTCGGATAAGATTTGGCTTTCCCTCTTCACCGACGAAGACCACCAATAATCTCAACGGGACCTCGCCTAAATTCTTTGCGCTATGTACGGTGTTCACTACCTCCAGAAACCCACTCCCAGCCTTAAATGTCTGTCGAGCGCCATCCTCAAATTCCACCGTCATGGTTCCCTCAAGGACGTGGACGTAGGTGGGCACGGCATGCATGTGGCGACCGTTCTCCTTCCCCGGTTGGATTTCGACCAGGACCGAGGCCATTTCTGCCTTATCGGTTTTGGGATATTCGATCTTCTGGCCACTGATCGTCGTTGAACCTTTCATCACCGCTGTCACGGTGAAATCTTGTGGCTCTGCACGCACTGAGACGGTCGTCTGTACCAAGATCAGAATCAAGAGGACTGAGAACAGTATTCTCATCATCATACCTCCATGAGCATCTGTTGTTGAACCGGAGAACGCGCATGCCCCGTGCCCTTGAAAGCGGCAGGAAGACATCACGCACTATCACCTTCCCATTAAGCCGGGCATCCCCTTCAACAACGGGAATGGTACCACAGTGACAGTTCGTCATTTTTATCACGAGCAGCCGGACCGGAGCGGGCTCTCTCTGTCCTCTTGGCCGTCAAGGTGTGCCGAGGCGGCTGGCCAGGGGTTTTGGGCACGGATCGCCACCGAGAACAAGAGGCCACACCATCACTCACGGATGTGGAATGGAGTACGCCAGCACTCCTCTTCGCAGCGCGTGTTTGAAGGGCCTGCGAACGTCTCAAGGTGGCCGATGGCAGTCCTCGACCCTGAGCCGACGTACACGACCGACGGCCATCAGGTGGTCCAATCGAATGACGGCATCATCGGAATCCCACGGGGTGTAAAAGAAAGAACGTTCATAGCAACACTTGCGCCTTACAGTAGTGCAGAAACCGGGATTTGAGTTGGGGCCGTTTCTGCACCTTCAATACTGGTGCTGGTTACGCAGGTTGTGTTTCAGAAGGTCCACAGCTTGAGCACACAGAGCGAGTGAGATTAAGTGAGGCGGAGTGAGTGGAAAATCGCTCTGCAATACTACCGTTTTACGACCGAAGTGTGCCTTTAGATGGCAGGAGATTCTGAAACATATCTCTTCGGAATAACTTGCTCATCAATCACCAGGGCCTAGAACAAAGAGGTTAAGTCAGCATACCTAGCGGAGGCGGAACGACTGCGTGATTCGCTACATATCCAAGCAGGCAGAGCGGTAAAAGGTTTTGAAAAAGTGTAGGAGTTGCAATACACTTGCCCTTTGAGTGGAACGATATGTCTGCTGTGCATACTGCACAGATAGGCCCCGGCACAGAGTTACTCAGTAGTCAGTAACTAAGACAACAACAACGCGAATGAAGCCCGCATAGAATAAGGGGAATAAAGTCGTTGTGTTCCGCAAATTACCGACTTGTGAGTAAACGCCGCGTATAAAGTATCGTATCGAAGAAATCATGTCTGAAACTGACGCATCTGCGTACCTGCTCGGTAGGCCAAGCGGCAAGCTCGCTGCTCCTTACCAGGGAGCAGATCTCGCTTTTGGTGCCGCACGTCTTGATGGGCAGCGTATCGAGAACGGTGAGTTCTCGCACTGCACCTTCGCAAATATCAGTTTCAAGGAAGTTGACCTGCGTAACAGTGGCTTTCTGAACTGCGTCTTTATTGGCTGCTATTTCCGGCGAGCTGAGCTCGCCAGTTCGCGTTTCGTAGGGTGTCGGTTCTTTGACTGCAACTTTAGTCACGTTGCCATTAAGAGCTGTGATTTCAGACATTCCCTCTTTCGCGGCTGCCAGTTGCCATTCTCGGAATTTCGTCACAGCCTTCCTTCACAACCGAATCTCCGCGAGGAACTTGCTCGCAATCTCGCCCTTGAGTCGAGCCGTCTGGGCCTCTCGTCCGAGTCACGGCAGTATCGCATGACAGAGATACGAGCGCGGGAGGGTCATCTTCGCGCTGCAATCAGGGGGGACTCACAGTGGTATAAGGATCACTTCGATGGACTCGCTCGAATACAAGCAGTCGCGCAATTGAGCGCCAGCCTGTGCAATCGCTGGCTGTGGGGCTATGGCGAACGTGCTTGGGTCTTGGTCCGAAACCTCCTGTCGCTTGGCTTGCTGATCTTTCCAGCGATGTTCTTTCTACTGCGAGATGGCCTGGCGCATGCGAGGCGATCAGACGTTCGCTTCCAGGATGCTATATATTTCAGTCTCCAGAACATCCTTCCAGCAGGTATCGAGTCTGACGTGTCTGCCGTCGGAGTTGTGGCCCGTACAGTCGCTGGAATTGAATCGGTCCTCGGCGTCGTAGCCATCGCTTTATTCGCGTCTTATGTCTTTCGTTGGAGCCTTCACCGATGACCCTTAGCGGCGACTGTGCGATCTGGCTGTATGGATCACACGCGCGGGGCGATGCCGATTCGCTTAGCGACGTTGATGTACTCGTAATCTCTGACCGCGCCCCGAGTCTGGACGCGATCGGGACCGCTGTCGGCTCGCCCTCGCATCTCTCGGTCGCTCGATATGCTTGGAGCGAAATTGAAGCGATGGCTGAGTATGGATCGCTGTTTCTGCGACATCTTCAGCTCGAGGCCCGTGCAGTTTCGGAGGACATCGCAGTCCAAGGTCGGCTAGGTCAGCTCTTGTCGGCGCTTCCCAAGTACTCGTTGGCTGGTCGTGACCTAAAAGGCTTTCAGCACGTCCTCAATGATGTGCGAGGCTCGCTTGGCTCGGATGCGTATCTACTGTTCGAACTGGCTACGGTCGCGACGCTGTTTCGGCACGCGTGCATTCTCGGTTGCGCTTTATCCGATAGCCCTTGTTTTTCTCGATTCGAGCCAGTGACACGCCTCGTTCGGCGCTGGGAACTGGCCTCCAGCTGGTCCAATGATTTTCCCATTCTGTATGCCTATAGAATGTATGCTGACGGACGTTCTGGGCGGCCTGAGAAACCCAGCCGCGATATGGCGTGCCTCTGGTGCGACCGTGCAGAGGCGCTTCTGTGTGAGCTTGAGGTGAGAATCAATGAATGCAATTGATCGTTGTCTTGCCGAGATCCGGGCGATCCGTGAGGTAGCTGACGGACACGCGCCACCGTATGTGGCAAGGTCGCGCATCGGCAGACTGGCGCTATCTACCGCCGTTCTTGTAGCTGAGGAGGCGGGGCTGCCTCGTCCTGATCTTCCTGGTCCCATCCAACTTCCCGCAGATGTGTCAGCGCAGCTGTCTGACCTTGCTCGTCGATGTGATCGTATTGTAGACATCTCGCGGCATATCTCCCAGCCGAGCGAACCGCTTGCTGATCGATGGGAGCGGGGATGGCATCAGTTGATTGAGGAGCTTGACCTTCTTGAGGAACTACTCAAGCAAAGTCTAGTAAACCGATAAAGCCACTGTTCGCGTCTGGTGCACACGGCCGATGCACCGGGTGTTAGCCTTCTCCTCCAAGAACCGGAACTCTCTCCCCCCAGGGCTACGTTCCAAACAAAATGCATCGCAACTATGCCCTTTGTGTGCTCAGCGCCCCCCTCCAAAGCGGTCGATCACCCGAATTGAAAAGCAACCATTTGCACCACCGTCGATTGTGGGATATTGTTCACGATCAGTGAAGGTGTGTTACGCAGACATAAAATAGCAGATCCGATTCTTATGCGGATCGGGCTAAACATAGTTGGGTGTAAGAATGCCCGAGACAAGGAACAAGGTAGAGTGCGCTCATTGCTGCGCAGTGCTTCCGGATGGCAACACATCGCCGTGCCCGGAGTGCGGGAAGAAGGGGCGCAGAATTTCGGTTAGCGTGGCAGGAGAAATCGACTTTGCGGGGCACGTGACTTGGGAGAAAAGAAGAGAATTCTACGAACGAAAACCGTTGGCCCTCGTCACTGTGATCGCCATCACCGCTGGCGCACCATTCCTAGGATTGGTGCTCGTTGGGTGGGTTGGAGTCATCGCTGGCTTGATGCTGGGCGCTGTCGCCTATTGGATAGGTCCGCTTGCGATCACAAAGGTGAGAGAAATTGAACGCGGCGGGTGATTTCGCCAACAACCCGTTCCAGCTGATTGCCGCGAAGACGCGGCGCCAAATGAACTACGGCGTTCGGACGATGCTTCGCATCGTCTCACTTGCCCGGCGGGATGGTCATCCGCCGGGCCGTTAGGCTTCCAGTTTGACCAACGCTGTCGACGCCAGAGTGACCGAGAGGGAGAGGCTGTCGTGACACGGCCTGTGCAGGTGTGGGTTGATCCACCGAGTACAGCGCTCCCGCTGCGTAAGCAACCGTTTCGCGTCGCAGTAGGTACGCCCCATGGCGCGAGCAGCAACTCTTGGAAGGTCTGGAAGCGCGGCCTCGACGTGTATGTGGCGTGCCGCGACAATTTCCAACAGTTAAAGGCAAGCCTCCACGCATCGGGGAACTGGCGGTTCGGCCTTACCAAAGAGGCGCAGATCGCCAACGCGCACCTCGTCACGCCGGGTGAGGATCGCACATGGAAGAAGTGGAGACCGACCTTCACTCCGGAGAAGCGTATTGAGATCGGTTTCCAGATCGCGGTCCCTCGAGGCAGCCTCTACTTGAGTGCGAATGACCGTCAGTCATGGCCAAGGTCAGTACTCTTCGTAGAGCCCGAGGAGAGTCCCATCCTCATGGTCGTTGTCTCCGTGTGCATTGTTCTTGGACAGGCCCCGGTTGTCTTTGGTCCTAACACACACGGCACAGTGATTGCCCTTGAGCAGCTTGACCACGAGCGGACGCTGCAGCTTGTGGTTACGCACGAGGATCTCGGGAACCTGCCGAGTGTGATCTCCGAGGCGACCCCCAAGATCCGGGCCTTAATGAGCGCCAGCGGCACAGAGCCACTCGACAAAGGCGTCCTCTTCATTCACGGCAGTCGGGGCGAAGATGTCCCGTACGTGATGGCTCTACCCTTTATGACAGTCCGCAA
Organism: Nitrospira sp. UBA5698; assembly: GCA_002420115.1. Lineage (GTDB taxonomy): Bacteria > Nitrospirota > Nitrospiria > Nitrospirales > Nitrospiraceae > Nitrospira_D. Next base: position 37,175 of record DIHK01000071.1, read on the forward strand.
CGAGGCTGCCACATGACGGCCCTGGCGCGATCTCTCGGCAGCCGCCTGGGGCGGGTCGACTTGTAGCCCCTCGGTTGCAAGCGAGCCGGGGTCGTTAACGCGACAGGACTGAGGACCGCTATACGGCGACGTGATCTCGGGGCCGAACTTCCGCTCGTGGCCGACTGGCACCGGATAGGCCGCCTATCCACTGATTTCCTTCGAACAGTAGATATCAGGAAGCGCGTCAGACGGCCCCCGACCCTTAGCCGTCGTCCACGACCGACCGCGATCAGAAGGGGGGACTTACGCCGATCCGCATTAGAACCCGTGATACATGTCGCCCAGTCGCAACTCTTTGAAACGGAACCAGTTATGGCTTATTATTCACCAACCGTAGTGGCGTCCTATACGGACAGAAAATTGCAGGTCCGGCTCTTATGCGGATCGGCCTAAACATTGTTAGATACCTCCTAAAAGCCGGCACAGTTGAACATCAACCGAAGTGGCATTTGGAGATGAAAGATCGTGCGGGTAGCGAGTCTCACAATCGAAAATTACCGGGGCATTAAGAAGGCCGTCATCTTGTTGCCGAAGCACGGTGTGCTCATTGGCGACAACAATACGGGCAAGACGACAATACTAGAAGCGCTGGACCTCGCCCTTGGGCCTGACCGCCTCAACCGTCAGCCGCCCATCGATGAGCATGACTTCTTCAGAGGGAAGTACGCCGCCAAGGCCATCGCCGTGAAGGCGGACGGCGACCCTATAGAAGCTGCTGAAGCCGAACTAGCGAAAGACGTTCCATCGCCGGGAGAGGACGAGAAGGCTGCTGTCGAAAAACCCCGGATCGAGATCACGGTGACCGTTGCCGATCTGACCAAGGAGCAGAAGGCGAAGTTCGGCGACTACGTCGAATTCTGGGATGCGACGACGGATTCTTTCTACGACCAACCCAACCCGGCTGGCGTCGATGCAGCTCACATCACCGAGGCGCTCCGCGTCACTTTCCATGGTTGGTACGACGAGGAGGAAGACGACTTCGAGGGTCGAACCTTCTTCACTCGCAGCCTCACAGAAGGTGATCGGCCTGAGCCATTCTCGAGAAGGGACAAGCAGGTATGCGGTTTCTTGTATCTCCGCTCTCTTCGCACCGGCTCCCGAGCGCTCAGCCTGGAGCGGGGAAGCCTGCTCGACATCATCCTGCGGCTGAAGGAAGTCAGGCCGCAGATGTGGGAAGATACGCTCGGCACTCTGTCGGCAATCTTGGTCGCGAGCGACCCGGACCTCGGCATTTCGCCTGTCCTTGAAAGTATCGACGCGGCCCTGAAGAAATACGTTCCGAAAGAATGGGGCGTGGAACCTCATCTCAAGGTGTCAAACCTCACCCGCGAGCATCTGCGGAAGGTAATCACGGCATTCGTTGCCACGGGCGACACGGGTCACGCTGCACCGTACTACCGGCAAGGGACCGGCACCATCAACATGCTCGTTTTGGCAATGCTGTCCCAGATCGCAGAGGGCAAGCAGAACGTTATCTTCGCGATGGAAGAGCCGGAAACGGCCATACCGCCTTATGCCCAGAAGCGCATCGTCCATGAAGTCCGCAAGCTGGCGTCGCAGACCCTCTTCACGTCGCATTCGCCCTACGTGCTGGAGGAGTTTGCTGTTGAGGAGACCATCGTTCTGGGACGCGATTCGGAGGGCATACTCGGCCGAAAGCACATCACTCTTCCAGACAATGTGAAGCTCAAGCGCTACAGGCAGGAGTTTCGCACGCGCTTCTGCGAAGGCCTGCTTGCACGTCGCGTCCTCATTACCGAAGGAGCGACCGAGGCATCCGCCTTCCCCGTGGCATGCCGTCGGCTCGCTGAGCTCAAACCGGATACCTATTCGTCGCTTGAGGCGCTCGGCATCTGCACCGTGGATGCCGGCAGCGAGAGCAGCATCCCCGGCATGGCGCAGCTGTATCGAGGGCTCGGCAAGCATACCTTTGCTGTTTGCGACAAGCAGGACGACGGCACCAAGGCCCTGATCGAAGCGCAGGTCGAGCTGCTGCTGATGCATGAGGAAAGCGGCTTTGAGAACCTCGTCCTGAAAGGCACCATTGAAGAGGCCCTGAAGCGGTTCGCAAAGGTCATCGACTGGCCGCCGCACCTCAAGGCGAAGCACCCCGACCCAGAATCGCAGGCCGCTGCCGCGCTGGCAGACTACTTCGTCTGGTCGAAGGGGAGCTGGGGTATCGCTGATTTCCTCGCTCAATGCAGTGAGGCCGAAATCCCCGAGTGGCTTCGGCAGGCATGCCTCAAGTTGAAGAAAACCTGCGCACCCCTTCCCGCGGCCACTGGTGCGGCGGCTGCACCCGCAGATGGAGGCGGCGACCCAGGAGCCGGTGTGGATGCAGCTGACTGACAAGCAGCTTGAGGTGATGGAGGCCGACGGGCATGTCCTTGTCACGGGTGGGCCGGGTTCGGGGAAGACGACCATTTCCATACTCAAGGCGGCGCGGATCGCCGAACAATACCTTCGACCCGGCCAGAAGGTACTTTTCTTGAGCTTCGCGCGGGCAACCGTCTCTCGGGTGTTGGAAGCCATCGAGTACGAACAGAAGATTCCGCCGGACCAGAAGCGGCATATTGACGTCGAGACCTACCACTCCTTTTTCTGGCGCATCCTCAAGGCGCACGGTTATCTCATCGGCCTTCCGCGTAGACTGAGTATCCTCACGCCGCCCGGCGAGGCGATCGCCCTTTCGGAGATCAGATCGGGCTTCCCCGCTAGAAACCTTACTGACGAGCAGAAGACAGCCAGGAAGGCTGACGAGGAAGCGGAACGCGGCCGGCTCGCGACGACAGATGGACGGGTGTGCTTTGCCTTCTTCGCGTCTTATATTGGCGACATCCTTCACGGCAGTGAGCGCATCCGGAAGCTGCTTGCCACCATGTACCCGGTCATCATCCTCGACGAGTTTCAGGACACCAACGCAGAGCAATGGCGTGTCGTCCAAGCGCTCGGGAAGTTCAGCACTCTCGTTTCCCTCGCGGATCCAGAGCAACGAATCTACGACTGGATCGGCGCCGATCCTCAGCGCCTCAATCACTTCAGGGAGGCGTTCGCGCCGACCGAAGTGGACCTCAGCACCGACAACCATCGCAGCGCTGGTACCGACATCGCGGTTTTCGGCAACGATATCCTCAAAGGCAAGTTTCGGCAGGAGCCCTACGTGGGGGTGCAAATCTACGACTATCCGCCCAACGCTGATCAGGCATTCTCTGTCCTTGTTACCACGATCTACAAGGCCCGGAAGCGGCTTGTGGAAGCCGGTATCAAGGACTGGTCGCTAGCCATTCTAGTGCCGACCAAGAAGATGACGCGCCTGGTATCCGACGCCTTGCGCCAGCCGCCTGCTGGAATGACCGAGGTGCCCCATTCCGCGATCATCGAAATGGAGGCTGCAATCTTGGGGGCAGAGATTATGGCCCTTCTGTTGCAGCCTGCCGCTGATGGTCACCACTTCGATCAGTTGATCGACCTGATGTGCAGTTTTTTCCAGGGCAAAGGTGGCGACGAGCCAACCCAAGCGGCGCTGAAGGAGGCGGCCGGCATCCGGAAAGCTTACCAAGAGTTGCGGGCATGTCAGGCGGCGGGCAAGGCTGTCCGCCAGAACAGCATCCTCGTCAACGTGCTCGCCGTCTATGAGCAGACCCGCACGCTCATCCTCACTGGCGACCCGGACAAGGACTGGCGGGCCGTGCGGCGCATCCTCGAAGCCGGAGCATGCAGGAGACTCCAAGAGGTCGCGGACGAGGTCCGGAACATCCGTATCCTGGACCGAGGAACGCAGCTCCGGCAAGCGCTGTCTCAGGACTGGCGTGACAACGGCAGGTACCTCAGAGCCCTTTCCATTACGCGGCAGGCGTTCATACAAGACCATTTTTCCACGAATGCCAGACCCGAGACCGGCGTTGTGGTCATGAACATGCATAAGGCGAAGGGCAAGCAGTTCGACGAGGTGATTGTCTTCGAGGGGTGGCCGATCAGGCGCAAAGCCAAAGTCCTGTACAACCCAGACCGCATCGTCCGCTTGAACTCCAGAGATGAAATCGATGATCAGTCGCGTCAGAACTTCCGCGTGAGTGTGACCAGGGGCAAGCGCCAGACGACTATTCTCACTCCTCAGGGGGATCCTTGTGTCCTTCTCGTGCCCGAACGAGGTGTTTAACCATGGGTGGCAGTGGATGCGTGGCGCAGTGTCCCCGTGCTTCACGAGCATGGTCTCCGTGCGCCCCCTGAACCCCGGCGTTAATGCGACAGGGCTGAGGACCGCTTTACGGCGGTGTGATTCCAGGGCCGAACTTCCGCTTGTGGCCGCTAGCGGACGGTGGGTGCGGGTGACGACAATCAACACACAACATGATCCTTGGTGGTCGTTCATGCCCAACACCAAGCTGCGCGGCATCAACGTCGAGGAACCCTTCTGCCGCAGTCCTTTCAGAGTTGGTCCATGATCGCCTTGATCGTGAGCGGCGCGGTACCCTCATGGTGTTACCACTAAGATCGTTTTGGCGTCTCGCCTGCGGCGACCGCGCGGCTCCTGGTTCGCTTCGCTCATCCCGCCAGACGGCGGGACCCACGCGCTGCACATGACCCCAATCACACAGACCGATGGACGGCACCGCGCACGCGCCGTGCCGCACCCGTAGTCGATTGGCACCGTCTATCCGCGCCGCGCAGATGGACCGTGCGAAGACGCCTCCTCAATCCGGTCTCGTCACTCGCATCGGTGGGAAAGAAAGACCGCTGACAGACAGAAGTGGAGGGGGCGTGCGTGCCTGTGTGTCGTGAGGCTACCACACCGGTCTCGACGTCAAGGCCTGCGCCCGCGGCTGCGCCTCGTGCTCGCAAGCGTGTGTCACACGGCCCTGACGGCTGCGCGTGCGGTGTGCTGGAGACCCTCCACCCAGGCAATTCCGCCTGGGACAACTCGGAGGGACTGACATGAAACCATTCAACAACGAACAACCAGCGATCGTGGCGACCGTGGTGCCGGAAGAGGACCGGCTCGAGTTTCTGCCGCGCCACTTTGGCAAACACATGCTCACCGTGGAAAACTTTCTGTACGCGCAATTCGCCAAGCTGTGTCCCACCTACACCGGAGGGTATTGGCACTTCTATGACTTGAGCAACGGCGGGTGTTATCTCGCACCGAGTCATGAACGCTATGCACTCGTGCATGCGGACAATTTCTTTGACGCCACGGTCTCGGGCGATGCCGCCGGGATGATCGTGTCCCTGTTCACGTTCAGCCACGTGTGCTTCCTGTTGGAGGATGATCCACGTGGTCCTCGGATCGCCGACTACTTCCATCTGCTGCGTGACTTCACGGCCAACCATCCCGAGGCCGGCCTGATCTTTCGAGCGATCGACTGATT
>DIHK01000072.1:0-56757 GCA_002420115.1 Nitrospira sp. UBA5698
GTGAAGGCGCAGGCCTTCTACATGAAGGACTTTGTGCTCTTCCCGCTGCTCCATCCCGCCGCCGCCCTGCACCAGGGCAACCTGCTCCCCACCTTGAAGGAAGATTTTAAGAAACTGAAGGAGTTCCTCGACAAGCACACCAAACCTGCCGAACCGACTAGCACAGCCCCAACCGCGCCAGTGTTGAATATTGAATCTCCCCAGCCGGCGCAGATGGACTTGTTCGGGTAATTGGTCTGCGTGCTTCTGTGAGAGATTGGAGCCCCTAGCTTCGTCGTCGGACGGCTGTACAACTTGTTCCGCTCTAGATTGCAACCAAACGGAACTTCGGGCAGCGATTGCCCCGGGCTAGACGCAAGGGAACGACGTCACCTCGTGAAGTTCACGAGGCTTTTGACTTGACAGTCGATGAGGGTTCTGAGCTGGCAAGCTGACTGTCTTCCGTCTCTTCCGCAGGCTTCTCTTCTTCCGGCACATCGAACCACTGCACCAGCATCTCTTCCCACCAGGCTTCAGTCACGTCCTCACCCGGGTCCGTCCCGAGAAAGGCCACGTCCTCGTTCTTGATGCTGGTACCAACGAGCTGCGGTTGGAATTTTGCGCGGTTGATGACTTCTTTCGTGGCATAGCCGCCGATGATCCAGGAGTCCGGATCGGCCCGGCGGGATTTGTAGGCCTTCAGACCAAGCTTGAGATACATGAAGATCTGCTGCTGGACCGGATCCGTCACGCCGGACTGCGGCAAGCTCAAGGTCTTCTCGATGCGCTTGCGCCAATGCCGATCATCGTAGCGCGACGTGATCAGCTGCAGCATCTTCTTTCCCAGTTCGGCATCCAACGGCATGACGTCTCTTCCGATTCGTACTTACTTGCGGCTGTAGAGGCCGGTAAACGAGGCTTTGGCCAGAGCATTCTGGTTGAGATAGAACCCGACCATTGCGGCGGGAGTCGCTGGCTTCAACGACAAATGTTCCACCTTTAACGCATAGATCGTAAAAATATATCGATGTGGTTTGTGGCCGGCAGGGGGACAGGGGCCGCCGTACCCGGGTTCACCAAAATCCGTCATGCTTTGCACACTACCTTGAGGCGCACCAGGCCCACCAGGTCTTCCAGCGTCCGCAGCCAGAGCCGAAATGTCCTCAGGGATGTTGAAAATGACCCAATGCCACCATCCACTGCCGGTCGGCGCATCCGGATCATAGACCGTCACCGCAAAGCTCTTGGTCCCCTTCGGAGCATTCGCCCAGCGCAACTCGGGAGACACATTGTTCCCGGTACAACCGAATCCGTCGAAGACATGGGTCTTACTGATCGTGCTGGCTGGCTTGATGGTAGGACTCGCCAGCTGAAATTCTGCAGCCGTACTGATCCCTGGAACCAGAGCGATCGCCACGAGTACGCGACTCCATAGTGATTTCATCACGTGTTCCCTCTTCATCTGAAATAATTCCCCTAGGCGCGACGTTTCGCCATGCATGCGCAATGAGAATCTAGCCGAGGTGTTGTTTAAAGAACGCCTTGGTTCTCGACCATGCGTCTTTAGCCGCGTCCGGCCGAAACACCGATGGATCCGTGTCTCGGAAAAACGCATGAGGGGCACCGGGGTACGTCTTGATCTCGCCGGCCTTGTTATACTTTTTCAAGGCCGCTGCCAATCGTTGAACGTCCGCCTTTGTAATCCAGCCGTCGTCTTCACCATACACATACAACACCGGGCAGCCCAGCTTTTGAATCGGGGTATCAGGGTTCGGCACCTGACCATAGAACGGCACCGTTGCTTTAATCTCTGAATTCACACAAGGCAGCATGAGGGCATAGGAACCACCCATGCAAAACCCCGTCACGCCAATCCTCGTTGCGTCGACCTCCGGAACTGATTTCAAATAGGCGACCGTGGCATTCAGATCGGCAAGACCATCTTCCTGTTTCAGGGTGTTCATCAGTTTCCCGGCTTCACCGGCGTCCGTGGTCAATGCATGCCCAAGGCGTGAATAGAGGTCCGGTGCAATTGCCACATAGCCTTCCGCCGCATAGCGTCTTGCGATATCTCTTATGTGATCCGTGAGTCCCCACCATTCTTGGACAATGAGAATAGCCGGACGCTTGTCGTTCGTCTGCGGAGCCGCCACGAAAGCCTTCATGCCCACATTTCCGCTCTGATACTGAACGGTTGTTTCTCGAATCAATGCAGCCATGAGTCACTTCACTCAGAAAGAGCCTATAGCTGATAGCTTGTAGCGAATGGCAGGAAGAAGAACAACCTCAGTGCCCTCTGGCCACCAGTAATCGGCTATAAACCATTACCTCTCAATTCCCCGCTACCATCATCTCGGCAATCTTGACTGTCGGGCTTGCGATACGTCCACGGAACACGAGGTCATTCCCGATCACGTCGATGTCTTTCAGCATCTGCTTCAAATTTCCCGCGATGGTAATTTCTTCAACCGGGTAGGCCAGCTCTCCGTTCTCAATCCAGAACCCGCAGGCTCCTCGCGAGTAATCCCCCGTCACCATATTAATGCCGAACCCGATCAACTCCGTCACAAAGAGACCTTCTTTCACGGAGCCAATAATCTCTTGCTGGCTTTTCTCTCCGGGGACCAGATAAAAGTTGGTTGGGCCGACAGAGGGGCTCTCCCCTACACTGCGTGACGCGTTCCCCGTCGACGGCAAGCCCAGCTTCTTGCCCGAATAGGTATCAAGCAGATAGCTCTTCAATACGCCTCGCTCGACAATGGTATTCTTCCGTGTCGCCAGCCCTTCACCATCGAACGGACGTGATCCAAGGCCGCCGACCATGCGACCATCGTCGTAAACGGTGATCAAATCGGATGCGATCGTCTGGCCCAGTTGATCGAGGAGAAATGATGCACGTTTATAGAGTCCGTAGCCCGAAACAGCGCTGCACACGTTCGCCAGAAGGCTCCCTGCCGTCTCTTGATCGAACACCACCGGCACACGTTTCGTCGCCACCTTGCGCGCGCCCAATCGGCGAATCGCACGACGCGCCGCTTCCTGGCCGATCGATTCCGCAGACGCCAGTCGAGCAAACTTGCGCTGGACCTGATACCAGGCATCCCGTTGCATTCCACCAGTCGTGGACTCGGTCGCAATCGGAGACACAGACAGAGAAAAGTTCGAGCTTCTATACGACCCCACGAATCCATGACTATTGGCCAGCACCACTCGCCCGGATGAGGAATCAAACTCTGCCCCCTCCGAATTCGTGACACGTGGATCAGTTGCAAAGGCCGCAGCTTCTCCTCGCTTGGCCCAATCGATCTGTGTGTCCGTATCGAGCACCGTATCATCATAGAGATCGAGATCCGGTTGCTCTACGGCCATATGCCCGGCATCCGGCAGGCCTGAGACATCATCTTCGACAACGGCACCGGCCAAGGTGCAGGTGTCGGCCACAAGCTGATTAAGAGAGGCCCGTGAGAAATCGGATGTGGACGTTGTGGCAGACCGCTTTCCGATAAAGACGCGCAAGCCGAGACGCTTCTCTCTCGCCTTGGTCAGTCGGTCAACCGTCCCGACTCGTACTTGAACAGAAAAGGTCTCCCCGTCGGCCACGACAATATCGGCTTCAGTCGCCCCACAAGCCTTCGCCTGAGCCAATACATCGGTCGCCAACTGGGCATAACCGTTCGCGGTCACGGTCGGTTCTGTTTTTTGTTGCGCTTGAAGCACGTGCTCACTTTCTCAGTCACTGGTTATCGGTCAATGAACATTAGGGAGACAGACTCCCCCTTTGTTTAGTCCGACTATTGACCAAGGACTGATGACTATATGACTCTCTTAACGTTGTGTCCCGCCGACTGTGATTTCATCCACCTTGATGGTGGGTAAGCCGACCCCGACCGGCACCGATTGGCCGTCCTTCCCGCACGTACCAATGCCGTTATCGAGCTTGAGATCGTGCCCGACCATCGAGACCTTCGTCAGAATCTCCGGCCCGTTCCCGATCAACGTGGCTCCCTTGACCGGCTTGGTAACCTGGCCGTCTTCGATGAGATAGGCTTCGCTGGCTGAAAATACGAATTTTCCGTTCGTGATATCGACCTGTCCACCGCCAAACGAGACGGCGTAGAGACCTTTTTTAACGGATCGAATGATGTCGTGCGGGTCAGACTCACCGGCCAACATGAACGTGTTCGTCATGCGCGGAAGCACCACGCTTTGATAATTTTCGCGTCGGCCATTCCCCGTCAGGGGGATCCCCATGAGACGTGCGTTCAGCTTATCCGTAATATAGCCACGGAGGATGCCTTTTTCGATGAGCGTCGTACTGCCGGTCGGCGTACCTTCATCATCCATGTTCAGGGAACCACGCCGAAAAGGAAGGGTGCCGTCATCCACGATCGTACAGACGTCCGATGCGACCCGTTTGCCGATCAGGCTGGAAAACGCGGAAGTCTTCTTGCGATTGAAGTCGGCTTCCAACCCATGTCCGATCGCTTCATGAAGCAAGATCCCAGGCCACCCGCCGGCCAACACCACCGGCATCACTCCGGCCGGCGCATCGACGGCGGATAAATTGAGAATCGCTTCCCGCGCGGCTTCCCTGGCATAACTTAAATGGCGATTGTCTTCGCGATAATACGCAAAGGCAACCCGGCCGCCGCCGCCAAAACTTCCTACCTGACGATTGTCTCGATCTTCAGCGATACAGGTAATCTGGAGACGGGACAACGGCTGGATATCACCGACGAGTGTCCCCTCCGAGGTCGCCACCACCACGACCTTGTATTCCGTATTAAATGAAGCCATCACGTTCTTGATGCGGGGATCGTACCGCCTGGCTTCAGCATCGATTTCGTTCAAAAGCGCCACCCGCTCGGGCGTCGCCACCTCAGCCTTTGCCCTCTCGATCGGATAGAGATCACGGGTCGGTCGTCGCTGCGTAGGCACTGGAACGGTGGAATGCCCCTTAGGAGAATTGGCGATATACCGAGCGGTGTCAGCGGCAACTTCGAGATCCCGCTTCGTCAACTCGTCCGAATAGGCAAAGCCCGTCTTTTCTCCTGCGGTGGCCCGAACCCCGACCCCTTGCGACACACTCTTGGCCGCCCGTTTGACGATGCCTTCCTCCATCGAGACCGATTCGGACGTGCGGGATTCGAAATAGAGATCCGCGTACTCAACGTCTCGGACCTTCACCCGATCGAGCGCCTGCTGCGCCTCGATCTCCGTGACACCGAACGTCGTCAGTTGAACCGGCTCCGGCATACAGACCTCTTTGCTCCTTTGTCAGGACCGACTGGATCGTGAGTATAGCCCATTCGTTTCTGACCACGCAATGCAACAATCGGTGAAACCTCGTATTTCTTAGTATTTCCCAGGAGATCGTTTGACATTCCCGGTTCCCGTCAGTAGACTCTGCACACGATTCTGCCCAAGCAAGACGACTACCGTAGGCTCGCTCAGGACAATTATGACTCGCAGTCCCACCGGAGATCTCGACCACCTGCCTGAAAGCGAATTGAGTGCCAAGTTGGAGGCGGACCTGTTGCCCAAACATGTGGCCGTCATCATGGACGGCAATGGGCGCTGGGCGGAACTGCGTGGACTGCCTCGCATTGCCGGCCATCGCGAAGGCATCAACTCCGTCCGAGAGATGATCACACTCTGCTTGGAGCTCGGCATCCATGCCCTGACTATCTACGCTTTTTCCCAAGAGAATTGGAATCGCCCGACCCAAGAAATCAGCGCCTTGATGGGACTCTTGGAACATTACCTCTCTACGGAACGCGCAAGTCTCATTGAGCAAGGCGTCCGCTTTCGCGCCGTCGGGCGCCACGAGCTGCTTCCGCCGTCCGCTCAACACTGGGTTCGCACGACCGAGAAAGAAACGGCGCATCTTGAGAAATTGGTCCTGACCGTCGCGCTCAGCTATGGAGGGCGTGCAGAAATCGTCGATGCAGTGAAGGCGGTGGTGAGAGACGTGCAGGCTGGGACCATTCAGGCCGAGCTGATCGATGAACCCACGGTCCAACGGCACCTCTCGACCCATCCTCTCCCCGACCCGGATCTCCTGATCCGGACCAGCGGGGAAGCCAGGATCAGCAACTTTCTCTTATGGCAGCTGGCATACACCGAGCTCTGCTTCACCCCGACTCTGTGGCCTGATTTTCGGCGACGAGAGTTTCTCCTCGCGCTGATCGAATATCAACGCCGGGAACGTCGATTCGGCAGAGTGCTCAGTACCGTGCCATCATAATAAATCCTTGTGGGATATCCGCTCGCTCCAGACGCGATTCTCCATCATTCGAGATCTGTGACCACTTCACCTGCACCGACGCGACAATTTGATCTCCGACGGCTCTACACGGCCGCAGCGCTGATTCCTACCGTCTACCTCATCATCGTCCATCTTGCGCCATGGGCTCTCACGCTCCTCCTGATCGCCGTCGGGTCGATTGCCTTGCTCGAACTGTATCGCCTGAGCTTCCAATCACGATTGAATAATATTCTCGTCGGTGTCGGGTTGGCTGTCTTTGTTCTGACCATCGCCCGTTCCCACGTGTCACTGTCGCTTCCAGAACTGCTGTTCGGAGGTGCGTTCGCGTTGGTCATGACCGCTCTGGCTGTTGGGACATCATCGGCGTACCGATGGAAGGACCCGCTCCTTGCCCTACTCGGTGTATTGTACGTAGGCATCCCGTTGAGTACCGTCGTATCGGCTCGCGCTCTACCCACAGGAGCATTCCTGGTCTTGTTCCTGGCGGTCGTCACCTGGGCATCAGACTCCGCAGCCTACTATGCCGGCACCTTGTGGGGGAAACACCCTCTCATGCCTTCCATCAGTCCTAAGAAAACCTATGAAGGACTACTCGGTGGACTTATGGGAGCCATTGCAGCTGCAGTCTTGGCACAGATGTGGTTTGCCTCAGAGCTCTCATGGACTGACGCCGTCGTACTCGGTATTCTCCTGACCCTCACGGGCCTGGCCGGAGACCTTTTTGAATCGGCGATTAAACGCCGAGCGGGTGTCAAAGACTCGGGAGGCATTCTACCGGGACATGGCGGGATGCTCGACCGGATCGATAGTCTCTTGTTCACAGCTCCTACTTTTTACTACTATGTCGCGTACGTTCGAGGCTTGTTGCCGCCTCTATAGCCCTCTACTCAGAAATGGAGAGGAGATGACATGAAGTCAATTATCATCCTGGGATCCACCGGATCGATCGGCACCAACACCTTGGATATCGTGCAACGGTTTCCCGATGAATTCCGAGTGGTCGGATTGACGGCCGGCAACAATATCGAGAGGCTAGAAGAGCAGATTCACCGGTTCAGACCCAAGGCTGTCGCCGTCTCGACCGAATCCTCCGCCGCACGCCTTCGAGCTCGATGCGCCTCTCTTCCAGTGGAGATTTTGTCCGGCGAAGAAGGAATTGCCTCCGTCGCCTCAGGACTCGATGCCGAATTGGTGATTTCCGCCATCGTCGGCGCCGCCGGCCTCCTCCCGACCCTCTCCGCCATCCGCAGCGGAAAACACATTGCCCTGGCAAATAAAGAGCCGATGGTCATGGCTGGGAAGTTGATGCAGGACGAGGCTCGAAAATACGGAGTCAGGATTTTCCCCGTCGACAGCGAACACAGCGCCATTTTCCAGTCGCTGGAAGGACACCGGATTGAAGACGTCCGGCGATTGATTCTGACAGCCTCGGGAGGCGCGCTCTGGACCCTCTCCCAAGAGGACCTCCAGCACGTCACACCGGAGCGAGCCCTCCAGCATCCAAACTGGAAGATGGGTGCCAAAATCACCATCGATTCCGCGACCCTGATGAATAAGGGTTTGGAGGTCGTCGAGGCCCGCTGGCTATTCGATATTCCTGAGTCCCGCATCGATGTCATGGTGCATCGAGAAAGCATTATTCACTCGCTGGTCGAATATCAGGACCGTTCGGTGATCGCGCAATTGGGGCTCCCGGACATGCGGACCCCTATTTCGTATGCCATGCGATATCCCGGCCGGATGGCTCTCGACCTGCCTTCTTTGGACCTGACGGAGATCGGACGGCTCTCCTTCTGTAAGCCTGATCATGACCGCTTTCCTTGTCTCAATCTTGGATACGAGTCACTTCGAGTCGGGGGGAGCATGCCTGCCGTGATGAATGCAGCCAACGAAATCGCCGTTGACGCCTTTCTGCACCATGGCCTGCGGTTTATCGAAATTGCATCGGTGATCCGTAGCACAATGGATGCGCATACCCACCAGGCGATTACGTCCCTCGATGACGCCTTGGAAGCAGATCGTTGGGCCCGCGAAAAAGCTGAATCGTTGGTGCACGCGTTGCCTCGCTCATGATCGTTTGCATTTCACGCTGCGAATGTTAGAGTAGAAGACTGAACCGAGACAGGGAGTTTCCATGACGTCTGTACTTTCCTGGTCACCTGATACCTTGTGGTTGCTGCTCCAGAAAGCCTGGTGGTTTCTCGTGGTCTTGGGCGTCCTGGTGGCCTTCCATGAACTCGGCCATTTTCTTGCTGCACGCTGGGTAGGAGTCAAAGTCCTCAAGTTTTCCATCGGCTTCGGTCCGAAACTCTTCGGCAGACAGGTGGGCGAAACCGAGTACCTCGTTTCTGCGGTCCCGCTCGGCGGTTATGTCAAACTGTTTGGAGAGGACGAAACAGAGGCCACGACTTCTGACGATCGTCGCCGATCGTTCGCTCATCAGGGGCTCTGGGGCAAGGTGCTGATCGTTGCAGCCGGTCCTGGGTTTAATTTCATTCTTGCTTACCTGATCTTTGCTGGGTGGCTGTCCACTGGTACTCCTCTGTTTGTCCCGACCTTCCGTGACCTCAGTGCCGACATCGAAGCGTTGGTTCCCGATTCTCCCGTCGCAAAGGCAGGGATGGAAATTGGTGACCGAGTCGTCAAAGTCAACGGGAAAGATATTTCGACTAGGACGGAACTCTTGGATCTCGTCGCGAAAAGCAAGGGACAACCCATTGCACTCGAAGTTCGACGAGAGGGACAACTGAAAACCATCACCGCGACGCCTGTCATAATCACCGGAGACGGCACCCACACTGACGAGCCGCTCTACACCATCGGTGTAGAAGAAACACCGCCCCTGGTCACCTCGGTCATGCATGGATCACCTGCCGCATCGGCCGGAGTGCAACCAGGCGATCGCGTCGTCACAATCGATGGGCAGACCATCTACACCTGGGGACAAATGACGACGCAGGTCAGAGAACACCCGCTCAAGCCGCTCACATTTGAGGTCCTTCGGGAAGGGGCCAGGACGACGTTGACCGTCACGCCGACCAGTGAAAAGGTCACGGTCAACGGGCAAACACTCGAAGTTGGAAAGATTGGCATTTCGGGTCCTGGCCGTTCGCTGATGCACTCCAATAACCCCGCAGAGGCCGTCTACCACGGACTTGAAGCCACCTGGGGATGGACCGAACTGACCGCAGTTGGCCTCTACAAAATGGTGGTCGGCGACATCTCGAGCAAGAACATCGGCGGACCGCTGACGATCGCCAATATTTCTGGGGAAGCCGCGTCTCAAGGCGCCTCCAGCGTTGTCTTCTTGATCGCCATCCTCAGCATCAATCTCGGAGTGCTCAACCTACTCCCCATTCCCATCCTCGACGGCGGGCACTTGCTCTTTTTCTTGATCGAAGGCATTCTGCGCAAGCCGCTCGGCGAACGGCAACGAGAAGTGGCTCAGCAGGTCGGATTGGTACTCCTGGTCGGGGTCATGATCTTCGCCTTCTGGAATGACCTGGAACGGATCTTCGCCCGCTAGACGGAATACTGAAACCTTCCACTAGTCAATTCACACACATAGTGACAACACCATGAAGACATCTCAATTACTCATCCCCACTTTGCGGGACGATCCCGGTGAAGCGGAAACGGTCAGCCATCGGCTCATGTTGCGCGCTGGGATGATTCGGAAGGTGGCGGCAGGCATCTATACCTATCTTCCACTCGGTCTGCGCGTGATTCGAAAAATCGAACAGATTATCCGGGAGGAAATGAACCGTGCCGGCGCACAGGAACTCCTGATGCCGATCGCATCTCCCGCCGAGCTCTGGAAAGAGACGGCTCGTTGGGACTACTACGGCAAGGAACTGCTCCGTTTCAAAGACCGTCATGAACGAGACTTTTGCCTGGGCCCGACGCACGAAGAGGTCATTACCGATCTCTTCAGACGCGAAGTCCGTTCCTATCGCCAACTTCCACTCAACTTGTATCAAATTCAAACCAAATTCCGAGATGAGATCCGTCCCCGCTTTGGGCTGATGCGAGGTCGTGAATTCATCATGAAGGATGCCTACAGCTTTGACCTCGATGAGAACAGCGCCAAGACCAGCTACCAAAACATGTACGACGCCTATACCCGGATCTTCATGCGATGCGGACTGACCTTCCGAGCGGTCGAAGCCGACACAGGGCTTATCGGCGGGGACGTCTCACACGAGTTCATGGTATTGGCGGAAACCGGCGAAGCCACGGTGGCGTACAGCGACCAAGGCTCATATGCCGCCAACCTTGAGCGAGCAGAGGTGCTCCCTCCTACCGAGGTCGATACATCTCCCCTTCGCCCCATGGCGCCCATTGCAACACCGCAGTGTCGGACGGTAGACGAAGTCACGACCTTTCTCAAGATTACCCCTCGGCAACTGGTCAAAACTCTTCTCTATCGGGCTGGGACCGACACGATTGCCGTGTTGATCAGAGGAGACCACGAGGTGAACGAGGTCAAATTGGCGCGGCTCCTCCAAGTCACCGATGTGATGCTGGCCGATCCGGAGACGCTCCAACGGGTGACGGGAGCCCCCCCAGGGTTTGCAGGACCGGTTGGGCTGCAGCAGGTCAGAATCTTGGCTGATCACGCCATCAAAGGGATGCGAAACGTCGTCATTGGAGCGAACAAAGCCGATACCCACTATCAGGACGCCAATCTCGATCGAGACTTTACGGTCGAACAATTTACCGATCTTCGCAACGCCCAATCTGGAGATCCTTCTCCTCGGGGAACCGGTGTGTTGACGCTGGCAAAAGGGATCGAGGTCGGTCAGGTCTTTCTGCTTGGTACGAAGTACAGCCGTAAGATGACTGCCACCATCCTTGATGACCAGGGAAAAGAACGTCTCGCCATAATGGGTTGCTACGGCATTGGCGTCGGACGAACCGCCGCGGCTGCGATCGAGCAAAATCATGATGAGAAAGGCATCATCTGGCCCTATCCCATCGCACCAGTCCATGTCCATCTCTTGACCGTCAGCCAATCGGAGAAGACGATCGACATAGCCTCTCGCCTCTATACCGACCTAATGGCAGCCGGATTCGAAGTCTTATGGGACGATCGAGCGGATCGAGCCGGTGTGAAATTCAACGATGCGGACCTGATCGGAGCACCGTTTCAACTCATCATAGGAGACAAGGGACTTGCCGATGGCATCGTTGAAATGAAGGTACGAAGAACTGGGGCTAAGTCTCGTATTGTACCAAGTGAACTCATTGCCCATCTCAAAATGCTTTCCCTCGACATGAGTTCCTCCGCAGGATAAACGGTCCCTCGTTCCGCAACTCACCTTGTGGGCACTGACCGCACCTCGCCGACAGAAATTGCCTTTTCCTTGCCTTCTCATCTTGTTCGTCTAGACTGAGCCTGTACAGACAACAGCAGGGAAAGAAGCGAGAGAGCACCTTGCCATCGCTTTCCGTACGTTGAGTTTCCGAGCGACATACGAACGGAGCTGGTGGACTTTTTGGGCGTCTTGTGACCGCCGAACTCTGTGACCACGTCATGACTATGTCCCACTTCATCCAGCGTGAAGCCCGATTCTTTCACGTCCGGTTCTCGACCAACTCGGTCGGATACACACGACATCGATGATGCCGAATGTCCAAGACCTCCAACACAAGGTCGATCACGCGGAACATCTGAAGCGCATTACCGCACAGATTCACGCGGCCAGTCATCTCGACCACATTCTTCTTGATCTTCATAAGGACATCCTGGGCGTTTTTGATGCTCAAGATCTGACGCTCTTCGCCTTCGATTCAGAGAAGAAGGAAATCTTCTCAAAAGTTCCTCACATTGACGGGGCAGAGGAGGTCCGGATTCCGATTACCGAGCAGAGCTTAGCCGGCTTCTGTGCGAAATACCTTCGACCCGTCAATATCACCGATGCGTATAACCTTGCCGAACTGCGAGCGATTCACCCAGCATTACTCCACGACACGTCCTACGACAAACGCACCGGATTCAAGACCAAACAAGTCCTGACTTACCCGGTTGTCGCAGACAATAAGTACCTCATGGGCGTGCTTCAACTGCTCAACAAGAAGAGTGGGAGTCGCTTTACCCGAAAGGACGAAGAGGCCGTCGACGAAATCGCCAAGGCTCTGGGCATTGCCTTTTTCAACCTCAAGAAAACATCGAAAAAAACTCCCACAAAGTTCGACCTCCTGGTCGGCAGCAACCGTATCACGCAGAACGAGTTGGAACAGGCGATCGCCGATTCCCGCAAGGGCATGAACGATCTCGAAAGCATCTTGCTCGAAAAGCACAAAGTTCCAAAGCTTGATCTCGGCAAATCCCTCGCCCAGTTCTATAAGTGCCCCTACATTGAGTACAGCGAGCGAACGATCGTTGACGCCGAACTATTGAAAAACCTCAATGTCGACTATCTCAAAAAGAACCACTGGATGCCCCTGAAGCGTGACCGCAGCGCCATCGAGATCCTGACTGATGATCCGGGAGATCTGGACCGCGTCCAAGACATTAAGCGCACCTTCCCGGGCCTCAATATTCGGTTCGCCGTCAGCCTTCGCCGCGATATCGCACAGTTTCTGACTTCGGTAACCGGACCAAGTGACGGTGGAGGGCGGAAACTTGATGAAAACGTGTCAGATATTCTCGGCGAACTGGTCACCGAGGCTCAGGCCGAGGCCATGGAGGAATCGGCTGGCGCCGGAGGGCTTGACGAAAACGACAGCGCCATCGTCCGGCTGGCCAACCAAATCATTGCGGATGCCTACCGCCAAAATGCTTCGGATATTCACATCGAGCCTTATGGGGAAAAGCGGGAGACTCTGGTCAGATTCCGAGTCGACGGGGAATGTTTCGAATACATGAAGATTCCGCAGAGTTACCGCCGTGCCATCGTTTCCCGACTCAAAATCATGGCCAGTCTGGACATCGCTGAGCGCCGCAAGCCACAAGACGGCAAGATTAAATTCAAGCTGTCTGAAACGAAAGAAATCGAACTCCGCGTCGCCACACTCCCCACTGCTGGCTATAACGAAGACGTTGTGATGCGTATCCTCGCGGCAAGCGAGCCGCTGCCGCTCGACAAGATGGGGTTCTCGGAACGTAACCTCAGAGTCCTGAAAGAAATTTCGGAGAAACCCTACGGCATCATTTTGTGTGTCGGTCCAACCGGCTCGGGGAAAACCACCACACTGCACTCGGTCTTGGGGAACATCAACACCCCGGACATCAAGATATGGACCGCAGAAGATCCAGTGGAAATTACTCAATATGGCTTGCGCCAGGTGCAGGTCCAGCCGAAGATCGGATTCACCTTCGCGAGTGCCATGCGGGCATTTCTTCGTGCCGACCCCGACGTTATCATGGTAGGAGAAATGCGGGATAAAGAAACGGCCGACACCGGTATCGAAGCGTCCCTCACCGGCCATCTCGTCTTGAGTACCCTACATACCAACAGTGCGGTAGAAACCGTCACCCGCTTGCTCGATATGGGCTGCGACCCGTTCAGTTTCGCCGACGCAATGTTGGGCGTGTTGGCACAACGGTTGGCTCGTCGAATCTGTAAGGACTGCAAAGAACAGTATGTCGGGACGAAAGAAGAGTACGAAGAACTCCGCCAGGGGTACGGGCCTGACTATTGGGATCAGCTCGGCATCAAACAAGACAATACATTTCGACTGACTCGAGGAAAAGGCTGCGAAACCTGCAATCGATCCGGCTTCAAAGGGCGGGTGGCTCTCCACGAACTGCTCCTCGGTACAGACCGAATGAAACGCATGGTCCAACAAAAGTCCCGTACCGAGGACATGTTGAAGGCCGCGATCGAAGATGGAATGACCACGCTCGTCCAAGACGGGATCCAAAAAGTCTTGCAAGGCCACACCGCGTACAAGGAAGTGAAGGCCGTCGCCATCAAGTAGATGTTCATTCGACCGACACCTGCCTTGCCAACTCCAGCTCTTCAGTTCCTACTCATAACCGGATAGAATAGGCCATTCTTACGGAGGGACCCCTACCATGCGAGCCTCGATATTCCTGCTTGCCTCACTCCTGTTACTCGGCGGATGCGAGTCTGCAGACCGAGTGTTGACCAACACGGAACGAGTACTGGGCAGTCGTACCGGACGGACCGTTCTCGATATTGCGACAGGTAAAGACCCTAAACAGATACTCAAAGAGCGCGTGGATGCCTACCAGCGCGATCCCGAGGCGGTGCTCAGAGATCTCCGAACGATTCAACGGGACTTCAATACGCTGATGACCGCGCTCACAGGCAATGTTCGGAAAACATGGGGCGAGAAAGAAGTGAAGGTTCCGGAACAGAAGAAATACGTCAAATATACCCAGAACTATATGAGCCGGACCATCGTAGACTTCGACAATGGGACAATCCTGGTAGAAACCCTGGACGACAAGGCCCCAAAGGAGAGCTTGAAGAACGCGATCGTCACGACCTTGCTCACACCGGACGATCCACGCTCCGTCGATCTATTTTCCGACAAGCCGGTGACCCTGACCAGTGACCGTTCTCCCTATTTACTTGGACTGGTACTGGATCAGGAGGGACAGCCGATCCGCACCCCAGCTCAGGCGGAAGCGTTTGCGGCATCCAGCCTCGAGAGCGCCAAGGCAAGGCCCGTGGACCAGAACGGCGTCGCAAAACAAGCACTGATCGCCGAACTCAAGATGGTGGCAAACTTCTCGAACAAACAAGCGGACAAATATCGGACAACCGTCACCAGATTTGCCGAGCAATTCAAAATTAGCCCAAGCCTCATTTTTGCCGTTATTCGGACGGAGAGTAACTTCAACCCGTTTGCCGTGAGTTCTGCCCCTGCCTTTGGTCTGATGCAGCTGGTTCCAACGAGCGGAGGCCGAGACGCCTACCGAAAGGCAAAGGGGAAAGATACGATTCCATCACGCGAGTATCTGTTCGACCCGGAGAACAACATCGAGCTCGGCAGCGCCTATCTGAACGTCCTGTCATACAACCTGCTTGAGCAAGTCGATAACGAGGTCTCACGGGAATATTGCGTGATCTCCGCATACAACACCGGAACGGGAAATGTCTTCAAGGCGTTCGCGGGCAACTCCACATCCGCCATCAATCAGATCAACGGCCTCGAACCGCCGGCCGTCTACGACCGGTTGCGTACCAATCTTCCGTATCAAGAGACAAGAGATTATCTGGTGAAAGTCGTGGGCTTTCGCAAGCAGTTTGTCTCGCTGGCAGATGGCCCCGGGCGGTGACCGCCTAGCAGCCGTCAACGCGCTCACTCAGCAAATTTGAACGTTGGAGAATCAGGCGGTGAGTCTGACCCCAGGCTTCGACTGATGGGTCATGAAAGCCTGAAGGTGTTGATTGTCATGAGGGGACAACCCCTCAAATTCTACTCCATAAATCTGTTCCTTTCCCCATCGCACAGTCGCGGTTTCGATCACCATCGATGCTGGCTGATTCGGCAATCGCAACTGCATGGCAATGCGATCACCGGGCGTAATGACCGCCTCCGTCATGACCCGCACCCCTTTTTCCGACACATCATAGACGATTCCTAACCCTTGTTCGACCACACCCTTTCTGAGGCGCCCCACACGCGCAAACGAGCAGGGGAAAGGAGCGGATACGCGGACGCGAGGATATCGACGCAACTGAGGCACACTGCGACTACTGATTGAATTGAAGTCTGAATCATCCATGATCATTTACTCCTCTCCTGTGGCATTGATGTACTCAGTCAACTGCCGTGATACCGACTCGGACACCCTGGTGAACGCAAGCCCATAAAATTGCTGATACCGCCAACACACAGTGGCCACGGCCACTTCTGCCGGGGGAGCGCTCTTGGTTAATCGAAGCGTGAGGGATACCTGATCACCCGGCTCAATTGGGGCATCCGTACTCAGACAAACCCCGCGGGTCGACAGATCATGGACCAGACCCACATCATGAACGGACTTTCGAAACCACCAACCTGTGCCTATGGAAGAAAGGGAACAGCTGAAGGGTGTAAGAATCCGAACCCGAGGATATTGCCGAGGTGTGCTGTGTGTCACACCCGCCGATTGAATCGTTTGCATCATCCACCTCGTGAGAAATACTTTATCTCACGAGGTGGATTCTGCGAACTATTTTTCAACTTTACGGACGTGGAGCTGTCGTCGTCCCATGCGCCGAAGCTCTGGGATGGGGCCGTCTCCGGCTGCGGAAGGAACGTGGTTGATCCGGTCGTTCCTGGCTCACCGCGGAACGACTGGTCCGATGTATATCTTGATGCTCGCGCGGACTTGCCTGTGCAAGAGACCCACCTCCCGGGGCGACCGGAACAGTTTGTCCCAACAGACGCTCGATCGCACGGAGTTGTTGTGCATCCTCGCTGGTCACAAAACTGGTGGCACGACCGGTCGTTTTCATCCGAGCTGTACGGCCGATTCTGTGCACGTAGTCTTCGGGAACATTCGGTAAATCAAAATTGATCACATGACCGATATTGGCCACATCAATCCCACGAGCTGCAATATCCGTCGCCACCAACACCCGGAAGGCCCCCCGTCGAAAACCTTCCAGAGCAGCACGCCTCTGTGACAAACTCCGGTCGCCATGCAACACCGCGACTCGATGGCCCGCACGATCTAGCATACGCCCGACCCGATCGGCCCGGTGCTTCGTTCTGGTAAAGACGAGCGCCGTATCTTTATCGGCCCCCAAGAGAGACAACAGAAGATCAGACTTGTCGGCATGCGATGTATGATGCACTGCCTGAGTCACTCCGTCAGCGGTCGTCGCTGACGGTGCCACCATGACGCGGACAGGGTTGTTGACGCTGGCTTGAACTAACCGGGCGAGGTCCGCGGGTAACGTGGCCGAAAAAAGCAGGGTCTGCCGCTCCTCCGGTAAGGCGTCAAGGATCTGATTGATTTGAGGCGCAAAGCCCATATCCAACATCCGATCCGCCTCATCCAGCACCAACATCGTGATGGACGACAACAAAATCGTACCGTTCCACATATGATCAAGCAGTCGACCCGGTGTCGCCACCAGAATATCCGGCCGCTGCCGCAAGCCCCGCACTTGGGCTTGCATGTCTGCGCCTCCCACGATGACGGTCGCAGAGATACGACGACTCCGCCCAAGTTTCTCAATCGTGGTGAGTGTCTGCAAGGCAAGCTCACGCGTCGGCGCGAGGATCAACGCTTTCGGCTGCCCTTTTGGTAAGGCGGAGAGCCGTTCAATCATCGGAATGACAAACGCGGCCGTTTTTCCCGTACCGGTCTGGGCGCATCCGATCACATCTCGTCCCGCCAGAGCAGGAGGGATGGCTTGCTCTTGAATTGGAGTTGGTGAAACAAACTTGGCATCAGCCAAGTCTCGTAAAATTGCCTCAGATAACCCGAGGGCGTGAAAATTGCGTGAAGCAGACGTATCCACTAAACTATCCTTTCAGTTTGATCGCATTATGACGGGATCAGAGAACCGAGGGGAGAAACAACCGGGCGGGTGCCGCTCCAAACTGGACCTGGTCGCGATGCGATCGCGAAGTCCGTTATGGTTGAAGCATTTCTCTCGCCGGACTAGCACAAGAGAAATGTAGGGTTACCATACCCTATCAGTCTTTGTGCGTCAACTCGTACAGAGTTTACGGTAGGACTCACAAGCCAGAACCGGAAGTCGCCCACTATGGGCCTTTCGCCCTAGATGAAGACCATCTGAACATTCACCCTCTAGAACGTTTATGAGATAATCCTACTATGTTTCTGAAACGCTGGCTGGTCGGAGACCCCCTTAAAACTGCTCAAGCAAGGCACGAACGGCTTTCTAAAACGATCGCCCTGGCCATCTTCTCGTCGAACGCGATTTCGTCCGTTGCCTATGCAACGGAGGAGATTCTTCTGGTGCTCATACTCGCCGGAGCTGCCGCGGTCACCTGGTCGATCCCCGTCAGTCTCGCGATCCTGTTCCTCGTGCTGGTCCTGACCATCTCCTATCGCCAGATCATCTATGAATATCCAGAGGGGGGTGGAGCCTACGTTGTCGCACGGACTAATCTCGGCGATCGACCGGCTCTTATAGCGGCGGCGGCACTGATGATTGACTATGTCTTAACAGTGGCCGTCAGCGTTGCAGCAGGTATTGCGGCGCTCACCTCGGCTGTCCCAAGTTTATTCATTCACCGCGAAGCCCTTGGGCTGGTCGCCATTCTATTTATCATCGTGATGAATCTCCGTGGGGTTCGCGAGTCTGGAAAGTTTTTCGCCATCCCAACCTATTTTGCCATCGGAGCACTGGGCATTCTCGTCGTCGTGGGAACTGTTCGGTCTGTATTCAACTCCGGAGCCCCCTCTATCCCGACAGGCCCTGTCGAGGCGGAAACGCTTACGCTATTTTTAGTACTCCGCGCCTTTGCGGCAGGCTGCTCGGCGGTCACCGGCATGGAAGTTATTTCAAACGGGGTCAAAGCCTTTCGCCCACCAGAATCGAAGAATGCCGCAACCACCATGATCTGGATGTCCACCATCCTGGCTTCTCTGTTTATGGGCATTAGTTGGATGGCCTCACACTACGGCATCCTGGCAAAAGTAGATGAAACGGTGGTCTCCCAACTGGCTCGTTTGACCTTCGGCACCGGCCCCATCTATTACGCCATACAGATCGGGACCATGGCCTTGTTGGTGTTGGCGGCAAACAGCGCCTTCGCAGGCTTTCCGCATCTGGCATCAATCTTGGCTCGCGATAGATTCATGCCCCATCAGATGGCCACGTTCGGGGATCGCCTGGTCTTTTCAAACGGCATCATCATCTTAGGGTTCTTCGCCTGCCTCCTACTCGTCGTGTTCGAAGGAGATACGCACGCACTGATTCCGTTGTATGCCATCGGCGTATTCCTGTCCTTTACGCTCTCTCAAGCCGGAATGGTGAAACAATGGCTCGTCAAGAAAGGGACCCATTGGCAGACGAAACTGATCGTCAACGGGGTCGGCGCAGTCACCACCGGTATTGCAACAATCATCATCGCCAGTACCAAGTTCATGCAGGGTGCCTGGATTGTCTTCCTACTCATCACGGTCCTCCTTCTCATGTTTCAGGGGATTCGCTCGCACTATAAGGCCGTCAGCGAGCAGATCGCACTGGACCGCCGCGGGGAACGACCGCCACTGCCTCGCCGCAATATCGTCATTATTCCCGTCAGTGGAATGAATCGTGCCGTAGTTCGTGCACTGGACTATGCTCGAAGTCGCCCGGGCGAAATTCGGGCGGTGTTCATCGATGTGGATCCTGAAGAAAGCGCCAAGGTCAAGATTCAATGGGCTCAATGGGGAGGCGGCGTGAATTTGATCGCGCTGTCGTCACCCTATCGCTCAGTCCTCGGGTCACTCCTCGACTACGTCGAGGAAGTGCTCGAGAAAGATCAGAATACCTGGGTGACCGTCGTGATCCCGGAGATCCTGCCGGCACGGTGGTGGCAGAACATTCTCCATAACCAACGGGCATTCATGCTCAAAGCCTCACTGCTGTTCAAAGAACGTGTAATTCTCATCGATGTCCCCTATCACTTGACGCGATGACAATGCGTTGTGAAGCGTGGCTCGTGAAACGGGAAGCGCAGCTTCGGAACTTTCGCCTCGCTCTCTTCACCACTTGCCTTGCAATGGCATCTCCGGTTCATGCCTTCACAATCACTGCGCCATCAGACGGGGCCACGCTCGCTGCAGGAACTACCATTACGGCGCGGGTGGATTTGGACAAGGATGCCGGCATCATCAAAGTCCGCTACTATTGGTACGGTGAGCAGGAGGAAGTTCTGGTTGAGCAGGATGACTCAACCACCACAGGTTCCATCGTGGCGCCAGTCGCCCTGATTGGATCCATCGAAACAGCCCCTCCATTTGGCGGTCTACTCCACGTTCCACACGATGCCGTTGGACCGATGCGTCTCCTGGCCGTAGCTGAAATCTCTCGCGGGCGATTGGGGACCAGATCCGTATTCGATGAAGTGATTGTGAACGTGCCCCCTCCTACTGCCCTTACCGCAATCGATTTTGAAACAGAGAAGCCGCTGCAATTGGGACGCGCAGGGCAATCGTCGGCCTTTGGGCATGTGGACTCTCTGGGAAAAATATTTGAACTTCCCATCGTCGGAGACTTTTCAGATCGAGTCACCCGCCGCATCAGCACACCGGCCAGCGGGACCAGCTATGAGTCCTCCAATCCAAAAGTCATCAAAGTCTTACCCGGAGGCCTGCTTCGGATCGTCGGCAATGGCAAAACCACCATCACCGTCTCCAATCGTGGCAGACAAGCCTCACTCGATGTCGATGTCAATGTGAATGACGAGCCGAACGAACCGCCGATTGCCGATGCTGGAGCGAACAAATCCGTCAAGTCCGGCTCTCGAGTCAAACTGAATGGTCTGAAAAGCCGAGATCCGGAAGGGGAAGCACTGTACTATAGTTGGAGCCAAATACGCGGCAGTAAGGTATCCCTTCTGGATGCCAACAATTCAGAGGCCTCATTCCTCGCCCCAACGGTTTCAGAGGCCCGAACCTATCGGTTTAAATTGCGTGTCACGGACAAGAAGGGAGCAGATAGTCTGCCGGCATTTGTGGAGGTAACGGTAGAACCTTAACTGCGGGAGAAAACCATCTTCAATTTCGTTGTCGGTCTCGCATCCTCTTTACATACCATCAGATCATTCCGCTTGCCTTACCCTGTGCCGTCTTGTTGAAGGTCGTTTTGATCAGCCTCTCCTAAAATTTGGATGTCATACCTGTCCTGTTCTTTTGAACTTCTCCCTCAATCGTCCAAACGCCTGAACCATTTCCCGTAACCGATCAAGACCGGTACGTTTTATAGACGGTCGGCACCAGCTCAAGCTCTTTTAAATGAGGAGAATGGACTGAAAGCTGGTCGAGGCTCTTAACGGCTTTGTTTTCTTCGATATATCTTCTGGTTTGCCATGCTATTAAGTCCGCAGCTTGAAGTGGAAGGAATATCTTGTCATCAAGATGGACGGGCTTGCTTCTAAGGACGTCTTTTTCCCTTTTGGTTAATATATCACGAACTTCCTCATGCACTTCGGCAGCACGTTTCCCTGCAATCCCTTGGTCATCAAATACAAAACGTAGTTTGTCGTCAATCTCATGTTGAATGCAATATTGCGTCACTGCCGCTATGGCTCCATGAAACAGCAATGGGTAGGGCTTCCAAGGAACCTCCCCAAATTCATCTGAAAGAGCCTTAAGGTCTTCCCACCATACTGTGCAAGTTACTCCAAGCTGAACATTTCCTTTTACGACCCTGACAAGTTCTGAGACCTTTGCATTTCTATCTTCTTGGCTCCAGCCCCAGAATTGTCCCCGCAAACTGTTAGCTTCCTTCATCTTGAAATATTCAATTCTCGGCAACCTCTTCAGTACCGCACTCCATTCCGTTGAGAAATTGTTCCATTGGCTATCAGTGGCAACATAGCCAGCCAAGACGAAGGCTTCTCCTGAGCCATCACTCCCACTATCATCCATTACTGCAGTTAGCACGCGAAGACTCTGTGACTTATTGTTCCCAACTGATCTCACCTTCCTACCGCGCCAAGTACTAGGCTCGGCAACTAGTTGAATACGAGAGCAAGATAGGATTGCCGACTTTATTACTTGGCCAGACGTTTGAGCACCAGACCATACTTCTTACGAAGATCCTTTGTAAGAGACTTGACCCGCTTCCTCCCGGCACCCACCCTGGCCCTAGTTTTTGTGGGTTTCTTTTTCATGGAGCACCCAAATCATACCTGATTACACGTTACACCTCCCCAGTTGCATAGGTCCATCGATTTGGGGGCTCGCCGGAATCCTTTAATGGGTTTTCGTAGAGCTGCGGGAAGAATGACAGAGCACAATCCTCAAGGAGGAAGTTGCCCCAATCTCAGCTAGTGTTGATGGAAATTCCACAAGGTGAACAGAAGCAGAACACACGGCGTGCTGCTACTGATCCGCTCCACCTTCTCCTCGCACACACCAAACTTTGAAGGCAGAAGCCTTACTGGCCATATGAACATGGCCATTGTTCAAATGAAGATGCCACGCCTTTGAGGATTCCCCTTCCGAAGAAGCGGACCAATAGAACCCAGACGGGTTGTTGAGAAACGGATGACCGACTGGAAGCATCGCATCGGAATCCTGGAGAGATGGGTCAAGTAGGCTGGTCAGTTCCACAATCGACGGTAACCGCCAGCCTCTCTGACCACCAATCGCCTTATTCAGACAATAGGACCGAGCCGTCTTCCAATCAGTGCGTGCTGTCGCAGGAGATTGCTCCCAGACCAGACCCGTGTCTTGGTCCAAGACAGCCTCACTGTTGAAGTTTGCCAACACGATGAACCGCGATTCCGTCGGCAAGGTTCGACTCCACGAGACCACGTACGGAGATGACCGATCCGACATGGATTGGGCTTGCCCTACATCGACCAAACCAACACAGAAGGCAACGGCGCTGGTGAAGATTACTCCATTGATCATTCGCTTACGCTTCGGTTCCACTGTACCTCTCCCCTCTAGACGATCAAGAGACCGGCCACACCGATCCGATTTCATCAACCTCTTTACCGAAGTTCATTAGAGAACAACATACGTCAAGAGTGGATGGGAGGTCGGAATGAGATCGTGCCGCTATGCCCCCTGTTTCGCCTTTCCCCGCGCAACCAGGGCAACCACCTGTAGCAACTTTTCAACGCGGGCCTTGTATTGATTCATGAATTGAGCCGTCCACATCGTGTTGTACTCGATAGCCGCACTCTTCTTCATCCCGGCATCTTTTTCACCGACCGGAGAGGAATAGTGCGCAATCAGGCGATCCAGTTCTTCTTCGCCAAAGTTTCTCGAATAGGCCTGTTTGAGATGATCACGGAGGGTTTCCATCTTCCCCATTGACTGCCTGATATCTTTCAGGAACGCGTCAAGCAGCCGTTCGATTTCCTTCTTGGTGTCGCCGGACACATTGGGATAGCTGGCTGCAATGGACTTTCTGATCTGTTGCTCGTACTCACTGACATATTTTTGCGTGAGGCTCTCATACTCTGACTCCAGCTCCGAAACTCGGATCAGCGTCAGCAACTTCTCAATCTTGATGGACTTGGAGTTCTCGATCGTGGCCGCATCTGCAGCAATCGCCCCAACAATCATTGTCAGGCTACAGACGCACCCGAGTAGAGCAACCTGTAGACGACTGCCATGCTGTCTTTTCTCCTGGTCGCGCATAGCTCTCACCTCTTGCGACCGAGTCTACTCCGATTGGACTGATCGTCAAGAAATAGAACACCTTCTACGACCTGGATTGACTCGCATGAATCGGTCCATAGGTGTGACGTGCTCGTTGAAGTTCTTTGATATGCCTGCGCAACGCAGGACCAAACGAAGACCGTTCCACGTCATGACGAAACTGCGTGCTGATTCGCTCGACATCCGTAATCGCCGCAAGCAATTCTCGCACAAGGTGTTCGCCGGCACTGGTAAGCCATCCCAAGGACTTATCGGCATACTGCAGATCCAGCAGGGAATAGCGGACCGATTCCACTTCTTCCAAACAGCGAAAGCACGCCCGTTGCAAGTCTCGCCGGGAAAGCCCGGCTTGCTTCCATCTCACTGATCCATGCCGCCCAGCCCCCCATAAAGCAAGATGCTGGAATAACAAGGCGCCCATTGTGAATGTGAACGTCGCGTGAAGAATGCCCCGCAACGGCCTGAGCGTTCGTCTCCAGGGGGAGTAGAAAATCTTCTGATTGTGGTCTCCGCGATACATGACATGTTTGCGCAGCAGAAGATTCAAATGATGATGGCTGTTCTCATGGATCAAATCGTCGATTAGATCGAGATTGTCGCGGTCGAAACAATTGATAAAGGACAGACCCGGTCGATGGCGATAGCTGAAGCTCACCACACCCTTTGCTTGAAGCGGGATAATGCGATTGGTCAGCAATGCCAGCACGCCATGACCATCAGGCCAAGCGAGCCGGATCGTCTCCCACGCGCAGCCAATGCGTGCGACCTGCCGCTGATCCGTAGACCTCACGCGTTTCGGTTGACGCTCTTTCCCATAGACCAACGTCGGCCCAATGGTGACAGGTTCGTGGTTGCTCTGGATGGCGACCGCCGGAGCATGGCAACCCCAGTGCCATTGTGCCACTCCCTGACCAACAGACCAGACCGATGATATCCTCTTGCCGACCTTCACCCTTATGCCGCTAGAATCTACTCGAAAGACCATAGCCCCAGACGTCTGAGACAAGACCTTTTGCACATCAGGCGGAGCCTGACACCAGGCTCCACCCACCCCAGTAGAGATGGTTCCTGGAAGTTCCGCCTTTTCAAAATGATCCTTGAGATTGCCTGATACATCCCATCGGTTCAGCTTCTGCTGCCGCATCCATGTGACGGATAACCCTGGATCAAACCAGAGGGCCTCCTGTGTCAGTTCCCCCGCCAATCGTCGGCAGAGAACAAGGACTCGCTTTTCCAGTCCACGTGCTTGCGGACGGCCATTTGGGAATATATCGTCGAAGTAGCCGTGTTCGAAAAACTTCTCCTGGCATTCCTCAAATAACTGCGATGCAAAGTCTCTCAGATCCTGCTCAGATTCCAGCTGTCGACACACATCGAGTAAATACAGGAGATCATTCAATGTCTCAATCCAACCGACAACTTTCCATGTAGAATAGGACTCCAGTGGGAGCTCTGAGCGGAGACGGTCAAAGAAACTGGTTGGAAGCTTCAACTCTCTCGACAGATCAACGAAGTCAGCGCGCAGTTCCCGACACAGATCGGCATACAGTCGACGCATCGAACGACGAAATTCCTGCTGTAATGCGATAAGAGGGTGCAGATCGAGCAGGTGCATAGCGAGACGATGACGAACAATGTAGGCAGGACTCTAGCGCAGCAGGAAAGTGGGTGCAAGGGCGAAGCTGAGCAACCTGTCCTTCTCTCTTTTCTGCAGAAACCGGTAAACCATCGTCGTCCCTAGATATTCTTCCCCAGCACGCTCTACCATGTAGACTGCTATTGAGCATAGCGAAACATTGAGAACCGGCCCTACTGAGGAATAGAAATAGCCTCCCATGATGCTGAACAAGACTGATCTTGCGTTGGTGCTTGCAGAAATTACTCCCGTCTTACGTGGCGGCTGGATACAAAAAATCCACCAGCCACAAGCCCTCACGATCGTGCTTGACATTCGGGTGCCGGGTGAGACCCATCGGCTACTGATCTCCTGTGACCCAAACAGCGCCCGACTCCATCTCACCACTGGTTTCTATCTCAACCCACCGACGCCACCTCCCTTCTGCCAATTTCTCCGAGCCCATTTTCAAGGTGCGAGACTCGACGATATTCGCCAAATCGAGCATGACCGTATTGTTGAGCTGCAACTCACAAACAAAGATGGACCTCGCGCGATCATGTGTGAACTAACAGGCCTCAAGTCGAATCTCCTGGTCCTCGATGCCGAACGACAAATCCTGCGAGATTGTACTCGCCAATGCGCGAATGTCGGGCAAGCCTATAAACCACCAGGTCAGGGTGATGCCTCACAGAAACCGGCACCTAGCCGCTTCACTGGGCTCAGTGCAAGCATGCATCCTGTTTCAGACGCCATCGATACCTATTACCGTGAACAGGAATCCGGACGGACCGGTGACCGGATCAAAACAGAACGTCTACGCGTGCTTAAGAAAACGCTCAAGAAGGAACTGCGGTTGATCGAGGCCTGGCGGAGCGACCTTGCAAAAGCAGCCACCTACCACGACTATGCGCGGTATGGAGAACTCATCAAATCCAATCTCGGGGCAATCCTGAAGGGAGCCGATCATCTTGAGGTGATCGATTACTTCGATGACCAGCTCCCTACGATCACGATTCCCCTGGACCCGATGAAGTCACCCCATGGCAATATGGACGACTACTTTCGAAAGCATCGAAAACATCTGGCCGCGGAACGCGAACTCACACCTCGAATTGAACGAGCCGAGCTCGGCCTCGCGCGGCTGCGCCAGGAGCTTCACGAAATTCAGCAAGGGACCTGGACTCCACCTGCAACATCTTCTCCCCGGCTACGTGTCGCCACCAGTCCAACAGCTCGGGCCATTGCTCAGCAACCAGGACCATTTCGTCGATTTACCTCGACTGACGGGCTCCCGATCTTCGTCGGACGCAATGCTCGCGAGAATGACGAACTCACATTTGGTCTGGCTAAGAGCGACGACCTCTGGCTGCATGCTCGTGGAACGCCCGGATCACACGTCGTCGTTCGCTTAGGAAAAGGGACAGATCCTCCATCGGAAACGCTTCGTGATGCAGCAACCCTGGCCCTGCTCTATAGCGATCTGAAAAAAAGCGGCAAAGGCGATGTGATCTACACCAGAAGGAAGTGGGTGAAGAAAGCCAAGGGACAAGCCCCTGGTGCGGTGATCGTCACCCAAGAGAAATCAGTACATATCAGTCTAGATAAGATCAGACTGGATGCGCTCAAGAATCGGACGAGTCACGATTGAGCTGTGTCGTCCCCTCCCCTGACGGCCTCGTTGAAGGAGGAGACTCACCACCTTGAATCTTGGCCTCTCCCGATGTGCTAGTCCAGGCTGAAACACCGGTTTCTCTCGCCCTATCGCACGGACGGGACTATGATGGCCCAAGACCGTAGAGGACGCACATGACAGCGGGACAAGCGCAACCACCGACGATTCTCATTGTCGACGACGATCTTCCGATCGTAAACCTTTGCAAGGCGTTTCTGGAAGAAGCCGGATATGCTGTTCTGGGGACCGACGGCAGCTCGGAAGCGCTGAAGATCTGTACGCAACACAAGGGATCGATCGATCTTCTTCTGACAGACCTGGTGTTGCCTCCTCCGGGATTTCAAATTGCCTCAGCTTCGAATCAATTCCCGCACGTCAATGGCCTTGAACTAGCCGTGCGAGCGACCAGAATTCGGAGCGCACTTCGCATCATTCTTATGTCAGGGAATCCCGATAAAGAGCTTGCGGGGCACGGGATCAAACGAGGAACGCTCCCATTTCTGGCGAAGCCGTTCGAACGAGATCGCCTGCTCGCGCTGGTCAAAAACGTGCTCGCGCAGCCGGCAACGCCCCTTGGAGTGGAACAACCTGCCCGTGCTGCAAATGATGCCGAATGGTTTGGTTGAACTCGGTCCAGGCTAAGAGTAAGACCGAGGCTCAGATTTAACAGCGCGCACCGAACTCACTCCGACTGAATCTACGCCTCCACCTGCTAGGCGTGTTCCGTCATAAACCATCCCGCAATCGATAAGCGCCGATGCTGCCCAGCTGTGGCATCTACTCGACACACTCGATGGAATCGAGGGACGGTAAACATCACCAACGATCCCGGACGCGGCTCGATACAATGTGTCGGAACAAGGTCAGGCTTGGCAGTGTGCTCCCCTGTTCGCGTCGCATAGATGATCAATTCTCCTCCCCAATCCGGCTGCCATTCCTCATGAAAATAGGTGACCAGGGCGATCCTGCGTTGCAGAGTCCGACGCCCAGCGATCGGCCGGCCCTGATCCGTATCATCATGAGCGAGGAGGCAATCGCCAGCCGAGTAGGAATAGTAGCTGAATCCCAGATGCCGTCCGATGATACCGGGAAAGGACTCGATGTAGTCTTGGATGAACGGAAACTGAACCCGCGATAACAGTCGCTGCCCTTCCGGAGGACCGATTTCTGCTTTCGCCCAGTTTCCCGATTGGGGAAAGTCTTCTCGCACATTGGGGAGATCAGAGAGACTTTTCCAGGCCGCTTGAGTCATCCGGTCGCGAAAAAACTGTCGCTCTTCGACGGACCAGAAGTTTTCAACGACCAATACCGGACTCCTCTGAAATGAAAATGTGTTGATGTCGTCAGACGTTGACGTTGATGACATTCCATTCATGATCCCACACGTGCCCTTGCCGCCATTGGAACCCCGCGATCCAGTACGCGTACCCTTTCTTCACCCAAATAAAAAGAGGGGCTGCCATCATGTATGGCAGCCCCTCCGTCCAATGTCTGGAACCGATTACTTACCAGCGATCACGCTTTCCGCCTCCGCCACTGCGACCGCCGCCTCCACCGAATCCACCACGCCCACCACCGCCACCACCGGTCCGCGGTTCCTGGGGACGTGCTTCATTGACTGTAAGAGTCCGGCCACCCATTTCTGACCCATTGAGTGCCGTGATGGCAGCTTGAGCTTCGGCATCCGACGACATTTCCACGAAGCCGAATCCCCGGGATTGCCCGGTGAACTTATCCGTAATGATGCGCGCAGAAGCGACTGCACCATGCGCTGCGAATAAGTCACTCAATTGCTGCTCGGTCGCCGAGTAGGGCAACCCACCGACATAGATCTTCGAACCCATTGGGGTTCCTCCTTTAGGATAATGACATTGTCTTGAGCACGAGGAACGGGGAAGGAGCGGGCCGAAGACGCGATCGATGCAGCGGCTTAGGTCTGACTTCCGACAAGATTCCCGGACAAGGCAACATCGACATTGTGGGCCTTCTCTGATGGTCACTCAGTATCGCGAGGCCCAGGGCGATACGAGTCAGAGCTACAGTAGCATAGCACGTTGCCGATTACAACCTTACTCCCCAACTCGAACCAAGAGTCCTTGGTCTCTGCAGTAAGCCATCGTTCGATAAAACCAGCCAACTGCACCAAGCACCAGCACCCCGTTGAGCCCGACCGCCCAGGCCAGATGGTTGAGCGGCGCCTGTCCCGCCGTGAGCACAGCCCGCATCCCCTCGAAAATATGTGCAGCCGGGTTCACCCACGCAATCCCTTGAAGCCAAACCGGCAAGACCTCCAGTGGATAGAACACACAAGAGATCGGCTGAAACAGAAAAACCATGCTCCAGGCCAAGACCTCTGCTTCCTGCCCAAAGCGCATGATGAGCGACGTGGTAAATACGCCGATGATCCACCCAGTCACCACAAGATTGAGGACGAAGGGACCAAGCCACAAACCGATCATCAATACATTATACGAATAAAAAACAAGGGCGCAGACCGCCATGACGATCGAAACCGCTGCGACCTTCATGATGCTCATCGCCATCGTCGCCACAAGAAATTCGCTCGGCTTCAACGGGCTCGCAAACAAATTCATGAGATTGCGTGCCCAGAGTTCTTCGAGAAATGTGATCGTAATCCCCTGCTGCGCACGGAATAGGATGTCCCAGAGGATGAGCGCCCCCAAAAAGAAGGTCACGAACCCGGGAAGCTGTGGTTGGTACCGTGCAAGGTACAACGTGATGAATCCCCAAATCACGAGATCCAGAAACGGCCAGTAGAAAATCTCCATGATCCGCGGCAAACTTCTCCGATAGAGATACAGATGTCTGAAGATCAACGCCGTGACACGATGAAGTTTCATCCGCACGTCTCATGCTTGTGCTCATGTTGGCAGCCGCCGCATCCCTGCTGCGTCCCGAGAAGCTCCGCCATCAACTGTCTCACTCCCTCAACCATATGTGTCCCTGCCCGGCGTCCATCAGGCATCCGTCGCATCCAGAGCCCCAATAACACCGTCGGCATGCCTATGAGACCGGCTCCGAACACCAGAGTCATACCCGCCGTTCCTCCCAGCCACCAGAGAAGCAGCCCCACCAATGAGAGAGGAACCACTCCTGCAACCGTGCTTTTCAACACTACTGACCACCCGCAGGTCCCTCGGCCTCGGCCTATCAGACTCACCCCCAGCCAAAACAATCCCCAGGCCGCACTGACGACCAGTCCCCCCGTGACAAACCCCAGGACGAACTCGATGAGCGGATGCATCATGATGACAAAGAGGCCGTTGATTCCCGTGCCAACTTCAAAAAGACCTCCTCGAGATCTGTTTGGCCGAAACGATCCACGATCGCCTGCGCCGTCCCCTCGGCCACCAGCCGTCCACGCTGGAGAAACACAATGCGGTCTGACATTTCCTCCATCTCCCGCATATTATGAGACGTATACAGAATGCTCAGGCCTGACGATTGCTGCTCATCTTTTAACAGAGCCCTGATCTTATACGCCACATCGGGGTCTAAACTCGCGGTCGGCTCGTCAAGAAAGAGGATGCGCGGCTCCGTGAGGATGGCCTTGGCCAGTGCCAGTCTCGTCATTTGCCCGGATGACAATTTCCGGGTCACTTTCCGTCGAAACTCTTCCATCTCCAGCTTTCTGACCACCTTATCAATCCGCTGCGCGATATCGGAGAGTCCATACAACCTCGCCACCACCCAGAGATTCTCCTCAACCGTCAGCGCTTGCGGCATCGAGATGTAGGTGGACGAAAAGTTGACCTGCTGTAGAATTTCCTCCCGGTGCGTCGACAGATCCAGGCCGAATACCTCGATGGATCCCGAAGTCGGTGTGACTAATCCCAGTAACATCTGAATCGTGGTCGTCTTGCCGGCTCCATTGGGTCCCAATAATCCCAGGATTTCTCCAGGCCGAATCTCGAACGACACGCCATCCACCGCCGTAAAGTCGCCAAAGCGCTTCGTCAATTGTGAGACGTTCAGGACCGGACTCGCCATTGGACACATCATGCCGGTTGAGTCAATTGAACAACAAGGCGCTGCTGACCTTGTCGGGAATGTGGCACGTGTCACACTTTCTGTCCAATACCATGTCCCCATGCTGAGTGTTTCCATCATGGCAACGGAAACAATCGCTGAGGGCTCTCGTACGAAGGGCCGATCCTTCCGGATGGGATGGATACCAGGGTTTACTGTCGGCAGACACATGGCCACGTGGGATCACAATGGGATAGCCCTTGATCGGCTCATCGTGTACGACACCGGCATGACAGGTCGTACAGCCTTCGCCCTGCCCGCGAACCATGAAGGCCTCCATATGTTGGCGATGACTCACGACCAACCCGACCTCCTTCACCGGTAGCGGAAGATCACGAGAGGCAATTTCCGAGACACGAAGGATGTGTCGATGACAGCTCAGACAGACTCCAGAATTCACCGTCGCTTTCAGATTGTGCGCCTCCGTCGGAGTTCCCACGAGGGTGATAGCGACATCTTTCGCCCCGGCCCAGACCTTGTCGATCAACCAACCATGAAGACCGGGCCGCACATGGCACGTGACACAACTGACATCTTTATGAGAGGACTTCGCCCAGCTCTTGTAGGAAGGGGCAATGGTATGACATCCGGCACAGAACTCGGGGTGATCGGTCAAGGGAATTGCAATCCCCGTCAGAGCGACCGCTCCAACCATGACGGCCAATACAATCGTGGTCCTAGACGTCCAGCTCATGCTCCCGGCGCCGAAGCGGAAACTGCCGAATCAAGAGCGCAGCCACACCGGCGATATCGTCCAGATGCAGCACAGGTACCGGCTGATCAATCGGTTTGTCGGAGACCACCGCGAGAAGACCATCGGACGAATAGGAAATTTCGCCCAACTGATCACGCACCACGACAATCTTAGGATAGCCCTCACTCTTCCATCCCTCTGCAATGATGAGATCATACGAACCATCCAAGAAACGGTCTCGAACCTCTTCGACCTTGAGCTGTTCGGAGACGTCGGTAAACATCGCCAAGCTTCCCTTCGACACGACAATCACACTGCTGGCACCGGCGCGTTTATGACGCCAACTGTCCTTACCCTCCGTGTCGAGATCAAACCCGTGGCCCGCATGCTTGACGGTCGCCACGCGATAGCCGACCCTCACCAGTTCAGGGATGACACGCTCAATTAACGTGGTCTTCCCGCTATTCGAGCGACCAATAAAAGACACGATCGGAATGGACATATAGTGATTGGTCATCGGTCACTCATCATTGGCAACGAAGAAACTCTCTACTCCATTGACCAGTGACTAGTGACTCCTTGTGTCTCTAACAACAGGAGAGGCGTTGTTCACCGGAATGTGGACGCGCCGTGGTAGTCGGCCAAGCTTCCCCGCTCAATAGTTGGACCGTGACCCCGTCGCCAGGATTCAGCCGCTCGATTTCAATCGGCACATCGATGAGACAGTTGGCTTTGACCATGGAGGTAAGAATACCGGAGCCCTGGTCGCCGGTCGTCCGAACTTTGAAAACACCCTCTTCTCGTGTCAGGATCCCACGCAAGAAATGCCGCCGATCCGTCCGTTTGGAAAAAGTCTCCTGAAAGATCGCCTGCAGCACCGGTCGTCCATACGTTCGGCAACCGCCCATCTTCTGCAGTGCCGGTCGCACGAGCTGCTCGAACGTCACCATTGAAGACACGGGATTACCGGGGAGGCCGAAGGCCAGCTTGTCCTGGATCAGGCCAAATGCCAAGGGCTGCCCAGGTCTGATTGCAAGTTTCCAAAAATTCATCTCGGCCCCGAGCTCGCGGAAGACCGCTTTGGTAAAATCATAATCACCCATCGATACCCCGCCGGACAGGACCAGGATATCGGCGTTCAACCCCTGCGAAATTTTTTCCTTGAGGGCGTCCGGTGTGTCGCGGGCAATGCCGAGCAAGAGCGGAACCCCTCCGGCTTCCTGTACCGCTGCGGCAATCCCATAGCTATTCGAGTTAATGATCTTCTCGTCACTGAACCGTTCATCCAAATCAGCCAATTCATCACCGGTCGACAGGATCGCCACCCGAGGTCGCTGATACGCAAATACCAAAGACTTGGCAAGAATCGCGAGCATCCCGGACTCACCGGGACGAATTCTGGTCCCCTGTGCGATCATGCAGTCGCCTTTTTTGACGTCCTCACCTTGCGGTCTGATATTGGCACCCTTCGGTTCAGGCTTCAACACGCGTACGGACGTCGGTGTGGGTTCGGTGTCTTCGACCTTGAGCACTGTATCCGCTCCTCGGGGCATCGGCGCGCCGGTCATAATCCGGATCGCCTGACCAGGCCCGACCGTTTTCGTCGGCATTGTCCCAGCGGGGACATCTTCGATAATCGAGAGAGTCACCGGCTTCTGGATGGCATGCTCCTGTTTGATATCCTCCCATCTCACGGCAAACCCATCCATGGCTGAATTGTCCCACGGAGGATTGTCTCGTTCCGCAACGATGTTTTCACCCAGCACACGACCCAAGGCATCCAAAATCGAGATTTTTTCAACTCCCAACACCGGCGTCGCATCCAACACAATCCGTTGCGCCTCGTGAAGTTGGGTCAATCCGTTCATGGCATCGGCGGCTTTCACTGACTGATTCCTCTCATTGGCCCGGCGGTCGGCTTTCCCACCTTCAGGAGCGATGCCCCTTTCTTACAGAACGCTTCGACCTGATTGGCAATCTGGTGGTAGGCCTCCGCCGTAGGGGTATCAGAGTTAAAGAGCGCAAAAGGTTCTCCGGCATCCGATTGTGTGACCACATCCGGATCGAGCGGAATTCGCCCGAGGAACGGAACCCCCATGTCGCTCGCAGAAGCTTCCCCACCGCCCTTTCTAAACACATCGATCTGCGTATGGCAATGTGGACACTCAAGCCCGCTCATGTTTTCCACGATGCCGATGATAGGCACTTCACTATCCTTACAAAACGTCACTGACTTGCGCGAATCGAGCAGCGCCACTTCCTGAGGAGTCGTGATGATGACAGCGCCGCTGACCTGGCCGAGCAAATCAATGGTGGTAACTGATTCGTTACCGGTCCCCGGAGGAAGATCGATCAGGAGAAAATTCAGATCTTGCCAATCGACTCCGCCCAGGAGCTGATTGATGAATTCATACTTATAGGCATCTCGCCAGATAATGGGATCGTCTGAGTTCTGCAACAGAAACGACATGGAGGCAATCTTCAAATTATACGCCTGGAAGGGAATAATCCCGCCGGAGGTGCTGATCTTGAGCTTCTGTCCTTCGGCCCCAACCATCTTGGGAATATTAGGACCATGGATGTCCATATCGCAGATGCCGACATGCCATCCCTTGAGAGCCAAACTCACCGCGATATTCGTGGTACAGGTACTCTTCCCCACACCACCCTTATTGCTCATGATGAGTACCTTGTACTCAATCCGCTCCATCCGCTTGGCCACCAGCCAGCGGCTATGCCCTTCCTTATCCTTTTGGCATTGTTCTGTTTCATCACAGATGGCGCAGGCCCACATATAGGTGCACGCATCTCCGCTTCCACTGTTATTGATCACATTGAGTTCACGAGCCATGAATAGTCTTTCTAAGAAACGGTTCGTTCAACATTCCTGCTAACGCGGTCGTCCTCCGGGAACTCCCACATAGTCCTCGCCCGTGGAAGCATTCGGCATCACCATCCCGGCAGCATTCCCACCAACTCCCGATCCTGCCATTGCCGCCGTTGGAACAGACGCCTGGTCGGACTCAGCAGCGGTTTTCTTTCCAAAGACTTTCGCGCCAAAAATCCCGACCCAGTAGAGCAGAAACATGGGGCCGGCCATCAGCGTTTGATTGAATGGGTCTGGCGTGGGAGTCAGGATGGCGGCAATCACGAATGATCCTAACAGCGCCCACTTCCAATATTGGATCAGAAACGGCGCATCCACCCACCCGAGCTTGGCCATAAGCGTCAGCGCCAACGGCACTTCAAAAATGAGCCCGAACACCATTAGAAACCAGAGAGCGAATCCGACATATTGCGCAATAGAAATCTGCGGTGCAAATCCTGCGTTGACGCCGTACGAAATCAAAAAATTCAACGCAAACGGCAGAACGAAAAAAAATGAAAAGCCCGCCCCCGCATAAAACGCCGCCGCGCTGACACACACAAACGGTCCGACAAATCGCCGTTCTTGGGCGTGCAACCCAGGAACCACGAACCGCCAGATCTCATACAGCAGATACGGCATGGCAAGCACGATGGCACACAAACCCGCCACCTTGACGTTCTGCCAGAGCGCTTCCGCCGGAGCCAGGAACACAAAAGGCACAGTCGGGAGGTCGGTGGGTTCCCATGTCAACTGACTGGGAACGAACATGTTCTGGAGCGGAACGCGCAGCCATTTGACAAGCGCGTCGGCATACAAGAAGGTCCCCATGAACACGACCGCCAAGGCGATCACCGCACGGGTCAGCCGGACCTGGAACTCCACCAGGTGTTCCATGACCGGCATTTTCTTATCTTCCAGTGGCTTGAACACCGAGTCTTGCAGCCACTGGTTCAGTTTGTTCAACACAGAGCCTCGTGCAAACTGGGATCTGTCGATCCGGCGATCTGCCGATCAGGTTTCTGACAATCAACAGATCGACGGATCAACCAATATCCCTGTGCTTCTTACTTCGGATTGATCGCCACGAAGAGGCTGTTCCCCTGACGATTGACCAGCAAGACCGCAAGCTCGTCTTTTTTAATTTTCTCGGCGGCCTTTTGGTACTCGCTGAGCGTTCTGACAGATTCATGGTTGACTTCTTGGATGACATCGCCGCGCTGCAAGCCGGCCGCTTCCGCCTGTCCACCCGATTCCACCGAGGTGATCACCACGCCAACCGTCTTGGAAGGAATGTTCAATTGGCTCATCAACGCATTGTCCAGCGCCTGGACACGAAGCGATGCCAGCACATTGTCCGGTGGCTTGATCTGCTCTCCCGCTTCCTTCGGTGGCCCCGGCTCCTTCTTGGCCAAGACTTCATCAGAGGGACGCTCAGCCACCTTCACGGCAATGACCTGTTCCTTCCCTTCGCGGACGACCTTCACTTGAGCATCTTTGCCGACGACCGTTCTGGCGACCAGGTTGCGCAGCTGGCTGACCGTCTGCACTTCCTTCCCATTGAATGCCACCACCACATCACCCCGCTTGATCCCTGCGGCATGCGAGGGGCCATTTT
Organism: Nitrospira sp. UBA5698; assembly: GCA_002420115.1. Classification (GTDB taxonomy): domain Bacteria; phylum Nitrospirota; class Nitrospiria; order Nitrospirales; family Nitrospiraceae; genus Nitrospira_D. The sequence goes on from DIHK01000072.1 coordinate 36,038, forward strand.
CATTGACGTCGCTGATCAAGACGCCCTTCCGCTGATCCGGCAGCTTAAAGGATTTTGCCAAGGCCGGCGTGATCTCCTGAATCGCCACGCCCATCCATCCGCGCACGACTTTCCCGGTCTTTTGGAGGCTATCGACGATATCGAGCGCAATGCTGCTGGGAATCGCAAACCCAATGCCCTCCGATCCGCCGGTCCTCGAGAAAATCGCGGTGTTGATCCCGATCAGATCCCCATTCATATTGACGAGCGCCCCACCAGAATTTCCAGGGTTGATGGCCGCATCGGTCTGGATAAAGTCTTCATAGTCGGCAATTCCCACATTGCCACGCCCCAACGCACTGATAATGCCGAGTGTCACGGTCGAGCTCAGACCGAATGGACTTCCGACGGCCAACACCAGATCCCCGACCTGAAGCTTCTCATACTCCGCCCACTTAAGTGACGGCAGGTCCTTGGCATCGATCTTGACCACCGCCAAATCGGTCTTTGGATCAGTCCCGACAATCTTGGCGGAGAACTCCCGCCGGTCGCTCAGCGTGACAGTAATCTGGGTCGCCCCTTCCACAACGTGATTGTTGGTCACGATATACCCGTTGGCATCGAGAATGACTCCCGAGCCGGCACTCTGATCAGGTTTGCCATGCGGGCCGGGAGGGCCATGTGGAGCCGGCGGAATCGGTGATTCACCGCCAGGCTCATCCCCAGGAGGCGGCGTCCCAAATGGGTTCGGCGGAACCCCTCCTCGCCTCCGACTCCCTTCCCCTCCACCAGTGACTGCAATGTTCACGACGGCCGGCATCGTCTTTTTCACAATCTCCGAGAACCCCTGGGCCCATGCCGGAGGAACCCCTGAAGCCGAGACAGGCGACACGCATCCGCTTCCGATCAGAGCAGATACGGCTAATCCACAAGCCATGAGCATGTTCGTCGATTTCTGAGTCCACATGAACATATCTGAATTCCTCCAGGATGTGACTCTTGTTCAGAGTCCTATTTGGAAATAGGCCCCTACACCAGTTTAACGATCTATTTTACACTACTCGTTCGACCGCCTTCAAAGAAGAAAAGGTGCGGTGACGAGTGCTCAGCTCGATCTATCTCAATCGGCAAGCAGGTGACGCGTCACTACCGTACCAGACCATCGGTATTGTAAACCAGGCCTCCGTTCGTAGCCCCGTTGCATTCATATGAGGTTTCCAGTACCGTGACAAACAGTCAGTCCTAATCATCTCATGTAAGAAAGAAGAAGGCCCGGCAAGAGCCCGAATGAACCGACTCCGCGATATGCACATGCTGACAGAATCTTGGATCGGCGCCGCACTCCTCGTGCTCGCCGGCTGTGCGACGCATCTTGAGTTTCCCCCAATGGGTACTCCCCTTTCCGCCAGTGCCAAATTGGAAACATCCTCAACCCTCAAGGACCTCTCGCTTCGCTACACGAATACATGCGGGCAACTCCAGGAAGTTCCGTTAGGGGAACGCTTACAAGACGCGTTACAGCAAGGCCTTCACCGAACCTTTGAACGTGTGATTGTGGACGGAGGAGAAACTGCCGGCCCAGCAGATCATGTCGTCCAGGTCGACCTCGTTGACTCGTCATTCGACCTCAACAAAGAGGTGCTCTACGACCGTGCTCCGGCCGTCATCCATCTCAATGCGATCGCCCGTGTCTATGACCGCACGGGAGCGTTACTCCGGCAGACAGACATCTCGGTATCCCGTCAGGAGCGTCTCCGACTCGAACAGGTCTCAAAGAACTGCGATTACATCATTGATCCATTCATCCAGGACACTTCGATCGACTTTGCGACCAGAGTCGCCCTCACGGCAAAGCAGGCCGCAGGAAGCCATGACAACCTCAGCACAACCGAGCCGACTGTTCCATCACCGGGAACCCTCGCTGTGCCCCCCGCCTTGAGCCCGGCACCTGCCGACCAACCAAACGGTCCTGCTGCTTCATCCACCCTCCGATTCAAGGCGCTCTTACTCGATGAAAACAGTGACCTCTTGCTCGAAGGTGGCGAACATATTCGCATCCGCGTGGACGTCGTGAACACAGGATCAACCCCAGTGGAGCATGCCTCGGCTTCTTTGACTGGGACTCGACTCGCCCTCGAACATTTTCCCACGACCGTCTTGAGAATCCCGCCGCTGCAACCGGGCCAAACCAGATCGTTGGAGTTTGTCGCCACTCTGCCCCTGCTCGCACAGCCGGAACCAGCTGAAATCCGGGTGATCGTGGATGAACGCAGTGGTGCTGCAACCCCACCTCAAACACTGTCCTTCACGATCGCTCCGACGGGAACCAGAGGCGACGATGTCGATCAGGTATCAGCTCAGGTATCACCTGTTCTGCACCCAGACACCTCCGTCATTGCCATCGGCCTCAGCTCCACCCTCACACAGCAGATTCCGTCACGCAAACATGCAGCACACGATGCGGAAACAGTCGCCAAGTACTTCCAAACGCTCGGAGGCGTACCTTCTTCCAATATCGCACTATTGACGGACCGCAAGGCTACGTCAGCACAGATCGAGAAAACCCTGCGCGAATGGCTCCCGACTCGTTCGACGAAAGACGGAGTCGTTATTATCTATTTTTCCGGCCAAGCGATGGTCTCCCCGCGGGGAGAGATCTTCCTCGTCCCGTATGACGGAACCAAGACCCCAACCAGTCTGTATCGTCTGAGTGCGCTGGAATCGGTCCTTGCGAAGCTCAATCCACGGCAGGCCATCTTGATCTTCGACGGAAAGACTGCTGCCATTATCGATCAGACCAAGACACCCGCTACTCCTCGATGGGACCTTGACGGGGAGAACACGATTCGATTGATCGCCGTTGAAGGCCTTGCCGCCGGAATCGATGACGACAACCATCGTCACGGACTCTTTACCTATTACTTACTACGCGGTCTACGCGGAGAAGCGGATACAAACCGAGATGGGAAGATCACGTTCGGAGAGGTAAGTGGATTCGTACGACAGAAAGTCGCATGGGCATCAAAATCTCAGTTTAATGCGACCCAACGCCCACAGCTGATCCCGCTGCTGAAACCGGACGACGAAGCCGCTGACCTGGTCCTCACGACACTCCCCTCTCTCTCCGCATCGGAAACACCGTAACTCTCGTAATTCCTCCCTGTTCAAACAGCACAAGATTCGAACTCCGTCTGGCAACGTACACGACTAGACCCCAATTTCCTCCCACGATGAATGGAAAGCAGGGATAACCGTTGTTAGAACGGTCTCCAGATACCATTCACCTTTCTAGGGAAATCAAAGGTCTTCTCAAGTTCTTTGAGTCGATCACCTGAGTAGATTTTTGTGGCTTCAGGTATGTCGACAAATTCACGCATCGGGCGCCCGAGAGAGGGAAGCCCCATTTTTGCGAAATATCTTTTTAATCAAGAAGATTTTGTATGCAAGAAAATCAGCGGCTTGAAGCGGAACTGTGGCGGGGCAGTAAATCCCCTCAACGGTGCGGTCCTCCTTATGTTTGAATGATGGCGCCGGGAATTCCTGCTCGTCGAAGTACGCCCTCAATTGACCACTCCCAGGATCCCCTGACTCATAAATGTATGCGATGGGCGTTTTGACATTTTGCCGTCTAGCCCATAGCTTGACACGTTCTGCACAAGCCAAAGCACATAACACATAGGTATTGATCTTCGACTTTCTTTTCCTTTCCTGGGAAAAAGATTCTTTCCAATCATTGATCTCGATACCGACACTAAACTTATGGAAGGTATGCTTCTTGATCACACCCAACAAATCGCACCATAGGCGTAGTCGCTTATCCGCTTTGCCTTTCCATTCTATAAATTCACCTCTAAAGTTCTGGCAATCTGCGGCATGAAATGTCTTGAGGTGATAATTACCAAGGACTGCCCGCCATTCATCCGAGAATTCAGACCAAACCTTTGCGCTCGACACAAAACCCGCTACAACCATATAGGGGTGCTCGTGCTCCTGGCCGCTAGCATCAAAGTACGCAGTGAACATATCTATAAGGGCTGCTGACTCATAAAGGGCCGAGATTGAGACTCATCGCCAGACGCCAACTGGGGTAATAGGAGTTCATATTAATACTCCTCTTTATGACACTGGTTCGAACTTCCCGTTACTGAGTCAAGCACAGCACTCACGGCGCAGACAGAACCTATGCCGGTTGCTGTCAGAAGTCACGCTCTCGCACAGTATGGTGGAAATCCCACTACTGGCGTGCAGTCGCTCGTGATGTGCCACAAAAAAGAGGGTGGGGAGTTGCCTCCCCACCCTCTTTTAACTGGTTTCAGTGTGAGCAGAAACGAATGATCGCCTTTGCTCACGCAGTGCTTCTATTGACCAACCACTTGCAGTTGAATACTCCCTGTTTCCGCCAGGGCAGGGTTGATCGTGATCGTGTACGTGTCTGTCGTGGCCAACGTCACTGTATTGAGGTTAAAGTTGGACGCGGAACTCGTCGCCCCTGCCTGCAGGACTCCGCTCGGCGTGTAGAGATTCACTGCCACGCTATCGAATTTATTATTGGTCGCTTTGATCGTGATCTGCTGATTGGCCGTACCGCTAAATGTGTAGCGACCACTCTGACCGGCTCGGCTGATCATGATCGGCCTCGGTGCGGCGTTGATCTTGAGCGAGTCCGACACCTCTGTGGAAAGTGTCAGCGTCATGTTTCCGGTATAAGGCCCCCCCGGACGAACAAGTACGGTATAGGCACCGGTGGTCGGCAATGGGTTTGAAATTTCGAGTGCGCCACCCGCCGTCCCGACGGTAGTGGAGGCCAATGAGGTTCCACTCTGGTCCAGAAGAGAGATGCTACTCGACGTGAGCCCAACAGCTGTGAGGCCAAGACTTACCCATTGTCCGGCATTACCATTGAACGTATATCGTGCGGTCTTGCCCGGTTTATTCAGGCTCAGAGTCACCGGCGCTCCATCAAGCGCGAGCGTACCAGTAACGGGTGACGACAACGCAAGAGTCATGCTGCCGGTGTTATTGCCGACCGGATCCACAACGATCGTGTAGGCTCCTGTTTCTGGTAATGCCATCGCCGGATCGAGACTACCGCCGCTGGAACCGATCGTGGTGGATGCCAACTTGCTGCCATCCGGTTTCAACAGCGACAACGTGCTTGAGGCGATTGAGACACCGGTGAGACCGAGGTTGACCCATTGGCCCGCCGACGCATTAAAGGTATACAGCGCGCGTTGACCCGGTACGGTCAATGTCGGGGTGACCGTCATCTGGTCGATCATGATATTTCCCAGGAGATCCGGAGCATTGTAGAGCGCAAGCTTTACGTTTCCGGTATAGCTTAACTCCGGATCGATCAGAACCACATACGTCCCGGAGGTCGGAAGAACCTGCGCATCAACCACCGCACCCGCATGGGCGAATGAGGTAGGCTGACCCAGGGGACTGCCATCCGGCTTGAGGATTGATACATACCCGCTTCTGATCGTCACATCACTCAACTGCAAGCTGACCGCCTGACCGCTGTTGCCGGAGAAGGTGTACCGCGCGTTTTGCCCGGCACGACTGATAGTAACCGGCACCGCCGAACCCTGGGGAACGATCGCACCTTCCAGCTCATGTGAAACGGTGATCGTGAAGCTTCCGGTGTAGGTGCTGAGGGGATCGAAGAAAATCGTATAGGCCCCGGTTGCCGGCAATTCCACAAGGTCTATGCTGCTGCCGTTCATCTCGCTCGAGGAAATGGTCGCTCCTGAGTCAGCAGTAAATTGGTACGCGGTGGCAGACGTTTGAACCTGTGTCTGTGAGGAGAGTGGTCGAGTACCCATCGTCGCATAGTAGTTCTTCACGGCGGTCGGCTGCCTGGCAATCAGACTCCCATCCGGCCCATAGACCGACACCTGAAACTGTGTGAGGCTGACCGAACTAAAACCGAGATTGATGCGTTGCCCGGCTGTACCCTGAAAGGTCATCGCGCCATTCTTGTTCGGAGTGGCAATCTTGACCGTCACGGGATCCCCACCGACGACAACACGCCCATTGTATTCGAGGTCTGCCGCGACGATAGCCGGTGGGAGGGAGCCCTCTGCGGCATAAGTGATTTCTGCAGCTACACTGAACGTGATTCCCGCTGACACAAGCGCGAGCGATGCTGCTACGACTGCTCCTCGGCACTGCACCCATGGACATAGGCTGCGCATAGTCGCCCTCCTAATTGTTCAAAATAAGAACGTCGATGGTTCGGTTGTATTTGCTACCGCATATACTCTTTTAGCGTGATTCTGGCTCGTCCGGCGGACTGTACCCTTTTTTGTATGCAAGGTGCAATCCCCCCAACCCTTCCAATGCCAATATTCCCAACCCTCAAACGAGGGGATAACGACACAGACCGTCCAGAATCTGGATTGTAGGAGCAGCTGATGTACCGAAGTGGAGAATGTAATAACTAAGCCGGGAAGACGTCATGAAGAGCACGGAACACTCGTACCTGCCGAAGGCTACCGCACAAAAAGAGAGGGTGAGGAGTTTCCTCCCCACCCTCTCTTTTTTCTCAGCTTTCTTATGAACTTATGAGAATCTTCCGAGCAATTGATTACTCGCCCTTGCAGAAGCTCCGCTCATAATTGATGATGTGCCAGGCTTCTTCCTCGGTGATCGCAGCCGGGACCAAGGACACCATTCCGGTTCCAGGGCTGCCGTTCTTGATGACCCACATAAGCTCGCCATCTTTCCGCTTCTTGTGGAACTTGCAGTTGGTGAAGTCGCGTGGGCTCGGATTGAGGATCTTGCCCGCTTCGCCCTGTCCATCGCCGCCCTTGCCGTGGCAATTGAAGCAGGTGCCTTTCCCTTCATACAGCGCTTTACCCTTGGCGATGCTTTCAGGCGAGGTTGCGACCGGATTCTTCATGGCCTTTGCATCCGCCATCTGATCCGGCGGAACGCGGGGCTTAGTCGGATCCTTTTCTTCAGCTCCCACGACTGAGACGGAGAGAAACATCACCGCTGCAGCAATTCCCAAAAACTTGGACAGATACCCCATCACATGTCCTCCTTGAATATGTTAAACCCACCCAGCCTGCATAGAACCTCAGGCCGCCAACTCATCTTCTTTGCATTCAACGGCCACTTAAACGCTCGAACTATACCAACCAGTCTAAATTTCTGTCAAGAAAACATCCCTCGGCACCAACGTGATATTTCCTACTCTCGGATCGAAGACCTACAAGCCCCATGCCAGTTCCTATCCAAAAGAAACCCTGCGAATCTGGCTATTTATGCGGCTTGTCAGATTGCCTCTTCCTACATTCAATGCATTCGTGACACCTTTGCGCCCCAGCAAGACCATCCACGCCTCATTGAGGCTCGTGAGATTCTCATGGGGCTGGTTACATGAAAAGAAATACGCCCAGTGCGGTAGAACTATCGCTTCAGCACGATATCGCGGGCGACTTTACCACTTGGCCCGAAGGCTTTTTGCGGTTTGCCGTTGAGCTCAGCTTTCACACCACCGGCGTTCCCGAGGGTGAGAATAAATTGATCCTGCCCTGTCCAATGGCCCTTTTCACCGGGCCGAAGTAGTGACTCCTGAGGGCTCCCATTATCGATCTGCACGACGACCCAGCTCAACTCAGTCGCTTCCAGATCCAAGACTAGTTGTCCATCACCACGACTCTCAATAGCATTCAGCCCAATCCCCGCCAGAGGACCATCACTGCCAGAAGAACCAAGCGCTCCTGTCGGCGCTGTGTCGGATTCAACTCGTGGCGCCACGACCTCAACCACCGCCGGCTCCTGGCGACGCGGAGCTTCTGCGGTCGCCTTCTGGAGAGCTCCGGCCGGTGATTCGAGTGATTTGGTTGCATCGGCCGAACGCTCAGGCTCGCGAGTCGTCGATTCCGCCACGTCCTTATTCGGTTGAGTCGCCCGCTTCGTGGCCGAGACCTGCTCCGGTGCACCGCGCCGGAACACCGTGGATTGCTCACGACTCAACAGGAAGACCAGCGTCAGGACGGCAATACCAATAGCAATCGCCACCGCTTTTCGATTGGCCTGACGCTTACGGTCCTCCTCAATCTGGCGAACCTTGAGCCGTTCCCGCTCATCCTGCTTCTCGTAAAACGAGCCGGCCGATTGAATAAACCGATGAATCGCGTCCTCCTCGTCCAGCCCGAGCGATCTCGCATACGACCGTACGAACCCCCGCGCGAAGACCTGATCAGGCAGTTTGGCAAAATTGCCATCCTCGAGCGCCTTGACGAAATCCGTGCGAATACGAGTTTTCGACGCCACCTCATCGATGGTCAATCCCTTGGTTTCACGGACCTGCCGAAAGAATTCGCCGACCGACTCCATAGGTCTCCTACTTCAATCGCGTCAAGAGATCTGACGCCGCTGTCGCCCACTCGCCCCCCTTGTCCAATGTCGCCACTTTCTTCAGCACTTCGCGCGCGCGCGTCGTGTAGCCGAGCTGAGAGTACACACGACCCAGCTCAAGATGCGTCATCGCCGGCGGCACCGTCGGCGGACTGGCTGAGGCCGCATCTTCGAACGCCTCCATCGCTCCCTGGAGATCACCCTGGTGCGCCAGGGCACGCCCCAGATGGAAGCGAGCCAGATCCGGTGTGGGATACAAGGGATTCGCCAACGCCAACCGATAGGATTGCATCGCCTCCACCCACCGATCCTGATTGGCGAGGACTTGCCCCAGGTACGTATGCGCTTCGGAGTAGTTCTCATCGATCTTCAGCGCCGCACGAAACTGCTCTTCCGCATACGGCAATTTACCTTGCAGTGCGTAGACATGCCCTAAGGCATATCGCGCTTCCTTGTTGTTCGGATTTAACTGAACGGCTTTCTGGAACGACACGAAGGCCTGCTGTCGATCCCCCGGGAGGCTCGCCACGCCTTCTTGATAATGCCCCTGAGATTTTTGCAGAACCTCTTTCTCTGTCGCACAACCGGCCACGACACTGGTGAGTCCAAGCCATATCAAGAGCACCGAGCGAAAGGCTTGATCTCGATGGGGTCGGTGTCTGTTCCAGATCGTCATACGTCCTCAAAATGCGTAAGTCGCTTGAACTCAGCGAACCGTGCCTGAATCTCTTTGTAATCCAGGATTCGCAATCGGTCAAGACTAAAGGCTTCTACTGTAAATGACGCCATGACGCTTCCAAAGATGATGGCCTGCTTCATCGCCTCAGGAGAGCGGTTTCCGGTCGCGGCGAGATAGCCCAAAAACCCACCGGCAAAGGTATCGCCGGCACCGGTCGGGTCGCGCACGTCTTCAAGTGGAAACGCCGGTGCACCGAATACCTGCTTTTCATTGAACATGAGGACGCCGTATTCTCCCCGCTTCACAATGAGATGTTTGGGTCCTCGTGACAGCACCAACTTCGCCACTTTCACGAGATTGGAGTCCTGGCCTAAGGCACGCGCTTCGCCGTCGTTGATGATCAAAACATCGACCTTCTCCAGTACCTTCCACAAGGCCTCTCGTTGGCCGTTGATCCAGAAATTCATCGTGTCACAGGCCACGAGCGCTGGGCGTTTCACTTTCTGCAACACATCGAGCTGAAGCTCGGGGTGAATATTCCCAAGGAACAACACATCAGGCTCCCGATACGCCTCGGGGATCTGCGGGCGAAACGTCTCAAACACGTTGAGCTGCGTATCCAGCGTGTGCGCTTCATTCAACTGATGCGTGTACTCCCCTTTCCAGCGGAAGGTCGCTCCTGGTCGCCGCTCCAATCCCGTCAGATCAATTCCACGACTCTTCAGAAACGCGACATGCTGCTGGGGGAAGTCTTCCCCAACAACCGCAATGAGCGCCACTGACGTGAAGAAACTCGCCGCCGTGGAGAAGTACGTGGCCGACCCTCCCAGAATCTCCGTCCCTTCGCCGAACGGAGTTTTCACCGTATCCAACGCAACCGATCCAACCGCTAACAATTTCCCCATTGCCTAACGAGCTCCTTTCTGTGATGTCAGGGCACGGTCGATGAGTACTGAGAGCTTCTTCCGCACCGGTGCCGGTATCCGCTTCGGTGCGGTCAAAATCGCATGGTCCAACGCGCGATGACAGGCACACTCGATCGGATGTGCGAACGACGGCATGATCGTCCTGAGAATCTGCTTCGCTAAGGCAACGTTGCGATGCAGCGTGTCGAGTACGGCCTCCACGGTGACCGCCTCCTCCGTCTCGTGCCAGCAGTCATAGTCCGTGACCAAGGCCAATGTCGCATAACACAACTCCGCCTCACGAGCCAGCTTGGCTTCCGGCATATTGGTCATCCCGATCACATCGACCCCCCATTGCCGGTAGAGCCGTGATTCCGCCTTGGTCGAAAACTGTGGCCCTTCCATGCACACGTAGGTACCACGAGCATGCAACGTGGCTCCGACTCGCTCACCGGCGGCGCGCAACGCGCGGCCGAGCTCCGCACAAATCGGTTCGCCGAATGCAACATGCGCCACAAGACCCCGTTCAAAAAAAGTCGAGACGCGGCGTTTGGTGAGATCGATGAACTGATCTGGCACCACGACGTCCCCCGGATGAATCGATTCTTTCATGCTGCCCACGGCACTGACCGAAATGACATGCGAGACCCCGAGGGACTTGAGTGCAAAAATGTTGGCGCGATAGTTGATTTCACTGGGATTCAACAGATGCCCTTGTCCGTGGCGAGACAGAAACGCCACTCGAATCCCTTCGAACATACCCACTTTGATCGCATCGGAGGGAGCTCCGAACGGCGTACGCACTCGAATCGAGCGAACACCCGTCAACCCTTCAATCTCATACAGTCCGCTTCCTCCGATCACTCCGACTGTTACCCGCTTATCCTGTTTTTTGTTCGGCATCCCAAATCCCTTTTCTCACCATGCCCGCAACGCAGCAGGCTGTTGTTGTGTCCCATGCCCTTGCAGAAATTCGTCGATGCGCGTGATGACTCGCCTCCCCACCTGTTCGAGCGGCTCGTCTTCATCAATGAAGAACCACTCCACACCGGGCTCCTTTCGAAACCAGGTCATCTGCCGTTTTGCAAACCGTCTGGTATCACGTTTGAATTGACGCACCATTTCCGCATGTTCATATTCGTTCGCCAAATAGGCGCCAATGTGCCGATACCCAAGACCTTTCATTGACCCAAGCTCGCGCCCGTATCCTCGATCGAGCAACGACCGTGTCTCTTCTATCATTCCATGGGCCAGCTGCCAATCGATGCGTTCATCGATCCGTCGATAGAGCGCCTCTTTAGCTCGATGAAGTCCGATCACCAGTGCCGAAAAGGGTGCCTCTTGAAACTGATGTTCAGCCTGCATCTCGGACATCAAACGTCCAGACAGCCGATACACTTCCAGCGCCCGCATGACCTTCGACTCATCGTTCGGATGCAATCTAGCCGCTGCAGCAGGATCGACACGCATCAACTCGGCATACAGGCCGGTTCGTCCAGCCTGCTCCCGCAATTTCTTGAGGTCCGCTCTCACGATGGGATCAGCCTGCGGGGCAGGACAGAGGCCTCTGATCAGAGTTCTGATGTAGAGGCCGGTCCCCCCAACGACGAGAGGCAACAGGTCGGCAACGTATAACCGCTCGATATGGTCCAACGCAGCACGTCGATACCACCCAGTATTGAATGCTTCATCCGGATTCACCAGATCTAGAAGCCGGTGCCGAACCGTCTGCAGGTCCTCGGCAGTCGGCTTGTCCGTTCCAATATCCATTCCGCGATACACTTGACGCGAATCCGCCGTCAGAATCTCGGTGCCAAAATGTTTGGCGACCTGTATCGCAATTCGACTTTTTCCAACCGCAGTTGGCCCCAGCAGGACGACCAAGGGACGATGGCGACGTGCAATGTCCACCCGCATGGTCACACCACCGACCAGAACTGTTCACCACAGCGCCACCAGATCCATCGAACATGAGTCGCTCTTGCACCTTGCATGAGCTACCAACCGGCTCGTCCGAACATTTTCTCGAGATCGTCGGTGCTGAGTCGAAACGACGTTCGTCTTCCATGGGGACAGGTGGTGATCTCCCCCTCCGATCGCCACTCTTCGACCAACATCTTGATTTCATCCAGTTGCATGGAGCGTCCAGCTCGGACAGCACCATGGCAAGCCAACGACGCCAACACCGGCCGCACTCGCGCCTCGAGTGCGGGAACTCGCTCCCATTGATGCAAGTCCTCTAGCAGGTCCTCCAGAAACACTTTCGGGTCGACTGGACCAAGTCCGACCGGCGTCGATCGGAGCAAGACCGTGGTGGCGCCGAACGGCTCGATTTCCAATCCCAACTTCCCGAGCTCCTCCTGATAGCGCAGGATCAAGGCCACATGATCCGGCGACAAATCCAGCGGATCGGGCAGAAGCAGCGGTTGAGCCTGAAGACTGCGGGCCGTCCACGTCCGATACAACCGCTCAAACAACACCCGCTCATGGGCTGTATGTTGATCGACCACCACCAGATCTCCCCCAACTTGGGCAACGAGGAATGTCCGGTTGATCTGTCCCAACGCCACCACTTCTCCGGCAGGCACTCGCACATAGGGCTCCGCCGCTTCACTTACAAACGCCAGCTGAATCTCTGGACCTGGCTGTGGCAAGACTGTCGTCTCCGTTGGACGAGACCTGGTCATGCCCGAAGAATCTGGCCACGAAACAGCGACATGGGGAGTAGCCCGCTCAGATACCTCAGTGTCATCGCGTCCCGGTGCGCCCACTCCACCACTCAGCCGCTGACGAACCGCTCGTCGAACGAGCTGATGAATAAATTCATTGTCCGAGAAACGCACTTCTCGTTTCGTCGGATGGACGTTGACATCCACGCGTTCCGGATCGACATCCAGGAACAGGACGAATCGTGGATGGCAACCTCGAGGCAGAAATGAGCCATAGCCTTCTCCGACGGCGTGGGACACGGTCAGGCTCCGGACAGGTCGACGATTCACAAACAATTCTTGCGGAATACGCGAAGGCTTGGCATGGACCGCGTCAATAATATACCCCGTGAGGCTGGCGCCGGTTTGCCCGTCATCGAGAGGAAGACCGTGATCAAGAAACGCACGCGGGTACACTTGGGCGATCCGCTCCCTTTCTGATCGCACGGTTGGGTAGTTCAGAAGTTCCTGCGCATTCTGGGTAAAACGAAATTGGATGGCCGGCCATGCCAGCGCCGCCTGCTGTACCACTCGAATGATGTGGGTACACTCCGTCGGGGCAGACTTCAAAAACTTTTTCCTGGCCGGCTGATGCTCGAACAGCGCCGTCACCTCAATCCTGGTCCCGACGACCGGAGGGGCATCGGTCATGTTTCCAACGAGTCCCTCCACGACATCCAACTTCGTCCCTACCTCATCAGAACGTGTTGCGGTCAACAATCGGACATGCGAAACGGCCGCAATGCTTGGCAACGCTTCTCCCCGAAACCCCATCGTCCGAATGGACCACAGATCGGCATCAGACCGAAGTTTACTCGTGGCATGGCGCTGAAACGCACGAATCGCATCCTGACGACTCATCCCCTCTCCATCATCGGTCACCCGAATCAAGGAGAGGCCTCCATCCTTCACGTCGATTGAGATGGAACGACTCCCGGCATCAATGCTGTTTTCAAGAAGTTCTTTTACGACGGCAGCAGGGCGCTCAACGACCTCCCCGGCTGCGATGCGACCAATCACGTCTTCCGGCAATAGGCGGATCTTTGTGCTGTCATCTGTCTTCAGCACAGCACCAGGCTCCTCACGCACGATGGGAATGGGAACAAGGCAGGACGTCGAACAGCAGGGACGCTCATCGGAGCTCGGCCAATTTATGCTTGGCCAACTTGGACTCATCCGACGATGGAAACTCCTCAAGCACCCGTTTTAGATTCTTCCTCGATTTGGCAAGATCGCCGGTTTCAGCCGTCGCTAGCCCAAGTTTGTAGAGTGCCGCCGGCATTTTTTCATTCCCGGGATACTCTGCAACCAGATAATCAAAGGTCTGAATGGCTCGCCCATACTCTTTCAGATTGTAGTAGGACTCGCCCAACCAGTATTGAGCATTGGGAGTCAGGGACGTGCCGGGAAAGTCTTTGATGAACCGTTGGAACCCGGCAACGGAGAGCTCATATTTCCCATTCAGATAATCATTGTAAGCCAAATTAAACGCCGAGGTGGGCGTGATGCCCGATGCGGTCACCACGGCCTCGACCGGAGGTGTCGACTTTACCGCCTTCGCCGCACGCAGTTCGGGTGAGGCGTCCAACCTGGCAGATGCCTGGCTCACCGTCTCTTCCATCTTCGCAAGTCGGCTTTCCAGCTTCTGGACACGAGCCGTCACATCATCAAAGCGTGACTTGGTCACATCCGTGTCCTTGCTATCTTTGCTCCGCTCAATCGCTTCCAAACGACGGACCACCGCATCAACCCGCTGATGATCTTGATCCTGTGTCTTAGAGATGGTCGAAAGTTGGTCCCGAGTCTGCATGAAGTCCGCATGCTTGGCGCATCCGGCAAACACCATCACCCATCCCCCTATCACCGCTATGGACATGCCGGTACGGACTCGCATGCTTTACCGCACCTCCTTCAGTTGACCCAACTTGTCGGATGCTTTCCCTGCTTCCACACTTTTCGGGTAGAGCGTAACAACCTGTTTGAAAGCCGACGAGGCTCGTTTCTTGTCCTTCATAGCCAAATAGGCATACCCTTTTTTCAAAATAGCCGACGGCACCTTTTCACTGCTTGGATAATCGACCTCTACCTTATCGTACGCATCAATCGCTTTCTGAAAATCTTTCTTACCAAAATACGACTCCCCCAACCAAAAGCGCGCGTTGGGCGCAAGGTTCGAATTGGGGAATTCGTCAAAAAATCCTGCAAATCCTTGCCTGGCCCCTTCCAAATCCCCTTCCCGAAACAACGCCAACAACCGCTCATAGCGAACCCGATCCGGGGGATCGGATGTGACCTGAAGGAGTTCCGACTTGGCTGATTCTTGAGGAGGCACAATCGTCGTCGCGCCACCTGATGTGTCCTGCCCGGCAGACACTCTTGATGCATCTCCTCCTTCCAACGCCGTCTCATTCGGTCCCAACGACGAATGCTGGGAGGACTTAGTTGCCTGCTGCAATGACACTGGTTTATGCGACACCTGCTCAACGGTCTTCACGATGGCATCAATGCGACTGTCCTGCTCATCGAGCCGCGCCGTAACTTTTTTCCCGACGGCTTCAAGTGCCTTGGTGATGGAGACCACGCTCCGATTCACATCTTCCGCATGCGTCGCCGCAGTTTTTGAGTCCGCATCGATCTTTGCCGCAAGGTTCTTTGAAGCATGCTCTCCTTCACCGACACGATCATTCAGACCGGTCAGCGCTTCTCGAAACCCTGACAACGCCTGATTAAACTGCGTAAACTTTTGAGAAACCTGCTCGATCCTATTCTGGTGCTCGGTCAGCTCCTTTTGGTGCCCCTCCAACTTGGCATCAACACGCTTTGCCAATCCCTCATTCGTGCGTTGCACGACATCGATGACTTCTTTCTTGAGCGATTCCATCGCTTTTGCCAGATCTTCCAGCCTTGCCGATACCTTCCCATCCTGGGTCTCAAAGCTCTTCTGCATCCACAGATAGCGAGTACTACCGTCGGTTTCCAACTTCGCCGCCAACTGTTCGAGTTTCTTGGTCTGCTGCTCCGCCTGCGCCGACCGGTATTTAAGATCTTCCTGCCTGGCCTGAAGGTCTTTGGTCAGGTGCAGCGCCTTTTCCAGTTCTCCGCGTAACTGGGGAATTTCATACTCGCGTAGTGTCGTAATTTCTTGAGTCTGCTTGGCACTGGTCTGCTTGAAGTCTTTTTCAGTTTTTTTCAAGTCGGACTGCTGTGCGACACAACCCGGCAAGAAAAGCCCGCCTACGGCTAAACCCAGTAGCACGCCATGCGTGGTTCGCAGTTGAGACTTCATGCCTTGCACTCCAGTGGACCGACTACAACGAGGATACGCTCCTGCCAACAGCGTGTCCCACACGCACTATTTCCCCACCTTCACGACAAGATGCCCTCGACGATTCATCGAGTAGCAGTGCTCCCCATGTTCTGTGCAGAATGGCCGTTCTTTTCCATACGAGACGACCGAGAGGTGCTGAGGAACCACCCCCAGCTCGACGAGGTAGTTCCGAACGGCTTTCGCCCGCTTCTCTCCCAACACCAAGTTATATGCGGAGGTGCCTCGCTCGTCACAATGTCCTTCGATCTTCAGCTGAGCCTGCGGATTTGATTTGATCCACTCCGCATCATTCGCGAGCGCGTGGCGCCCTTCGTCTGTGATGGAAAAGCTATCATACGTAAAGAACACGTCCCGCAAGCCGGCCGCCGCCGATGCCGTCTGCTCCGCGCGTATTTCAGCAAGCTGGCGGGCAGCCCCGCCAGGGTCTGACTTGGCCATCAGCGTGTTGCCCGGAGTCACCGTTCCATTTCCGCTGTGACCACCGCCTCCGAGCCGTTCTTCTAAGGGGTTCCGATCGAATCCACGCAGACTACTCGTCTCATCCTTCCCGGATAACGATGTGTCGGGAAAGCTTGAACTTGCCCCACCCTTTGCCCCTCCTCGTGCCATCTCTTCCTGTAAGGCACGTGTGTCTCCTCCCGATTGAACCGCCTTCCTCGAGCAAGCCGGACTCAACAGAAGGAGCACGCCAAGAATCACTGGTAGGGGGGTGACTACTAATGTCTTCATCGAGTCGATTCCCTTCTCATCAGGTGTTCTTTCTCTTCATACAGTGGAGGACGATTCTCGTCAATGCCTTGCACAAAAATCACGAGGCGGGAGACCACGTCGGTGCGCTATTGTGAGTCCCCGTAAAGGTAATTCGTTCCAAGTCCTTCCCGTCCGTATTAATCATATAGATATGGCTCTTCCCGTCCGCCGTGGAACTAAACACAATGTGCCGTCCATCGGGGGACCACGAAGGGGAATCATCCACCCCCGGCCCGGTCGTCAACTGCACGCGCTTCTGCCCATCGGGCGTGATGAGACAGAGCTTGTACTCTTTCCGTGGAGTCCGGCACACGTACGCGATCCAATTCCCTCGAGGAGACCAGGCAGGAGCGGCATTATAATCTCCCTCAAAGGTCAATCGGCGCACATTGGATCCATCCGCGCTGATGAGAAACACTTGCGGTCCGCCGCTTCGGTCGGAGGTAAAGGCCAACTCGCGGCCAGATGGTGCCCAGGAAGGGGAGAGATCTCCGCCGGCATTGGTCGTCAGCCGTTGCACCGCTTTGGTGTGGGTGTCCATGCGGTAGAGTTCCGCATTCCCCTCAGAGCTGGACGAATACGCGAGAAAATTCCCGTCCGGAGAGAGGGCCGGCGTGATGTTCAGTCCGCCCTGTGAGACCAGAGTCCAGCGTTTTCCAGTCGCAAGCTCAAGGAGATCGATATCTTGCGTATTCCGATTGCGGTACGTCGTAAAGACCAAAAATCGCCGATCAGGGGACCAGCGCGGCATCAAATTCAAAAATCCGTCGGCCGTCAGTTGCCGCGGGTCGTAACCGTCATAGTCCATGATGAATAGTTCACGCGCCGAACCCAGCTCAGACACATAGGCGATTTTTGTCCGAGCGATCCCCGGTTCTCCGGTATACCGAAACACCAGCTCATCGGCAAATCGATGGGCCATCAGCCGGACCACCGATGTCGAACCGACATAGCGTTTCCCACCGACTACCTCGTTATTCCCCGCATCGTAGACATAGCCGTCCATATTCACATCGGAATCTTTATTCCCGCTCTTGATACCAGCTCGTCCCCACACCACCACCGACACGCCATTCTCAACCGCGTGCTTGAAGGATGGATCCGGCTCAGCTCCGAGTTGACCAGCCTTGATGCCGAGACCATTCACATCAACAAGAGCAAACACCAGGGAGCGACGGACATCTGTCTTGAGCACCTCCTCAATACGGCTACCGAGCTTCACGCGCCCTTCCGGCGATTCCGTCCCACCCAGATTCTCAATTCCGGCAATCGCCAATGGAATTTTTTGGAAATCAGGCCTTGCCGCCTCGAGAAACACGTCGGCAGCACCGGATTCGATGATCCACACCAGGCCCACCAGGGCACAGAAACCGGCAATCACAAGCGTTCGTAACGTCATAATTTATCCTTGAGGCTCGCCCACGGTAAAGGTGAAGTGGGCATCAAAGTATGAATCGGAAATGTCCGACGGGAAGACAGGCAGAGGATTTGCGCTCAGAACCGCCCGCTTTCCTGCCAGATCATAATATTCATTCCCAGACGATTGTTCGATGGATACACCTGTGACTTTCCCGTCCCGATGAAGTCTGAATTGGACGATGACCACATACGCCTGGTTGGTCAGGTCCAAAGGCGGAGCATTCCAACTATTGCTGATCCGTTGTCGGACCAGTGCAAGATAGGCATTCGACCCAGGAGCCATACCTGGAACCTTCAGCGTCGTGTCGACGGCCTTGACACTCGGCACTTTTGCCTCAACCTGAGGAGCCGGCTGGGAGGCAGGTTTTGAGGGAGTATCGACCGAAGCTACGGCTTTGGGCACTTCCAGCTTGTTGATCTTCTTGAACTCTTCATCCAAGTCTTTCGCAAGATCTTCCGTCAGGGACGAAGACGATCTCTGGGTCACAGGCTTCCCGGTAAGATCTTTCGTATCCGACACGACCGGTACATCAGGCAGTTTCATAGCCGCTGTGGCCCTGGGCTTCTCCTCAGGACTGATGTCTCCACGCTTCGGAGCATCCGGCGGTAACTCAATGCCCTTCATGATCTCGCTCATCATATCATTCGATGATTTCGCCCGAGTGACGGGATGAGAAACCGGTGGGGAGGACACAGACGAAGGTGGCACAGATGCCGGCTTTGGAATAGGAGCGGCCTTCGGTGGCGCGATCGTCGGGGTACGCTCGACGGGTTTGGGTGAATCGACAGACTTATGCTGTAGCACCGGCTTCGGACGTTCTAGCTCTTTCTCTTTTGAAATCGGTTGGCTCTTTTGAGGCTCAAGAGTTTTCACCTGAGCCGCCGGAAGACTGGCCAGCGAAATCTCAATGGACGCAAGCGGTCGTTCACCATGACGCGGCAAGCGAATCCACGCCACGATAGCCAAAATCCCGATATGCAACACAAGGGAGACGAACAGGGCACGGCTCAGGCGGCGAGCCAGCTTCGCCTGCCACTCATCATCCGATATCATACCGGCTGATGTCCAAGCCTGCACCGTGAACCTTAATCCTACTGGTTAGGTGGAGGAGACGTCGCCTCCGTGATCCGCTCAGGTCCGGTTGTGGGATCGGTCACCATGCCGAGTTTTTCGATCCCGGCCTTCTTGACTCCATCCATAACCTGAACCACGACCCCATACGGCACATCACGATCGGCACGCAAATACAAGGAGACATCCGCATGTTCTTGCTTCAGGAGATGTAACTTTCGTTCGAGCTGAGCCACGCTGACTTGATCTTTATCGAGATACAGCCGTTGATCTTTCTCGATCGTCAACACGGCTCGAATTTCGGGTTTGATGGTGTTCGAGGCGGAAGTCGGCAACTTGATGTCCATTCCACGATACAGCATCGGCGCGGTCACCATGAAGATGACCAATAGCACCAAGACCACATCGACCAGTGGAATCACATTGATCTCGGCCAGGAACCGACGCTGCCGTGTCTCAAAAATCATCCCTTGACTCCGACGGCAACCGGATCGACGGACTTAGTCTGCGGTGGGATCAGAGCCAGGAGCTCCACCACAACGGAATCCATCTGCAAGGCAGTACGCCTGATGCGTGTCAGGAAGTAATTGTAGGCAATGACTGCGGGGATCGCCGCAAATAACCCGGCAGCGGTGGCGATCAAGGCTTCGGACACTCCAGGGGCCACGGCCGCAATACTGGCCGTGCCCTGTGCCCCGATTTCCCGAAACGAATCGATGATCCCCATCACGGTTCCCAACAGCCCAACAAACGGGCTGATATTCCCCGTCGTAGCCAGGAATGGAAGGAAAGATTCCAACTTGGCGATTTGAGTCTGAGCGATATGGCCCGCCGTTCGCTCCATCACATGCCGATCAAAGCCAAGAGCACCGTTCTCTTTCATCTCCGTAGGAAGGTAGCCGATCCGCTGGACCACGGTATGAAAAATCTTTGCGCAGGGGCTTCCGGTGGTTTGTTGTACCTGCCGCGTAACCTCTTCCACATCTCTCGCGCGCAAGAGCACCGCCATGAAACGACGGTCTTTCTCGTCGGCTGCACGAAAGCTCGCCCACTTATAGAAAATAACGGCCCAGGAAATGATGGAAAAACCCAATAGTAGCAAGAGGACCACTTTGGAGACGATCCCCAACGACATGATGACTCCCAGCGGGCCAGCTTGAAACATACGAGTCTCGACGTGCCTCCTTAAATTTCAGTCGCTCTGTGCAACGTGGATTGTACCAAACACTGGGGAAAAATGGCGGGGCCGACGGGATTTGAACCCGCGACCTCCAGATTGACAATCTGGCGTCCTAACCAGGCTGAACGACGGCCCCGCAAAATCTAGCTATGGCGGAAGATTGAAAATGACAAGACGCTCTCAGTTTGGTCGCCGATCAAGCCCCGAGCTGAGGAACAAACCCTCCGTACAAATGCATTCTCCCTGCCGCTGCTTACCACAATGTCACATTTGGTAGGCGGAACAGGGATTGAACCTGTGACCTCTGCCTTGTAAGGGCAGCGCTCTCCC
>DIHK01000072.1:57005-117867 GCA_002420115.1 Nitrospira sp. UBA5698
CCGCCCAATTTCCTTAGCAACCTCCGCGGAGCCTATCAAGTCCATACTGCCTTGTCAACCAGCAGGCACCTCTTTCACCTCCTCTTGATCACATCATAGGTACGGAAGAAGTCTCTCGTCTTTAGGATTTTGTTCCATCCGACTCTCGTCGCGTAAGCTGTCTAGGGAAAAATTGTTTATGAACATGCTTCAGCCGGCTCCGTTCTACATGCGTATAGATCTGAGTCGTCGCAATATCGGCATGCCCTAGCATCGTTTGAACGGCTCGAAGATCGGCCCCCCCTTCCAGCAAGTGCGTGGCAAACGAATGTCGCAGCATGTGCGGCGAGATCAACTTCGTAATCCCGGCGCGTCGTGCCCGCTGCAGAAGCAGCTTCCAACAGGCTTGTCTGGTCAACCCCTGCCCGCGGCGACTAACGAACAACACCCGCGTGGAGCGGCGTTTCAGAAGCACCGGACGAATGTGATCAAGGTATTCGCGCAACAGGTCTCGCGCAGTCTGTCCCATCGGGACCATGCGCTCCTTAGTCCCTTTCCCCACGACTCGAAGGCAGCCGAGATTGAGATCCACTTGAGACAGCGTCAACCCCACGAGCTCTGAGACACGGAGACCTGACGCATACAACAGTTCCACCATCACCCGATCGCGCTGATCCTCTACCCGATCACGCAATGGCAACTCCAACAGAGCGGTCACCTCAGGCCTCGTCAACGTCTTCGGCAATCGAACAGGCCGGCGCGCCACCGCAACTTCACGGAGAGGACTCCCCTCCAAGACACGTTCCCGCACTAGGAATCGATACCAACCTCGCATGGCCGAAAGAATCCGGGCAACCGACGAGGCCGCAAGCGATTCCTGTTTGAGAGCGGCCAAAAACGATCGGATCACCTGCGATGAGACGACATCGTTCATGCGCAGTCGATGCATCAGCAAATGTTGCTGCAATCGAAACAGATCACGCCGGTAGGCCTCGACCGTATTCGTGGCCAACCCTCCCTCAACTCTCAGTTGTGTGAGATATCGTTCAACCAAAGGGTCGAGGAGCGCGGTCGATGGGGCAATCGTGGACATCAAGTAACCGAACTATAGCCAACTCGCGCATTCCGTACAATGACACTCCCATTATAGTTCTCCTTGACAGGCCACCGCCTTTCCGATACTAGTCTGCGTACGGCCTACCATCGGCCCAACGGAATGCTCGCCTATTCACATCGCCTACTGCTCAACGCTGCTCGACTGTTGCTGGTTCTCACCATCAGCGGGACATTTACGCTCGGTGAGGCCCTTGGTCTCACACGCTCGGAACTGCCAGGAACGACAGAGTCCCCCAAACCCCTCGTTCCCATCCCACCAGTATTGAACCAGGCCAAGCAGTTGATTGAAAAGGGCGCGTTCGAATCAGCGGTGACCGTGCTCCGTCGATTCTTAACCACGACTCCTCCTCCTGAACACCTTGACGACACCTACTTGCTACTCGGCGCCGCTCTCTATGGCATCAAAGACTATCCGGAAGCTCTTCGTTCTCTCAACCAGCTCCAGACGGAGTTTCCTGAATCCGACCTGCTAGACCGGGGCAAACTCTTGATGGCCCGCGCCCATGCAGCGATGGGCAATTTTGATCTGGCTCTGCCGTTGTTGGCTCAAGTTCGGACCACTACGCAGGACGAGAGCACAAAGCGTGAGGTGCAGCAGTTGACAGCCGAAATCCTGGCCAACAAGAAAGATTATGTGCGAGCGATCCACACCTTGCTGGAAGGAATGGTCGGCAGCTCAGACGCACAGATGACCGAGACACGTGAGCAAATCCGCCAGTTCATCTCGGACAAGCTGGATAAGCGGGGCTTGATTCGCGTACGCGAAGCCTATCCTCGCTCATATCCCGGGGACCTCGCCTCACTTCGTCTGATCGACTATTACACCGGACGAGGTGAGGACCACTTAGCAGAGCGGGAAACTCGGCATTTCCTTGCGGCGTTTCCCGCCCACCCCTCCGTCTCAAAAGTGAACGAGTCCCTCGATCTCATCAAAACGAAATTGAAAGCCAATCAATATCTCATTGCAGCCGTCCTTCCACTGTCGGGACCGCTGTCCACATTCTCCACAGATGTCCTTCAAGGCATTCAACTGGCGGTAGAACGGGCTCGTGAGCAACCAGGGTCACCACCCGTTGGACTGATCGTCAAGGACCATGACGCCGACCGGCAGGGCTTTCTGGATGATCTTTCGACGCTGCTCCACGAGGATCGTCCGCTTATCGTCATCGGTCCGATGTTGTCAAAGAATCTTCCGGTCATGGCTGAAATGGCCCAAAAGACCAGAATTCCGTTAATCACACCGGCCGCCACCCTCCCAAATGTCCGGCGGATGGGCAATTACCTGTTCAGTACGGCACTGACCTATGGGATGCAGGCCGAACGGATCGCAACCTACGCTGCCAAGGAACAGGGCTATCGACGGTTCTGCATTCTCTATCCCGATACCGTCTACGGTCGGGAGCTAGCCCGCCTGTTTGCGCAAGAGGTGCGGCGACTGGACGGCGAAATTATCGCCATGGAAGCCTTCAAGGAGGGAGACACTAATTTTGCTCCCCAAATACAGCGGCTCAAGGCCGAGGACCTGAAAAAGTACGGGTTGGCAGTCCCCGTCGAAGTGACCAATCCGACGGGCAAACCGCTGAGCCGAAACGAAAAACGAGTCCTCTACACACCAGGCTTCGATGCGATCTTCATCCCTAGTCGCTCAAAAGAGATCGGCCTCCTCGCCGCCCAACTGGCCTTTCATGATATCAAAGCTCCCCTTCTCGGCACGAATGGATGGAATTCCCAGGATTTTGCTCGCACTGCGGATCGTGCCGTCGACGGCGCAACATTCGTCGATGGCTTCTTCATCGATAGCCCCAATCCTGGTGTCCAGGAGTTTGTCCAACGACACCAGAAACGCTTTGAATCCCCTCCCTCACTCTTCACCATGCAGGGCTATGATGCCGCAAGAATTGCCATCGATGGAATTCGCCATGGAGCCACCAGCGGAGACGCCCTGCACGAGTACCTCGCGACCTCACGCAATCTCCCGACACTGACGGGACCGGCCGGATTCGGGCCTGACGGTGCTCTGCACCGACCGCTCTTTCTTCTTCAAGTGAAACAAGGTAAGTTTGTGCAACTGAACTGAGCGCAGGGGTATGAGTTCGTTGTCACAAATTCTCCACACTATCTCATATATGGGACTCCCGCTCCTGTTTGCTATGGTCCTCCATGAGTACGCCCATGGCTGGATGGCGGAGAAGTGCGGCGACTCGACCGCAAAACTTCAAGGTCGCCTTACCATCAACCCTTTGGCGCACATTGACCCATTTGGTACCGTTATTCTCCCACTGATTTGCCTGATGCTGCCGGGAAGTTTTCTCCTGGGCTGGGCCAAACCGGTCCCGATCAACCCAGGGAACATGCATCAGCCTCGGCGCGACATGGCCCTCACGGCAGCGGCCGGACCAGGAATGAATCTGTTGCTGGCCGTCGCCAGCGCCTTGCTCCTAGCCTTGATTTTAACGATCGATCCCTCCTTATCCATCCGTAACACCGGGGACGCCGAGACGACATCCAATCTGTTTGGGACCATGTTTCTGCGACCGATTGCCGTCATGGCGCTCTACTCGGTGATGATCAATGTCTTCCTGGCTCTCTTCAACCTGCTTCCCATTCCACCGCTCGACGGTGGCCGTATCTTGACGGCGGTCTTGCCGCCTCAACCTGCCATGGCGTTAGCCAGGTTGGAGCCATATGGGATGCTCATCTTGGTGGGACTGATCGTGTTCGACAAGGAGCTGGGGATCCTTCACATGATCACAGGAACATTTGTAAAGACCTTGTCTGGTACCATTCTGTCCACCGCACTCGGCCTACGCCCAGGAGCAACTGAATGACGGCAATTCGAAAGCGAGTTTTGAGTGGCATGCAGCCCAGCGGCCTGATGCACCTTGGCAATTACCTGGGAGCACTGGAGAATTGGAAGGCCTTACAAGAACAGTATGACTGCTATTTTTTTGTCGCGGACTGGCACGCCCTCTCGACGAACTATGCCGACACCAGCCGTATTCGGATGTTTGTCCGCGACATGTTGATTGATTGGTTAGCTGGCGGCATCGATCCGGAACGTGCGACGATTTTCATCCAATCCCGGATCCCCGAACACGCGATCTTACATCTCTTACTCTCAATGATGGCTCCCGTCTCCTGGCTCGAACGCAATCCGACCTACAAGGAAAAACAGGAGGAGATAAAAGAGAAAGACCTCACCACCTACGGTTTCCTCGGCTACCCCGTCCTGCAGGCCGCCGATATCCTCTTGTATAAACCTGATTTCGTCCCGGTGGGCAAGGATCAACTCCCGCATCTGGAGCTGACACGGGAACTCGCGCGGCGCTTCAATGATATCTACAAGACATCGGTGTTTCCCGAACCGAAGGAACATCTGACGAAGTTTCCCAAGGTAATCGGCACCGATGGCCGCAAGATGAGCAAGAGCTACCATAATACGATCAATCTTTCGGACACAGAACCGGCTGTCCGACAGAAACTCAAAACCATGGTGACTGACCCAGCCCGTGTGAGACGGACCGACCCTGGCAATCCGGACCTCTGCCCGGTCTATGAATTCCATAAGATTTACTCGCCACAGGGAACTCAAGACCAAATCAATAAAGATTGCCGAACCGCCGCGATCGGCTGCATCGACTGCAAGAAACTGGTGGCAGATCGGTTGGTGGAGCAGTTGACACCGATCTGGGACATACGCGCGAAGCTCACCCAAGATTCATCCCGGGTCGATGAGATTGTTGACGCCGGCAGCAAACGTGCCGCCACTGTCGCAAAAGCAACCCTCCAAGAAGTCAACGAGGCCATGAAGATTTAGGAGTTGTCCCAGAACCGTCCGCTCGTCCGTTGACCAACACATAGCAACAAGCAGTGAGCCTGAAAGAGTCTATCGATCCGTTCATATCCATTTGCTTCTTCTGCTCCACCGTTCGAGTACTATCTCAACATACCTCTTATCGATTCCGTGTGCGTCCTGGACACCATCACTTATGGTAAGGTGTCTCGTTCGAGAAACCGTCCACTCAGATGGAGTACAGAATGAATCGACCTTGGTATCGTTCGGTAGGTCTCATCCTCTGCCTTGCGATCACACCTGCAATAGCATCAGCGGCTGATCCACCTTGCGATAAGTATCTGCCCGCTGAACAACCGCGCTGTATAGAGATCTGGAAAGGGCTGAACAAGGAAGACGGGCCGGTCATTGCCCAGTTTGGGCTTGATCAGCAGAAACGCCGGGAAGAGGGGAAAATCAACGCCCAACAGCATCTTGCTGAGAATATGACATTCATTAAACAAGCCACTGAGAAGCGGATTGAACGACTCAAGGAACGCATGGCCAAAGAGTAGCGCAGCGACTGACAAATGCCGTCTGCGTTGTGATCCCATCGCTTAGAGGTTCGCCGTACAACTCACCTTCTTACTCACTGCAGCGTGGCAGGGTGGAACAGCTACAATTCGAAGGGGCACGTCCCTCTGCACCATCACACACGGACAACCTGGTTTGATTCCTTTTCCCACCCAATTTCGGTCTCAGGCCCATGCCCAGTGACCACCGTCGTGGCATCATCGAGGGTGTACAATCGTTCTCGAATAGACTCTTCAATCGCCTCAAAGTTTCCGCCCCACAAGTCGGTCCGGCCGATGCTGCCCCGGAACAGGGTGTCACCTGCCAGTACCAACTGGTCATTCGGCACATGAAAGCTCATCGACCCAGGCGTATGGCCCGGCGTATGGAGCGCAATAATCGGCACCTGCCCCAGCATCACCTTTTCCTCATCGACGAGCCAATAGTCCGGTAAGAGGGCCGGTCGATAGGACGCCCCAAACATGCGGCACTGCAGTTCGAGGTTTTCCCAGAGCTTGAGATCATCTTGATGGAGACAAATCGTTGCGCCGGTCGCCCGCTTGATCTCGCTGGACGCCAGAAAGTGATCGAAATGGGCATGGGTATGCAAAATATGACTGATCGTGAATCCCAGTTGCTGCACTTCCTGGACAATTCTCTCCGTGGCCCCGCCGGGATCGATCACGACCGCTTGCTTCGTGACGGGGTCACCGACGATCGAGCAATTACAGCCAAGCGGCGGGACTGAAAACGTTTTTCGAATCAGCGAAGCCATAGAGTCGCATGCTACAGCCATAGGACCGTGCGGCGCAAGTTAGGGACGTGCTGCGTCATCTGCGCTATTGCGCATAGTCCACACCACCTCCGTATCAAAGAGCTCCCATACCTGTTCCCGCCGATGAAACCACACCAGGAACCCTGCTCCGGTCCCATCACGACGCCTATTCTCGACGTACACGAGAGCGTGATCGTTCTTCAGCGTTCGTCCCACACGCGAGAACGCCAGACGATCGAGCACAGAGCGGGTATCCACTCCCACTTTATGACCATTCAGAGTAGGAACCGCCAGGCGTGCCTCTACGTCATCGCTCGTCTCTTCGGACACAAATCGATAGCGCACACCAAATCCAAATCTGCCTTCGAGTCGGCTCTGTGCTTGGTTGGCACCGATAAAATCGCGGACCAGCTCTTGCGGTACCAGTCCATTGAAGAACTCTTGCTGCTGAAAAAACGCCACCGTCATGGAATCAGGTTGGTTCGGCACAAGCCGTGACACCGTCATACGTTCCAGTAGGACCAAGTGGATCTGCGATGTAAGAAATTTGCCCTCAATGATCCGGTCGTACAGGTCATAGTCCTCCGGCAGAACAACAACACCAACCTGCCTTCCCTCCATCGCTAGCGACAACCCTATGAAAAGAAATGGCAATAGCATCGCACAGGCAACCATCTTGTTCATGACAGCGCACCGATCCAGGAGCCATTTCGAACAATCATATTTCCGATATCACATTTACAAGTTGAGTCGAAGCGTAGATAATCTTACCAGTCAACTGAGAGGAGCACACGTGCAGGATAAAACACTGGGTAGTCCGCAGTCACTGGGAATTGGCATCGTTTGGTTCATGATCGCGCTCGGCTGCGCACCCGATGGTAGTCGGGAGAATCCCTTCCGTGTGGAGAATGATGCACTCAAAAGGCAACTGGCGAAGCAAGAGTCTCTCTTAGGCTCTTTGCAGGACGGGAATAAGGTCATGCAGCAACAGATCGATCTGCTCAACCAGGAACTCCGCGATGCCAAGAGCAGTATGGAGGTAACCAAGGCCGACGCGAAACGGCTCAACGAGCAAATGGAGTTGCAGTTGGCTGAAACGAAACGAATGATCGCCGCACAGATGGCAGAATCGCTCAAAATCGAGGAGAAAGGTGCGCAATCCGACACCCTACCGAGGCCAATGCCGACCGTGGCCAAAGTGGTTGAAGACGCCCTAGCCCGCAATGGCTATCACCTGAAAGTCAGCGTCAAGACTGATCAACGGGCGGTCTATGTGACTGAGCGTAAGATCTCTACCCCCGCGACCCTTGAGATGACGGGTTCACGAAACCAATATCTCGTCTCACTTGAAGCCCTTCCAGATAGTGTTACGAAGCTTGGGGTGAAAGCCGAGTTCGAACGGGTCGCCCAGGGAGGACGGATCTTGAGCGTGAGTCACGAGGAAACTAGTGAAATCGAGCGCCGCCTGATCAGCGAAATCAATAAGGCGCTTGAAAGCCCTCAAAAGACCTGACCCCGCTTTATTCGCGAACGCTGCTCCAGTAACCGTCGATGCTCCGCTAGGAGAATATCCGTCGCTCGTTGTTCCTGAAGCGTTTTAATCCAGAACGGGATACACTTCACGTATGACGTTTCACGGCCTTCATACGCTTCACAAGATTGGCTGTCCAGATGATTTTGTCCCTCGAGGGTATGTCAGGCCTTTCTGAATAGCGTGAACGCAAGTTGCAAAACAGCGTCTGCCCACCTCCTTGTCCTAACGAGTTCCAAGTGATGGCAGCGGCAACGGACATACACACGTCGGCTTATCCGTCAGTGATATTCTGTGGTTTTCTTGGTCAGCGTAGAGCCTCGTGCTAGCATTTTCGTCCGATGGCTCTCTCAACGACCGTTCATGATCTGCGTACACTGATCCGCTCTTCTCACCCTCTCGTTGTCATTGAAACGGTGGAAGAGGAGCGGGTGCTGGCCCTCCTGCAATCCGTCACAGCTCAGGAACGGATGCCGCTCTTTGAATGGTCAGTGACGAGGGGGTTGACCCGCGCCGATGATGGCCCGACTCTGAGCAAACTAACCTCGACCCCCTTGACAGTCCTTCAGCACCTCTATGGGTTAACAGTCGAGGCAGTATTTTGGCTGAAAGACCTGGGGCCACATCTCCAAGACTTTGCCGTGTGCCGCCAGCTACGGGAGGTTGCAACCGTCTACAGTCGAACGCGGGCTACCTGCGTCCTGACGGGTCACCCGGTCGCGTTGCCACTGGATCTCGACAAGATCGCCATCCGACTGGACCTGAAGCTCCCCAATCAAGAGGAATTGCGGTCAATGCTCCGGGGTCTGCTACAGTCACTCGGCCCGAAATCCGTTTCTCGCCCACATTCCACCATCCTCGTGCATAACCTGCTCACTTCGCTCGGCAAAGCCAGGACATCAGACAATAATCCCGCCGGCGATGAAACCGATACGATCCTCCGTGCATTACAAGGCTTCACGCTCCATCAAGCCCGTCAAGTGATCGCCCACTGTCTCGTCGAGCGAGGTACCCTCTCGGCCGAGGATGTGCAGACCATCCTGAAACGCAAGATGCAAGCGATCAAAGACGGCGGTCTGCTTGAATACTACCCTCTGGAGGACAACCGGTTCGAGTTGGGCGGATTCAACAATCTCAAAGCGTGGCTGGAGCGCGCCCAAGTCGGGTTTACCCCGGAAGCCAAATCACTCAACCTCACTCCGCCTCGAGGGATCATGTTCGTCGGCGTGCCAGGCTGCGGCAAGTCCCTGGCAGCAAAGGCCATCGCACGAGAGTGGAAACTCCCCCTGCTGAAGCTTGATGCCGGTCGATTGTTCGACAAGTTCATCGGAGAATCGGAAAAGAACTTTCGGAAGGCGATCGAAATGGCTGAGTCGTTGTCCCCGATTGTCTTATGGATCGATGAAATCGAGAAAGCGATGGTCGCAGGAGGTGGCAATGGTGAGGCCGATGCAGGCCTGAGTCGTCGCCTGTTTGGAGCCTTTCTCACATGGTTGCAGGAAAAGACGCATGACGTATTCGTGGTCGCTACGGCCAATGATCTCTCCTCCCTCCCCCCGGAACTTCTTCGGAAGGGCCGATTCGATGAGATCTTTTTTGTCGACTTGCCGGACGATGCAGAACGCGCGTCGATCTGGAGAATTCATCTGGGCCTACGCAAGCAAGACAGCACCCGGTTCGACCTCGACAAGATCGTCAGCGCCAGCGATGGGTTCAGCGGATCTGAAATTGAGCAAGCCGTGGTGGCCGCCCTCTATCGGGCACTCCATCAAAAAGCACCGCTCACGACCGATCTGCTCATTGAAGAATTAACCCATACCGTTCCTTTGTCTGTGACGAGACGAGAAGATATTGATGCACTCCGACAGACTGCTGAAGGGCGATTTGTAAACGTACGATAGCGGGAGGAGAACCGATGCCACATATCGTCACCATGATTGCCCTCGCAATCGTAGCCCTAACAGCCTGCGCTACGCCGCCCCAGAATCCACAGCAAGTGGCCGTTGAATCACCCACTTCAGTGCAAAACCTCAGCAAGAACAGTGACCGATCACCGTTGCCCCTTCCTAGCCAGCAGACACCGCTCAATTCTCACATACCAGCTCCCACCTCCATTCCCACCTCCCTACCCAGTCGATCCGCCATCGTTCACTCAGCCGTACGGTTAATAGGATCAAAGACCATCACCATCCAAGGTCGGCGCATCAACTATGACTGTGCGGGAGTGACACGTGCCATCTTTTTGGAGCACGGGATTGACCTCTACCGAAGTAGCCACCCCGAGGTGAATGCGAACGGCGTCCGGCTCATCCACAACCATGTGCGCCAGCATGGCATGCTTCATCAAGACCTGGATGTACGCCCAGGTGATCTGGTGTTCTTTGATAACACCTGGGATTTCAATAGGGACGGTCTGCTGAATGATCCGCTGACACACGTCGGCATTGTCGAGCAGATCGAGCCGGACGGAACGGTCATCTTCATCAGTCGAGTGGCTGGAGCCGTTGCACGCTACCGGATGAATCTGAGCCAGCCCCATGTCCACAAAACAGCGGAGGGCCGTCTGTTGAACGACTATATCCGACGAAAACGCCCAACGGACCCCGAGAACACGGCCCGACTCACCGGCGAGTTATTTTCCTTCTACGGGAACCTGCTAAGTCCTCAAAAGAACGAACCTTTTCAGGGACAATCTGAACAGCATCCATACCGGCAACGGGTCTCCGACATCTCGTCCTCTGCAGTTGCGGAGTAGTGGGAAACACTTCATGGCACCATCGATTCCTCTCATCATAACAGAGAAACCTGACTGCGAAGGCTCACACGCATTCCAGCTATGAGTTTGAGTACGACTACAGAACGACCGGCTGCCATCCGATAAGAATCCCAGTGAGTCACTCACAGAGGGATGGTACCTGAATCCTTAACTTTCAACCCGGCTGCTAAAATAACTATTATGGCTATTTCATCGAAGCACACAGACGTCCGAGAAGCCAATCCACTGCGGCGAACCTTGGCCGATGTTCGGCATGGACTCTTAGGCTTGCACAAAGCCCTGATTGTCGCCGAGCAGCTGACCTATGAGCGGATTTATGGCCGAGTGGATTCCACTGGCCAGCTCCTCCAGCTGGTGATGAACGACCCATGGTTTACCTGGCTTCATCCATTATCGAACATGGTTGTCCGCATCGACGAACTGCTCGACGGACACGATCAACCAACAGTTGATGACGTCGCCATCTTATTGACGGAAATCAGAGGACTCATTCGCCCCTCTGAACTTGGCGATGGATATGAGCGGAGTTATTATGAGGCACTTCAACGCGCCCCAGACGTCGTACTGGCCCACTGCGAGATGAAGAAACTGCTGACACTCCCATCGGTATAACGTTTCACCAGCCTAGGGCTCACGATGAATGACCGCCGTCGGTCCTGATGAACCGACGGCGGACTTGCTTTCTGGGCATACTTCCAATTCCCGTCACACAATCGGCAGATAGCATGAGGCCGACGCGCCTGAAGACAGCCCAAGTCCCTCCCTTGTATGATGCAGCATGGCAAGACAACGAGGAAACAGCCTTACACATAGGATACCGGTAGCCCTTTCCAGCAGACACTGGGGGATTCTCCTCCTGATCATAGCTGCCCTATGCCCAAGTCCTGTCTACACCCAAGGCCGCTCTGTCGATGTCCTGATCACAGTCGTAAAGGATAGGGTCGTTGCCCTACCAGGGGGCGGGAGTCCCGTTGAAGAGCCACTGGGAGTCAATGAAACGATCGTCACCGCTTCGGCTCACGGACCGGCGGGACTTGCTCAGACCACTCGAAGGCTATTGGGCTTTTCTTCGGCCTTACACCGATGGACGGAGGTGCAGCTGGGTGTCGAGGAACAGGTGGAGCAACATCAGGTATTGCCGCGCATGCTTTTGGTCCAGACCAATCGACGGGTCCATGGGTTTCAAGAAAGTCGTGGCCATTGGTTCAGCGAAGCGTTGGGACCGAATGAAACCGTTCATCAATTGCACGGGCGAGGCCATGTCGCCATCGCGATCACGCCTGAGCGAGCCTTGGCATTTTCTGCGTTCACGGGAGGGTTCTTCTCGATTCGCTTCTCACCGAACGAGCAGGTACAGTCGATCGACCAGACACACGACGTCACCCTGGTCCGAACCACCGTACGTCAATTAGCGTTCCGTTCACAAATCGGCCTCTGGACGGAAATGAGATAGGAACGGCTCCAATTACGAATGGCTCTGTCGCTTCCAGAGATATCCTGCAAAGGCCGTGGCTCCAAGAACGGACAGCATGAGAAGGATAAGACAGCCCACTGCTAAGACTCCCGCCCAGGGAGCCGCATAGCCCTGGTAGATGACCGACAGTGGCTGATCCGTCATCGGGCTGAAATGCGAGAGCCAACCGAGCCCTAGACCAAGCATTCCGACAACCGTCCAGAAACGGGCGCCTACCCATCCTACCCGATACAGCCAGACTCCCAATCCCATCCCGCCCAGGATGACCGTCGCCACGACGAGAAATCCAATCGATTGTTCGTCGATCGGCCAATGGAAATCTCCTCGAAGAAGATGGTCTACGAGATGCAGTACATTCAGGAAAGCAATAACTCCGAGAAGTTGGAGCAGGCGAAGATCAGGCATAGAGGCTGTTCTATTGTTAGCTTGAGCATCATTCATGAGTGTCATACTCCACCCCACCAGAAAACTGACGGCGCAAGCAAAGATCGGCGACCACCACACATTCGAGACCGAAAGGAAGATACCCTGCATAGCCGAGCAGCGGCATCTCGAACAACGGGAACCGATGGACGAATGGAAGAGCATACTCCCAGTGAGCCAGGCTCTTCCAGTTCCACAGCTCCCAAAAGATTCCGCAGATCAGCGCCGCTAGTGCCGGCACCCCGATGCCTCGCCAATCACCCTGCGCAAGGGGTGAAAAAGCGGTCGGTGTTCCGGCGAGCGCTTGAAGCGAGACGACCAACAGCAGCGGTCCAACCCAGACCAGTGGGAAAAGATAATTGGGCCAGAGTCCAATACCGAAGAGTCCGCAGCAGGATAGGCCCACGAGTACCCAACCCGACCACTTCTTCTGTAGATATTGAATGGCTTTGAACCGATTCCGGCCAGAACAGATGACACGATACGAAGTCAGAAGCTCCGCCGTGCCGATCACAGCCGGCAGCACGGTGGAAAATGGAGTCGTTGCTCGGAAGAAATACTCGACCGACGACAGATCAGCCACACCAACGTAATACCAGTTCTGGACAAATCGATTGAGATACTCAAAGACCCACCAGAACACAGCGCTCAAAAGAAAGAGTGACAGAAAGTACCGAGGCCGATGGAGCATCATGCATCGGCCAGTGCGAGCGAACGTGCAAGCGTTCACAATCATGATGTAGCCGAGCCACAGCGGCGTGAATGTGTGCTCCTGGACCACGACCAGCCAGGGAACCCGAGTCCAGGCTACGACCCACCAGAGGCAGGTCCATCCGATTGCGACCCAGCCCCACCAAGGCAGCATGAAACGTGAGGCGTGAAGCGTTCCCACAAAAGCTGATGACCGATGGCTGGCAACTGATAGCTGATGGTTTGAAACAGCAATGCGAAAGAAGACTGGCCAAAGAACTATGACGATCAGAAGGGCGATCGCGATAAATACCGGCCAGGAGAAGGGCTCATGCTGCACATAACTGGTGCGGGGAGGAAATTCAAGATAGCGACCAAGCGGTTCACCGGCCCACAACACACCAAGTAGAGGCAGCCCGAGCACGAGTACAAGCGACAGACAGATGATACCGGTTCGACTCATGCCCCATGCTACGACAGACGCGCTTCATCAAGCTCAATAACGTCGGCCCAGGAGGTGACCGGAGGAAGCGACTCGACCGACACACCGCGCTTCGTTGCAATCTCCCGAAGGCGGTCTTGGAATCGCTGACGAGCTGCCTCGTCTTTTGGACCAGCAGCCAACAGCCCTTGGGACCATTGTGTAACCTCTTGCTCATCAGGCTTACGACCATTGGCCTTCACCCAGATAAGCAGCTCTTCATCCGTCCCGCCGACTAATACCCGCTCCTCAAATGCGTTGGCATCGATGCCAAGAAAGTCGATCAGGTACTTGTCGAACCCCACCGTGATGTAGTTGTAGTCCTGAATCTGCCCGGCATGACGCAGTCGAATCTTGTCGATAAACCGTCCCAGATGAGCGATGCCGCCAAGAAGAGCTTTCGGACTACGAGGATATGTTTGCTCAGGCATCTGTCAGTTCTCCAACATGGGTTTCACTCTATGATACAAGCCTAGAACCATTCAACTCCAGTAGGGTTCAAGGGGAAGAAAATGCCTAGCAAGGCTTTCAAGTTTTTTCTGGTCTCACCGATATAGACACCAGATAGGGACGAGCAAGGAGGCACCTATGAGGCTAAGGAATAGCCCAAGAAAGTACGTGCGGTATTCTGCCAGTGTCCAGACCGACCACGGCGCAGCAGAAGGAGTTCTCTTCGATCTTTCTGCAACAGGATGCCGACTGCAAAGCAATCTGACGCTAACTCCAGGCACCTACCTCGCGCTGCATATTGAGGCTCCGGAAAGTGACGCTCCTCTTGGCATCGACGTCTCCATCGTGCGGTGGCACAAGGACAACCAGTTTGGGATCGAGTTTCTAAGGTACGCTGAAGCCCATCGCGAGCGCATCACTGATCTGATCGAAGGTCGAGAAGTCACGACCGTTCCTGATCACGCGCACGAAGAGGAGCTGGTGCTCAGCGCCGCCCTGGCGTAAGCGCGTCGGCCTTCTCATTTTCTCCGGCATCGGCGCCGGCCGGCCTATCGGTTCTGAAGAACACGCCATCGACCTGATACATTTCACCGGTCTTCTCATTTGACCAGCCGTTCTCAAACTCCACTAAATAGAAACCCCTTTGCTCTAGGAAAGGCAGCATATCGCGTAACAGCACCTCACCACGATAATTCTCCACAAGCGACATCTCCACCTTCAGTCCTATCACGCGCTGTAATTCGCTGCCGATGCCCTCGATCACATTCCGTTCATACCCCTGTGCATCGATTTTTAGAAAGAGGCGATCACCTTCCGGGTAGTACTTCTTCATCATCTTTTCAATAGTGGTAACGCTAATTTCTTCTTGTCGGATGACGGCTTGATCAGGAGCATGCTTCACGACATGTTCGGTCATCGTCAGAAGCGAGCTGGCCCCACCATGACCACCGGATACATTGATCACGCCAGATCCCTCTTTTTCACCTAAGGCAACCTGTTCCACCAACCACTTCGGATCAGACTTAGCGTTTTGCCTCAATTGTTCGAATAGATGAGAAATCGGCTCAAATGACACGATGGTTTTGTCGAAGCCAATCCATCGGAACCAGGGACCATACTGTCCGATATTGGCGCCGATGTCGAAGACCATGTCGACCTGGTATTGCTCCAGGAGTGTTTCAAACTTAGTCTTTTCCCTACCCTGCTTTCTCCGCACCTCCAAGCCCAAGTTCCCAAGCAAGGCTTGTATGGACGTCTTTAAGTAATTCATTATTCCGTCTTCTTACATCGTAATTCCCCCCTTGACCAACACTTTCACATTTCGCTGTTGTAGGTTGAGAAGCCTCAAACAGAATCGCTGCTCGCTGACGAAGTCTCGATCGTGTGCTGGCACAAAGACAGCCAGTTCCGCATTAAATTTCTGCGGCACGCCGAAGATAATCGCGGGCGCATCACTGATCTGGCCGAAAGTCGCAACGCTCCTGCTACCTCTGTTCACGAGGAGCAGGAATCACTAGCTCTCAGCCCATCCGCAGAAGCATCTCTCCCTCCGCAATCCATATATTCTCCTCCTCAGCTGGTCACAATCTTGACAAGATGATGCACAGAGAGCAAAGGTGAGTTGTAGCTCATGATCGGTCTACAGCTGCATTGGAAAGCGTCTTAATTACCTCGTGGATATTGGACGCTGCACCACCAAATTTCGTAGTGACCCAAAACAGATCTCGATCGTGAGTTACTAAAGTAAAACCTCTTTTGATCGATGTTTCGGCAATTAATGAATCTTGGGCGTTATTTGGCTTGCTCTCATTCAGCAAATCAAGCTCAGACCTTATTGGTCTATAGAGATTGTCGGTAGCTACCCACTTACACCTGCCCCATCTTGAGATTCCCCACACAGCTGACTCAGTTGTGACCAGTTGTTCTTCCCCCAACTTCGCTTCATCTAAACACGAGATCTCTAAGGACAACGATTCTGTCGGAACTCTGATGTTGGTGATTTCTTCAAAAACCTGTATTAATGCGTCTCTTCTTGCTCTATTAGTCGTGCTCTTCAATTCGTCGATCTGAATATGAGTCGCATAGAACTTTGCTTGACCAACAAACCTGCTAAGTTCTGCCATGCCATCAAGTACATGGTTAAAAACATTAGTATCGAACATGAAGCTTCGCATTCAGCGTTCCTTCTATCGGCCAACTAACGAGAGCAAATACGAACAGGCTAAGTTTCTAAATCAGCTATTAGCAACGACGCGAGAGACGCTAGGGAACGATCCTTACGATCACTCAGATACTAAGCCCTTTTCCTCCGAGTCTTTCTTGCTGAGGAACCGTCTCGGTTTTAAGGCCCCGGTGACATAGGCAAGTTTGGGCGCCTCTTCCAACCAAGCTATCCGCTGCATAGGTGTCGCTGCTAGGAACGCTCGGAGAAGTGTTTCCGGATCAGTACTTTCGGATGGATGGGGAAACCGGCCTAATGGAGAAAACGACTCATCTGCCAGAATACGGCCACTACTCCTTTTTGCGAACTGAATCGATATCCCAGGAGTATGAGTGCGCAAATCTGTCTTTGAAACAGATTCCGTTAAATGGCAGCCTTCTTCGCCGACTTCCCCGCTTGCAGATACTTGTCAATGCCTGCCGCCATCTTGCGGCCTTCGGCAATGGCCCAGACGATAAGTGAGGCACCACGTTTGGTGTCGCCGCCGGCAAAGACGCCGTCGAGATTGCTCATAAAGTTTTCATCGACGGCCACCGCGCCACGTGCGTCATATTTCACACCGAGGCTGTCGAGCAAACCATTCCTGACGGGACCGGTGAAGCCCATGGCGAGCAGCACCAAATCGGCATTTATCTCAAATTCACTGTTAGGCACCGGTGTGAACTTACCATTCTCAAACTTAACCCGATTGGCATGGAGCTTGGTCACTTGACCGTCGTGGCCGGAGAACTTCGTCGTGGACACACTCCATTGCCGGTCACAGCCTTCTTCATGCGCATGGGACGTACGGAGCTGCATGGGCCAGAGGGGCCAGGGAGTCGATTCGGCTCGCTGCGGTGGGGGTTCCGGCAGCAATTCGAATTGATGGGCTTCTACACAACCTTGGCGATGTGCCGTACCGAGACAGTCCGACCCTGTATCACCGCCGCCGATGATAACAACGCGTTTCCCCTTTGCGGTGATCGGCTCGTCGGTGATCGGAATGCCGGCCGTACGCTTATTCTGCTGGGTCAAATATTCCATCGCCAGATGCACACCCTTCAATTCTCTCCCAGGGATCGGTAGCTCACGGGCCATCTCGGCTCCCATGGTCAACCCAACCGCATCAAACTGTTTCCGCAACTGTTCGCCGGTGATGTCTTTGCCGACAGCGACACCGGTTTGGAACTTCACCCCTTCAGCCTTCATCTGTTCTAGACGGCGGTCGATCACCCACTTTTCCATCTTGAAGTCGGGAATACCGTAGCGAAGCAAGCCGCCGATCCGATCAGACTTTTCGAACACCGTCACATCATGGCCGGCCCTAGCCAATTGCTGTGCAGCGGCTAACCCAGCCGGACCGGAACCGACGATCGCCACAGTCTTGCCGGTGTTCACAACCGACACGATCGGCGTGACAAACCCTTCGTTGAAGCCCCGATCAACGATGTTCCATTCAATGACGCGGATCGAGACCGGATCTTGGTTAATCCCAAGCACACAGGCCCCTTCACAGGGGGCCGGGCAGAGACGTCCCGTGAATTCAGGGAAATTATTCGTGGTGTGGAGCGCCTTCAGCGCATCATTCCAACGGCCACGATAGACGAGATCGTTCCACTCCGGGATCAGATTCACAACGGGACAACCGGTATGGCCCTGGCAAAACGGCACACCACAGTCCATACAGCGGGCACCCTGAGTCTTCAGCTTATCCTCGGGAATCGGCTCGTACATCTCCTTCCAATCAAGCACACGCAGCTCGATCGGCTTACGCTTCGGGCCCTCGCGGGCGTATTTCATGAAACCTTTCGGATCACCCATCTTCTTCTCTTCTAACCCCTTACCTCTAACTTTTCACTTCTCACCAGCTAGTGCACAGCACTAGCCTTACGCTTCCGTTCCTCAATGACACGTTTGTAATCAACCGGCATCACTTTCACAAACTTCGGTACCGTGGCCTCGAACGCATCAAGCACTTGTTTGGCCTTCCGGCTCCCCGTGTACATAAAGTGTTTGGTGAGCAGCCCATGGAGCAGTTGCTTGTCCTCTTTCGCGGTCAACGCCTCCAGTTCGACCATTCCCGTATTGCAGCGACTCTGGAACGTCCCTGTATCATCCAAGACGAACGCCACTCCTCCGGACATACCGGCTGCAAAGTTGCGACCGGTCATACCGAGGACGACCACCACGCCACCCGTCATATATTCACAACCGTGATCGCCTGTTCCTTCAACCACGGTCTGTGCTCCGCTGTTTCTTACGGCAAACCGCTCGCCCGCCATTCCATAGAAATAGGCCTCGCCTTGTGTGGCCCCATAGAGCGAGGTATTGCCGATCAATATCGTCTCTTCCGGACTATAGAGGATGTTCTTGGGTGGAAAGACGATGATCTTCCCGCCGGACAACCCCTTCCCAATGTAGTCATTGGACTCTCCCTCAAGCGTAAGCGTGATGCCTTTCGCCAAAAAGGCTCCAAACGATTGACCGGCCGAGCCGGAAAACTTGATTGAAATCGTGTCTTCCGGCAACCCCTCAGGCCCGTACTTTTTCGCAACTTTACTGGAGAGCACTGTGCCGGTCGTCCGGTTGATATTTCTGATCGGCAGTTCAACCGTGACCTTCTCGCCCACCTCGATCGCAGCTTTACAGAGTTCGACGAGCTGGTTATCCAGAATATCGGCGAGACCATGGTCCTGCTTTTGCACGCAATACCGCGGCACATCCACAGAGACATCCGGCGCCGTCAGCAGCGGCGTCAAATCAAGCCCCTTGGCCTTCCAGTGATCGACCGCTTTGGTGATCTTCAGCTTGTCGACACGACCGACCATTTCGTTGATGGTTCTGAAACCGAGCTTCGCCATCAACTGCCGCGCCTCTTCTGCAACAAAGAACAGATAGTTGACGATATGTTCCGGCTTGCCGTTGAACTTCTTGCGTAATTCAGGATCTTGCGTCGCAATCCCGACAGGGCAGGTGTTCAGATGGCACTTGCGCATCATGATGCAGCCTTCGACAATCAGCGGGGCCGTCGCGAATCCGTACTCTTCTGCGCCAAGCAACGTGGCGATGACCACGTCTCTGCCGGTCTTCATCTGGCCATCTGTTTCAACACGGATACGCCCTCGCAGGTCGTTGAGCACCAATGTCTGGTGCGTCTCCGCCAACCCAAGCTCCCAAGGGATGCCTGCGTATTTAATGGATGAGAGCGGCGACGCACCTGTCCCACCGGAATCTCCGCTGATGAGGACTTTGTCCGCATGGGCCTTCGCGACACCGGCCGCCACCGTCCCGACACCAACCTCCGATACCAACTTCACCGAGACACCGGCATCAGGGTTGGAATTTTTCAGGTCAAAAATCAACTGGGCCAAATCCTCGATCGAATAGATGTCGTGATGAGGCGGAGGCGAGATCAGTTGCACACCAGGCGTGGCATAGCGAAAGCGGGCGATGTTCTCGTCCACCTTATGACCTGGCAACTGACCACCTTCTCCCGGTTTGGCCCCCTGCGCCATCTTGATCTGCAGTTCCCGCGCATTCACAAGATAATGCGCCGTGACTCCGAATCGGGCCGACGCTACCTGCTTAATGTAACTATTCTTGGAATCGCCGTTCGGCATGGGACGGAACCGCTCTGGGTCTTCCCCCCCTTCGCCTGTATTGCTCTTGCCGCCAAGCCGATTCATCGCGATTGCAAGAGTTTCATGCGCCTCTTTGCTGATCGAACCGAAAGACATGGCACCGGTGTTGAAGCGCTTCACAATTTCCTTCGCCGATTCCACTTCATCAATCGGAATGGGCTGAGGGTCGAACTTGAAGTCCAGCAGACCACGCAGGTTCGAGCGCCGCTTGCCCTCATCGTTCACGACCTGCGCAAACTCCGCGTACGTCTTCGGGTCGTTTGAGCGGCTGGCATGTTGTAGCTTGTAGATCGTTTCCGGATTCCAGTTATGATGCTCACCCTGGATGCGATAGTGAATCTCGCCCCCGAAATCGAGCTGGCGGATCGCCGCCGGCTCATAGGCTACGCGGTGGCGACGCAGTGTCTCTTCGCCTATTTCGCGGATCCCGACCCCTTCCACGCGCGATGGAGTTCCTGTGAAGTAACGGTCAATGAGCTCGCGATTCAACCCGATCGCCTCGAAGATCTGTGCACCGCAGTAGGACTGCACGGTAGAGATTCCCATTTTTGAGAAGATCTTGAGCAGGCCCTTGTTGATCGCCTTGATGAATTTTCCTTCCGCCGTCTGCGCGTCGAGCCCTTCGGGTAGGTAATTGTCACGTTCCATATCGACGAGCGATTCAAACACAAGATACGGGTTGATCGTCCCGGCACCGTACCCGATCAAACAGGCGAACTGATGCACATCACGTGGTTCGCCCGTTTCCAAGATCAACCCTACTTCGGTTCTTGTACACTCCCGAACCAGATGGTGATGGACGGCAGAAATACCGACCAAACTTGGGATCGGTGCCCACTCCTCGTTCACACCACGATCGCTCAGGATCAGGAACTTGTACCCTTCCTTGATGGCATGCGAGGCCTGTTTGCAGAGATCATCGACCGCCTCACCAAGCCCATCCGGACCTTCAGCGACACGGAATAACATCCTGAGCGTCTTGCTTTTGAAGTGCGGGTCCGAAATACCACGGATCTTTTGCAAATCGGCGTTCGTCAGAATCGGCTGCTGCACCTTAATGCGGCGGCAAGACTCAGGCGATTCATCCATCAAGTTCGGCTTCGGACCGATGTTGGTCACCAGCGACATCACGAGCTGTTCCCGAATCGGGTCGATCGGCGGATTCGTGACCTGTGCAAAGAGCTGCTTAAAGTACTTGAACAGGAGTTGAGGCCGATCGGACAGCACCGCCAACGGAGTATCGGTCCCCATCGAAGAGATCGCTTCTTCGCCCGTCACGATCATCGGCGTGATGACCATCTTCAGTTCTTCGACCGTGTACCCGAAGGCCTGCTGCCGCTGGCGAATCGTCGGGTGATCCGGCTGGGGAACGTTCAGCGGGTCCGGTAACTCGTCCAGTGAGACACCGTACTGCGTGACCCAACTACGATAGGGCTTGCGCCCGACGATACCAGCCTTAATCTCTTCGTCATCAATAATACGGCCCTGCACCGTATCGACGAGGAACATTCGTCCGGGTTGGAGCCGGCCCTTCATCCGAATCTCTTTCGCATCAGCCGGCAAGACGCCGGCCTCCGATGCGAGGACTACGAGCCCGTCGGTCGTCACGTGATACCGGCAGGGGCGCAGTCCATTTCGGTCCAACGTGGCGCCGATCAATTTCCCGTCGGTGAAGCATACAGCCGCAGGCCCGTCCCACGGCTCCATCATGGCTGCATGATATTGATAGAACCCACGGCGATCCAGATCCATCTGAGGATTCGCCACCCATGGTTCGGGAATCAGCATCATCATGGCATGCGGCAGCGAACGGCCGCCGAGCAGCAAGAACTCCAGAGCGTTGTCCAAACAGGCTGAGTCACTTTGATCCTCGGAAACGATGGGAAAAAGCTTTTCCATGTCCTTCCCGAAGAGCTCCGAATGAAGCCGGCCTTGGCGCGCCTTCATCCAATTGACGTTCCCCTTGAGCGTATTGATCTCGCCGTTATGGCACACATACCGATAGGGATGGGCCCGCGGCCAGGTGGGAAACGTATTGGTGCTGAAGCGCGAGTGCACAAGCGCGAGGGCGCTTACCATTCGTTCATCGGTGAGATCCTGATAGTAGGCCGCCATTTGATGCGGCAACAACAACCCCTTATAGACGATGGTGTTGGCGGACAAGCTCGGAACATAGAAGTGCTCTCGCCCTTGAATGGCCGACTCTGCCACAGCCTTTTCAACTCGTTTGCGAACCACATACAGCTTTCGCTCAAACTGCGTTTCGTTGAACGCATCTCGCGCGATGAAGACTTGCCGCATGAACGGCTCGGTCGTTCGTGCAAGAGCACCGATCTGATCGCTCTTAACCGGCACATCACGCCAACCAAGCAGGCGCAGACCTTCCTCTGCAATGATCTCAGTGAATACCTTCTCGCAGAGCCGTCGAGAGTCGGTAATGGGAGGCAGAAACAGCTGGCCGACTCCGTACTCACCCACCTCAGGCAATACCACACCCGTATCACCCGCAACCCGCTTCAAAAACGCGTGAGGAATCTGTAGCAGAATCCCTGCTCCGTCTCCGGTATGAGCATCAGCACCCTGTGCCCCTCGGTGTGTCAAATTCTCTAAAACTTGAAGTCCCTTACGGACAATGTCATGGGATTTCTTCCCTTTGATGTTGACGACAAAACCAATCCCACAGGAATCCTTCTCATGCTGAGGATCGTAGAGCCCCTGTCGGTTTGGAAATCCGGGAATATTCATAGATCTATCTCGTTCAAACAATGGATGTTTTTCTATATTATGGTGTGAGGAACGGAGCAAGGAAACACCCCTGAGTGGACACACCCTCCCATCCGTATCCAGGGTGGACCTCACCCACATGGGTTACCGTGATGGGAACTTACTGGATGGGTCCTTCCTCTGTCAAGATTGCGTTAGCCTTATACCCCTTTCATTTGCTTGACTTTATTTCCTTGGCTGCCATACCATCCGCCGCATGACACAAGGTC
Organism: Nitrospira sp. UBA5698; assembly: GCA_002420115.1. GTDB lineage: Bacteria > Nitrospirota > Nitrospiria > Nitrospirales > Nitrospiraceae > Nitrospira_D. The sequence continues at coordinate 79,880 of DIHK01000072.1, forward strand.
CAGTCATCGCGACTCTGCACAACATGTCGGATGTGTGGGAGTCCTATCGGAGTGAGCTGGACGGAGTGGAGGATCGCGTACGGAAGAACCTCGATTCCAGCGTGACCTTGGTCAATACCGTCGCCGCACACATCCTGAGCGGCGGGGGAAAACGGGTCAGGCCCCTCCTCTTGCTCCTCTCCGCCCGCCTCTGTGGGTATACCGGAGCGGAACATCACCAACTTGGCAGTATCGTTGAATTCATCCACACCGCCACCCTCTTGCACGACGATGTTGTGGATGATGCCGATCTCCGGAGGGGACGACGAACCGCACGCAAGGTGTGGGGGAACCAAATCAGCATTTTGGTCGGGGACTACCTCTATACGAAAGCGATGTGTAAGGTCGTCGAGTTTCAGAGTCAGGGGATTAATGAGGTCCTCGCCGAAGCCTGCAAGAAGATGGCAGAGGGGGAAGTGTTGCAGCTCTACTACAACGGAAATCCCTCCATGCCCGAGATCGATTACATCAAGATCGTCGAACACAAGACGGCGGGGTTGATTGCCGCGGCGTGCCGCATGGGAGCCATTCTCGCCGAAGCATCCGAACCGCAACAGGACGCGCTGTTTCGCTTCGGCCAATATCTCGGCATCGCCTTCCAAGTGGCAGATGACACACTGGATTACATTGCAAACGGCGAATCACTCGGCAAAACGATTGGGCAAGACCTCCGACAGGGAAAGGCGACGCTGCCGTTGCTGCATTTATTACAGCAATGCTCCGAACAGGACCGTCAGATGATCAAAGATCGCATGGAAACGCGGACACTGAGCACGACGGACTTGGAGCGCATTCTGTCACTGATGGCCAATTTTGGATCGATTACCTATGCCATGGATCGCGCCCGCGCGTACATCACGGCTGCGAAGGATGAACTGGACTGCTTCGAGGATAGTACGGCGCGACGCGCCCTATCCGTCGCTGCGGACTATATGATTACCCGAGACCGGTAACAGTCTTCCCGCCAATCGGAACAACGCCAGGCCGTGGGAGCGGCACGGCGTCGGGCGAAAGGACCCCGCTCTCTCCTGTAACCATCAAACCGGCGTCGCTGTTCCGAACACGACATTGCCAGGGAGTTGCTCATGTCACAGGTTTTTCCGTTCCACGGTGTGAGGTACGATCAGACGCTCGTCGGAGCAATCACGGAGGTCATCGCCCCACCATACGATATTATCGATGCAGCCGGACAGAAACAGCTCCATGACCGACATCCCCACAATATCATCCGCATGGAACTGGGACTCGACCAGCCCGGGGACAGTGCGGCGCACAACCGATATACCCGTGCGGCTGCAACGCTCCAAAGCTGGATCACGGAAGGGATTCTCAAGCGTGATGCGCAACCGACCATCTATTACCACACAATCGAATATCGTCCACCCTACTCAGCTCCCGACGCTCCCACGAAAGTGCTTCGTGGATTCCTGGCGTTGGTCAAACTGGAGGCGCTGGACTCCGGGCACATCTATCCCCATGAGAACACGCGCGCCGCGGCAAAGACCGATCGGCTGAATCTCATTGAGGCCTGTCGGGCGAATTTCAGCCCAATCTGGTCGCTGTACTCCGATCCACAGGGAATCATCATCCACCTTTTGGAAACCGAGACAAACGGCAAACCAGCCTGCTACGACTTCCAGGACGAGGCCGGTTGTCGAGAACGCCTGTGGACTGTCACCGACAACCGCGTGCTGAAACAGATCACCGAGGCCATGCAGAGCAAGCCGCTGTTCATTGCTGACGGCCACCACCGCTATGAAACGGCGTTGAATTATCAAAAGCTCCGGCGACAACAGGCGTCTACGCCGACCGGCCTACAGCCCTATGACTCAGTCCTCATGCTGCTCGCCCCGCTTGAGGATCCAGGATTGACGGTGTTACCCACACACCGGGTGACCACTACCCCGTTACCTCCGCTCGAACAGATCAAGCAAATACTGGGCGACGTGTTTGAGTTTCGAGAATTTCCATTTACCCCATCCTCACGCCACCAGATTTGCACCCAATTCCTCACCAGCCTACGGACGGAAGGGACGAAGACACCGGTGTTTGGCCTGGCGAAACAAGGGGATCCTCGATACGTGACTCTCACTCTGAAGCCAAGTCATCGGCCTTCCGCAGCGGCCTCACCTCGTACTAAACTCGACGTCTCCCTGCTACAGCAACTCATCGTCACCAAACTCTGCCAAACCCAACAGGAGCAGGAGGCGATTCTCTACACCAAGGATGATCTTGAAGCCCTCGATTGGGTGCACCGTGGAACAGGGACCGGAGCCTTCTTGCTGAACGCGACCAAAGTCAGCGAAGTCCAGGCCGTCGCAGCGGCGGGAGAACGCATGCCGCACAAGTCCACGTATTTCTATCCGAAACCGTTGACCGGGCTCGTCATCAATGTCATGGGTGGGCAGTGAGGGGTTGTCCGCGCGAGCATACGACAGCACCGTTGCTTCACGTTTGACCCATCACACCTCACGTCTGATGTATGAACGCAAAGATTCTCATCGTTGACGACGATCCAGACATCGTACTGATGCTGGAGGATCGACTGCAGGCCTCCGGATACGAGACCGTCACCGCACTTGAGGGACAGCAGGCCCTTGATCTCATCGTGCATGAGTCGCCTCATCTCGTCCTGCTGGACCTGACATTACCCAAGCTCTCCGGCCTCGATGTGCTCAAGCGCTTAGCTCAAATGAAACCGGCGGACAGCCCTCCGGTCATCGTAATGACCGCGCATGCCTCCATTCAGGCCGCCGTCGAAGCCATGAAAGAAGGCGCGTACGACTTTCTGACCAAGCCTCTCGACAATGACCATCTCCTCATCGTCATCCGTAAAGCGCTGGAGCGGGACACACTCCGACGACACGTTGCTTATCTCCGCTCTGAGGTTGACGGTCGTTACGCGAATATCGTCGGCAACAGCCCATCGGTCCGCTCCGTCGTTGAAGCAGCACAGCGAGCCGCCAAATCCGACGCCGGGGTGTTACTGCTGGGTGAGAGTGGGACAGGGAAAGAACTCTTTGCACGCTCGATTCATCAGTGGAGTCCTCGTTGTGCCATGCCGCTCATCGTCATCAACTGTGTGGCGTTGACCGAGACACTCCTCGAGAATGAACTCTTCGGCCATGAACGCGGGGCATTCACTGGAGCGGATCGGCAGCAAAAAGGCAAATTGGAAATGGCCGATGGTGGTACGGTCTTCCTCGACGAAATCGGGGATATGCCGCTCACCCTTCAGGCCAAGCTGCTCCGTGTACTTCAAGACCGGGAATTCCAACGCGTCGGTGGATCCAAAACCGTATCAGTGAATATCCGCATCATCGCCGCCACCAATAGGGACCTTCGGCAGGCCGTCAAAACGGGGCAGTTTCGGGAAGATCTGTACTTTCGTCTCAATGTCGTCACGCTGACACTTCCACCGCTCCGTGAGCGGCAAGGAGATGTCCCCGCGCTTGCACAATTCTTCTTGGAGCGACACACGCGAGATGCCAAACGTACCGGGATGGTCCTCAGTCCGGCTGCCGTGGAGGCGTTAACCCGATACCCATGGCCCGGCAATATCCGCGAATTGGACAACGTCATCGCCCGAGCCGTCGTCCTCAGCCCCAAAGACACGATCGAGCCGGATATGTTGGCGCTTCTCTCGGATGACGCGGATCTCCGTCAGAATGAGGATGATGCGCTACAATCCTATCTTGACCTGCCCTACCATGAGTCCATGGAGGAGCACAGCCGGTACATCATCACACGCGCCATGGAACGGGCCGAGGGTAATCAAACCAAAGCGGCCGAGTCGCTCAAACTCCAGCGCACTTATCTCGCACGCCTCCTCAAACATCAAAAAGTCTAAGCGGCACGTCGTACTCGGCCAAACAGCACACTGTTGACGAGTCTGGTGATTAGTGAGATATGCCGTGAGGGGAACGTTCTTCCAATCGAATCTGCCCGGAACGGGCATCGTGTTCCGCTTGTGTATAGCGCTCGGTCGTTCCGATGTCCGACCAGTATCCATGAAGATCATAGCCAAGTACGGGTTCTCCCCGTTCGATAGCCGCCACGTAGGGATCAATGATTGAGGACACAACCCCCTTCGGCACTTGCTGCAGCAGCCGGGGATGAAGGATGTGAATCCCTGCAAACATACGCCGTGCGATCGTCGTAGCCCCTCTGACTCCTCGCCCCGTGATCCGCACGATCCGATCCTGCTCTCCCACCTCGACCAAGCCCCAGCGCTCGGCATCCTGATCTTCCCGCAAGGCCAAGGTCGCCGCCGCTCCTCGCGAGCAATGAAAGTCCCGCAAGGCTTCGAGATCCATTTCGACCAACGTATCCGCGTTCAGGATCAACACCGGTTCTCCTGAAAAATATGGCTCGGCCTTCTTGATGCCTCCGCCGGTCCCGAGGATGATCGGTTCATAGGAGTAGATGATCCGCATCCCGAACTTCGAACCGTCGCCCAACGCCTGCTCGATCATCGGCCCGAGATAATGCAAATTGATGACGACGTGGTGAAATCCATGCCGCTTCAGCAGCAATAGATTCCAGACAATGAGCGGGGTACCGGCAATCGGAAGTAACGGCTTCGGAATTGTGTTCGTCAGCGGCCTGAGCCGAGTCCCCAGACCAGCCGCTAAGATCATTGCTCGCACGGTGTACTCGCAAAGGCGTGAAAAGTAAGAAGTGAAAGGTGAAGAGTGAAGACCAACGGATCTCGTCCTTTAGCTGTCCCCATCTCCAAGCCTTTTACTTTTTACCTCTCACTTTTTACTGTAGTTCAGGCACATAGGGGGCAAGGTGTTTCCTAAGCGGTTCCAACTCCGGATACTTTTCAAGATTCCGTTTGACGTAACTCAGGACACGAGGAATATCCGCTAAAAACTTTGGATTGCCCTTGACGCGATCGATGTAGACGAACCGACCGGCTGCCTTCAGATTTCGCTGGATACACGTGAGATCAAACACTCGACGGAAGGCCGCTCGATCGATACCTCCGACACCTTGGTCGGTCATTTGGTCCTGATAGTACTCCACTAACTCATCGACCAACGCCTCATCGAGTTGAATGTAGGCATCTCGCACCAGTGACGCCAAGTCGTAGGTGGCCGGCCCCATCAACGCATCCTGAAAATCGATCACACCAAGTCGTGTTCCGTCGACCATCAGGTTACGGGAATGGTAATCACGATGCGTAAAGATCTGCGGTTGACCGGCCAACTGATCGGCAATATTCTTGAACACTCCCCGAATAGCCTCCGCATCGACATCGGCCAACGGGTTGCCGTTCCGCACCTCGACTCCATACTCCAGAAAGTGCTCAAACTCCCACATCAGTAACGGAGCATCAAACCCACGATGAAACGCAAGACAGGTGCGATCATTGGCCTTGGTAACGTTGATCTGCATCTGCACGAGCACGTCAATAGCCTGCCTGTAACGCGACTTCACCTGAGCCTGATCAGCACGACTCACGGCATCCGCTAAGGTCACATCGCCGAAATCTTCCAGATACAGGAGTCCTGCCGACTGATCATAATAGTAGAGTGTCGGCACGGGGACCTGTACTCCGGCCAAATGGGACCGGATATTGATGAACGGCAATTCCGCAATCTGATGCGCCGTTCCACTGACCGCCTCCTCGGACTGTTTGAACCCTTCCGGCTCAGCAAGCTGCATCACGATGACAGAATGCGGTGGCCCTCCCGTCAGGGTTGCACGAAAATACCGCCGGTTGGAGGCATCTCCGGCCAACGACGTGGTGGTCTGCAGGCCAAGACCCGGCCGAAACTTTGTCGCGATCGCATCGGCCAGGACGGCAGGATCTGGAGATGCTAACGGTATCTTGGGAGAAGTCTGATTGCCCGTGACCATATCTCGCTGAGTATAGCGGGCATCCGGCAGCTTGTCACGAATGCTGTATTGTTCAGCCGGCTTCAGGGTGAAGTTTCTGGAACAGAATTCATCGGTCGCAGACTCAGTACCCGATGCATGACACCTGCCCCGATTGCTCCGCCGATTGTATCGGCCACCCAATCGAGCCAACTAGACTCTCGAAACGGAACGAAGGCTTGATGGATTTCGTCGCTGACTCCATACAACGATGTGAAGACGATGGCCAACAGCATCGCCTGCCGTCGCCAGCCCTCCCGTGGAGTCGCGTGAAAAGCCCGGTAACACAGCGCACCCAACACCGCATATTCAACGGCATGTAAGACTTTGTCACTGAAGTGAGTGACGAACGGCACCTGTTCTTCAGGGTGCGACTGCGACGACATGTAAAAAATAAGTGCAGTATACGCACACACCGGCCCCCACGAATGCAGAAAACATTTCATATCATTCCCCCAGTGCTCCACGTCTCCAAAAACCTCTCGGCAGATTGCATGCCTATACCCCCTATGACATACTCAAAAAACGAAAGGAATCGGTCGCGATGAAGCAGGTCCACATCTGTTTTTTCTGGCACATGCACCAGCCCTACTACACGGACCCGGTGACCGCATCAGCCAGTATGCCGTGGGTACGCCTCCATGCAACCAAGGCCTACTATGATATGGCCTATGTACTCCAACAATTTCCAGAGGTACGCTCGACATTCAACTTTACCCCTTCGCTGCTCCTCCAGTTACAAGAGATCGGAACCGGAACGGTGCTCGACCTGTTTCTTGAGCACGCCCAACGACCAGCGGCAGACCTCACGCTCGAAGAAAAGGCTTTTTTGGTTCGGCATTTCTTTTCCGCCAATTGGGCGACCATGGTTCGGCCCTATCCCCGATACCATGAATTGCTCGTCAAACGAGGGTTGGAGGTCAGTGATCACGACCTTCCCCGGATCGCCCGTCAGTTTTCAACACAAGAACTCCTGGATCTTCAAATTTGGCACAACCTGGCCTGGTTCGGATACGGCACCATCCGACGGTATCCTCGCCTGGCTGAGCTGCGCCAGAAAAATCGCGGCTTCACCGAGGATGAAAAACAGGAGGTGCTCGCACTGCAGCGTACAGCGGTCCAAGAGATTGTCCCGTTGTACCGGCAGCTCATGGAACGGGGACAAATCGAGCTCACCACGACTCCCTTCTTTCACCCGATTCTGCCGTTAGTCATCGACACCGACATCACCCGTCGCGCCAGACCAGACCTCCCCTTGCCGGCCAGATTCCGGGCCCAGGAAGATGCAGAGGCGCAGCTCCGAGAGGCTGTCCTCTTTCATCAACACACGTTCGGGCAGCCTCCATCCGGCCTGTGGCCGTCTGAAGGATCGGTCTGTCCCGAGATGCTTCCGCTTGTCCATCAAGTAGGCCTGCGCTGGTTAGCCACCGACGAAGGCATTCTGGCTCGATCCCTCGCAATGGGCGGTCAGCCATGGCAGCGATCATCCGCCCTGTATCAACCGTACCACATCGGTGAGGCCGGCCAATCCCTGGCCATCCTGTTCCGCGACCGTGAGATCTCCGATGCCTTTGGATTCGTGTATCACAAGACGACGCCGGAAGCGGCTGCCGAGGACGTCACGCGACGGTTGCGAGGAATCATCCAAGACAGCCCTCAAGAACGACTCCTCATTGCCATTGTATTGGACGGCGAAAACCCTTGGGAACATTACCACGACGGAGGCGAACGATTCCTTTCGCTCCTCTATGAAAGCTTGACGCACCATGCATTGGATCAGGCCGGACAACTGACGGTCCACTCTTCAACCGTCTCCACCGCGCTGGCCTCGATGCCGCCCACACAGCACCTCTCCGCACTTCATTCAGGTTCCTGGATCAATTCCGATTATAAGATTTGGATCGGACACCAAGAAGACAATCGTGGGTGGGACCTGCTTGGGCACACTCGCACGCAACTGCTGGATCGTGTGACGAGTCTTCCGCCTGATCGTGCTCAAGCCGCCTGGCGTGAGCTGTACGCCGCAGAAGGAAGTGACTGGTTCTGGTGGTACGGTGACGATTTCGACACCGACCTCAAGCCCGAATTTGATCGCCTCTTCCGAACGCATCTCCGCAATGTCTGGACGCACATGGGCCTCCCGCCTCCAGACCAGCTCAACCAGGCGATCTGCGCGAAAGGGATGCCGTTTGATTCCGAGATGGTTCAACAGCCAGTCGGTCTCCTCACACCCACCATCGACGGCAGGGTCACCAACTTCTTTGAATGGCGGGGAGCGGGTACCATCAGTACCCAGCCGCCCCTCGGAGCCATGTGGAAGGCCGATGGGATCTTTACAGCCATCCGCTTTGGCTGGAACCTCGATCAGTTTGTCATGCGATTCGACGTCGATGAGACCAATCTCAAGAAAGAAGGTTTCGACATTGAGATCGTGTTCCAAGGCCTACAATCCAAGTATCGACTCACGTTTCCCCTCTCCTTGTCAGGCCCAGGCGAATTTCAATTGTCTCGCCGGACGACAACGGATATCTGGCAAACCGTCAGATCCCGTCAGTCGATTCACGCACAGACCGTCTTGGAGTTGGCGATCCCCTGGAAGGACCTTGATCTGGAAACAGGACAGACGATTCAGCTTTCAATCTCGGTGCAAGAACATGGCCTCGAAGTGGCCCGGTACCCCAGCCAGCGTCCCGCCGTGCTCACCGTGCCGGGACCGGACTTTGAAGCAGGAATGTGGAGGGTGTGATGGGAGGTGAAAAGGTAAGACGTGAAAAGTGAAGCGTAGAAGTCAGCAGTTATTCCTTCACGTTCAAGAACCAGAACCTTTCACCTTTTACTTTTCACATTTTACGATTTACGGAGGAACAGATGCCCGATCTACGACGTGATCCGATAGTCGGTCGCTGGGTGATTATTTCAACGGAACGCAGCGGCCGCCCCCATGATTTCATCACCCCTCAATCGGCTCGAACGAATGCCGCGTCGCTTTGCCCGTTTTGTCCCGGACAAGAACGCTTGACCCCAAAAGAAATCATGGCCTATCGGCCACAACCGGCAGCTCCCAACACCCCAAATTGGACCGTACGGGTCGTCCCCAACAAGTTTCCCGCACTCCAGGTGGAAGGCGAGATGGGACGCGAAGGCATCGGTCTCTACGATCGGATGAACGGGATCGGTGCGCATGAAGTCATCATTGAAACTCCGACGCATGTCGAAGGCCTCGCCGAGATGCCGACAAAGCGAATCGAGGATACGCTATGGGCCTATCGCGACCGGATACTGGATCTGCGCAAAGATCTGCGGTTCCGCTATATCTTGATTTTCAAGAACCATGGATCTTCCGCCGGGGCCACATTGGAACACAGCCATTCCCAACTGATTGCCCTCCCGATCATCCCAACCAGTGTCCAGGAAGAGCTGGATGGGTGCCACCAGCATTATCAGAAAAAGGAACGGTGCATCTACTGTGATATCCTCCGGCAAGACCTGTCCGATGGAGACCGGGTCGTGGCAGAGAACCCCGAGTTCCTCTGTGTGACTCCCTTCGCGCCACGTTTTCCGTTCGAGATGTGGATCCTACCCAAGCGTCATGCGGCATACTTCGAGGAAAGTCAGAAGTCTCAATTCGAGTTTCTCGCCCCGATCCTTTCAGAATCGTTGCGTCGCATGGACAAAGTGTTGGCACGCCCACACTACAACTTCATCCTCCATAGTTCTCCCTTGCATGAAAAAACCGGGGATTACTATCACTGGCACCTCGAGATTATTCCCAAACTGACGCTAGTCGCCGGTTTCGAATGGGGAACAGGGTTCTACATCAATCCGGTCTCGCCAGAAGAGTCGGCCAAGTTTCTCCGTGAAGCAGGGATCTAAATGCCGACCCGCTTCCGCCTAGAGGATCCGGCCCTTGCAGGCCTCCTCCGCCGTCTTGAAGAACGCGTCCGTGGAATGGGCGGCAGAACCTGGGTAGTGGGCGGAACTGTTCGCGACCTCGTCCTCGGGCGACAGCCCCGTGATCTGGATCTGGAAGTCACCGGTCTCCCAGCAGGACAGCTTCATACCTTACTGTCTGAACAGTACTCCGTCCAATTCGTAGGCAAGGCCTTCACCGTATTCAAACTCCAGGGGCTTCCTGTCGACATCTCTATTCCCTCCCGCCTCCACACCGGCGAGAGCACATCGATTCCTGGCCTGCTGCGACAAACCGATCCCGACATGCCGATCGACGAGGCACTGGCGCGACGTGATTTTACGATCAACGCCATGGCCTGGGATCCTGACACGAGGGAGCTCCGTGATCCCTTCAATGGTCGAGAGGACCTCGCGGCTGGTCGGTTACGCCACGCCTCACATCAGTTCGTGGAGGATCCCTTGCGGGTACTCCGAGGTATGCACCTCGCGGCCCGCTTCGAGCTCAGCGTGGTACCAGAGACGATTGCGCTCTGCCGAACCTTGTCGCAGGAGGGGCAGCCGAGTGAGCGGCTGTGGGAAGAATGGAAGAAGTTTCTCCTTCTGAGTCGAAAGCCCTCTCTTGGGCTCCACTTTTTAGACCAATGCGGCTGGCTCCGCTTCTATCCGGAACTCGCAGCGCTTCAAGGCTGCCCTCAGGATCCTCGCTGGCACCCTGAAGGCGATGTCTGGATTCACACCCTCCACTGTTTGGACTGGTTTGCAGCAGAACGCACAGGCCATGAACGGGACGATCTGATCGTGGGATTGGGTGTCCTCTGCCACGACTTCGGGAAACCGGCGACGACGAAGGACGACGGTGAGCACATCACCTCTCGAGGACATGAATCGGAAGGAACCGGGCCGACGAAAACCTTTCTCGAACGACTCACCAACCAACCAGACGTGATGGATGACGTCATCCCCCTCGTACAGTGCCACCTCCGTCCCCGCGCACTCTTTGATGTTCAGGCCTCGGACAGTGCAATCCGACGTCTTGCCAGACAGGTCACTCGCATCGATCGTTTGGTCCGTGTCGCTCGGGCCGATCATGCAGGCCGCCCACCGAAACTATTCGATGGATTCCCAGCCGGAGACTGGCTCCTGACCCGCGCCACGGCGCTGGCCGTAGACCGGCAGGGCCCGCTCCCCCTCGTGATGGGCCGGCATCTGTTGGAACTCGGCGTTCAGCCTGGACCGGACATGGGCCGATTGCTCGATGATTGTTTTGAAGCTCAGTTGGATGGAGAATTTTCAACATTGGAGGAAGGGCTGGCCTACGCCAAAAGCAAGTTGTCGGCTCTCTACTAAGCGCCTTCGGTTTACACGAAGAACACATGGGCACGCAGACATCTCCCTCTTGCCCCTTGCCCCCAGTTACTCGTATGATCGCGCTATGCAGGTCCAACTGAGTCATCCTTCACGATCGGTCAACGTCAAAGGCCCGAAACGAGCCAAAGACCTCCTGCGTGAGTTGAACCTCGTCGTCGAAGCACACCTCGTTATTCGTGGTGATGAATTGGTGACCGAGGATGAGATGCTCTTCGATCAGGACCAGATTGAAATCAGACCGGTGATTTCAGGTGGATAGGACATACACTACCTCACTCCACATGGTAAATCTCTAAACCCCACATCAATAGGAATACGCATATATCGTATTTCTCCTCACGGACTTCATCATCACCCCGTGGTTGCAAGACCGGAGCTCCCCTCTCGTTCAAATCGACTACTTGGCATGTCTCATCCAATTCTTTCTGGGTTTGGGAACATCCGCCCACCACGGCAACTCCCAGTCCACACCCATGGACTGAGGCGGTTTAGCTCGATCCTGACTATTCTGCTACAGCCACCTGTAGGGAAAACCATTCGAGCGTTTATGAGAGAGATTTTCTAACTTACTGATTCATCGCCATTCTTGGTCTCATGTGAAAAGGAGCCAGGAGCGGCATCACCTTTGCTGTACACCTACCCAAGTGCCAATGAACGGCACAGATTCTTCTAAACTCTTATAAGGGGGTTCTTATAATGAAGAGCATGTTGATGGCAGTGATGGCAGTGGCAGTGGCAGTCACCTTCAGCGCACCGGCTTTCGCTGGTGAAAAGAAGGAAGAGAAGAAGGGCGGCCATGTGGTGATGGCAGAAGAGAAGAAGGATAAGAAGGGTGGCCACATGGACACCTATGGCGACAAGAAGGAAGAGAAGAAGGGCGGCCATGCCGACACCTTCGGTGAAGACAAGAAGGACAAGGGCGGCAAGTAAGCTTCAGCTTGGCTGATGCCTGATTGAGGGGCTTCCTATTCTATAGGAAGCCCCTCGTCGTTTTCAGGTAGATAGGCCCGCTTCCCACCACTTTTAACATCCCTCGGCTATACGCTGTTCCAGTCATTAGAGGTTGCAAAGAAGGACAGGGCCTGACATGGTCGTACAAGCTTGACTGATACTCTGTAACCGTTCACCTCTGTTATTCCAGACAATCCTTCTCACTCTCTAGCATTTCAATGACTTCTGCCGGACTAGTTCCGCGTGGGTATGGGTACAAACCTTGCTCAAACTAACGACTGAGTCACCGCACACAATTACGCCATTTGATAGGGGAGGGCTAAGACCAAATGACTCGCTCCTATCAGATGTTGCAACTCGCTGTCTTACTGCTCGTTCTGACAGCCTGTCCATCGTCTGACCCGTCCCTCGATTCACAATTTTCCTCAGATAGTGGAACCGCCTCGCTTTCTTGGGACGCAAGCACTGGAACGGATGTCGCTGGATACAAGATCTATCTGGCCACAGCCTCAGGCGCCTATGGGACGCCCATTGCGACGACGTCCACGGATATCACCACATACACTGTCACCGGGCTGGCAACAGGCACCACCTATTTCTTCGTTGTTTCCGCGTTTAATCTGGATGGAACTGAAAGTACCTTCTCAAACGAAGTCAGCAAGGTTATCCCTTAATCAACAAACACCCCGAGCACAGACTTTTCTGGCAACCATCCCTTGACCCCTCCTTATGGAGAACTGTATAACCACTAGCGCTGATAGCAATGAGAGGACCATGCTGAGGGCTGACATAAGATTCCAGCCTCAATAAAGCATCCTCAGGCTAGCCTTTATTGTAGAATTTAGGACCCAACGCTCAGCACTGCTTCGGATGCGCCCGTAGCTCAATGGATAGAGCATCTGACTACGGATCAGAAGGTTACAGGTTCAAGTCCTGTCGGGCGCACCAAACGGATCCTCTACCACTCCTATACGTTGCTGACGAATCTGAATTCACTCGATTCAGTCCGATCGGGCGCACCAAATAGACTCTCTACGGTTCCTGTGCTTTGCTGGCGGATCTGAATCCACTCGATTCAGTCCTGTTGGGTGCACCACAGCCAGCCGACTCCTCTCACTGCTGCCTCGTTGACGGTTCAGAATTTATCAAGTCCAGTCCTGTCGGCCACACCACACAGAGCCTGCATGAGCTAGGCAGCGTACGTCGTGAAGCGCTGCGGCCAACGATGTCACAAGAGTTTCATGTTCCACGCTTCAGGTGTTTCGTTTCTGCATAACTTGAAACGTGAGACATGAAACCTGAAACGTGAAACTCAGGATCAAGGGAGCGTGCGACGTTTCGCCGTTCAGCAGGTTGAGAGGCCTGGCTAATCCAGGCCTCCCACTATGTCATTCACAGGCAAACGAAAGAGGCTTCACCCATCACGTACGAGCTGCAGGCCGAGCAAGAAGTTCTTTCTGTAGGGCGTCGATATCGGCCTTAGCCCCAAGCGCCAGTTCCTCCACCCGTCGTTCACTCTCCGGGCCCGGCACATGGGAGAATTCGTGGCAATCTTCGTAGGCCTGCTCGGTTGTTCCGGTCGCTCGAATCACCGCACCGGCAATGGCGCCTCCAATGATGGCGATCCCAAGCGTCATGGCAATGCCCACAAGCTGTACACCGGCAACGCCCGGCACAACAACGATCGCCATGAGTCCGCCGAGTAACCCCGGCATACCATGCAGATTGTGGACGCCGCAGGTATCGACAAGCTTGATCTTCGATTCAAGCATGGGCTGAATAAACACATAGCCAATGACCGACAGCGCACCGGCCAGCAACCCGATCCCAAACGCACCGGTCGGGCTGACCAGATTACAGGTCGAGCCAATCGAGACCCCACCTGCCAAGGCCGCATTGGCCATATCGACCATCGACGTTTTCCCATGGTGGAAGTGGGTGCTGAGGAAATAGGTGGAGAGCGTTGCCCCGCTCAAGGCCAGAATCGTATTCACGATAGTCTGAGGCATCTCTTCAAACGGTACGATCGCCGTCGCAAAACTCGGCCAGAACAGCCACAGCACCATGGACCCCAGCATCGCAAATCGATCGGAGGTCGGATCGGACTCAATCGGCTGACTTCGCTGCGCCGTCGTCGTCAGAACCAACGACGCTGCCAGACCAAAGTAGGCCCCGAATGCGTGGATGACGATCGAACCAGCCGAATCCTGAAACCCTTTGGTCAACCCGGCCCCATTGTCCAAGACGAGATATTCGTTGAGGGCATAAAGCGGAACCAACAGCAACGTGAGGAGCGCATATTGAAATACCCGCAAACGCCCCAGCACGGCTCCCATCGCAATGAGCGCCGTTGCGACGGAGAATTCAGCGTACAGGAGTGCATCGACCGTATGGGCCTTCAACTCGTGCCCCACCACCCCATTAGCTCGCAGCAGCATGTACAGAGGGAGTCCCGTGGCCACGACAAGATAGGTGCCGGTCGTCGCGCCAAAACCATATCGGCGGACAAAGACCATGAGAAATCCGAACCCGACGACCAACATGGCCAGGATGTGGATCGAGTAGTTGTATTGTGCGACTAGCCGGGCCTCATTCACCGCACCCGCCGGCGCTTCGGCACTGGCCCAACTGGTGAGGCACAAGAAAAACAGACCCGCTGCGCTGAGCATCTTGACCCAGAAACTGTTCGGCATGGAGGCCTCCTTGGACAATAGGAGTGAATGGGGGGAGCTTATAGGGCTGGTAGTGTACTGCACTCACAAGCGCGTTTGTCAAACATCCCCACAGGTCTATTTCTCAGTCTAGTCACTCAGCCGATTGTCGATCTCTTTACTTGTGAAATACGGGATAGGCACAAGGTGCGTGACAAACCAAGAGGAGGAAGGATTTTCCAGAAATATTCAGCTCTCACAATGGGTTAGTGGTCGGCAAGCCTTGCGGAGTTGAGAGACATGAGTATAATGATAACCATTCATGCGTATGATTGGCTCGCTGCTCCTTCTGATCGCCCTTGTTCTGCCGGCTCACGTTCCATCGTCGTCATGGGCAGCAGCCAGTTACGAAGACAGCCTCAAGCAGTTGGCAGAAGGTGTGACGGAACGAGCTGCCAAAGCGAAAAAACAGCGACTCGCCGTGCTCGACTTTACCGACGCACAGGGTGAACCGACGCCGGTCGGGCAATTCCTCGCCGAAGAACTTGGAACACAAATCATGGTGGCCGGTGAGCTGACGACAGTCGATCGCACCCTGATCTACTCGACTTTGAAAAAGATGCAGCTCGAGCACATCGATCCGGCCCACGCCAAGACTGTCCGGCGCGCAGCCAAGGCCATCCGTGCCGACATCTTCGTATCAGGTACGTACACCGACACACCAGAAGGCCTGCAAGTAACCGTACGGCTGATCACTCCGAAACAGGCGCAATCGATCAGTGCCACTCGGACGACCTTCCCGAAAACTGGTCCCCTGAGCACGTTCTTCAAGAAGGAAGATCCTCCACCAGGAATACTGCCGGCCGAAAAACCAAAGGAACCCACACCACCTCCAGGATTAGGAACCTATCGAAACGACGCCTACGAGTTCGTCGTCACGTCGATTGAGCAACAGCCCCGCCGGGTGAAACTGGATGCCACTGTCGCGAATCATTCCTCCCGTGATCTCAAGCTCCTGTGTCACTTGCAAAATACGGTGCTGAAGGACGAACATGGGAACGTATGGCATCAGACTGTAGAGGAGAACCGTGAAGGTCTCTGCACGCGAGGCATCGAACTGTCCCCCCGTCGAAAACAGCGGGTGGTCTTCGTGTTCACACAACCATCGGACGCCTTGGCTTCCGAGTTTACACTCTCGTTTCATGAGCAATTACCAAGGCGAGATGCCTCATTCACCATCGAGAAGTTAAAGCTGGAGACCGCTCCCAGTCAAGGAGAGCTGACGCCGTAACTGGTAGTCGTGAAACGTGAGGCGTGAAGCGTCGCACGTTTGGGAGTTGGAGGCCTGGAGTTTGAAGAGTGTGATTTCCGCATAACTTGAAACCTGAAACTTGAAACTTGAAACTCAGTTCCAAAGGAATGAACAACGCTTCACAGCGTTTGAAAGTAACCTATGCCACAGACCATCAAACAAGTGCTGACGATAGCCGGATCGGATTCCGGTGGAGGCGCCGGCATTCAGGCCGATCTCAAGGCCATGTCTGCCAACGGCGTCTTTGCCATGTCCGTCATCACCGCCGTCACGGCTCAGAATACCGAGGAAGTGACGGACGTGTTCGAGTTACCGACGAGCATCATCGCCTCGCAACTCGACGCGGTCTTCGACGATTTCGACGTCGCCGCAGTGAAGACCGGCATGTTGTCGTCGACAACCATCGTTGAAACTGTCGTTAAGATGCTGGCCCCTCAAAAGATCAGCCTCCTCGTCGTAGACCCGGTGATGGTCTCGAAGAGCGGTCATTCTTTGTTACAACCGGATGCCGTGGACGCGATGAAAACACAGTTGCTGCCGCTCGCGTTCGTGGTCACTCCGAATATCCATGAGGCGCAACAATTATCAGGGATCCAGATCACCTCCTTGGCCGACGCGCGACGAGCCGCCAAGGTCATCCATGGGTTCGGGTGCAAGCACGTGCTGATCAAGGGAGGCCATCTGCCCAGCGAACGGGCGACGGATCTCCTCTACGACGGTCGGTTCTTTAACGTTCTGAAGGGCGAGTTCATCGAGACCAGCCATACCCATGGCACCGGTTGTACCTTTGCCTCTGCGCTGGCCGCTCACCTTGCCAGAGGCCGTTCCGTGTTGGATGCGGCACAAGCGGCCAAAACCTACGTCACGCAGGCCATCCGGCATGGATTGGCAATCGGCCATGGCCACGGACCAACCGATCATTTTTATTTCCTGGAGCGAGAGTGAATGGCTCGAGTTTTAGGTTTCATGTTTCACGTTTCAAGTTATGCGGAAACCAAATCCTCAAGCCTCTGACCGCCAACTCCCCATGGAAGAACGCTTCTCCTTTCTTGATCCCCAGGGACATCGAATCGCTGCGATTGTGAGCCTCCCCCCAGGGAGGACAGACAAGATTGCCGTCTTATGCCACGGGTTTCTCTCCTCCAAAACCAGTTCGACGAATAAGACCCTCACTCGTTTGCTGGTCGACCAGGGGATCGGCACCTGTTGCTTCGACTTCTTTGGGCAAGGAGAAAGCGACGGCCCGTTCGAGCAGATCACGACAACCTTGGGAGTGCACCAAGCTCAGGCGGCCATCGACCTCATGAAGCAGAACGGCTATCGTCACATTGGATTAATGGGGTCAAGCTTCGGCGGGCTGGTGTCGATTCTGACGGCCGCTCAGCGGACAGATCTGGCGTGCCTGGCCCTCAAATGCCCAGTCGTCGATTTTGCGGAAGAGTTACGGTTGGGATTCGGTCCTGATGAGATGGCACAATGGAAGGCGACGGACACGATTCCCAATATCATGGGTGGTCCTGACCGAATCAGCCTCCGGTACGCCTTTTATGAAGATGCTCTGCAGCGAATCGCCTACGACCCCGCACGATCCATCACGGCTCCCACCATCATCGTCCAAGGCGACAAGGATGAGCACGTCCCGCTTCATCAGAGCCGGCGACTCTTTGAAACGCTACGAGTCAAAAAACACCTCGAGATGCTGCCGGGGGCCGACCATCAGTTCACGAAGGGGGAGGATTTCAACCGGATGACAAGCCTGATTGCTGAGTGGCTGATTCATCACCTCTCCAGCCCGCATTATCCGTAGCGTGAAACGTGATGCGTGAGGTGTCCAAAAGCCGTGAAGCGTCGTTCGTGAAACGTGAAGCGTCTAAATCCGTAATGAGATACGCTTCACGAACGACAAGCGACGGATATCGTCACGACAATTAAATTGTGATGATCTGATCTTCTCGAAGAAACCCAACCTGTTCAATCTCAAACCTGCTGATTTCAGCCTGGATCTGGGTTTTGAAGGCAGGCTTCATGTGATAGGCATAGACCGGGAGCTCAGGTCGCCCGAGCTTTTGAAACTCTTTAAAAAACAACGACGGCGTCAGGTGTTTTGATTTTTTCGCCAACGCCCCTAGTTCGTCGGGGAAAGACGATTCAATGAAGGCAGCCTTCAGGTTAGGGGTTGTCCGGCCCACACTCCAAATGTCCTCAGTCTGATAGGTATCACCGCTATAGAGCAGCGCGGCATTCTGGTCCTTCACGACATACCCGACCGTTGGCACGGCATGATTGACCGGCACGGGAATGACGTCGAGATGGCCCAGCGTGACCGGCTTGCCGGGTTCGAGAATGTGGGCCTGGAAGACCGGATGGTTCCGATCAGGCAGCTGAAAAAAATTCGGATAGACCTTATCATTAAATACATGGTCCATCAGCCCCTGCATCACCGATTCAGTCGCCGCGACCAGAACCGGAGTATCGAATCCTTCCGCAAGGTTGTCGGCCAAGAGCGGGAGCCCCTTAATATGGTCGAAGTGCAGGTGGCTCAGCAGCACGACACGGATACGGCGTTGTTCGGCCATAGTGAGCTGAACACCGATCGTGCCGGCATCCAAGAGCACCGAGCCATCAATAAGAAACCCACAGCTCTCCTGACGGATCGGCCTCTCCGTTCCATCAACGAGACAATCCGCCCCATGGCACCCCAATACTCGTATCTGCATAGAAAAAAGGCGACTATGTCTTAGTTTGTGGCTGGCTACCGGGAAACCGAGTCATACCAGGTAGGATCTCGTGAGCACCTAACATTTTGCCTCATCCAGTGGTCTACCGTACCATGGTGAGCCGGCCTTTGTCATTGCCTAATGCCGCAATACCCTTGATGAAAAATCGAATCTATCCTTACGAGTATGGGGCAAACACTATCAGTGTAATGTCGCAGTCACTTCGCAAGAGCTCTTCCTAATATTAACAACGACTTTCTCTTACTATCTTGAGTTAGTACCACGATTCAAAAGAGGTCTCCTATCCCAACTCAAGCCTGAAGCAACTGTTTCTCACCGTAAGAAATACGAATCTGACGAACAGAGCTCCCAACCCCCAAAAGCCATCCTCCGACGTCTAGACACTCTTACTACCAAATAGTTCGGTATAAAAAGTTATACTGGTATTCTCGATGAATTCCAACAAGGTGAATCCAAACGGACTCTGAATCTATTTGCATACATACGATTTATTTCTTCCACATCCATCATCACTAAGCACCCTGCAGAATACCCCAACATCTTAATATATCGCATGTAAATCAGGGGCAAGCCCACTCCATTCAGTCCTGGTTTGCTCCTTGCGCAGAGCTACGAAATGGAGAAAGAGGGTTGCAAAATCGTCCAGATGGTTGTAATGACTCCACCTGCCTGAAGTGAGACAGAGGCTCCTCATGCTCAACCGCTGGCAAAGCATTCACAATGCTCCTATCACAATCACGAGACCATTGATTATAGGCCAAGCAGGATCAGGCGGGCTGCGAGTAGGAGAAGAACTAAAGATCGTTTCCTAAACGAGTGCACTAACCGGGAGGGCTCCATGAAATATCTACGGTGGATTGGATTGATACCGAGTCTACTGATCGTCGGAGCCATAGGAGAGTTGCTGGCGCCGCTGCCTTCGCATGCGCTGACTGTGAAGATCGATGGGGCAACTGTGCAAATTTCTACCACTGCCGCTGCCTGTACCTCGGGCTATAACCTCTGTGCCTTTATTCCGCCCGGTCGATACGGGAACTGGACCGTGGGAGACGTTTCTTCGACGAACCGAGCCAGAATTATGATCGGCGACAACAGCACAGCAAACAGTCTCGATCTCCTGAAGCTGACCGGCATCACCTTTACGCCGGTCCTGACGACAGGCACGAAAACCACCACAGTCGTTGTCACACATACCTACAATGCCGGTGGCGGGAATCCACAGGGCAACTACTCATGGGGCTATGGCATGTCTGGGTACTTCGATCCCCCTGGTCCAACCGGTCTTGACGAGAACGTTGTCGGAAATAGGTTGAAGCAAATCGGCACTGGAAATTTCGCCGGTGTGAGTGTCACTCTCGGGTCCGGGATTGATACCGGTGCGCTAGCCACCCCATCAACAAAAAATCTTAGTGGGAGCATCTCGAGGACTAGTGCGGCAACCGTGGTCCGGCCGAATTGCAATACGGGCAGCGGCAGGTGTGCTCCGACAATCACGCAGACATTCACCATCACCGTGGTCGGCGCCGATAAGTTGGTGATGACCGACAGTATGATTGCCGCAGGTGGAACTTGCCGGCAGATTGATCAGGTAATACCGATTCCACCGCACCTGTATGCGCTGATGCTCAAGTTGGACCCCCATGCGCCCAACGACATCAATCAGCTGAGTGAGTGGCTAAAAAAGATGGGCGAGAAGTATCTCAGAAAACCGATACAAAAAAAGCTGCTGGCGTATCTGATTCATGAACTGGAAAAGTGGCTAGCGAAAACCGTTCCAGGGACCTGTCCTGAAATCGAGGAGGAGATTAACGAGGTCTTGCTAGACGACGAGGAGGCAGCATTGGTGGAAGCTGAAGCAGCCGGCGCCGTGCCCGCCACGTCTGGGAGCACGATCACGATCACGAAGAATACCAATCAAGCGACGAACGAGACCTTTACCTTCAACATCAGCCGTGAAGGCTCGTCATCGACCGAGACAATCGCGATGGACGATCAAACTTCCCAGTCATTCGCCGTCGCGGTGGAGCCAGGGATAGCCTACAATATCACCGAACATTCGCTCGCCGGATGGTCGTTGACCAACTCTTCTTGCGACGACGAGAGCCCCACAACGGCTGTCGTCGTCGAGGTGGGAGGCAATGTCACTTGTACCTTCAACAACAAGAAGTTCAGCAGTGATGATTATCGTGTGATCAGCGGCCCCGGCTTGACTTGGGACCAGGCGAGAACTGCGGCTCAAGCTCTGGGGCCCGGCTGGGACTTGGCCACCATCACTTCGGCTGAAGAACAACAGTTCATCAATGGGCTGTTACCCGCCCCCGCTACAGGCTTGTACCGTTACTGGATAGGAGGGAGACAAGTAGGTCAGTTTGAGGAGCCCGCTGGTAATTGGGAGTGGATCAACAACGAAGGCATCTTTTGGAACAACGGAACAACAGGTATGTTTGCGAACTGGGCGGCGGGGGAGCCGAACAACTGCGGTGATGGAGAGCACCACTTGATCGTGTGGAGTCTAGGGCTGTCGTCGTGGACCTGGAATGACGAAGCATGCACATCGGTCGGAGGCTATATTGCGGAAAAACATTCTCCGCTGCCCTAAGACTTGAGTAGTGCGCTCTGGTTCCACCGTGGGACCGTCCGCAATTGCTGTGGGAATTGGTTTCTCTCAGTCATGGGGGAGCAGCGAATGCTGCTCCCCCTCTGTCCCGATCGAGAGGTAGAAATGGATAAGAGCACTGCGCGGTTGGGCCATCCTACGTTCATGAAACAGCCCGTCCTATGCGGGGCCCTCTTCATGGTCCTCTTGATTCTGCTCGCACCATCCGTCGGTAACGCGCAGATCACGACAACCATTACCTCCTCCGGTCCGAACACCCAGGTTACCCAGGTTGGAAATGCACATAGCATCACGGGTGGCACGAGGCCTGGTGGTGGCCCCAATCTGTTCCACAGCTTTGGAAATTTCACGGTCGGCACAGGGGATCTCGCTAACTTTTCCAATAACACGGGCCTGCCGACATCAAACATCCTCGGCCGGGTGACCGGCGGTACCATCTCGACCATCGATGGCACAATTCAAACCACCGGGTTCGGCAATGCGAATCTGTTCCTGATGAATCCCTCCGGCATCGTCATAGGACCAGGAGCATCGCTCAACGTCGGTGGGTCGGTCAGTTTTACCACGGCGCAGTATCTCCGGTTGCTCGATGGTCTGTCGAATGGTGCACTGTTTTATGCCAGTCCAGGCAATGATGGGCTGGCCAACAGCATCCTCACGATTAGTGCATCGGCTTTCGAATTTCTCTCCGCCTCCCCTGCCGGATATGGTTTTCTGACTGCGCCTGATCCCAATGCCACGATTACGGTGCAAGGCAGCAACCTAGCCGTTCCGTCCGGCCAATCGATCTCACTGGTTGGTGGCAAGGTCATCATTGAGGGTGGCGCGCAACTCTCTTCGCCGAGCGGCACCATCACTCTTGGCAGCGCCGCGTCGCCAGGAGAATTCGATGTCGCTACGCTCGGGTCACTGCCCAATGTGGACGGGGCGTCATTTGCCACATCAGGATCCGTATCCCTTGCAGCTGGCTCAGGTATCAATGTCTCTGGTCCCAGGACGGTGTTCATCCAAGGCGGGCAGCTCGTGCTCTCCGTGAATAATGCCACGCTATCCACATCCGAGGCCCCCGCCTCGCCTGATACAATCGTGCTCGGTCCCGGGAGTTCCATCCTGACGGCCAATACTGGAATAGAACCAGGCGCCAACGTACAAACTACCGTCGGAGACTTCCGGATAGATGGCTCTAGTATCACGACGGTCACGTCCGGATCGGGAGCAGGAGGGACGGTGCAGCTACAGGCTGACAGTCTCACACTGGAAAACGGCGCGTCGATCGTGACGGCGACGGTGGACGGGGATGGCCCCGGAGGGGACGTGACCTTGAGTGTCGGATCGGCCACCCTCTCGGGCGGTTCCCAACTCGTAAGCCAAAGTCAGACGTTTACCCCAGAAGCACTCGGCCGTGGTGGACAGCTCACCATCCAGGGTGTGCCTGGCGCGGAATCAGGTGCGGCATCGTCGGTGGCGCTCTCCGGTGACAGTTTCCTGTTGAGTTCCTCCTTCGGCACCGGTGAGGGAGGAGGTGTGACCATCCTATCTCAATCGTTGACCATGGATGGGGCCGGCACCACGGTCAAAGCAGAAGCAGCCGACGTGGGCCGTGGAGGTGATATCGTCGTTGGTATCCGAGATGCCGCATTTTCAGGCGGAGCGACCATTCAAACCGTCACCGGCAGCGCCGATCCGAATGCACCGGCGGCCGCCACGGTTACAGTGCAAGGGCTGTCGGGAACGGGAAGTATGGCGGATGCTGTCGACCTATCCGGAACGGACTCCGGCATTGTCTCCGAGACCACCGGCACAGCCCGTTCCGGCGATGTAGCGGTGCATGCCAGAACGATCACGCTGAGGGAGGGAGCCGCAATCAAAACCGGCACATCGCTCAACACCGGCGCGGGCGGCAATGTGACGATCGACGCAGACACGCTCACGATGTCCGGTGAAGCTCGTATTACAAGTGTGTCGGCCGCGGGAAACGGGGGGCAAGTGATGATCACGGCTGATGCGTTGACCATGGACAAGGGTTTCATCAATACCAGCACGTCCAGCGAATTCGGGGGCCGCGGGGGGGACGTGGTGCTGAACGTGGAGGCTGTGAGCCTTTTGAATGGGGCCACAATTAACAGCAGTACCTCTGGTGCTGGTCGGGCCGGTGACATTACGATGAACCTCGGCACGCTTGGTCTGACCGGCCACAGCAGTATCAGTAGTGCCAGCACCGGGACGGAGGCTATCATCAACCCCGACGGAACCACCCAGGCGTCGGGCGCGGCCGGAAATGTGGCCATTACGGCGACGGGCCAGTTCACCAGCGACGCAAGCACCATCGCCACATCGGCGGAAGCGAACCATGGCGGAGACGTCTCCGTGACCGCTCACAGCGTACACCTCTCCAACGGGACTGTGATCACAGCCAATAGTAATGGGCCGCTGACGGTGACCCAACTGGTATTAGGTGCGAACGGTCAGCTGGTCGAACAGGTGGTGGGCGACGGTAACGCGGGCAACATCCGAATCGAAAGCGCCACGACTGTGGTCATGGAACAGAGTTCCGTGACAACCAAAGCCACCCTGGCCAGTGGCGGCCAGATTACGATCAATGCGCCGGATATGATCCGCTTGATCGACAGCCCTATCAACACCTCAGTTGCCGGCGCTGCTGGGGACAGTAACGGCGGGAGTATCTCGATCGATCCCGATTTCGTCATTCTCCAAAACAGCCCCATTTTGGCTCAGGCCTTTGCGGGCAATGGAGGAGCCATCGACGTGACGGCCGGTCTCTTCCTGGCCGATCCCGCCAGTGTCGTGGACGCTTCGTCGACGCTGGGCGTCAGCGGCACCGTACAAATCAACGCGCCGATCAACAATCTGTCGAGCGTGGTTGCCCGGCTCTCGGACTCCTTGCTGGCGGTCCAGGCCTTGCTGCGTGCCTCCTGTGCGGCAAAGCTGGCGCAAGGCTCGACCAGTAGTTTCGTCGAACGTGGACGGGACGGCATCCCGGCTGGGCCGGACGACTTGCTCGCGAGCCCCTATTTGCCCCCGACTGCCAGCTATGCCACGCAACGACCGGCTACGGCTTCGAGCCGGTTCTCCGGGATTCAGTTGCGTCGCCTGTTCTGGCCAGAGATACCATCACCCGTCACCCTCATCTCGGACCAGGGCGGCTGTGTCTCATGAGCAGCAGGCTCCACCCCGTGCCTGTCATGCACAGCCCGATGGCTTGTGGCGCAGCTCTAGCCCTAATCATCTGTTTGACGGCCCACTCCACCTCAGCGCAAGTACCCCCTCCTCCGCCGCCCATCTTTGATCCGGGTGGACGATCCGGAGAACTCCCGTCGCTGCAAGACATGGCTCCCGCACCGGCACCCTTACCATCAGACCAGGCCCCCACAACGCCGCCCGATGCGTCGGAGGAACGCCTTCCCTCGGTGAAAGTGTTCGTGCGGGAATTCCAATTTGAAGGGCACACGGTGTTCCCCGCGCAAGACTTGCAGGCCCTCGCGACCCCCTACACCAACCGCGAAGTCACGACCGAAGATTTGGAACGGTTACGGACGGCGGTCACCCTGCTCTATGTCCAGCGCGGTTACGTCACATCCGGTGCCATCATTCCTGATCAAGCCGTGACGGACGGGCTCATCCGGATCCAGATCATTGAAGGTGCGCTGACCGACATCAACATTGAAGGTGCACGCTGGATCTGGCCCAGCTACTACCGGCGTCGCATCGCCCTCAGTGCCGGACCACCGGTCAATGTCTATACGCTCCAAGAACGGTTGCAACTGTTGCAGCAAGACCCGCGGGTGGAGCGGCTCAATGCCGAACTTCGCCGGGGCATCTCACCTGGCCGCAATGAACTGAACGTGCGGGTGGCGGAATCCCGGCCGTTCAAAGCCTGGATCGAGTTCAACAACCATCAATCACCGGCCGTCCGGGCAGAGCGCTGGCAGACCACCCTCGCCCACGAGAGTCTTACGGGGAACGGAGACCGGCTCCAAGTCAGTTACGGTCAGTCGATTCCCATGAGTAACACCACCGGCGTCCTACCCTTGATCAACGTCTCCTATGTGCTCCCGATCACCGCCTACGATACGACCCTGGCGGTCGGCTACCGCCGCTCCGACTTCGAGGTGGTGACCCAACCATTTCGAAGCCTGGGCATTGAAGGTCATACGGAGATCTTCAGCATTACGTTGCAACAGCCGGTCTATCGCACCCTCACACAGCAGGTAAATGTCGGCATGCAGGGCGAATATCTCTACAATAAGAATCTCTTGCTGGGCCAGCCGTTTGACTTCTTCGCCGGTTACCAGAACGGGGTCGCCAATATCGCCGCGCTGCGTTTCCTTCAAGATTGGACCTATCGGAACCAGGATACGATCGTCGGAGTCCGGTCGCGTTTTTCCGTCGGCTTAGACGTGCTGGATGCGACGACCAATTCAGGCCCTGTGGCCGATGGCCGGTACTTTTCCTGGGTCGGACAATTGCAAGGATTGCGGCGGTTCGAGCAGTATGCCGGCACGCAGGTGCTGGGCCGGATCGATCTGCAGTTGACCAATGACCGCCTGTTCCCGCTCGAACAGATTCCCGTCGGCGGACGCTACAGCGTGCGGGGCTATCGTGAGCTCAGCCTGCTGCGGGACAACGCCTTTCTCTTCTCGATTGAGCCGCGCCTTCCGGTCGCCCGCTGGTTATTCGGAGCCAGGGAGGATTTGCTTCAAGTAGCTCCGTTTTTTGATTATGCGAGGGCTTGGTCGGCCAAGGACTCGACGGAGGCTCCCAAGAGTTTGATGAGCGTGGGCGTCGGGCTCCGGACCGCCTTCCTCCCCAAGAATCAAGGGTACTTTGAACTCTATTGGGGATACCGGTTGCGGGGAGCGGGAACAAACGATCCCCCCTATAGCACCACCGGTAACATGCAGGATCATGGAATCCATCTGCAAGTGGTTCTGCAACCTTTCTAACGGGATGGAGGAACGGCTATGACGCACCACCTTTCGCCTTCTCCTGTCACCTCCGTTGGACCTGCTTGTCATCCCGGAAGGCAAGCCTGGGCTGCCGCCATCGGGATTGCCATTATTGCCCTCTGTCTCCCGTTGCTGATTTCTCCTTCCGCGCCGGCTCACACGACCAATGCTGAACCGGCTTTTCCTCACGGCTCTCTCCTGCACGACGGATATGATGCATTCACGCGTGGCGCCTTCGAGCAAGCAGCCGAGAGCTGGCAACAAGCGGTCCGGTCCTACCACGATACCGGACGTGTTGTGGAAGAAAGCGATGCCCGCATTGCGCTTGCACGAGCCTATCTGTCGCTGGGATTCCATACCAAGGCCGCGCAGACGCTGGACGTGGCCGTCGTGCTCACCCAGGGGAAAGACCCTTCCCGCCAGGCTGCGGCAATGGAGTTGCTGGCGCAGACCTATCTCGCGGGCGGGCGGGCGGATGCCGCACTGGAGACACTGCAACAGGCCAAACTGCTCGCGCATGATGTGAACGACAAGGTTCGTGTCGCCTCAATTACTCATTCGCTCGCAGCCGTTCAAAACACGCTCAAACAGGACCAAGAAGCGTCGGACTCGTATGCGGAAGCACGACGCCTCGCGACATTGGTACATGCCGACGGCTTGCTGACAGCGTCGACCATTAACGGAGGGAAGGTCGCCCTGCAGCTTGGCTCGTGGCAGGAGGCGCGGAAGCTGTTCGATGAGGCGCTGACACTGGTCCATGGCTTCCCCGATTCACACGACAAAGCTTACGACCTGATTGCCATCGGATTGGGGTTTGAACAGCTTCGCGCCCAACTCCCGGATACCGCCAGTCGTTTACATGTGCACGCGGCTCGGGTGCTCGAAGAAGCGGGCGCCGTCGCCAAATCGGTTGGGGATGCACGAGCAGCCTCCTATGCCTTCGGCCATCGTGGCCACCTGTACGAACTGGACCGGCGCTATGATGAAACTCTGTTGCTCACCAGACTGGCCATCAACTATGCCCAACAGGTGCATGCTCCGGAATCCTTGTATCAGTGGGAGTGGCAATTGGGCCGCGTTCTCAAGGCTCAGGACAAGATCGATGAGGCGATCCTCTCCTACCAGCGCGCCGCCGATCTCGTGCAGACTTTGCGCCCTGAAATGGCCGCAGGCACCGCGCTGGCCGGGGCATCGTTCAGGGAGGCGAGCGGTCGTCTCTACTTCGAACTGGCGGACCTGCTACTCCGGCGATCCAGCGCCACCGCGTCACGCGCGGAAGCTCAGCCCTATCTGATCAGCGCACGCGAGGCCATCGAGTTGTTCAAGACCGCTGAACTGCGAGATTATTTTGCGGATGAGTGTGTCGACGCCTTTCAGCACCGTCCAACAAAACTGGAGGATGTCTCGCGTCAGGCAGCCATCCTCTATCCCATCATCTTGCCGGACCGGACGGAACTGCTGGTCAATCTGCCGGACGGCATGCACCGTGTCACGGTCGCCATCAAGCAAGAGGACCTCAAGGAAGAGGCCATGGCCTTCCGGCGAGCCTTGCAAAAGGAAACAACCCGCGAATATCTCCGGAAAGGCCAGCGTCTCTACGACCTCCTGTTGCGTCCGCTCGAAGCGGAATTTTCCAAATTCGATATCAACACGCTGGTAGTCGTGCCGGACGGCCCGCTCCGCACGATTCCCTTCTCCGCCCTGCACGACGGCAAACAGTTTCTCATCGCCAAATATGCGTTGGCCACGACGCCAGGGTTGAACCTGACCGATCCCAAACCGCTCGGCCGTGAGCGGATCGAGGTACTCTCCGCCGGTCTCACGGAAGGCGTGCAAGGGTTCTCCCCGCTCCCGAACACGGCCAGCGAACTGGAGGCGATCGGCGGTCTCTACAAGACCCATCGCCTCTTGAACGAGGAGTTCCGCGTGCCAGCGTTTGAACAAGAGATGAAAACCAAGCCGGCCACGATCGTGCATATCGCGTCACACGGCAAATTCGAGCGGGACGTCAAAAACAGCTTCTTGTTAGCATTTGATCAAAAACTGACGATGGATCGGCTGAGCCAAATCGTGGGACTGTCCCGGTTCAGAGACCAGCCGCTTGAACTGCTGAGTCTCAGCGCCTGCCAAACCGCTGCGGGCGACGACCGCGCAGCGCTCGGCCTCGCAGGGATTGCGATCAAAGCCGGAGCCCGCAGCGCCCTCGCGACACTGTGGTTCGTTAACGACGAAGCGTCATCGGCGTTGGTCATTGAATTTTATCGGCAGTTAAAAAACTCCTCGCTCTCAAAGGCGCAGGCGCTCAGACAAGCCCAGCTGACATTGATGGAGAACCCGGATTTCCAGCACCCCATCTATTGGGCGCCGTTCCTCCTGCTGAACAACTGGCTGTAGCGCGTGAAGCGTATATCGTGAAGCGTTCGGATCCGGAAACGAAATACGCTTCACGTACGACGTTTCGCGTTGCACGAAGAGCAACGAATCGTCATGAATAATATGTGGCATTAAGCTACACTACGGCGCTCCGGCACCTTGTGTGGTGATGGTGTGTGCCGGGTTTGGACTGATCGTTGTCATCCCATGCGCGGTATCCTGAACTCCGTCTATGCATCCATTGCGATACGGCTGGTGACCGGCCTATTGTGCGGGTTGGTCATCATTGGGATCCGCAACACCGGCCTCCTCCAGCAACTGGAACTCAATACCTACGATTGGCTGCTCCGCTCACGCCCGGCCCAGACGCTCAGTGCGCCGCGCATCGCCTACATCACGATCTCCGAGGAGGACATTCGCCGTCAGGGACGGTGGCCGATTACGGATAAGACTCTCGTGCAAGCTCTCCGTCTCCTCCTCAGCTACCAGCCACGAGCCATCGGAGTGGACTTCTACCGTGACATCGAAGTGCCACCGGGGCATAAGGAACTGATCTCACTGCTCCCCAAACATCCTCGAATCATCATGATCTCCCAGCTGGGTGGCGGAACGGTGGCCCGCATCCCGCCTCCATCGGTACTGCAAGACAGCCAGCAAGTGGGGTTCAACGATATCCTCGTTGATCCCGACGGACTGATCCGCCGAGCGCTGCTCTTTCAAGATGACGGCGATGAGGTGGCGACCGCCTTTGCGCTCAAACTGGCCACACTGTATCTGGCCCAGGACGGTATCGTGCCGGAACAGGATCCGGTCGTGCCGGAATGGATTCGCCTGGGACAAACGACCCTGCAGCCGTTCGCCGCCTCGGACGGAGGCTATGTGAATGCGGATGATGCCGGTTACCAGATTCTCCTGGACTTCGGCGCGACCAACCAGGCGCTCGAAACATTTTCATTGACGGATCTGCTGGATGGGCGGATCGACAAACGCGCTCTGGCCGACCGCATCGTCCTGATCGGTGTGACGGCGGAGAGCGTACCGGATGTGTTCCAGATCCCGGTCCCCTATGGAGCACAGGGCCGTGACCAATTCCCCGGTGTGTTCCTGCACGGCATCATCACGGAGCAACTGCTTGCCGCCGCGATCGACGGACGCCACCCCCTCCGTATGATGAGCGAAACCGAGGAGATTGTCTGGACATTGGTCTGGGGAATGCTAGGGGGAATGCTCGGAGGGTGGACACGATCCATCTGGCGGTTTTCTCTCATGACGCTCGCGGGCCTTCTACTGATCACCCTGTCGGCGGTGCTGTTCTTCTTCTCAGGCTGGTGGGCACCGGAAATCCCGCCTGCATTCACCTGGTTTCTCGCCGTCGCCATCGGCGTGGCCTCGACGCTCGCACGGGAACAAAAGGACCGGACCGTGCTGATGCAACTGTTCTCCCAACATGTCTCGCGCGAGGTGGCCGACAAAATCTGGAAGGAACGAGACCAAATACTTGAAGGCGGACTCCCGCAACCTCATGAGCTCACGGCCACCGTGTTATTTTCAGACTTCAAAGGGTTTACCAGCGTCTCGGAAACGATGTCCCCCAAGGACTTGATGAGCTGGCTCAATGCCTACCTGGATGCTATGACGCAGGTCATCATCAACCACGGCGGTGTGATCGATGACTATGCCGGTGATGCGATCAAAGCCGACTTCGGCGTTCCGCTCAAACGCGAGACGAACGAGGAGGTGGCGAGAGATGCCATCAACGCGGTGACCTGTGCGTTGGCGATGGAACAGGCTATGCTCACACTGAATGAGGCGAATGTCCGGAAGGGCCTTCCCACGGTGGGCATGCGGATCGGCATTCATACAGGACCGTTGGTCGCCGGATGCTTAGGCAGCGCTCAACGCATGAAATACACCACTATCGGTGACACGGTCAATACCGCCGCTCATTTGGAAAACTTCGGAAGGGGAACTATTGCGGAACCGCAGGGCCGCCGCCCCTGCCGCATCCTGATCAGCGAAGTCACGGCACAGCTGCTCAACAACCGCTTTCAGTTAGAAGGTATCGGAGAAGTGGCTTTGAAAGGAAAATCGCAGGCATTATCGGCATTCCGTGTTGTCCCACCGGACGTGGAGCATCATACGTGACGCGTCCAGATCTGAAAACGAGACACTGCCACGAGGCGCGTTTCATGTTCAAAACTTCAGATTTCATGTTGGGAGAAAACATGAAACCTGAAATAGGAACCCGTTGGCTGCGACTCGTCACGACCAGCGACATTTCTTAGGGTTTGCGCATGCGCTGGATACTTGAGGCAACCTCTGCAAGTCCTCCCTGTTCAAGCAAGGCCAGCTGCATCTGAGACAAGTCCGAATCAGCCGGATTGGCCTGCATCAAATCGGCAATGGCCATGAGGGCGTCGTACCAGACGCCAGCTTCGGCATAGCGTCTTGGCGCATCCGCTTCACCTGACAAAGACCGTTCCAGTTTGTCGCGAGTAACCCGTTCAATCGCTCCCTTCGCTACAACGTTAGCCGATGGCTCGTCGGGATCCATCACCAACGCTACCGACCATTGATATCGCTCTCCAGGCACTAATTTCGCCTTATAGTCGGCAAGCCTGATCTGCTGTACGCCTCCTCTGGTCGGGCTTGGAAGTTTCGTTTCTATAATTGGAGCCTCGGCATTGTCAGCAATGAGCGTGAATTCATACGACAGATTGTGGTTGGTCGGGGTGAACCAAAACAGGACCGGCTGCTCTTGAAGCGTGAACCCGACATGGTTGGGAGCCAAGAGGCTGATCATCGGGAGGCTCTTGTTCGTCCCGCGCGTTCCCCCGCCCCTCCTGATCCCTGCAGCCGGAGCCCCTTTCCTTGGTGGAATGTACAGTAAGGGCTTTGCCGTAAGATTGGACTTCGACTGAGATGCGGTTGCTTGAGTGGCTTTTCCTTGTCCTTCCGCCGCTATGGAACCCCAGGAGAACGGGAAGAGAAGTCCCATCGCCGCACCAACAATGATAATGAAGCGTCCTATCATGATCGCTCCTTTCTATGCTCCTGCAGGTTCAACACAATATGGCCCAGCCATATCAAATCCCCATCTTCGCTCTGCAAGGCATCTCTCCTGAGGTACTCCTCGCGTCTGAGTGACACCTCTCCATGTTGTCATCACCTGCTTATAAGCGCGTACACATGTTTTGATGCAGAATATACGCGCATCCTCTGTGTAAATCCACACAGTCTCCATGGAATCATGGCAGTACCTCACAAGCACAAGAGCGAGGCTTGTTGAGGTTCCCGTTTTAAGGATGCATAATTTAGTCTTTGGATCACCGCTCCTGCGAAGATGATGTGGGCCAATCTTAGAATGCACTACTTATCGATAGCTTACGACGACCGATGAGAGAAGCGTCGGGTTGGGTGAAACATGCTACCAGTCTAGCGGGATACTACCTGTATCCGACTTGATTCTGCATCTTATTCGATTCATCCTGGATGACGGTTGGAAGCTTGACTACGGATCAATTCCTCTTGCGGGCAATGCAGCATTCCTTGATAATGCTCCTACGATGAGCACGACAACGAAACTCCGTTCTTTTAGAGGTCGGTTGGAATTCCGGATGATATCCATCGGGATGTCGGTGTTTGCCTACCTACTCGAGAAAATGATCCTCCGTTCAGTCAAAAGCGGCGAAGCGAAACCGCGTGGATCGCGTATCTCGTGAAGCGTGTAGCGTCTGAATCCGGGGACGAGATACGATTCACGTTTCACGTACGACGAGTGCTGTCGCAGCGGCTTATCTGTCGGTTACCGTCCGCGCGCTAGATCGAGCACCAATCCAATAATCAGCAGTCCGGCAACGATCCCGAACGACACGGAGACCCAGTCAGCAGCGGTTGTTGACGTCGCCGTGAGTCCGCTGGCGAGAATACTCGCAGCAGCGGTCAACCCTACAGCAAGACGCCGACCTGTACGGCGAACCGTATCCTCCAATGAATTCGCCTTAAAATTGACAACCAGCTTTTGGCCAGGGCGTGCACCAATGAGGTGTTCAATCGCTTCAACGACCCGTTCGGCTCGTACTTTCAACTTCTGCGACTGATACACCAACGCTCGAGGATCCAGGGTGGCACCCAAACGTTTCAGCATCGACCGCATCAAAAACTTGCCCGCCACATCATACGGATCGAGCTTGGGATCCAACTGCGCGGTCGCGAGCTGGACCTGCGCAAGCGCCTTGGCCGCAAGGGTCAGTGACGCCGGCAATGGAACCCCATGTCGAACCCCGATCGCACTCATTTCCTGCAAGAGCGGTCCGATCTGCATGTCGGCCAGAGCCGCTGTACGGTATTTGGAAATCATCTCGCCGATATCACTCTGAAACTGAGGGACATCCAGATCACTCCGGTCGAGGGATCCAGCCATCATGAGGATCACGTCACTCAGGAACACCGTATCTTCTTTCCACAAGGCCATCAGCAACAATAAAAGATGCTCGCGCACGTTGGCGTCCACCGCCCCGACCATCCCAAAATCCAAGAGGTAGATACAGTCCTTCCACCACATGAGATTGCCGGGGTGTGGATCGGCATGGAAGAAACCCTCGACGATGATTTGCTTGTAGAAACTTTCCAAGAGCTGACGAGCGGCCTCGACGCGTTCAGGACCGTCCGGCGCCTGGGCAATCTTGACGCCTTGGATTTCTTCCATCACCAGCAATCGGCCGGTCGACAACTCCCGATACACGGATGGAACCGCCAATTGATCATAGTCCGCGAGCACCATCTGCATCCGGCCGATGTTCTCGATTTCCTGACGGAAGTCGAGTTCGCGCTGAAGCGACGTAGAGAGGTGCTTGAACACGGCCTCCATATTCACCACTTGGTTGAGCGCGGGACGCTTGCCGACCTTCTCGGCAAAGACCTCCAGGAGAGCCAGATCCTGTTCAATTTCCGCTCGTGCCGTAGGCCGCTGAATCTTGACGACCACCCGATCTCCGGTTTCGAGCGTCGCCCGATGCACTTGGGCGATGGTCCCTGCAGCGAGCGGTTTGGGGTCAATCGACTCGAACACATCCTCCCACGGCACCCGCAATTCCTGTTCGGCCACTCGAACGACTTCGCCCTCGGACATCGGAGGAACGTGGCTCTGCAACATCGCGAGTTCCTCAATGTATTCCGCCGGAAGCAGATCCGGACGAGTCGACAACACCTGCCCCAATTTTGAGAAGGTCGGACCGAGCTCCTCCAGCGCCGTACGAAGACGCTTGGCTTGCTGACGACGTGTCGCAATATCCGATGGAGCCGGTTTGCTCAACAGTTCTTGTACGCCATGCTTGGCCATTACGGTAGCGATTCTGACCGCCCGTGCTCCCATGTGAGGCTCGGAGACGGGAAAGTCGGTCTGCGAAGACAGGACCGGCGAGGCTGATGCTTGGTACCCATCAGCCAATAACTGCGTATTCACGATGATCACCGTGCAGCGCGAATTGTGACTGATACGGTTCGGGACGTTGCCGAGCAAAAACTCTTTCCTCCCGGCCATACCAGAATTTCCCACGACCAAGACATCGATGGCTTCTTCCTCAGCAG
This sequence comes from Nitrospira sp. UBA5698, assembly GCA_002420115.1. Classification (GTDB taxonomy): domain Bacteria; phylum Nitrospirota; class Nitrospiria; order Nitrospirales; family Nitrospiraceae; genus Nitrospira_D. The sequence continues at coordinate 114,283 of DIHK01000072.1, forward strand.
CGCGAACGATGGCCAACGCCGGGTCATCATCCATCACGACGAGTGCATGTCCTCGCTCCCCGACAAGCTGCCGCACGAAATCTGCCAGTTCATGCTTTGCGGCCGCCGCTTGCGTATGCTCCGCCGTACTGAATTCTGCGGTGGATGGATGCTGCGGCAGGATGACCTGAACCACGAACAGATCTGCGCCATAGCGCTCGGCGAATTGAGCCGCCCAGAGAACAGCTTGCTCCGCTGTCTTAGAGCGGTCGGTGCCGACCATGACACGCCGTATGGTGCTGTTCTGAGGCTGATCGCTCATAAGATAACCCTTATAGGTAACGCCTCTATAGAACCCGAGAATGGGAATTTCGCGTGGAGTATGACTAGAACCTTTCTCAAAATCAAACAACGATTTTCTTCGCGTGCGAGGGCTCGAAAAGTGGTCGATCTCCATGATAGAAGGGTCCCGATCCATGCACTTTGACATCACCACAGCCATCGGTTTTCTCGGCGGTGCGTTTTATCTCGCCAGTCACTACCAGAAAAACATGGTGTCTCTGCGCATCCTGGCCTTGGCCAGCAATGTGCTCTCCCTCATCTTCGGTCTCCTGCACTCGCATTTCGACATGATCAAGATGATTGAGCTGCCAGAGAATATCCTGAACGCAATCCTGCTCCCGGTGAATGCCAAACGGCTGAGCGAAATCCTCCGATTGACCAAGCAAATCGAACAGGCCACCGTGGAATCGCCTATTTCGGAATGGCTGTTGCCGCATATGCATCTCAAGAAACACCACACCGGGGACGTGCTGTTCAGGAAGGGGGACAAGGCCCACGAAATTGTCTACGTGGCCGCTGGACGGCTCAAACTGCAAGAAGTCAACCACTATATCGAGCCCGGCGAGCTGATCGGGGAGATCGGACTCTTCTCAGGTGACAAGGTGCGCACCATGACCGTGGTCTGTGAAACGGACTGCGAGCTCTACAAAATGACCGATGAGATGATGTATCACCTGTACTACCAGAATCCAAAGCTCGGCTTCTTTTTCATGCGGCTGATCGTCGAGCGGCTGCTGCGCGACGTGCGGCGTCACAGGAGTGAATCTGCAACCTAGCCCGCATTACTCATAAACACTTCTACTGCAATCATCGCTGGATGGCCAAGGTTTGAGGGATGAGGCGCATGCCTCTGACCTCCAACCTCAGGTTTCCAACCATGACCGTTTTACGGTGCCGATTTGAGGTTCCGGCTTCCGTATAACTTGAAACATTGAACCTGAAACATGAAACTCCTGATCCAATGGCCCCTTGTACCAATTAGTTCACCCGCACGGTGGCAATTCGTACAGGCCGGTGAACTGCCCGCACCCATTATCGTCACTATTCGACACAAACGATCCATAACACAGGGTTTTGGTACGCCCAGGTCAGCCAAGCTCCTCACACGCCGCTAGCATATGGGTTGCATAACCCCATGGCTTCTATACTAGTTTGTAGCCATCTGGGAGGGAATGCTTCAACATGATTGATGTTCCAAAAACAGCAGCTCTCAGCCTCTTACTGGTACTAGCCGTGCTAATCCCGTGGCAAGCCACGGAAGCAGCTCACAGCGTGCGTGGTCGGCACAGTCTGATCCATCGTCCACAGATTCAACCAGCCCCTGCTGCACCCGCTCCTCAACTTCAGTCCTCTTCCCCTGTGCAATCGACATCGTCGCAGTCCGTTCAGCGAAAAGTTGTGAAGAGACCTGCGGCACCTGCCTCACCCGTTGCAGAGGTCTCTCCAGCAGATCCCAGCAATTCACCACAAATTGATTCTCCACCACCAACCCCTCAATCCTATAATCCCGATGACACTCCAGCAGAACCAGAAATGCTACCTCCACCGGAACCACAAGAATCACCCAACACCCAATAGACGTAGATCGTGCTTCTCGTGAAGCGTGAAACGTGAAGCGCATTTCGTTTCCGGACCCGGACGCTTCACGAATTTTTGCCGCGTCGCTTACGCACGCATGAATACTGCGAACTGGGAGCCTGTCCAAGATCCGAGTTTCATTTGTCGATACATCAAGAATCCGTATACTACAACGGAAAGGACAGAGGAGGCTGAGCACGATGCCCAAGATAGATGAACTTTTCCGCATGATGATCGAGCATGGGGCCTCGGACCTGCACCTGATTGCGGGACAAGCCCCTGCCTTTCGCATCCACGGTGAACTTGAGCGTCTTCCCGGAAACGCAATCCTCGATAACCAAGGCCTCCATGAACTTCTCTATGAGATCACTCCGGGGCCGAAGAAGGAAGTCTTTGAATCGACGGGTGACGTGGATTTTGGCTATGAGATTCCCGGAGTCGCTCGCTTCCGCTCCAACTTTTTCAACCACAAGCACGGTATCGGGGCGGTGTTTCGGAAGATTCCGACGACCATCGTCTCTGCCGAAGACCTCGCGCTGCCGCCTGTCTTGACGCGCGCGGCCATGTTACGCAAGGGGTTGGTACTCGTGACCGGCCCGACCGGCAGCGGAAAGTCCACGACGCTCGCAGCCATGGTTGACTATGCCAACCGCCATCGGAAAGACCATATTCTCACCGTCGAGGACCCGATCGAATTCGTTCACCAGAGTAAGAACTGCATCGTCAACCACCGTGAAGTTGGCCTACATACCGTCACCTTCGGATCTGCGTTACGGGGAGCTCTCCGGGAGGATCCGGATATCATTCTCGTCGGAGAAATGCGGGATCTCGAGACGATCGCCTTGGCCGTCGAGGCAGCTGCAACCGGACACTTGGTGTTTGGCACGCTCCATACTGAGAACGCCGCCAAGACCGTGGACCGCATCATCGAAGTTTTCCCGGCTTCAGAACAGCCGCAGATTCGGAACACCCTGTCCACAGCCCTGCGCGTCATCGTCGCACAGAACCTCTTCAAGCGGGTCGATCAAAAGGGTCGCTGTGCGGCCCTGGAGATTCTGGTGTGCACCCCGGCCGTTGGTAATCTCATCCGGGACGCGAAGACCTTTCAGATCGCGTCTCAGATGCAGACGGGCAAAAACATCGGCATGCAGACGCTGGATGATGCCATTCAGGATCTCCTCACCAAGAAATGGATCGCCCCCGAAGAAGCCTATGACAAGGCGATCGATAAGAATCGCTTCGCCAAATTCCTCAAGACCCCACCGGATGCGCTGCAGTAACCCTACGGCGTCGCAGCCAAAGGTTTCGCGATAGAGTTTCGGGTTTCAGGTTTCAGGATTGCAGATTTCGACTTCTGCATGACTTGAAACGTTAAACCTGAAACATGCAACGCGCACCCTGAAACGTATTTCATTTCCGACCCCAGACGCTTCACGTTTCACGTACGACGCTCAGGTACCTTACCCTTCAGGGGTGCTGAATTTCTTGGAGAGTGAACTGCTTCGGGAGGAGCACCGGCAAGATTATCCCGATGGGATCACCGCGCTTGATGGTCGTCGGTTTATGCAGCTGTAACAAAAAGTTCGCCGTGAAGGCTTCATAGTCGGACAACCAGGGATACTGGTTTGGCGTGCGTTTATACTCCTGCGTTTTAATCCCTTCCCAAATAGAAAATGTTCGGTCTGG
>DIHK01000072.1:118160-134172 GCA_002420115.1 Nitrospira sp. UBA5698
TAGTAGAGCCGAACTCCGCAACAGAGCTTGGGATAACCGCTGTTCAAAATCAAATCGACATACATCCCGGTGAAGCTCTTGTACCCTAGCAGTCTCTCTTCTGGCAGAATCGGCGGCGACTGCCACTGCACTCCTGACGCCGTACGCCGCAGTCTCACATCGACCGGGCAGCGGATCAGCCAGCCATAGTTGCCGACCGTCCTGACCGGTCCGCAGTCATCCGGCAACACTTTATATCCGCTCGCGGCAAGTGCCCGCTGCTCCTCCAACGTCAGGTTGCTCAACATGGGCCGATGCGGATGAAAATCCAACCTCAGCCGCTCCGGCGGAAACGCGGTGGAATATTCCCGTTCCCAATAAATAACGATCTTCTCGGATACATCATCCGAGGCTGGCGATTCTAGTGGTACTTTTTCCATGGACCGTGACAATAATTGATGATGGTGAGCTGGCACAAGAGGCTAGAAATGAACAAAAACGAGGTGTCTGAACTTCGTAGAATGCACACAACTCACCGGGACGTGACCATAAAGGTATCACCCGCGAGGATGATTCCCTCGATCCCATCAGCCAGTTTCACCTTGAAACCGTCATGGTCCTGGCCATGATACACCCCTATCGCCTTAGCCGTCTCCCCTGCCTTGAGCGTCGCAATAACCTTCCCTGGCTGAACGTGTATGCTCGGATCAGGAGCAGAAGAAACTTGTGTAATGGCATACACTTCGGTTGGTTGTTCGATCACGAGAATATTCTCGCGCTCACCGCAAGCAACTGAAATGACCGCAGTCAAGAAGACCAAAACTGCTAACGCACAGTCATTCAGCAATCTTCTTATGACACTATTTCGACCAATACTTTTCCACATACATCCCTCAGTAGATCAACCCTCCCACCACCCAGTGCCGGTCATCCGGCACATCAATCAATAGTCTGGTGAGGTTCATGCGAGCGAGCTGCGATCCGATTTCATCTTCCGTGAAAGCCGCCAGCAGGGAATTGTAGAAATCACGGCGTAAGATATCCGGCTCGTTGGCGGCGTATTGATCGACAATGGCCTTGGCTGCTTCAGGTGAGTCCGGACGAAGCAGGTCCATGACCAACACCGGCGCGCCTGGCTTCACGAGCTGGCGAATCTTCTGCCAGAACTGTAACGGGTTCGGCAGATGATGCAACAGGCTGTTCGAGATCACGGCATCGGCGATTCTTGCTCCAGCAACCTCTTCATACCGCTCACAGCGCAGCGTGATGCGATCGGATAAGCCCGCTTCCTTTACCGCCTGCTCCCCCAGCCGAATCATCGGAGCAGAAGCATCGATGCCGATGACCTGGCAGGCCTGGTAGAACTTGGCGAACCGGATGCAAATATCGCCGGGACCACAGCCAAGATCCAGTACCGTCCCTTGAGAAAACTCCGGAAAGTATTCTTTAAACCGTTCAATGAACCCTTGATTCTCTGCCTCGAAATCTGCCCGCGCGTAGGCCTCAGCCTGCTTGGGATCATCCATCAGTTCTGGTTCAGGTATGCGATCCATTATCTTCGCCCTTCGTCGTTTGTGAAGCGTCGCACGTGAAGCATGTCTCGTTCCGGAGTAGACGCTTCACGCTTCACGAAATACGTTTCACGATTCCATTCTCACGACATCTCCCGGCCTCACAATTCCACCCCGCAGCACCTTCGCATAGACCCGACTCCAACCAGGGTTGAGCTTCTGAGAAATGCGCGAGAAGTCCTCGTCACGGAACCACCGCCCATTGTGGCTGCAGGGCGTGGTATAGCTCGTCACCTCAAGCTGGACCTCCGGGCCAATGGTTAACCGGACGCCGGGCCGCACCTGGTCCCAATCCAAGCCGGACAGGGTCAGGTTTTCCCCAGAGGATCCGGGATCAACGGGATGGCCTTCATCCTGAAGTCGCTCAATCAGTTCGAGCGAATACAGACAGACCGCACGATCCGGTCCCCCGTGAAACTTGAGATTGCGCTGCCGATCGCCGTCCAGCCCCTGTTCGCTCACCTTGGCTTCCAAGACTGGAAGTTTCGGCACCCCTCCGTCGGAAATGTTGATCTGATGCACATGTGGATACGGTGGTCCGATCGACATCGTCAGACCTCTCCATCACAGGATTCGGGTTTCAAGAACTGCATCACCACCCATCCCTCATCATCCCGCCGGTCAGCACAGACTAGACCTAAGTGAGAAAACCGCTCGACGATCTCAGACTCTTGCTCAACAAGAATGCCGGAGACTAGAACCCTCGCCCCTCCACATGCAATGGATGCCAAGTCCTTCGCAAGGCTTAAGACCGTTTGCCGATCAAGATTCGCCAGCACCAGATCGATGGGCCTCTGGTTCTCCCGTGGCAGGTCAGCCAGCGTGCCCGTCACGATGTTAATCCTATCCGTCAGCTGATTCAGCTCGACATACTCCTTCGCACAGTCTGCGGCAATGGGATCGATTTCGACACCAACTGCCGAGGCCGCACCGAGCTTGACGGCGGCCATGGCCAAAATGGCACTTCCCGTTCCGACATCCAGAATCTGTTCTCCTCCTCGAATATCCTCTTGCAACCACTCCAGCAGCATGCGTGTCGTCGCATGGTGCCCTGTGCCGAAGGCCTGCTTGGGATCCAAGATGATTTCGAGGTCACGCGAACTGAGCTCAGCCGGCTCCCAACTCGGACGGATGACGACTCGACCGATGCGCAGCGGCTTAACCGAACGAGCCCAGGCTTCGTTCCAGTCTTGAGCCGGCACACGCGTCACGGAGAGCAAGTGCTCCTGACATGCTTCCGTCACATCGGCAAGGGCCGCACGGAGCGCTGAAAGCCGAGCCTCAGTCCACTGGGCTTCCGCCCAATAGAGATGGACCTTCCCCTCATCATCATCCTCCCAGGCTCCCTGTACCGTTGCATCATCAAGACGACTGAGCAGTTCGCCTGTATCAAGAACACCATGAATGCACACATCTACCCAATCATTCGGCATGGTCAACAATGGATCGTGTTTCGTCTCTATGGTTTATCCGAGTTGTCACGCTTCACGCACACCGCTTCGCAATTTGACGTCCCTCACCCGTTCCAGTAAGGTCGCTTGTTATGGCACGCTCACGCACCACCCAGATTGAGACGATCATCAGCCGTACAGACCGGCTTATTGCTCAGGGCTCTAAGACCAGCGCCCTATTCACCCGGTGGCGGTTGGCTATCTTCCTCGCCGGCCTGATCTGTACCGTTACCCTCTATAAGCTCAACTGGTACCAGAGCGGCAACCTGTCTCTCGCTCTTTTCCTGGCCATCTTTATCGCCGTTGCGGCCTATCATAACAAGGTGGAGGCCCAGATTCATCGGCTCCGCCAGTGGACGCAGATTAAACGGACACACCTTGCCCGCATGGCGTTGGATTGGGGAAACATCCCGACAAGACCAACCGACGAGCGGAGCTCTCACCCCTACGCGGCAGATCTCGACCTCGTTGGTCCCCATTCTCTGACCCATCTGCTCGACACGACCATCTCTGACCAGGGCCGAGAACGGGTGCGCAACTGGCTCCTCAACCAGCCACCTTCTCCCGAACAGTGGCGCAGCAGGCAAGCTCTCGTCAGGGAACTGACGTCTCGTCCCTTATTGCGTGACCGGCTCACACTTGATGCCAAGCTCACAGGTGACCAAGAGATCAACGGCAAACGGTTGGCTGCGGTCATCGAGCACCGGCTCGGACTCCCCCACCTGAATACCATCCTTGTCGTCCAGGGGCTCCTTGCCTCGACAACGATCGGCCTAGGCCTCGCCACGCTGTTCGGACTCCTCCCTGGCTATTGGATGTTTTCATTTGCCGCCTATGTGTTGATCTACTTTATGACCGATCAGGGAGAAGAGCTGTTGGAACATGCGGTCGGCCTGCATCACGAAACCGAGCGTCTGGCCACGGTCCTTGGCTTAATCGAACGATATGCGGCGCACCGAGAGACAACTCTGGCGTCAACCTGGGCCGCTCTGATCGGCCACGTCAGTCCTATACAGCAGCTCAAAGAGGCCGCCCGTACCCTGCATGCCGTCAGCATTAAAGCCCACCCCCTCGTCCATCTGACGATTAATGCTATTGGCCCGTGGGACCTCTGGTTTCTGCGCCGGCTCATTCAGGTACAAGAACGGATTCAACAAGCACTCCCGCAGTGGCTCGACGCCCTGGCGGAAGTCGAGGCCGCGTCAGCGCTCGCGACCTTTGCCTATCTCCATCCTGACTACATTTGGCCGACTCCGCTCACAACCACGGATGGGCAACAGCAGATTCCTCCGACCCTCCGCGCGAGCCGACTCGCACACCCCTTGCTGCCTCCAGGGACACGCATCGCGAACGATGTCGAGATGGCTGAACTGGGCTCGATCTACCTGATTACTGGCTCGAATATGTCCGGCAAGAGCACATTCTTACGAACGATCGGCATCAACCTCTGCCTGGCGCAAGCCGGTGCTCCTGTCTGTGCGCAATCATTCAACTGGACCTGGAGCCGACTCGCCTGTTGCATCCGTGTTGACGATTCGCTCGATGCTGGACTCTCGTTCTTCTACGCTGAAGTAAAACGACTCAAAACGATCCTCGACGCCACCAAGGATCGGACCGTGCCTCCCGTGCTTTTTCTGATCGACGAGATCTTTAAAGGCACCAACAACCGGGAACGGCTCATCGGCAGCCAAGCCTATATCACCGCCCTCTCCAAGGGGCACGGATTTGGCCTCGTCAGCACACATGACTTGGAGTTAGCGGACCTGGAGCAGGTCATCCCACGATTACGAAACGCCCACTTCCAAGAAACCGTGGCAAACGGAACCCTCACGTTCGACTACCAGCTGAGGCCAGGCCCCTGCCCGACGACCAATGCCTTAAGAATCATGGAACTGGAAGGGTTGCCTATTTCCCCCACCCCTCACAATCAGGCACAATAGTCGGCACGAATGACCACTGCGGCCGGTCCTGACCAACAACCTGTTTCCCGTACCCTTCGTGGCCTCCTGATTGCACAGTTCTGCGGGGCTTTCAACGACAATGCCTGGAAACTCATGGTGGCCTTGCTGGCCATCAGGCAGGCGACCGCAGGGATGGCTCCAGGGCCTGAGCTGGAAACCGTTGCTCAAACCCAAACTGCCACCGCGTTTGTCATCTTCACCCTACCACTGGTGCTCCTCTCGCTGGTCGGCGGCACCTTCGCCGATCGTATCAGCAAGCGAACGGTCATCATCAGCATCAAAGTTGTCGAAGTTCTCCTGATGGCAGCCGGCACCATGGCACTCTGGATCAACCCTGCCGGTGGCATGCTTCCGCTGATCGTCCTCTGTGGGATGGGCATCCACAGTGCGCTTTTCAGCCCATCGAAATATGGGATTCTTCCGGAATTAGTCCCACATGAGCGACTCGCTGCCGGCAACGGCCTCCTTGAGCTATGGACCTTTGCCGCAATCTTGACGGGAACGGCCGCCGGAGGCTTCTTATTACAGATGGCAGGATCTCATACCTGGCTGGCTCCGCTCGTGCTGACAGGATTATCCGTCGTCGGTCTCATCACAGCATTCTCCATCCCACCCGTGTTACCGGCCCGAACCGATGGCGGGATCGGCGCCACGGTTCGTGGTGCGTGGGCGGCCATTCGCACCGAACGCATGTTGCAGATGGCCATCCCGATGGAAATATTTTTCTGGACGATCGCCAGTCTGTTTATGCAAAACGTGATCGTCTACGCCAAGGCCGTGCTCCGGCTCTCCGACGCCATGTCCGGGCTCCCGCTCACACTCTTGTCGGTCGGCATTGGGATCGGCGCCATCCTGGTGGGAAAGATTTCACGCAACCGCGTGGAGTACGGACTCATCCCGTTAGGCGCCATCGGCGTCTTCACGGCATTGCTCCTTCTCGGACTTCTGGCGCCCCCACTCTCTGGAACATTTCTTCTCTTAGGCGCACTCGGCATCGCCAGCGCATTCATCTTTGTGTCATTGAATGCCATCCTCCAATGGAAATCGCCGCCCGATCGGCGCGGAGCCGTGATCTCGATGTCCAACACCTGTGTCTTCACAGGCATCCTCCTCGGCTCACTGTCCGGCGGATGGCTGGCCACTGCCGGTCTCTCAACCACCAGTATCTTCCTCGCGACGGCCGGGATGACCTTGGCGGGCATGCTCTATGCCCTGTGGCTGTTACCCGATACGTTGCTTCGGCTCATCCTTGTCCTACTCACGCATACCCTCTATCGCCTCCGCATCATCGGAGAAACACACCTGCCGCCATCGGGAGGCGCACTGTTGGTTCCCAATCATGTCTCGTTTGTGGATGGTCTGCTCCTGATCGCCAGCCTTGATCGCCCCGTGCGGTTTGTGGTCGACGCCCAATATGCCGAGCAGCCACTCTTCAAACCCTTCATGAAAGCGCTCGGCGTCATTCCTATTTCGTCACATGGCGGATTGCGCGTCATTCTCAAAGCACTCCGGGAAGCAGGTGCGGCCCTCGACCACGGCGACCTCGTCTGCATTTTTCCGGAAGGCCAGATCACCAGAACCGGGACACTCCTGCCGTTCCGGCGCGGGTTTGAACGGATCGTTAAGGGGCGAACGGTTCCGATCATTCCCATTCACCTGGATCGTATCTGGGGCAGCATCTTCAGCTTCAATCGTGGACGCTTTCTGTGGAAACTGCCTGAACAACTCCCTTACCCCGTCACAGTCTCATTCGGAGCTCCTCTCCCGTCCACGACGTCGGCCCATGAACTGCGTGGAACGATCCGCCAGCTGGGTGAGGCAGCGTGGCAGCTGAGAAAGCCCCATCGCCGTCCACTCCATCGAGAATTTATTCGCTCGATGCGGCGTGCGCCATTCAGCCTGGCCATGGCCGACCAGAATCGCCCCCATGTCTCATCATTGCAAGCCTTGATCGGATCGATCGTCCTGGCCAGAACGCTACGCCCCTATTGGGACGGACAGGAGCGGGTTGGGGTGCTGCTGCCACCCACGGTCGCCGGGGCATTGGTCAACGTCGCCGCTCCCCTCTGCGGGAAAACCATCGTGAACCTGAATTACACGGTCGGCAAATCCGGATTGGAAGCTGCGGTACAGCTCGCGGGGCTTCGCACCATCGTAACGAGCCGCCTGTTCGTGGAGAAAGCCAAGCTTGAGCTGCCGGAGGGCCCCTCAATCCTCTGGCTGGAGGACCTCGCGAAAACGATCAGCAAAGGCCATAAACTTCAGGCTGCCTTGCTGGCACTCTTTGCGCCCTGCCGGATCATCGAACGGGTCTGTGGACAGACCACACCGCTGACGCCCGATAGCCTTGCCACCATCATCTTCAGCAGCGGCAGCACCGGTGAACCCAAAGGCGTCATGCTCTCTCATTTCAGCGTCGACTCCAACTGCCAGGGCGCGACACAGATGCTCCATCTCTACCAGGATGAACGAGTTCTCGGCATCTTGCCCTTCTTCCATTCGTTCGGATACATGGTGTTCTGGTTCGTGATGTCCAACAACGCCCCGATGATCTTTCATCCGTCGCCGCTTGATGTGGCCGCCATCGGCGAACTGATCAGAACATATCGCGTCACGTTCCTCGTCACCACGCCGACGTTCTTACAGCTCTATTCCCGCCGCTGTACCCCGGAACAATTCAGCTCGGTCCGGGTGATCCTCACCGGTGCGGAAAAGCTTCACGCCCGCCTCGCCCAGGCGGTGGAAGATACGTTCGGAGTCGGACCGATCGAAGGCTATGGCGTTACGGAATGCGCACCCGTCATTGCCGTTAATTGCCCGGACTTCCGGGCCGCCGGATATTATCAACCAGCCTCACGCCGCGGGACGGTCGGGCAGCCTCTACCAGGAGTCTCCGTACAGATTGTGGATCCCGATAGTTACACCCCCTTGCCTTCAGGCACACCGGGCATGTTGCTGGTGAAAGGGCCGAATGTCATGAACGGGTATCTGGGTCGAGAAGACTTAACCGCTCAAGTGATGCGGGACGGATGGTACATCACCGGGGATATTGCGGCGTTGGATGACGATGGATTCCTGACCATCACCGACCGATTGTCTCGCTTCTCCAAAATCGGCGGAGAAATGGTTCCCCACGGCAAGGTTGAGGAGGCCCTGCAGCAAGCAGCCGGTGCTGAGGTGCAAGTTTTTGCCGTCACCGGTCTGCCCGACGAGAAAAAAGGAGAGCGCTTGGCCGTCCTGCATACAGTGGACGACGTCACCATTCCCGATATCCTCTCAAAACTGTCCGCCATGGGTCTCCCGAATCTCTTCATCCCGTCTCGGCATCACTTCGTGAAAGTTGACGCGTTACCCGTCCTTGGAACCGGCAAACTTGATTTGCGAGGCGTAAAACGAATCGCAGCGGAACGACTCTCTTCACGTGAAGCGTGAAACGTGAAGCGGATCTCGCAGGGGAAGAGGGCGGCTACCAGGGTGGCCCACCAACCGATGACTCATTTCGAACCACGCTTCACGAGCGACGCTTCACGAACCACGGCCCAGAAATCCCTGATCGACTGCCATGTCCACTTAGCCGCCCTGCCGGACGGCGACAATGGATGCTTCATCTCACCGAAGTTGCTTCGTAGCCCGCTGTTTCGATTTCTTTTATGGAAACATGAGCTCTCGCCTTCCCATCCACGTGAGACCAATCAGCAATACCTCGACCATCTTCTGACAGAGTTACGCGCGTCACGGTACGTACAGAAAGTCGTGCTCCTCGGAATGGATGGCTTCTATGATCAGACCGGTCTCCTCAATCGCCAGCACACTGACTTTCTTGTCAGTAACGACTATGTCTTCAAGGCCGTTCGAGACTATCCTGATGTCTTTTTAGCCGGCCCATCTATCAATCCGCAACGCGAGGATGCGATCGACGAAGTGCACCGCTGTGCAGACGCCGGAGCTGTGCTCATCAAAGTCTTACCGAACGCGCAACACTTCAATCCAGCGGATGAGCGATATAAGGCGTTCTATCGCGCATTGGCTCAACGAAGACTGCCATTCTTGAGCCATGTTGGGTATGAATTTAGCTTGATCGGCAAAGACCAATCCCTGGGAGACCCCGATCGACTCCGCCTGGCGCTGGACGAAGGGGTGACCGTTATTGCTGCCCACGCCTGTAGCTATGGGCTGATGCTGTATGAAAAGTTTCTTCCAACTTTTCGTGAACTGTGCGAGCGTTATCCGAACTTCTATGCCGACATTTCGGCCCTGACTCAACCCCATCGACTGAAGATGTTGCTGCACCTCAGACATCATCCAGAAGTGCAATCTCGCCTGCTCTTTGGAACGGACTATCCACTATCGGTGTTCCACATGGCGGCTTGGGGGCGTGTAGGCTTTGGGAAGTTGTGGGACATGATCCGCACAAAGAACCGCTTTGACCGGCAAGTTGAAGTCTGCGCAGGGCTCAATCTCCGCTTCCGATCGATCGGCGACCTGTTATCGAATTCGACAACCACTTCACTTGCTGACCATTGATGGACCGTGACCAGATACTGATCACCCTTCGCGAAAGGATTCTCGCGTTTGCAACATCACGTCTATCAAGAGATCAGGCTGAAGATCTGACGCAGGACGTCTTAGCCGTTCTGCACGACAAGTATTCACATGTGACAGAACTGGTCGAGCTCGTCCCCCTGGCCTTTCAGGTATTGCGATACAAAATGCTGGATGCCCATCGCAAGGCCTTGCGACGTGGTGAGTATAATCAGGAATCAGTCGAGGAGATGCCGCTGACCGATACCGGAGACGATCCCATGGTTCAACTCGATCAGAAACAGCGAGTTGACCGACTCCTCACGACTATCACGCAACTGGGCGAACGCTGCCGGGAATTGTTCACATGGAAATTGGAAGGAAAGAGCTTTCCAGAGATCCAGCAATTGATGGGGCAAACCTCGATCAATACGATTTATACCTGGGACCTACGCTGCCGAAAGCAACTCCTTGGCCTCATGGGAGGTTCATGGGAATGACCGTCTCACACGTGCGTTTCACTTTTTACGTTTCACCTTTTACACGTCGTTACCATGCCTGACCACGATCTCGAAAAACTTCTCGGTGGATTTGCGGCTGATATGCTGACAGCTGAGGAGAAGCAACAGCTCTACAGGGCAGCCCTAGGAAATCAGGACCTATTCAACGCACTCGCTGATGAGCAGGCACTGAAGGAACTCCTCGCTGATCCCATTGTGCGCCGCAGACTCTTGCAGGCCTTGCACACGACTCAGGCAGAAAGCGCCATCGGCGCCGCATCCTGGTTCGATTGGTTCCGTCATCCAGCTGGACTCGCCTGGGCTGGTGGCCTCGCCGGTGCAGTCCTTGCCGTCGTGCTCGGAACACGCGTCTACCAAGAGAGTCTTCGTCAAGAAGCCCAATCCATCGCCAAGGAAGAGGCACGACCTCTTCTCCCTTCATCGCCCGTTCCCGCCCCAACCCAACCTGCCACTCCCCTGACGAACGCCCCCTCAACGACGTCAGAACAGAAGTCCCGCTCGTCACTTCCACCGAGAAAAGAGGCGTCCACGGGCAAGACATCCTCTCAAGCTCCTCGCCCGCACACAACACCAGATGAGCAACGCACTCATCGTTTAGAACGTGATGCTCCAGTACTGCATGAAGAGATTGATAGGATAAAAAAGCAGATCGAGCCATTGTCTGAAATCTTGCCCACATCAACTGACAAATCCGCTCCGCAATTGACCGCTCCCCCCTCACCGCCATCCTACTCAGCTGCTACAGCTTCGCACAGCCAGTCTAGAGCCGATAGCCCAACGCCCTCCCAAGAACGTGCTTCTCTAAGTGCTCGTTCTCTTTTCTATGGGACAGGACCACAGGGGCAAGATAAATCGATGGCAGGGGATACTCGACGACGCGAGAAGGCTGCGAGCGAATCGACTCAGTCGCTGGGTCAGTCAGAACTCACCCCCCAATCATTGGCGATGGCCAAGAGCAATCGCGGCTCCCCACTTCAACCACTCGGTATTCGATATAGTCTCACCCCCAGAGAACAGGCCCAACACTCCCAGGATGGTGCCACGGATACGGCCACGCCCAAAGCGCCAGTGGAACTTACGGTTGAGTCCAATCAAGACGGCTTCCTACAAGTATGGAACCAGGTTGGCTCCTCAAATCCCCAACTCCTTTTCCCCATCGCAGAGACGGACCAACCCCGATCCAAGCTCACGGCCCACACCCCCCTGACCATTTCGGTCCCATCGACACCCGACATGCTCGTCATTCGCTTCTCTCGTACGGACACAGCCCCTTCGGCAACCTTCGATAGAACGCTCCTCAATGATTCCCCTCGACATCAGCTACGAGAATCAGTGCTGACCGACAAGACCTCCATTTTCCAACCACCCATCCACTACATCATTAGCCAGGACCCCTCGCTGTCGGAGATCGTTGTGCAAACTTATCCCCCTCGACCATAAACAGAGTCGAACAACACACGTTGCTGGTGGGTCACATAAAGAAACGGGCCGTTCTCCTTTCGGAGAACGACCCGTGGTATACAGAGAAACTGCCGCTGATCTATTCTACGGCGTGACGGAGATTCGATCTTTAATCAGGTCGAAGGTCTCCTTTGGCACCACATTCTTCGCCACCAGTTCACCTTTCACCCGATAGGGGCGATTCCCCACGATGCGTTCCGCCTCATCCTGTTTCAGACCGAGGAAGAGCACCATGTCGTTCGCCGACACTTTATTGATATTCATCGCCGCCGATGCTGCGGCCTGAGTTGCCTGAGCCGTGCCGGAAGAAAGCTGATTCGGAGTCAACGTGGCAGCAGTTGCTGAGCCGCTATGAGAACGGTCTTTCAGCTCTTTTTGATACCGAGCGACCAGCGACTTCAACGTATCGTTATTGCGCTTCACATCCTGATATTCTTGTTTTACATTTCGGTTCTGCGCCGTGAGCGCTTTCACCTTCTCTTCAAGGTCTTTCGTGCGCCCTTCGATCGCCCCTCGTTCCGCATCGCGCCCATGCTCAACACGTTGGAGTTCATCGCGAACCGCCTGGGCCTCATTGCCGAACTTCACGTTCAGCTCTTTGAGTGTGCGGACCTGTTGATCCATGGCGCTCTTCTGTTGCCGAGCCTTCTCGAGCTCCATCTTGGCATTATCCGCTTCGGTTAACGCCGCTTGGTACTTCTTATTGGATACGCATCCCGTGGCCAATATTGCCCCGACCAGCACGACCACCGTCCACTCACGTCTCATGCGACCCTCCCTCCATCAAATCCTACCAGATGTCTTGGTATGAAACCCGTACCATGCATTGTGTGTATGCCAACATCCAGTCGTTGTCAATAGATTTACTGTTGTGCGAACGCCTCCCCTATGCGGTGTCATCAGAAAGAAATGCGTATCTGCCGCTTGACGGATCTCCACGGCTCTGTGATGATCGCTTCCATTCTATCAAAGCGGGTAAGGGAGGGTTACACCTCTCTGTCCTTCAATCCCAACAGGATGTTGAAAAAGTCCACCAGCTTTGTTCTCGCGTCGTGCAAAAGCTCAACATACGACCCAACGTATGCTTCGCCTTTTCGCTCGCTGCGGCCTCGCTGGATGGTCTGTTTGAACATCCTGCCTACTATCCTGGTCCGGTCAGCAGCTTTCAAGATGTCGAGGGTGAACGCGATTCACAGTAGTTTTTTAACAGCCTACTAGGTGGTGTACGCATGAACGAATGGGGCCCGGTTCTCGCCGTGATTCTCGGAGTCGTCGAAGGACTGACGGAATTCTTACCAGTTTCGTCCACCGGCCATCTGATCCTGGTCGGCCATGCATTGGGATTCACCGGCGATGTGGCCGCCAACGCAGAAATCTCCATCCAATTGGGCGCCATCCTCGCGGTCATCGCTTTTGAACGGGAGAAGATCGGTCGGCTGCTGTCTGGGGCTTGGCGAGAACGTCAGACGCTCTGGACCTCCCTCGGCAACCCGTCCTCCACGACGTGGACTGGTCGTCTCAGGGCTTCGATGCAGAACCATCCCAACGCATGGTTTATCTTCGGGTTAGGAATCGCGTTTCTCCCGGCTGCGATCCTTGGCCTGTTGGCCCATGGATGGATCAAATCCTATCTCTTCACGCCCCTCACAGTGGCCTTCACGTCGATTCTGGGGGGGATCATCATTCTCCTCGTGGAAGCGCGTACACGCACCGCTTCTGCCATGAGCCTCGAGCAAATCACACCACTGCATGCCCTCTGGGTTGGGCTGGCACAATGCGCCTCCCTGATTCCCGGCATGTCACGTTCTGGCTCCACGATCATCGGTGGGTTGCTGGCGGGATTGGACCGCAAAGTGGCAACGGAATATTCCTTTTTTCTCGCACTTCCCACGATCATCGCCGCCACGCTGTATGAAACCTGGAAGGCACGCGGGGCGTTCAACGATCAAGACTTTCTGGCACTGGGTCTTGGGATGGTGATCTCCTTCCTGGTCGCCTGGGCGGTCATTGCCGTGTTTCTGACCTATGTCCAACGGCATACCTTGCGCGTCTTTGCCTACTATCGTATTATTCTCGGCATTGTAGTCATGTTGGTTGTCCGCTGAAAGGAGTTGGGCATGTCTTCGGATACGATTCACGTTTACGACACCTGGGTTCACGGCAAGAGTGGCCGCATTCACTTCGATGTCATGACGACAGATGAGGTCACCGCACTCAAACTCGCAAAGGAGTACCTGGTCAGTATCGGGGAGCCCGATGCGACGATCACAACCAAGGAATGTCAGTTCTGTCACAGCGAACCGCTGTTTATGTTCTCACCGGAACAGCAAAAACAGGCGAAGGAAAAGGGCGGGTTTATCGTCCGGATGCCGGCCTGACTCTGAGTGTTGAGTGCTGGGTATTGGGCTCGACTCATAACTCAGCACCCAGGACTCAGCACTTCTCAGCTTAGGAGGCCGACGACGTCTCCGATGCCTCAGGTGGTTCGGGGTGCTTTTCGAATGCAAAGTGGATGATGAGGGCGATCACCCCGACGGTGATCGCTGAATCCGCGACGTTGAACGCCGGCCAGTGGTAGCTCTCAACGTAGACATCCAGAAAATCAATCACCTCGCCGAAGCGAAGTCGATCGATCAAGTTCCCGATCGCCCCGCCAAGTATCGCGGCAACACTGACTCGCCCCATCCAATCCTCCTCCGGCATCCGTAACAAGATGGTCCCCAGCAGACCAAGCGCAAAGATCGACGTCAGCCCAAAGAAGACCATGCGGAACGCGTTACTACTGCCAGCTAAGAGACCAAAGGCCGCACCAGGGTTGCGGATATAGGTCAGACTGAACAGATTGGGAATGACGGGAATCGACTCATGGAGCCGCATCGTCTGCATGATCTGCTGCTTGGTCAGCTGATCGAGCAGGATAATGCCCCCGGTCACCGACGCCAGCACCATATTCCGGAGCATTGACAGGCTCAACGAACTGCCTCCACACAACGATCACAGAGGGTCGGATGGGTGGTCTCACTTCCGACAGCCTCCCGATAATTCCAGCAACGCTCACATTTTGCCGCATTCGACCGCTCAACCGTCACGCGAATGTCCTCCATCTTTCCTTCGGCTCGCTTCACCGTCACTCGTGACACAATGAAGAATGCGCTGAGCTCCTCGGCATACGCGATCAGAAATTGGTAGGCATCAGGTCCGGCCTCGATATGCACATGCGCCTCGAGCGAGGAGCCGATAACCTTCTCCCGACGACGGGCCTCCAGCTCTCCCTGAACCAGTGATCGATACGCCAAGAGTTGTTCCCATCGTGCCGCTAATTTCGCGTCCCGCCAATCGACAAAATTCTCAGGAAACGGGGTGAGGTGGACGCTCATCCCCTCCTTACGCACCACGTCCGGCAACATGCGCCATATCTCCTCGGCCGTAAAACTCAAGATCGGTGCCAGGAGTTTAGCCAACGCAACCGTGATGTCGAACAAGACGGTTTGGGACCCGCGCCGTACTGGAGAGTCGGCACGGAATGTATAGAGCCTATCCTTCAGGATATCCAGATAAACGGCACTGAGATCGACAGAGCAAAAATTGTTCACGGCATGGAAGATCGCGTGAAATTCAAAATCGTCATACGCCCGGCGAACTTTGGCGATCAGCTCGCCAAGGCGCATCAAAGCCCAACGGTCCAATTCAGGCAACTGCTCGTATGGGACACGGTGCACATCTGGATTAAAATCGTACAGATTGCTCAGCAGGAATCGGGACGTGTTGCGGATCTTCCGATAGGCCTCGATAAGATGATTCAGAATCTCTTGTGAGATACGAAGGTCTTCACGATAATCCTGTGCCGACACCCAGAGGCGCAGGATTTCCGCACCCGACTGTTTGATGACGTCCTGTGGCGCCACCACATTCCCCGCCGACTTGGACATTTTCTTGCCCTGTCCGTCCACCACAAAGCCATGGGTCAAGACAGCTTTGTAGGGCGCTCGATGATCCGTGGTCACTCCAGCGAGCAGGGCACTATGAAACCAGCCACGATGCTGATCTGACCCTTCGAGGTACAAATCGGTTGGCCACCATTTCTTTGGCTTCGCCACAGCGGCGTAGCTCACCCCAGACTCAAACCAGACATCGAGAATGTCCCGTTCTTTCTCGAATGTCGCCCCTCCGCACTTCGGGCAGGTAGTTCCAGCGGGCAATAGCTCAGAGGCGGACCGCTCAAACCACACATCCGCCCCCTTCGATTCCATCAGGCTCGCAATATGCTCGATCACAACCGGATCGGCCAGGACATGCCGACAGCCTTCGCAGGTAAACCCCGGAATCGGGACACCCCATACACGCTGACGTGAGAGACACCAATCCGGTCGGTTCTCGATCATGCCGAAAATTCGATCGCGGCCATAGCTCGGAATCCACCGAACCTGTTCGATCTCTGCCAAAGCCGCTTTCCGCAAGTCATTGATCTCCATGGACACGAACCACTGTTCGGTGGCACGGAAGATCACAGGATTCTTACAGCGCCAGCAATGGGGATAGGAATGGCT
>DIHK01000029.1 GCA_002420115.1 Nitrospira sp. UBA5698
CGACATTACAGTTTGAGGAACACTTGCAGTAAGTTATCCAGCTTGAAGTGGGTCTGTCTTTCCCGTCGCTGATCAGTTACGCCCCGCCATCACGCCCCCATCGACATCCCAAATCGCACCGGTCACCCAGGCAGCATCGTCGCTCAGCAAGAATGTAATGGCTCGGGCAACATCATCAGGCTGGCCGATCCGGCCGATCGGGTGAAATCCGTTGAAAGAGGACAACGTCTCCTCGACTTGACTGGGCTCGATGAAGGCCTGGTAAATCGGAGTCTTCACCACAGCCGGTGACACGGCATTGATGCGGATATTGTGGCCAGCCAACTCCATGGCCATGTGTTGTGTGAGCGCATGCAGTCCTGCCTTCGCCATGGAATAGGCAGAGGACGGCGTCGCTTTGATGGCTTGTCTCGCCCACATCGATCCGATGTGCACGATCGAACCACCGCCGTTCGCCGCCATGTTCTTGGCGACGGCCTGGGAAATGAAGAAGAGGGCTCGATTGAGATTCAGATAGGTGTCGTAGTCCTCAGGAGTGTGATCGAGAAACGAGGTAGGTTTGAAGTACCCCGCCGCATTCACCAAGTATTTAATGTGACGACTGTGATCCCCGGCGAACGCAACGATACGCTGGACATCGTTCGGTGCATACAAGTCAGCGGGAAGTCCTTCAACGGTTCCGATCCCCGAGAGCTCGCGCAAAGCCTTCTCCAGCTTGTTTTGAGACTTGCCAATAATCACCGCATCAATGTTCCGTTCCAACAAAAGCTTCGCGGTGGCCAACCCGATTCCGCTGGAGCCACCGACAATGAGGGCGACGGGACGATTCGACTCTTTCATTGATCACCTCCCAGGAGTACCACTTCAGTCACGAGACGTCACAAGACCTTGACCCACTATCAATGAGGGACCCTACCACGCGAGCAATGCCCCACCGTTGTGCCGAGATGCCGGTTCATGTTCGCGGACACCGCGATGGGCGTCGAGAAAGCGTTCAAGAAGGCTGGCGAGATAGACCGGCGTCTCGTCCATCGGAAAGTGACCGGCATCTGTGATGAAGGTGAACTCTGTATTCTCGAACCAGGTCCCCACAGTCTTTCTCAGATGCTCCTCCTGAAAACCAGGCAGATCCTGGCGTCCGCCGATCACCAGCAATGGCGTGCCGACCCTGGCGCTGCGGACTTCCTCAGAAAAGTCGGTTTCCAGCCACATCCGGTAATAGCCCTGGACGGCTTCCTTCGTAGAGGTCTGGAGATGCTTGGTCGCTCGCGAGCTCGCCCAAACAGGTGAAAGTCGTTGCCCTGTCAGCATCAAGAGACCCTGTTGCGTCAGTTCACGCTGGTGAATCAAGTCCCAGAGGAATTTCTTGGTTCCCTCGTCGGCGGGGTATCCATCTGCCGAGACCGGTGTAACCCCAACAGCACTCTTGATGCGCTTCCTACCGGAGAGCCAGTCATCGAGGATCATGCGTTGCATCACCATACCGGACATTGAATGCCCGATAACATGGAACTCCGTCCACCCAAGACTGTCGGCGAGACGAAAAGCATCCGCTGCCACCTCGTCTACGGTGTAGGCGCCGGCAAGCTGTCGCGACGTGCCATAGCCTCGCAGATCCGCGAATACATAGGTGTAGCGGTCCTGGTTGAGGTAAGGAATTAGAGGATCGTAACTTCCCGCATCACCCATCCAGTGATGCAACAACAGCACGTTCTCGCTGCCTTGTCCATGAGTCGTATGGCCCAAGATGGCCCTCGAAGAATGTGTCATGATCGCGATGCTCCTTTCTTGAAATGGCGTCAAGCAACAACTTCGTGCTGCGCCCGTTTGGATGACAGATAGATCCACACATCACGGATGTCGAAGATCAAGGAGATCCCGATGCTGATGGACAGCACGAGAAGATACCCGGCAAACGGCCCCTCGGTCTGTTGAAGTTGAATAATGAGATACCCCAGCAAGGGAATCCAAAATACGTGTCCCAAGCCGAGGATCCGTTCGAAACCGAATACCGCATACAGCCCCATCATCAGCATGGCCGACAGCATGAAGACGACCAGGATGAGTTTGGCCAGCGGTTCACTCCAAAATGCGAGGCTGGCCATATTAATGACCATCAACAGAAACACCCAGCCCGCGACCCAGGCCGGCTGGTCCAACAACTCCGTGAAAAACGACAATGGATTTCGCAGTTGAGAACGTGATGACGTTGTCCTGTTCATGTTCGATCCTCCTTGGTGATACCAACACATGGTCATCGTGAGAGCTCACGAAAGCCGATATTGAGACTGATTGGGCGTGCTCGCAACCGCATCACCCGGGACCGTAGCCAATAGTTGGTAATGACCCAGCCCCAGCTCTTTGCCATAGGCCTTTCCAACCAGCACATCCTGCACATGCTGGTGGTCCGACGCACGGAAGTAGGAACGCCCTTCTTTCAAACCGTCGAATGCATGGCCCTCCAGCGCCTTGATGACCGCCTGGGTGTCGGTCGTGCCGGCCCGTTGGACTGTTTCTAGAATCTGCGTCATGGCCGCATAGCCGTGGTAGCAGCGGGAGGTCGGGGTGTGGTTGTACTTATCGATGACGCCTTGAATGAACCGCTTTGAGCTATCCCTGTTGATTTTCGGATCCCAGATCAACCCCCAGATGCCGGCATGGTCGGCGTAGCCAAGCGGGCGCCCAATCTGTTCGCCGCTGACCATCCCACCGACACCGATCTGTTCTTTGGCCAGCTCAAGTCTGCTGTAGGCCTTCAGGGCATGAACGAGATCCCAACCGTAGAGATTCAGAATCACGGCATCCGGCTTTACCGCCTTAGCTTGAGTCAACGCGACGGCGAAGTCAGTGGTCCCGAAGGCTGTCCCGACCGAGCCAAGCACGTTGCCACCCCGGGCCAAGAGCGCATCAGTCATTGCCTGTTCCGCCGCTCGACCATCCATCGTTTCGGCGGTGATCATGAACCAACGGGTTCCATAGGTCTTCACGAGATACGGCGTGACGGCTTTGGACAGCATCCAAGCGTTCGGCATGAACACGAAGGTGTGCGAATTACAGCCGGATCCTGTCAATTCCGGGACATGCGCTCCGGTCACCATGAAGAGTCTATTTTCTGCTTTCGCGAAATCGCCTACTGCAAGTGCGACTTCTCCGTTCAAGGTGCCCATCAAGAAGTCCACACGGTCGTCTTTGATAAGTTTGGCAGCGGCCGTGAGTCCGGTCCGGACATTCGAGGCATCGTCAGCCTCCACAAGCCTCACCGGCCGTCCCAACACCCCGCCGCTCTTGTTGAAACGGTCCACTGCGACCGTCGCGCCGTGTACGTCATGAATGGAGGACGTGCTATATGGCCCGGAGAGCGGATCAATGATTCCGACCTTGATCGGTTCAGCCGCGTAGGCGACGCGTCTGGACCGAGTGAACGGAAGCGAGCCGGTCAGATCCCCGAGCATCAGTGCGGCACCTGTTGCCGAAGCGAGTTTCATAAACCGTCGACG
Organism: Nitrospira sp. UBA5698; assembly: GCA_002420115.1. Taxonomy (GTDB): domain Bacteria; phylum Nitrospirota; class Nitrospiria; order Nitrospirales; family Nitrospiraceae; genus Nitrospira_D. The sequence continues at coordinate 3,498 of DIHK01000029.1, forward strand.
CGATACGTGTTGCATGGGGTCTGCCTCCTCTACGCTCGAACGGATCCAAGCTTCGCTTCCAACTCGGCGATACGAGATTTCAACGGCGCCATGGCCTCCTCCACTTCGTCGAGAGAATAGCGCGGGGTGATGTACTTCGGGCAGTTCCAGTCGTAGGACACCACCTCAATGGTGACGACTCGCTCGACCTTGTTCCGCATGTCTCCCTGCGCGAACCTCTCGGTGATAGCCGCATTCTCCCGGATATCTTCTACCCGCGCATGACCGAGGATCTTCAACCGTGCCCGGTTCTTATAGTCCATGAGAAACAAGGCCACCCGGTCGTTCACGTGGACATTCCCCGTACTGAGGAGCTGTCGGTTCCCCCGGTAATCGGCGAACGCGAGTGTCATGGGATCAAGCACCTTCACGAAACCTTTCGGCCCGCCCCGGTGCTGGACATAGGGCCAACCCTGTTCACTCACTGAACCCAGATAGAAACTGTCACGCTCCGCGATGAATCCAGTCTCCGCTTCACCGAGCGGGTCGCGGTCAGGAGCATCGGTGATCGTCAACGCGCGCCCGTAGTACTGTTGCTGGGCCGAGCGAACCGACTCGGTCATCGTCATCTGCAGATATTTCATCGCCATCGTCTTGCCCCCCGTCGGGGTGGAGAGAAGACGGCCTCAGGCCGTCTTCCCTCCCCCCCTGCTCGACTGGTCAAAACACCACCACGCTCCATCCGTCTGCCAGGTAGCGCCTGAGGCTCAAGAGGCCCGCAGTTCCCGGCAAGGCGTTGTCGTTCACGCTCGCCACTCCACACGACTTCACGCTGTCCGTCGCCCCAAACACCTCGGTACAGGCGCACGACGCGCCCTGCACCACATCGCGTACGGATTGATAGAGCGCATGGGCCGGGTGCGTCAGCTTGGTCAGCTCCGCCGGCCATCTGGTGCCTGGCCCATTGAACACCATGGCGACGTCGTCGCCTTTCTGCTTGGATTCAGCGGCTAGGGCGAGCGCATTGAACACGCGTCCCAGCGCTTCTTCGGCGCCGCTCTTGGGATCGGACAATATGACGATTGCTGTTTTCATTGCTTCCTCCGTTCTCAACATCTCAGCGAACAAAATGTTGTCTCTTAACACTCCCTGAACGTCTCGCTTCTACCCGCAGGCGCAGGACGAGGCAGCGCACCCGCTGGTGAGTGAGACCTCCGGAAAGTCAATGACGGTCCCGGCGATGTGGTTGATGTAATTGCTGAAAATATTCAGCGCGACATGCGCCACGGTCTCGACGATGTCTCCGTCGGTCAGCCCGGCCTGGCGCGCCTGATCGAGTCCTGCCGCCCCAAGTTCCCCGCGTTGCACCACAATACTCTGTGCCAGTTTCAAGATGGCGTCAGTGCGAGGATCCACTGCCGCAGCCGTCCTGGCATCGGCGAGGTCCTGCTGCGTCAAGCCCAGCTTACCGCCGATGAACGAATGGGCGCTGAGGCAATAGGCGCAGCGATTGGTCTCGGCGACTGTGAGCGCAATCTGTTCGCGGAGCTTCGGAGAAAAGCTTCCGTCCCCAAGGGCGGCGCTGAAGCCGAGGTAACCTTGGAGCGCAGCCGGAGCGTTGCCCAAGACGCGAATCAGATTCGGGACCACGCCTAACTTCTTTTGGACTCCCTCGAAGAGCGTCTTGGCTGGGCCGGTGGCTGTCTGCGGATCGAGTTGTGCGATGCGAGTCATGATACCTCCTTAAACGGTGTGGGTTGCCCGCGCTTCAAGTACGCGATTGATCATCCTATTCAGCAGTAACTGTGCCT
>DIHK01000044.1 GCA_002420115.1 Nitrospira sp. UBA5698
ACCAGGACCATCAGGCGAGACCAGGAAAGTATATTAGGGCCTACTCGTTTCACACTATGAGGCTAGCACAGTTGTTCAAATGCATCAAACATGATGCGCTGCACTGATCTCGACGACTCGTGCAGGACGAAAGAATCGATTGAACCGCAGCGAGCAACCCTAACGCTCCTGCCCGCTTACGCAAGAGACGTCTGGATAGTGCGTGGTCATTCCTCATCGTTGAGCTGCACGCCCAAGGTGATTAGAGCGCCAGTTTACGCAAACGGAGCGCGTTGGAGATCACGGAGACGGAACTAAACGTCATGGCAGCACTGGCTATCATGGGGCTAAGAAGCACGCCAAAGAGCGGATACAATACTCCAGCCGCCACCGGCACACCCACGAGATTATAGACGAAGGCAAAGAAGAGATTCTGTCGGATATTCCGCATCGTCGCTTTGCTCAACCGTCTGGCCCGAACCAAGGCACGAAGATCGCCCTTGACCAGCGTCATCCCTGCACTTTCAATTGCAACGTCGGCACCGGTTCCCATTGCGATACCGACATCGGCGAGCGCCAGAGCCGGTGCATCATTGACCCCGTCCCCCGCCATTGCCACGACGCGACCTTCTGCTTTCAATTGGGCGACAACCTCGCCTTTCTGGTTGGGCAACACTCCAGCTCTGACATCGTCAAGGCCTAACCGTCTGCCCACGGCATTGGCTGTCTGCTGATGATCGCCGGTCAACATCACCAGCCGGATCCCGTCCTCTTTCAGCATTCGGACAGCATCTCCGGTCGAGGCCTTGATCGGATCCGCCACGCCCAGCAAACCTCCTGCTTTTTTGTCGATCCCGACAAAGACGACTGTCTGTCCTTCTTGCCTGAGTCGGTCTGCCTCTGCTTCAAGTGTGGTCAGCTCACCGCCCGTCACACCGATTGTCTCCCTCAAAAACGACGCCGTCCCGATGGCCACAGAATTATTCTCAACAAGACCGGAGACTCCCTTGCCTGTGGTTGATTGAAACTGTCTCGATGCAACGGTGGGAATCCTGCGGCTCCGTGCGCCAGCCACGATAGCCTCGGCCAGCGGATGCTCACTTCCCTGTTCAAGACTCGCAGCCAAACGGAGCACTTCTTGTTGGCTCCAGGCAGGAGTCGCATGGACGGTCATCAAGGCCGGCTTCCCCTCGGTTAAGGTTCCGGTCTTGTCAAACACGATCGTATCCACCTTGCCCAAGACCTCAAGCGCTTCTGCCTTCTTCACGAGCACACCAGCTGTCGCCCCCCGTCCTGTCCCGACCATGATCGACATGGGTGTCGCTAACCCCAAGGCGCACGGGCAGGCAATGATCAATACCGCTACGGCATTCACAAGCGCATAGGCCAGCTTGGGTTCAGGCCCCCAGAGAGCCCAAGCAATAGCTGTCAGAACTGCCACCGACACGACAAGCGGTACAAAGTACCCCGCTGCAACGTCGGCCACCCGTTGAATCGGAGCACGGCTCCGCTGCGCATCACTGACCATCTGAACGATCCTTGCGAGCAACGTCTCGCGACCAACCCGTTGCGCCCGCATGAGTATGCTCCCGGTGCCATTCATCGTCCCGCCGGTCACGGGCACTCCAATCTCCTTCGCGATGGGAATCGATTCCCCCGTGATCATCGACTCATCAACCGAGGTACTCCCTTCCACCACCACCCCGTCGACCGGCACCCGTTCACCCGGCCGCACGCGCAACCGGTCCCCCACATGCACCTGATCCAGTGAAACATCTTCCTCGCTCCCATCCGGACGGACCAATCGTGCTGTCGCCGGAGCCAGTCGCAAGAGACTCTTGATCGCGGAACTCGTCTGACTCCTCGCCCGCAGTTCCAACACCTGTCCGAGCAACACCAGCACTGTAATCATGGCGGCTGCTTCGAAATAGACAGCAACAGTTCCGTCAGGTCGATGAAAAGATGCAGGCAGGAGCGTTGGTAGCAGCGTCGCCAGCACACTGTATCCAAAGGCGGCCCCGGTCCCAATGGCGATCAGTGTGAACATGTTCGGCGCACTGTTCACGATGGAAGCCCATCCGCGTTGAAAGAACGGCGCGCCGCCCCAAAGCACCACCGGGGTAGCCAACAGCAGCTGCGCCCAGTTCAGCACCGCCCCTCCAAACCGATGGTGTAGCGGCATGCCGGGAATCATGTCGGACATGGCGATGAGCATCACCAACACCGCTGGTCCCAGGCAGATCCAAAATCGGCGACTCATGTCCTCCAATTCAGGGTTGCCAACGTCTTCCGCTGAGACTACTTTGGGTTCAAGCGCCATTCCACAGATCCGGCAGGCTCCCGGTTGAGTCTCCAGCACCTCCGGATCCATTGGACAGACATACTCGACGACGCCACCAGCGGGAATCGCAACAGGTTTGGGGACTCGCTGGCCAGGTGGAAGCAGGTAATACTCAGGATCATCACGAAATTTTTCAAGGCACCGCGTGGCACAGAAGTAATAGCTTTTCCCCCGATACTCGTATGAACCGGCAGCCGTGGCAGGTTGCACCGTCATCCCGCAGACAGGGTCTATCTCACCCTGTTGAATCGGCTGCATCATTGGCAGGGACTTCCGGGGGGAAGGCATGGAGATGACATTCAGCGACTTTTTATTGAGCGCCTTCTCTGGATCGGCCCGAAATCGTTCCAGGCAAGAAACAGCACAGAAATAGTAAGTCGTGCCGTTGTAGTCGTAACGGCCGGCTGCCTTCTCAGGTTCGACGGTCATGCCACAGATAGGATCGATAGCCATATTCATTCCGTGAGGGGGTGAGGGGTTAGGCGTGAGGGGACAAATACGGTCCTACGCTACCATCCACAGCTCTCGTTTCTACTTTCCGTCACTCACCTTACCCTTCACCCCTTACGCCTCACCGTTCAGCGCTTCGCATCCGCTTCGAGAATGCTTCGGATGATAGTGAGGACGTTCTCCGGCGTCATGTTCACCCCATCGACCTTAATGTTTCCGTCCAAGAGGATTGAAGGCGTCGACGACACCTTGACCCGTTCACCCCACTTCCGCCCCTCTTCGAACAGCTTGGCCGGTTTTCCACTTTCCATCCCAGCCTCAAAGGCCGCCACATCCAAACCGACCTCCTTGATCAGCAAGGAGCGAATCGAACGATCCAACACCCCATCGAGTTTTTCCTTGTGAATGGTGCGAAACAAGACGGCCTTCATCTGATCGCCCTTGCCCATCATCTTGGCCTGCTCATACATATCAAAGGGAGTCGGCAGCTTCCCCGGGATAACTGGAAAACCGACCATCGTTACCTCAACACGATTCCCAAACTCTTTCAGGAGGAGAGGAACCCCTGTCTCTTCGAAGTGATGACAATGCGGACAATAGAAATCCGCGAACTCGATGACTTTGACTTTCCCCGGTTGATGGGTGGACGTCTCATCCTTGAGAATCTCGAATTTCCCCTTCAGCTCCGGTTTGGTTGCCTGTGCGGCAAGTGGGGCAAGCAGCAACCCCGCCACTCCCATCGTCCAGACCACCACCGTCCACCTTGACCTCGTCCGATTCTTCATGTCCAACTCCTTTCTCAGATTAAGTGGGCGAGGACTATTATAACGGATGGAGAGCCCATGTGCGCTTTGTTATAATTGCTTCCATGTACCGACTCCTAGCTACGAGCCTCTGCACTGCCATTATCATCTCCGGCTGTGCCTTCACCGGAGACCACACTGAGACGCTCTCGTCCGGCGCGCCTCCGTTGACCTTTGTGCAAGTGAAAGCCGCCCCTGAGTCCTACAATGGACAACCCGTCACATTCGGAGGCAAGGTGCTGGGAGCGCGCCGGCTCAAAGAGGGGACTAGAATCGAAATCCTCCAGTTGCCATTGGCCGACTCACTTCAACCGACCACGGATCTCAGCACGTCTCAAGGTCGGTTCGTCGCACTGCGGAAGGAGTTTCTTGACCCCGCAACCATCCCCGCAGGCACATTCATCACCGTGACGGGTGAGATGGCTGGTTCGATAACCTTGCCGCTCGATGAAACGGAGTACAGTTATCCTCTTGTGACTGCGACCAGTTTTCGTGTGTGGGGCGAACAGGAACAGGAAGCTCCACGCATTCGACGGCCCCTTGGCCCTGGCCCCTATTGGGGTCCCTACTGGTCACCCTATTGGCACCCCTGGCCGTATTATTGGTAAACCCAAAAGAGCAAATTAGACTGCGGTGATGGAGTCATCCTACGCCGTCTACTCACCGTGCTGAACATGAATGTATACGAAGTCAATCTCATGGAGATATACCGATGAAGAAGATGAGCCGCCGGAAGGATCTACAGGAGAAACCTGCCTCTTCAAACCTCAGCTCGTCGGTTGTGGCGACATTGAAGGAAGAGATCGTCCATTGGCACTACCCGCCGGAACATCGGTTGACTGAAGATGGATTGTGCAAACGGTTTGGGATGAGCCGCAGTCCGATTCGGGAAGCACTGCGCGTCTTGACCTCCTATGGCTTTATCAGAAAACTGCCCAATCGAAGCTACGTGGTCAAGCAATACACGACCGAGGAAATTGAGGAGCTCTACGAAGTACGCCAGGCGCTGGAACTCTATACCGTCGAACGTTTGGCCAGTCCTGATACCCTCACACAGCACCAGGCTGATCTTGATGACCTTCACCACACCTGGACGGAACTTCTGAATGAAACATCCAAGCAATCGGAAGAATTCGCGAT
>DIHK01000013.1 GCA_002420115.1 Nitrospira sp. UBA5698
TGGCTCCAACGGACTGTCGTCTAACGACAAAAACTCTGGAACGACGAGAACAGTAAGTATCAAGCTAGGCACGCGAGACGCCTGCTTCTTCAGCGTTCAGATTTTGGGGAAGTCCAGGAGAACGGTGGCCTCAATCCCATCCTACTGATCAGAAGATCTTCGCAGAAACGCCGGCAAACGGTAGCAGATAGTTGATTCCGCGGTTCGGAGTATCGGTATCGGCGTTGGAGATGTGGCTGAAGCGGACGCCGACGTTCAACGCCCATCGTGGGGTCAACGCATAGTTTGCACCGGCTCCACCCCAGACCAGAAAATTGAAATCCGAACCTTGCTCGGGGATTCGCTCTTGGAAATTCGTCCAGAGTGGACCGCCACCGCCTTCGATGTACGGCTTCAGCCGGCCGAAGGAGGTGAACGTATAGGCCGCCTTGGGTGTGAATCCCACTCCATACGCACCGGTTGGCTCAGCGATCCCTAACAGAGCCATCTCGACTCCTAAGGCAATCGAACCGCTCCACCACTCATTGCCGATCGGATTGGTGACTGTCATTTGCCACGAAGGATGTACGGAGACCCCGTTCAGTTTGGACGACTGTCCGTCTGTCAACCGCACCGGCAACATTCCGCCAACGACCACCCCGACGGTCTGATTCCCAACAATCCCCGCAGATGATTCCTCGGCTGAAACCGGAGACAACCACGCCAAGCCCACATAGAACAAGACCGTCACGGCACATACTCGAAGGATAAACATCTCGCTAAGTACCCCCGTTCATTTGTGTCTTCGCACGCAACGTCATTGCAGAACCCTCTTTGAATGGTGCAAGAGCCGCCTACCCAGAGTACATGCAGCGATCCCACAAGCCCAGAATTTTCGACTAATTGTATAGCGCGGAAAAATTAGAAGAGCTTCGCGGAGACCCCAGCAAACGGTAGCAGGTAGTTGAGTCCGCTGTTGGGGGTATCCAAGCCGCTGTTGGAGATGTGGCTGAAGCGGATGCCAAGGTTCAATGCCCACTGTGCGGTCAACTCATAAGTCGCACCAGCCCCACCCCAGACCAGAAAATTGAAATCCGACCCTTGTTCCCGGATTCGGCCGTCAAAATTCGTCCAGAGTGGGCCACCACCGCCTTCAACATAGGGTTGGAGTGGACCGAATGAGGTGAACGTGTAAATGACTTTTGGTGTAAATCCGACCCCATAGGCCCCAGTTGGTTCTGTCACTCCTAAGAATGCGGCTTCTGCCCCCAGTGCCATCGTCCCACTCCACCAGCTGTCCCCAATAGGATCAGTCAGCGTGATCTGCCACGACGGATGGACCGCGACCCCGTTGAGTTTTGAGGCCTGAGGCTCCAACAAGCGAACGGGCAGCATGCCCCCGGCTATGAGCCCGACCGACTGCCTTCCAATCCATGTCGAAGACGAATCATCCGCAGCACCCGGCGCAGGCCATGCCAGACTTCCGAAAAGCAGACACATCACGCACACCGAATTGGCGAGTTTCATGGATGAGATCGAAGGACTAGCTTCGTCAACGGTGTCACAACATGATGCATCATGCGGCAGTATACACGGGTGGAGGAGAGAAATGGTGACGTGATCCAGGATACGAGCGACGAAGCGAGGAACGAACCGCTGAATGATCTCTGGGGGAATGAATGAGAGGGCACTGCTACGTCATCCCGCCTCACGATAGCCACAGTCCTGATTGCGGCATTGCACGCTCCGGCCGTCCTGTTTGCTGACTTTCTCGACCAGGAACGGCGCCTGGCAGGTGGGGCAGGCCTTGGGGATCGGACGATCCCATAACGCATATTCGCACTTCGGATAGTTACTGCACGCAAAAAATGACCGCCCTTTCTTCGTCCGCTTTTGCACCAGATCACCACCGCAATCGGGCTGAGGACACTTGACACCTAAGGCCAATGGTTTGGTGGTCTTACACTGAGGATAGGCCGAGCAGGCGATGAACTTGCCGAATCGTCCGGTCTTCACCACCATGGGACTACTGCATTTGTCGCACTTCTGATCAGTGGTAATTTCTTCCTTGGGGACAATTTTAATTGTCCCGTCCGGTAGCTTCTCGAAGTTTTGGGTATTCTTACACGGCGGATCGTCCTTATAGGCAGGGCAAGCGAGAAACTTGCCGTTCCGTCCCCATTTGATTTCCAACATCCGGCCGCACTTCTCACATGGGATATTGGTTGGTGGCTCGACGATATCTTTGGGACCGGGGATCGCCTTGGCACGCTCCATTTCCATGGTGAACGGCGCGTAAAAATCTCGAACGGCCGCGACCCACTGTTTATTCCCCTCTTCAACGGCATCTAGCTGTTCTTCGAGCTGTGAGGTGAAATCAACGTTGATGAGCTGAGGAAATCCCTTCAACAGAAAATCATTGACCGTCTTCCCCGTCTCGGTGGGGACCAACCGACCTTCGGTTTTCTCCACATACTTGCGGTCCTGGATGGTTGAAATAATGGCCGCATACGTAGACGGGCGCCCGATCCCTTTTTCTTCCAACTCCTTGATCAGCAAGGCCTCATTGTACCGTGGCGGCGGTTGCGTAAAATGCTGCTTCGAGAGCAAGCCCGGCACTGTTTGTGCCTCTTGCTCCACGAGTCGCAACCGTTCCCCTTCCGACAATGCCGGCAGCTGCCGTTCGTCGTCGTCCGCCTCCTGATCAGCCTTAGGCTTTTGCGAGGGAGCTTCCTTATCGACGCCCTCCATATAGACGATGGTGTGCCCAGGAAACTTCACAACGGTTCCGGTCGAGCGGAAGATGTACCGAGCCGTCGTTCCATCCGGAGAGGAATCGATGCGGGTCACATCCAAGATCGCTGGCACCATCTGCGACGCAATGAAGCGATTCCAGATCAACTTGTAGAGATTGTACTGATCGTGGTCCAGATACTGACGGATCGACTCAGGATCACGCGCCGCGGCTGTCGGCCTGATCGCTTCATGCGCCTCCTGCGCGGCCTTTGACGTCTTGTACACATTCGGCGTGGCCGGAAGATACTCCGCTCCAAATCGCGACTGGATCACCTCCCGCGCATCGGCCATCGCCTCATTGGAAATACGCGGTGAATCGGTTCGCATGTAGGTGATCAACCCCGTTGCCCCTTCGGCGCCGATTTCGATCCCTTCATACAACTGCTGCGCCAGCGTCATGGTCTTCTTCGGCGAGAAATGTAACTTGCGCGATGCCTCCTGCTGCAGCCGACTGGTAATGAACGGTGCCACAGGGTTGCGCTTCTTTTCGCGGCGTTCAATCGATTGGACGACGAATGTCTTGCCTTGAACCTCACCGACGATGCGACCAGCCTGTTCGGCATGTTCAATCGAGGCCTCGCCGCCATCGATACTATGGAGTTTCGCTTCAAACGCCGGTGGATTGGCACCGGCCAGCAACGCGGTAATCGACCAGTACTCTTCGCTGCGAAAGGCCTCCCGCTCCGCTTCGCGCTCACAAATCAATCGCATCGCCACCGACTGCACTCGGCCCATACTGAGGCCGCGTCGCACCTTATTCCAGAGCAACTGACTGCCTTGATACCCGACGATACGGTCCAGAACACGGCGGGCTTGCTGCGCATTGACCAAGTTCATATTGATTTCACCAGGCGATTGCAGCGCGCGTTTGATCGCCGATTGGGTGATCTCGTTGAACAACACTCGGAAGATCTTTCCCTCCTGCTTTTTCTTCTTCGACTTTCCAAGCAGCTCTTGCTCAAGATGCCAGGCGATAGCCTCCCCTTCACGATCCGGGTCCGGGGCCAGAAATACCTTGTCCGCCTCTTCCGCTTTCTTCTTGATCTCAGACAACACTTTCGACTTGCCCTTGATCGTGACGTACTGCGGTTCAAAATCATTCTCGAGATCCACGCCCAGCTTACTGGTCGGGAGGTCTTTGACATGACCGACCGACGCCATGACCGTATAACCCCGGCCCAGATATTTCGTAATCGTCCTCGCCTTGGTCGGCGACTCAACGATAATCAGATTTTTTGCCATAGCAACCCCGTCTCCGCCTCGCAAACTGTATCATCCGTACCAAATATCGAAGATTCATGCAACTAGATTGGCAGTCGGCACTAGTTGAGAGGCTTTCCCGCAACGTTGTCGTCAGGTGCTTCGAGTGAACACAAACAAGTTAGCGCCGAGTCGAGAGTCACTCCATGTGATTTTCGACCTTGACAACTGTGAACCTGGAGGATCTTTCTGACATCCTGGTCAGAGACGAATGTATTGTTGACCGGGCAACTGACGGATACGCCCTCCCAACTCCAAGGAAAGTAATGTTGCGACGACTTGAGCCGCATGCAGCCCGGTGCTTTCGATCACGGCATCGACCGACCGTGCCTCATAAGACAGTGCTTCATAGACCATCGCCTCTTCGTGACGCAACGGAGCCACGGCATCGGCTACGGTGCGATCCACGTGCAACATCGCCCGTTGCCGTGCATCGACTTGTGGCAGAATCTCATCCAGTATATCGCCCGCACCTTCGATCAGTTTTGCGCCTTCCTTGATCAAGCGATTTGAGCCTCGACAAGCTTCTTCTTTAATAGAACCTGGCACCGCGAACACCTCTCGTCCCTGTTCGAGCGCCAACTTCGCCGTAATCAATGACCCACTATCAGTCGCCGCCTCGCTCACCAGCACACCGATCGACAGCCCGCTGATGATCCGATTCCTCCGTGGGAAGTGGTGACTTTGAGGAGCCGCACCGATCGGCAGTTCCGAGAGAACGGCCCCGTGCGATTCGATGGTTCGCCGAAGCGCCTGATGTTCAGACGGATAGGTTCGATCAATCCCACAGCCCAGCACCGCGATCGTTCGCCCCTTGCCTGCAAGTGCGCCACGATGAGCCGCCGCATCAATCCCGCGCGCCAAACCACTGACAATGGTCACGCCGCATTCCGCGAGGTTCTTTGCTATTTCTTCCGTAATCACTCTTCCAACGGGAGTCGCCCGTCTTCCCCCGACAATGGCCACTCCCACTGCGTCCTGTGGCAATAGTTCCCCGCTCACGTACAACAACGGTGGTGGATCGGGAATGGCTTTCAATCGCGTGGGGTAGTCGTCGTCAAAGAACGTGAGGATCCGAACCTTGAGGCGCGCAACGTCCGCGACTTGGCGATCGATCTGTCGGCGAATCTCGGCCGACGGCCCACGGCGAATGGCATCTGCCAAATCAGAACTGCATCCTGCCGCGACCAAATCACCGTTGGTTGCATGCAGCACGGCGTCGGATGATCCAAAGGCGTGAATGAGCTTCAATAACGTCCGATCGCCGACACCATCCACGGCTCGAAGCGAGAGCCACTGGGTCAAGAAGGCTTCGTCCATGCTCGGCCTCGACCATACGCAGGGAGAGTCATAGAACGGCAGGGAGGATGCTTGCGACCTCGCTCATAACCACCGGCTGACACGGCACACCGCTACAACACGACGAGATCGTACTGCTCCAGATGCAACTGACTATCCGGCGTCACAATGATTTTTGCCGTGCAGTCTCGTTCAAGAGATTCCACACTCTGGCGCTCTTCATCCTGGAGGAGCTCGGCGACCGTCGGATGCGCTCCCACGATAATCCGTTGCTGATCCACAGACGGCTCGATCCGTCGGATCTCACGAAAAATCTCATACGCGACGGTCGTGGGGGACTTCGTATACCCCCGACCGTCACAATACCGACAGGGCTCCGACAACGACCGCAAGAGATCCTCTCGCACTCGCTCACGGGAAATCTCGATCAACCCAAGATCCGATATCCGCGAGATCCTGGTCCTGGCCTTATCCGAACCCATGGCGTCCACAAGCGCATGGTAGACCTTGTCCCGATTCTTTTCCCGCTCCATATCGATAAAATCGACGATGATGATCCCGCCGATGCCACGCAGTTTGAGCTGATAGGCCACCTCTTTGGCTGCCTCCAGATTGTTCCGCAAGATCGTCTCCTCTTGATCTCGCTTTCCGACAAACCGCCCCGTATTGACGTCGATGACCGTCATCGCCTCGGTATGATCGATCACCAGATAGCCGCCAGACTTCAGCCAGACCTTCCGGCTTAAGGCTCGGACGATCTCCTGTTCCACACCGAGATGGTCGAACAACGGCTCGTCTTTGTCATAGAGTTGAATCCTTGATGTTTGCTCAGGAGAAAACCGCTGGACAAAGTTGCGAATGGCGTCGTACTCCTCTCGTGAATCGATCCAGAGCCGATCCACTTTTTTACTGAACAAGTCCCGGACGACACGAAAACTGAGACTCAAGTCCGAATGGAGCAAGGCCGGGGCCGGCAGCTGTTCCCGTTTGGTCAAAATGTCCTGCCATAGGACGTGCAAAAAATCGACGTCTGATTTCAGTTCATCTTCTTTGACCCCTTCGCTGACCGTTCGCACGATATACCCATACCCCGGCCGCCGCACCCGGCGCATGATGTCCTTCAACCTGGCCCGTTCCTCATCTCGCGGAATCCGTCGAGAAACGCCGATATGATCGACGTTCGGCATAAACACCAGATACCGCCCAGGCAGCGATACATAGGTCGTGACTCGAGACCCCTTGGTGCCGATCGGCCCCTTTGAGATCTGCACCATCAGTTCCTGCCCCTCGCTCAAGAGCTGCTCGATCGGTTTCGCACTTTGCCGTTTCGGCCTGAGCATGTCGGAATCTTTCTCGTCTTCTTCCGCTTCCACCAACAGGTCACCGGGCTCCGCCTCCACCAACAAGTCGGAGACGTGCATGAATGCAGCCTTCTCCAGCCCGATATCCACGAAGGCGGCCTGCATCCCCGGCAAGACCTTCGCCACCCGTCCTTTGTAAATATTGCCCACAAAATCTTTATGCTTCGCGCGGTCTCCGAATAAATCCGTGACGACACCGCCGTCAAGCACGGCCACACGAGTTTCTTCTCGCGCGAGCGTTATCGCAATTTCATTTCCCATACACACTCCTTTTGTTTCATCGCCACCAGAGCTGAGGTCAAGCGCGTGATGCGGGCAACGACCCGGATCTCCACCTTATCCATCCGATCAGCTCCATTGGCGATAGACACGCTAATATCTCACTGAACACTGAACCGCTGTGGTTCAGTCGTCCGACATGACTCAATAAAATAAACTTAACCGCTTACGTTTGACATTCAGTAACAAGCCCAAGGCCGCCATGGTCATAATCGTAGCACTCCCGCCGTAGCTCACAAGCGGCAACGGGATACCGACGATCGGAAACATGCCCGCCGTCATCCCGATATTGACCACCACACAAAAACAGAGCATCGCCACGATCCCGGCGGCGAGCAAGGCTCCCAGCTGATCTTTGGCTTTGGACGCAATTTCCAACGAGAGCCAGATCAACCCAACAAACAACGCCAACAACACCAGCACACCCATGAATCCCCATTCCTCCGCGAACACGGCAAACACGAAATCGGTATGCCCCTCCGGCAAGAATTTCAGCTGACTTTGGGTCCCGCCGTAGAGCCCCTTCCCCAACAGTTCTCCTGATCCGATGGCAATTCTCGATTGCAGCGCATGGTAGCCCTTCCCGCCTGGATCATAGTCTTGATCAACGAACGCCATAATGCGCTGTCGCTGGTAATCATGCAAGGACCCCCAGACCCCCTCCCAGGCGAAGGGAAACAGCATGATCGAGAAGAGCAAGATCACACCTAAGGCTTGTGACCGAACTCCTACCATGAGTAACATCGCTGCATAGACTGCAACAAAGCTCAGCCCGCTGCCCAAATCCGGCTGTTTCAAGATGAGAAGAAGGCCTGGCAACACCAGCAGCCCTGGGACGATGACTCGCTGTAACCACCCCACCCTTGGCGCTTTCGAGTAGTAGTGGGCCAGGACCAAGACGAGAATGAGCTTCGCAAACTCCGACGGTTGGAAACTCAACGGACCCAAGGCGATCCATCGCTGAGCCCCCTTGCTCGTTCGCCCCTCGAACAAGACGACGACCAGCATCACCAAGATCACGGCATAGGCCGGATAGGCAAACCGTGCAAGGTGGTGATAATCCGACGCCCACATGATGAGGAAGGCCGCTGAGCCGACCCCGATCCAGATGAGCTGCTTGAGATAATACGGGGTCCCGACGCCACGCTGCCCGTACGTCACACTGTAAATCGAGAGGACGCCGATCCCAAGAATGGCGAGAATCAACGCCACGTAGCGAATGTCGAAACTATCGAGTTCCCGATGTTCAGTCAACCGATTGATCATGAGTCGTTTGAGAAACGCCCTGGCCCTTCCATAGTGGGACGATCCGAGGTGACCGTTGGAACCTGGGGGGCAAGTTTCATATAGGTTTCGATGACTTCCTTTGCCAGCGGCGCCGCCGCGGCCCCCCCGTGCCCCATATGCTCACCAATCACAGCCACAGCGATCTTGGGTGACTCGACGGGTGCAAAAGCCACAAACCATGCATGGTCTCTGAACTTTTTTGGAATACTTTCCTCAGGCCCAGTGCGGAGAGCCGCCACCTGGGCGGTGCCGGTTTTCCCTGCAATCGTCACCACTGACGACTTTGCCCGTGTTGCGGTCCCCTTTGTCACGACATCAGCAAGCGCGTCTTTGATGAGACGAAAGGTTTCCGGCTTCACGGAGAGTTTTCCGCGTGGGACCGCCGGGATCTCCATCAGATTCCCGGTCGTTCGGTCCATCACTGCTTGGACCAGTCGAGGGCGGTAACTGACACCGTTATTGGCAACGGTGCCGACTAAACTCGCCATCTGCAATGGGGTCACCGTGACATAGCCTTGACCGATCGCGGCTGAAATGGTTTCGCCCGGTAACCATTGCTCGTTCTTGGCCTTCTGCTTCCACGCCGTCGACGGCATGATACCCGATCGCTCCGACGGCAATTCCACCCCGGTCGCCTTCCCAAGACCAAAGTCCTTGCCGAATTCCGCCATCACATCGATCCCCATTCGTTGCCCGACCGTATAAAAGTACACGTCGCAGGAATGGACCAAGGCATTGTGGAGGTCAACGTACCCATGTCCACCAGCCTTCCAGTCATGGTAGAGCCGTTTCCCGAACTGGTAGCCTCCGTTACAAAACACGGTGCTCGACGGTGACATGGTTTTCGTTTCCAACGCGGCAATGGCCATTGGAATCTTGAAAGTCGAGCCCGGCGGATACTGCCCCTGTGAGGCTCGATTGTTCAGCGGGCGCCCTTCATCTTGAACGATTTCCACCCACTGTTTCGCAGTGAGTTCTCGTGAGAGGACATTAGGATCGAAGCCTGGCCGACTGGCCATGGCCAGAATATCCCCGCTGGTCGGATCAAGCGCGACAATGGCTCCATGCTCTTCGCCGAGCAGGTCTTCGGCCACCTTCTGCAGTCGCGCATCAATGGTCAAATACAGATCATTGCCGGCCTGCGGCCTGTCGACCACCGTAGCCCTTTTCTCATGACCGAGCGCATCAACCTCCACATTCTTCTGCCCAGCGACGCCCCGCATGTGTCGATCGTAGGACTTTTCCACCCCATACTGTCCCACGACACTGCCTTGATGAAGATCGAGAAATTCCGGCTTCTCCAGTTGCTCTCCAGAAATTTCTCCCACATAGCCCAGAATATGAGCCGCCGTCATACCACCAGGATAATTACGCTGCGATTCCACCTGGATCATAACACCGGGCAGATCAAGCCGGTGCGATTCCACCAACGTCGCATCGCGCAGCGTCATGCGATCCTTGATCTTTCGTGGTAGGAGCTTACTTCCCTTGGCCGTCAATTTTTTTCGGACAAGAGCGGCGTCAAGCCCGAGTAGGTCGGTCAGCTGCTTGACCAACAGCTCCCGATCCTTCACGTCTTCCAATGTGACGTAAAGGCTAAAGCTCGGCACGTTATTCGCCAGCAGCACCCCATGCCGGTCATAGATCAACCCACGAGCCGGCTCCAGCAAGACCTGTCTGGTCCGATTATTTTCAGATAAATCACGATAATAGGGCCCTTCACGAATCTGTAGGTGCCAGAGTCGAAGCCCGAGCAGCGCAACAACCAGCAGAAGCCCCACACGGAGAATGACCAGCCGCCGATGAAGATCCCCAACCTCTGTTTCTGGATAATGAGCTGTCGCCACGTCACTGCCTACATCCGGGATTCCGACATCAACTGTTCAATATTGAACTGACTCCACATCAGCCAGTAGATCGCTCCCCCGATGACCGCATCAAGACAGGCTTGCGGCAACGCCACATTCCAGACCGCCCACCACAAATCTTGTTGAGGACTCAGCTTCAGCACAACCGGAGTCACAAGTCCGACCAGACACGACACCACCAGCAACCCCAAGACGAGGACGAGAGGGCTCAGATACACCATTTGCCGTCCAGCAAGACCGGCAACGAACCCAAGCCCCCCCTTCAGCATAGCTCCGGTGAGCACATCCTGTGCAGAAAACAGGCTCAACGCCCATCCGACTGCCACCCCAACCAACAATCCATCAAGCTCTCCGCTGATAAGACCAATCAAGCACACCGCCACAACACCAAGATCCGGTTTCACGCCCCAGAGGGTGAGATGCGGCAGCAGCACGGATTGAACTGGGACGATCCCCACGATAATGACACCGTACAGCAACGTTTTCATGGTTTATGCCTTGGCATACTCAATCGTTCTTTTTCTGTGGGTGCCAGAGAGGACTGGATGATGAGCACTTCTTCAATCCGGCTGGGATCAACCTCAGGAGTCAACTCCGCAGACTGAAACAGGGCTTCCTCTTCTTTGTCAATTCGCGTGATAGTGCCGATCGCGAGCCCTCGTGGAAATCCCTCAACCAATCCCGACGTGACAACTCGATCACCTGGACGCGCACCCGACAACAGCGGAATATATTTCAGTCGTGCCTGCCCCTGGGTCGTCCCTTCCACAATTCCCTCGTCTCTCGTGCGCTGGATCAGTCCCGCAATTGCATTATTCGGGTCCGTCACCAACAGCACCACGGCGGTGGACGCGGTCGTTTTCACAATCCGGCCGACAACTCCCGCAGGAGTAATCACTCCCTGATCAGGCAGGACCCCGTCGGACGCTCCCTTATCCACGATGATTGTCTTGTACCAATTGCCGGTATCACGACCGATGACTTGGGCCGCGATCAATGAGGGAAGAGCTTGCTTTTTGAACTCCAGCAGAGTCGCCAATCGCTCGGTGGCCGCGGCAGATTCTCGCAGTTGAACATTCTGCTCTTTCAGCAGTTCCAACTCTCGCTTCAACTGTCGATTCTCTTCTTCCATCCCCTGGAGCGCGACATAGCCGCCCCACACCCCAGCAATCCGATCATGAACCCCAGCCACGGCACTCAGCGGCCAACTGATGATCCATCCGAGCGGACCCCCCACGCCTTGAAACACACTTTGGAGTTGACCTGGCAGAAGCAGAAAGCCGAGGATCAGGACGACGGCAAGAACGAGGGCCACACGCCTAGCATTAGACGTCACGCGTAAATTGACCATCCACATAGAGGGGATGGGACCTTATCGGAGGTTGTTCGCCTGAGACATGACCGATACTTTTCGGAGCAGATCCAGTTCGTCCAGAATCTTCCCGACTCCCAAAACCACGGATGTCAGCGGATCATCGACCGTAATGATCGGCAGATTCGTTTCTTCACGGAATCGCGTATCCATCCCCTTCAACAGAGAGCCTCCACCGGTCAGCACAATCCCGCGATCGATGATATCTCCAGCCAGTTCGGGTGGGGTATTTTCCAGTGCAATCTTGATGGCATTGACAATGGTCCCAATCGGTTCGTGCAATGCTTCACGAATCTCGGCATCATCAATGACCAGTGTGCGCGGAATCCCCGTAATCAAATCCCGTCCTTTGATCATCATGGTTTTCCGCTCTTCGAAGGGATAGGCGGACCCGATTTCAAACTTGATTCGCTCGGCCATGTGCTCGCCGATCAATAAATTGTACTTCTTCTTAATATAATTCATGATCGCTTCGTCCATCCGATCGCCGGCGACCTTGACGGACTCGCTATAGACAATCCCGCCCAGCGAGATCACCGCGATGTCGGTCGTACCACCGCCCACATCGACGACCATGTTACCGGACGGCTCCGTGATCGGCAGCCCTGACCCAATCGCCGCAGCGACCGGCTCCTCGATGAGATAGACTTCCCGAGCACCGGCCAATTCCGCTGAGTCACGGACCGCCCGCTGCTCGACTTGGGTAATCCGAGAAGGGACACCAATAATGATCCGTGGGCGAACGAATGCACTACGGTTATGGGCTTTCCGGATGAAATGCTTCAGCATTTGTTCAGCCATCTCGAAGTCGGCGATCACACCTTCCTTCATGGGCCGAACCGCAACAATGTTCCCTGGAGTGCGACCGAGCATTTTCTTGGCCTCGGCGCCGACGGCGAGGACCTTTTCGCTCTTCTTCTCAACCGCGACCACAGAGGGTTCATTGAGGACGATCCCCTTCCCACGAACATAGACGAGGGTCGTTGCAGTCCCTAAGTCGATTGCTAGGTCATCGGAAAACCAACCGAACACATCTCCCGGGAACCCCACGGTATCTCTCCCTTCATCTGAGCTGGCCCATTCAGAGTCCAGCTTGCGTGCGTGATCTCGATGGCACTTAATCCGGAACTGCCAGTTGACCAGCGTCTAACACGTGTGTCCGGGCCACTTCATCGCCCAGGCGGTGCCCCTGCTCATTCCCGATAATCAAAAAACTTTCGAACGCGACAATCGCCAGAGAGGCAAGCCATCCGATGTACGGGATCGCATAGGTAACCTGCGCACCGCCGAGTGGAAGATTCCGAATGATCGACTCTCGAAACCCGACAGTGCCCCGACCATCCACTCGCACGGTTTGCAAACCGACCAGCCGTTTGCCGATACTCTTCCCCCCTGCAAACCCATCGGCAATCAGGATGTACGTCAACCCGGAAAGAAAACCGACCGGAGGAGCAATTTCGCCGGCAGCGACGACAATGAACAGGTCAATCAACTTCGCAATGAATCGATTCAGCACATGGGCCTTCGGATAAATCCTTGAATCGAACGACGTCGAGCCTGGCCCCTCCCCTCCCAAGGGATCTCCTTCTAATTAGTGGCAAAGTATAACAAAATCGGCCAACTTGCACAAACAAAGTGCCATCTTTTTCTGAATATTTTTTCGTACCCTCCCGGAAGAGCTCGTGAACACCTCACGCATGAGGTCTCCACACACCTCAGGAGCTGGCCCTTGCCTTCCGCTCAGCCCATAAGTACACTGTTACCCTCACAAAAGCAAAGAGGGGTTTGTTGATGATTAAGACCATGCGAGAGGCATCACACAACTATCCGTGGCTGTTGAAGTCCATCATGGGAATCTTGGCCATAGCCTTCGTCATTACGATGGGATGGTGGGGATTCGGTGAACAAGCTGGTGGACCGGTCGCGAAGGTCGGTGAACAATCAGTTTCACTGGATGAGTTTAAACGCACCTACGAGAATATGCACCGTATCTACAAGGACAACGTCAAGACCGAGTTCAAAGACGAAGAGTTCAAGGACTTCGTCATGGGCCAACTCGTCGACAGCCGCGTGTGGATCATCGCCGCCCAAGAAATGGGTGTGCGAGTGTCCGACGCCGACTTGCGTGAATTGATCATGCAAACACCAGTCTTTCAGAAAAACGGCGCTTTCGATCCAGAGCTCTATAAGCGTATCCTTGCCGCGAATCACCTCACCCCGGCAGCATTTGAGTCGATTCAGCACCAGGAAGTCTTGGCCAACAAAGCCCGCATGATCGTCCGAGATTCCGTTGCCCTGACGCCTGAGGAGATCGCCGAAGGACAGTCGCTCATGACCAGACCTGCGGATGGGAACGACCCCGCGAAGATGGCTGAGGCCAAACAACGGGTCCTGGACGACATGCTGTTGCAAAAGCAACAACGTGCCCTTGTCTCATTTCAGCAGTCGATGAAAGCGAAGATTCCAATCACTGTTCGGAGGGAACTGCTGTAAGCCTCTCTTGTTTTCCGATACATCCGCAAAACAGACTGCGGGCTGCCTCTTTCATCTACTCTTCGAGGGGCTCAGCTCGCATGAAGAAAATTTTTGAATAATTAGGAGGCTGGTTCGCGCCGAGAGTGTCGAAACATATCCCTCTAGAACTCCATCCCACGCTAAAGTATCAGCATCGCGTCGCCATAGCTGTAGAAACGATATCGCTTCTGGACTGCCTCTTCATAAGCCCTACGAATCTGGTCGATCCCGGCGAAGGCTGAGACCAGCATCAGCAAGGTCGTCTTGGGCAGGTGAAAGTTGGTCATCATCGCATCGACAATCTTGAACTCAAATCCCGGGGTGATGAAGAGTCGGCTTTCGCCTGACAACGGCATCATCTCGCCCTTCTCTTTCATAACCGTTTCAAGCGTACGGATAACCGTCGTGCCCACCGCGACGACTCGTCCACCGGCACGTTTCGTCTGGATGATCATATCGGCTGTCTCTGCACAGATGTCAAAGGCCTCCCCTCCCATTTGATGGTCCTCGATCTGCTCTGTCGTCACCGGCTTGAACGTCCCAGGCCCAACATGCAGAGTCACGGTTGCCACGTTGATGGAGACGTCGCGTAGTCGCTGAAACAGATCTTCAGTAAAGTGCAGTCCAGCCGTCGGTGCAGCAATTGCACCCTCGTGCTTTGCAAACACAGTCTGATACCACTGGTGATCCTCTTGAGTTGGTACGCGTTTGATGTATGGGGGAAGCGGCATGACCCCTCGTTCATCAAATAGCTGTGTGATCGGCACGGAGCTCCGCACCACCACCTCTGTCCCTGTTGCATCACGTTTGACGATTGTTGCGTGGGATTGTCGATCAAATTCGATGACTTGCCCGACTCGAAACGTCCCCTTCACCATGATTTCCCATCGTCGATCGCCAAGGTCCTTCACAAACAACACCTCAACCGGCGTTCCTGTCGGCTTCTTGATTCCTGGGACCCGCGCAGCCATGACCTTGGTATCGTTCACAACAAGGAGGTCCCCTGGCTTCAGCAGACCCGGAAGATCCGCAACATGCTGATGTGCGAACTCCTTCCTCACTCGATCAACAAGCAGTAACCGCGCACGATCGCGAGGGCTCACCGGCTGCAACGCAACCAGGGACGGGTCAAAGGGAAAGTCAAACTCGGACAGTTGCATTAGCCCACATTGTTTATGATGGTTCGTACCCCATCGACCAGCACAGTGTCCCGAGCAGCCTCAAGCCTTCGACCCCACTCAGGCTCGACCCTGAGCGATGTTGAGAGATCGAGTGACAAAACCGTTTTAGCCGCGCCTATTGTGAAGTCTCCGACTCCGGGAACGAGATACGCTTCACGTTTCACGAACGACGAATATCGTGGCGGCGTACCGGCAGTTGCAGTAGGAGCACTCATGAATAATGTGGACTAGGAAGGTGGGGTCGATGGAACAGGCCGTGATTGCGTTAATGCCGCATCACGCAGTTCTGTCCCGGGATAGTAATAACTCAGGATGCTCGAAAAGGAATAGCCTAACTCTGCCAATTCTTTTGCTCCCCACTGGCAGAGACCGACCGCATGACCGGCTCCATAGCCGTATAAGACGAGGTCCTGTCCCATCGATTGAACGGTAAATTGAGTACTGGGAACAATCGTATACCCTACCGCTTTACGGAGATCTTCCCCCCGTATCACCAACACCCCGTTCGAGTGCACAACGCGCAGAGTTGCCACTCGTCCAGCACGGCTGTATGACTGCGGAGCAACAAGGGAGATCGTTCCAACCGAAAAGCCCTGTTGCCGGAGAGCCTTCTCCAACATCTCGATCTTCACGGATGTGCTCCACTGATAATAGGGAGACTCAATGTCGAACGGACACTCCACGCCCTTCAAATAGGGAAGATCCTTCGACCATACGGTCATCGCATCCTCCGTCATGCCCGCCGCCGTGGAGGAAAACGCAGCGTAGATCGGCGCCCCTTGGTAGGTCACCACGAGCCCCCTGGTGGACTCCACTGCCGCGATCACTCGGGCATCGATGCCTTGGCGCCCACGATAGACCTGATCTTGGATGCCGGCCACCACATCGTACGCTCGAGTGGAATTCAGCATATGCTGGTACAACGCATAAGTCCTGGTCGCGACGGCCTGCACCTTCAGCATCTCCGGGTGCCACGTTGAATTCACTTCTTGCGGCACGACACCTTTGACATATTCCTCGAGATCAACTTGGTTGACGAGAAGACGGCTCTTCCCTTTTCGAACGAGCTGAAGCACTCCACCGACATGAAGGGCGCCATTCTCCTCACCGGTGTGCACCGTGGATCGGTTCCCGGTTCCATTCAGCCAAACCGTAAGATCGTGATTGCCTGCCCGTAGTGTGAGTCGATCCGTCACCATCGGTTTGCCGTTCAGGATCAGGGCATGGCCACGTACTTTAATCTTCAGAACCGAGTCATAGGACCAGGCCTGATTCTGTTCGTCGGTCACCCAAAGAGTCTGATCACTCGTCACTTCGAGCTGCTGAACATCGGATACCAATAGGACGCGAATCGATTGCGCCGCCTGGGCCTCCGGCACCATGCCCGACCCCAGGCAGATTCCCAATCCCGCAGCCCCGGCCCAAAGCCGTGCCGCTCTCATCGGCGGAAAAGCCATCCTACGATATAGAATAGCAGACTCAGCAGTACACTGAGGAGAATACTGGTGGCGATAGGAAAATAGAAGCTGACATTCTCACGTTTGATGGAAATGTCACCGGGAAGCTTCCCGAGCCAACTGAGGCTATTCCCAAAACCGGGAATCCGATCGAGTGCGACGAGCACCACCCCCAGCGCGACAATGCCGAACCCCATTCCGATAAGAATCTTCCCGAGGGTCGTCCATTCCGGCATCGACGTTCATCCCAACCTGCGGTCACTAAAACCGCGTGACAGGTTCCTCGAATCGCTTTCAAGCTTGTGAAGCGAATCCCGTCCTTGGATAAAGCTCAGGGCCGTGAGCATGTCGAACGGTGCTGCACCCTTCGTTTTCGAGATACGAGAGTGCGGCCTTGCTGCCAAACTGCTAAAGCATCCTGCTAGCCGTTGATCAAGCACTCTGCGATCTGGATCGCATTGAGTGCCGCGCCCTTGCGAAGATTGTCGGAAACCACCCAGAGATTGAGACCATTGGCGATCGATTCGTCTTCCCGCACGCGGCCGATGTACACCTCGTCTTTTCCCGTCGCATCGAGCGGCATGGGATAGAGCTTCTTCGTCGGATCATCATAGACCAGCACACCAGGCATCGCTGCGAGTGCAGCACGTGCCTCATTCACTTTTAAGGGACGTTCCAATTCAACATTGATCGCTTCGGAATGGCACCGCAGTACAGGCACGCGCACCGTCGTGGCAGTCACCCTCAAGTTCGGCGCAGCAAGGATCTTCCGAGTCTCTTTCGCAATTTTGACCTCTTCTGAACAATCGCCTCCCTCGTTGAATGAGCCGATGTGCGGCAAAAGATTAAAGGCGATTTGGTAGGGATAGACCTTGGTTGTGATGTCGCGAAACGCCAAGAGATCCTTTGTCTGGTCCATCAATTCATCCATGGCCGCCGACCCGGTTCCCGATACGGATTGGAAGGTCGTCACCACCACGCGTTTGACCCCTACCGCATCGTGAAGCGGCTTCAGCGCCATGACCAACGGGGTGGTCGTACAGTTCGGAATAGACACGATGCCCCGCGGCATGTCCCGCAATGCCGCCGCGTTGACCTCCGGAACCACCAGCGGGACCTGTTCATCCATACGAAAGACAGCGCTATCATCGATGACGGCAATCCCAGCGGCACCCAATCGCTGGCCATAGTCCTTGCTGATCGCATCCGTCGCGGAGATAAAGGCCAGATCGACGCCATCGAACGACGAGGAGTCCGTCAGTTCCTCAACTGTCCACTCCTTACCTTGGCACGCCATGATCTCGCCTACAGATCGCTTGGAGGCAAACAGCCTTAGGCTTGCCAGGGGGAACTGCCGCTCTTCCAATATTTCTAAGGTCTCCTGGCCGACTGCGCCGGTTGCGCCAAGGATGGCCACTGTATACCCTTGTTTCTTCTTCAGCATGCAGCGTCTACTCCAATGTCAATGCGCGAATACGATGATTGAACGTGTCCGCCACCAGCAGCGTTCCGTCGCGATCGGCAACGATACCGAATGGGTAACATACACCGGCTTCTCGTGCGAGACCGTTATCACCTGAGTAGCAGGGACTTCCTTGCCCGACCACACAGACCGCCATTCCTGATGCCTGGTCCCATTCTCGGATGAGGTGATTATCAGAGTCCGTCAGAAAGAGCCTTCCCTGCTGACCAATAGCAATTCCCGTCGGACGTGCAAGACTCGCTGATGATGCGTCCAACGCCGACTCATATCGGTAGGATCCACCGTTTCCCGCAGCGTTAGAGATCAGCCCGGTTGAAAGATGGAGAGCGCGAACTCGACCATTGAACGTATCAGCAATGTAGAGCTGGTCGCCCGCAATCGCCAAGCCACTTGGGCCAGCAAGGGCCGTCTCAACCCCGAGCTTCCCATCCCCATCGTAGGTCGCCGATCCGGTTCCAGCAACGGTCTGAATGACTCTGGTTCTGAGATCGATCATCCGCACACGATGGTTGCTCTGATCGGCAATGTACAACAGAGTTTCATCGGTACTCAGAACCAACGCCGCCGGTTCATTGAGTGCCGCCTGGTCAGCAGAGCCGCCATCGCCCGAGAATCGCGGCTGACCTGTCCCCGCCAAGGTGGTAATGATACCCGTGACTGCATTCACCAGCCGCACACGATGGTTCATGGTATCCGCGACATACAGATTTCCAACTTTATCGACCACGACCGCCGTTGGAAAGTTGAGGGCAGCGGCTACGGCCAATCCACCGTCTCCAGCATATCGCTGCAGTGGAGCGGTTCCCGTCGTGACATATCTGACCGTTCCGCTCAAATCCGACTGTTGAACATACGATTGTTGTGCGGACTCATGACGAGAGTCCGCGAAAGGATCCTCATCTGCGACAGAAATCACATGATCTCGGTGAGAATCTTCTTCCCTCTGCCCATCAGGCGGCATGCCGACCACCGTCGAAATAATCCCCGTGGCACGCTCTATCTTGCGGATCACATGATTTTCAGAATCAGCCACATACACATTGCCATGATCATCGACCGCCACCCCCTTCGGCTCGTTCAACCGTGCGTAGAGTGAAGGTCCACCATCACCAGTGAAACCTGGCTCGCCGTTCCCGGCAAGGGTGCGGATCATCCATGTGGACAGAATGGCTGCCATAGTTTAGACGCGTTGACTAACTGAGATTGCGAACGACGGCGTCACCCATCTCCACTGTACCGATGATCTTCGCCCCGGGACTCTGAATATCCTTGGTGCGGTACCCAAGATCGAGCGTTTTCACAATGGCCTGTTCGATGGCTTCCGCTTCCTTCTCAAGCTGGAATGCGTAGGACAACATCATCGCAGCAGAGGCGATGGTCGCAATCGGGTTGGCGATATTCTTCCCCGCAATATCCGGTGCGCTTCCATGAATGGGTTCAAAGAGACCAACCTTCGCGCCAAGGCTTGCCGAGGGCAACATTCCGATTGAGCCGGTCAACATCGCCGCTTCATCGCTGAGGATATCGCCGAACATGTTGTTACAGAGCAGCACATCAAACTGCCGAGGGTTTCTCACCAACTGCATGGCCGCATTGTCCACGTAGATATGGTTGAGCTCCACATCCGGATAGGAGGCATGCACATCGATCACAACTTTCCGCCACAGTTCCGAGGACTCTAAGACATTCGCTTTATCGACCGATGTCACTTTTTTCCGCCGCTTTCGCGCCGCTTCAAATGCGACTTTCGCAATTCGTCGAACCTCTTCCGTCGTATAGACTTCCGTATTGAATCCCCGTTCATCCCCGTTCGCCAACTTCTCGATCCCTTTCGGCTTGCCGAAATAGATACCCCCAGTTAACTCACGAATGACGAGGATGTCGATCCCCTCCACCACCTCGCGCTTCAACGTGGATGCATCCACGAGGGCCGAGTAGAGTTTCGCCGGTCGCACGTTGGCATAAAGCCCGAGCGCCTCTCGGATTCCGAGCAGCGCACGTTCAGGACGAAGGCTGTACTCCAGTCCTTCCCATCTGGGCCCACCTACGGCCCCCAAGAGGACCGCATCGCTCTGCTTGGCTAAGGCCAATGTGTCATTCGGCAGGGGAACCCCAAGTTTGTCAATCGCCTGCCCGCCGATATCGCCTGAGATAAACTCGAACGAATGACCGAATTTCTCCGCGATCACCTTCAGAACCTTGACCGCTTCTGGCACAATTTCTCGCCCAACCCCATCACCTGCCAACACTGCAACCTTCGCCTTCACTGGTGCTCCTTTCGACTGCACACTCGGCTCATGGCCTAGTCTAGTATCGTTTCATCTTCCATTCGCCAGGCCGGATCAACAAGACATAAAAATTCAACGTCGGTGTCTCCGGTATTTTCAAGAAACTGTTGCCCTCCCGGCGGCACATAGATTGTCGTTCCTGGTTCAACTGATGCAACCTGGTCGTCAATCGTCAATCTCCCCCACCCCGAGATGATGTAATAGACTTCAGCGGAGGCTAAGACATGGCGTTTCGAACGTTGACCGGGCGGCAAGGTTCCGTGGGCAAGACTATAATTCAGCGATAACTGGTGTTTGGCAGGATGAAAAATCTCCCGCAAGCGGGTCTCGTCCCCAGCAAGAAACTCGGGGCGATCCGCTAGCATCACCTTGAACAAGGAAAAGCCCTCTCGATCGAACCAACATCAGCTCAAAAAGGTAAACTGTACCGTGGAGTTCCGCGTTAAATCAAGTTCACCTTCTGCTCACCTTGCGCCTGTCGCGTCGCCAAATAGGATAACTTGTTCAAGGCGCTGACGTAGGCTCGAGCGGACGCTGTGATGATATCAGTATCGGCTCCATGCCCTGACACGGTCCGTCCGTCTTCCTGCACCCGCACTGAAACTTCGCCCTGAGCATCAGTCCCGCCGGTAATGGCTTTGACGACATACATCAACAAGCGGCTCTTCGTCTGCGTCAGGGCAGCAATGGTGCGATAGACGGCATCCACTGGCCCATCACCGGTCCCGGTTTGTGAGACGGACTTGCCATCGATCTCCAGTTCAACCGTGGCAGTTGGAACCTGATCCGTTCCGCTCAATACATGCAGGCCCTTTAAAACAAGACGCTCGGCCATCTTTGCCAGCTCTTCCGAAACGATCACTTCGAGATCTTCCTCGAAAATCTCCTTCTTGTGGTCGGCGAGTTTTTTAAACCGCTCGAAGGCATGATTGACCTCGGCTTCACCGAGCTTGTAACCCAGCTCTTCCAACCGCTGCCGAAAGGCATGTCGCCCAGACAACTTGCCCATGACCATCTGACTCTCAACCAACCCAATTGATTCCGGACGCATGATTTCATAGGTTGCCTTTTCCTTCAGCAAGCCATCTTGATGAATGCCTGAGGTATGAGCAAAGGCATTGGCCCCTACGATCGCTTTGTTGGGCTGTACCACCATGCCGGTAATCTTGCTCACCAAGCGGCTGGTCTTCGCAATCTCTTCTGTTCTGATTCCGGTATCGGCCTGATAAAAGTCTTTCCTCGTTCGGAGACCCATCACGATCTCCTCCAACGAGGTATTCCCCGCACGCTCGCCGATACCATTGATCGTACATTCCACCTGTCCGGCCCCATTCATGATGGCCGCCAAGCTGTTCGATACCGCCACCCCCAGATCATTGTGGCAATGGACGGAAATCACGGCTTGGTTGGCATTGGGGACTTGGTCGCAAATCCCTTTGATCAGCGCACCGAATTCTTGTGGAACGGCATAGCCCACGGTGTCCGGAATATTCACGGTCCCGGCTCCCGCAGCGATGACCGCCTCGATCACTTCGTAAAGAAACGATGGGTCCGACCGGCTTGCATCCATCGGAGAAAATTCAACATCCTCGACATACCCCCGCGCCCGCCGGACCATCTCCACGGCCCGCTGCTTGGCCTGTTCCCTCGTCATCCGAAACTGGTGTTTGAGATGAATATCAGATGTCGACAAAAATGTATGGATGCGAACCTTTGGCGCGCCCTTTAACGCTTCCCATGCCCGATCAATGTCCTCGGGACGAGCTCGTGCCAAGCTGCAGATCGTCGGCCCCTCGACCTCCTGGGCAATCCGTCGCACCGCTTCGAAATCACCAGGGGAGCTATAGGCAAATCCCGCCTCAATAATATCGACCCCGAGCCGTGCGAGCTGTTTCGCCACCATGACCTTTTCTTCCACATTCATGCTGGCACCGGGCGATTGCTCGCCGTCCCGCAACGTCGTGTCAAAAATTCTGATCATGCGTGTCATATTAACCTCCGATACAAGCTGCTCAAAAAGTCCTTCCGGCAAGGCCGCAAGGAGTGCGAACCCCGAGGCGTACTGGGTTGGTACGTCGAGGGGTTCAAACGACTGAGAACGCAGCGGGAAGGCTTTTTCAGCAGCTTGTAAAAGAAAAGCCTTCATCCCGTTAGACCCAGGGACGAAGGCTTGAAGCACTCCGTGGTACCACCCTGATTTAGCCTGAGGATCATCTGCCCCTCAGACCCTTCTTTCAGCCTCTTACGGAGGCGAGACGGAGTCTCTTACTTCCTGTTCGGAGACTCAGCTCAGAGGCGAGTTCGGCGACGTCTAGGCTGGCTTGCACCACCCACCAGCTCTCTCTAGAATGTTGAAACAGGATCCTCACTGCGGTCTTGCTGGATCGCCGTCTTGAACATTCAGTCTTCTAAACAGCTCGCCTACTACTCCTCATCCTAGCTGTTCACACCCGCTTGGTTTTTCTCCCTCCCATTGCTATGGGTTTGATTCCACCGGTGGTAGGTCAACTTTTCCGACTCCCCGTTTCCCCGAGGCCGGAACGAGCAACCCAGCAATCTTTTCGACCGGTCCCATCAAGGCATAGCCCGCGAATACAACAAAGAGCATGACAGCCGGCCAGGCTGCGACCATCATCAGCGCTAGAATACCCCACACCAAGTACGTGATCTGGCGATGCCCTTTGAACTTCAGATCCTTAAAGCTCCGATACTTGATCGTGCTGACCATCAGAAACGACAGCCCTAATGTCATCAATAGAACGACAATCGAACGGACATCCGCTCCCATCTTCATGATGTAATGATCCAGGACGACCAAGGATGCCACGACTCCGGCAGCGGCAGGAATGGCCAACCCAGTAAAGTACTTACCGTCGGAGACCGCCACTGTGGAGTTGAACCTCGCTAATCGGACGGCTCCCATGGCCACATAGGCAAACATGACTGCTACCCCGAACGTTCCATGCCCGCTCAACGCCCAGGAATAGATCAAGATCCCTGGAGCCACACCAAACGACACCACATCCGAAAGCGAATCATACTCCAACCCGAACTGACTGGTGCTGTTGGTCAACCGAGCTGATTTTCCGTCCAGGACGTCAAAGATCATAGCGACCAACACCGCGATTGCGGCTTCCAAGTAGTTGCCATTGAAGACCGACAGAATGGCAAATACCCCACAGAACAAGTTGCCCGTCGTAAAGAGGTTTGGAATCAGGTGCATCGCGGCCTTTCGCCGCTTTCCTCCCTTTCCAAACGAACTTCGAAAGCTCGCTGTTTTCATGGCAACTCTCCTAAGATGGTTTCCCCGCCTTTCACCCGCTGCCCAACAGCCACCCGAAGCGTGGTGCCGATAGGGAGAAACGTATCCATACGCGACCCAAACCGAATCAGCCCATATCGCTCACCCCGAACAGCTCGTTCCAGCGGCGCAATCCAACACACGATACGCCGGGCAATCAGGCCAGCCACCTGCACACACAAGACTTTGATTCCTTCAGGCGTCTTGATCATCAATGCATTCTGCTCGTTCATAAACGTGGCTTCAGGTTTACTGGCCACCATGAACAAACCCGGCTGATATTGCACATTTTCAACCATTCCGTCGCAGGGTAGTCGATTGATGTGCACGTCGAAGACATTCAGAAAGATCGTCACGCGGAGGCTCCGTTCCTTCAGATACCTCGGCTCAAACTCTTCCTCAATGGCAATCACTTTACCGTCGCCGGGAGCGACGATGAGGTTTGAACCTTGCGGGATCACCCTGGCTGGGTTTCGGAAAAACCAAGCCGAAAACAAGGTCGCAATCCCACCGAGGAACGCGACGAAGGACCAGCCTAACAATCCCGTCAACAGTGTAACGCCAGCAGGAACTGCGATGAAGGGAATTCCTTCTTTCGCAAAGGGAACGCCGACTGCACGATCCGCCATGGAGTGGCCTCAATTCTTCAGAAGAGATGTTCTAACCGGCCGTCCAGCGAGGCCGCAGGAAGTGAAACGGTGAAGCGTACGTGGTTATTGTACGTTGAGCCTTTGAACGATGCGAGAACGAAGCTGGTGCTTGGTTTCAACATCTCTAGTTTTTCGTTTTATCGACCAGCTGATCCTTCTTGAGCCACGGCATCATTCCCCGCAGCTTGGCTCCGACGGCTTCGATGGGATGCGCCTCCCCCTTCGCGAGCAGAGCATTGTAGACCGGTCGATTGGCCTGATTCTCAAGCACCCATTCCTTGGCAAACCGCCCGGTCTGAATCTCATCGAGAATCTTCTTCATCTCCTGCTTCGTTTGCTCGGTCACGACTCGTGGGCCGCGAGTCACATCCCCATACTTTGCCGTCGTGCTAATCGAGTAGCGCATATTGGCAATGCCCCCCTGATAAATCAGATCGACGATGAGTTTCACTTCGTGCAAACACTCGAAATACGCCATTTCAGGCGAATAACCAGCTTCAATCAGCGTTTCATAACCCGCTTGAATCAAGGATGTGAGGCCACCACACAACACCGCTTGCTCACCGAAGAGATCCGTCTCAGTTTCCTCACGAAAATTGGTCTCGATGACACCGGCACGCCCACCGCCGATCGCACTCGCATACGCCAATCCCACTTGCTTGGTCGTCCCGCTGGGGTCCTGGTGAATCGCCAACAAGCAAGGCACGCCACTGCCCTTCGTGTATTCGGAACGAACGAGATGTCCCGGGCCTTTCGGTGCGACCATGAAGACATTGATGGAGGCAGGCGGCACGATCTGCCCAAAGTGAATATTGAAGCCATGACCAAATGCGAGGTAGGACCCCGGCTTAAGATTGGGCGCAATGTCTTGTCGATAGATGGCGGCCTGGGCTTCATCAGGCGCCAGAATCATCACCACATCGGACGCCTTGACGGCATCGGCAACAGGCATAACTTTCAATCCACTCTGTTCAGCCTTTTTCCAGGACGCCCCTTCACGCAGCCCGATCACGACATTGACTCCGCTTTCCTTCATGTTCAGGGCATGCGCGTGGCCCTGGCTTCCATAGCCGACCACCGCCACCTTCTTGTTCCGAATCTGTTGAAGATCAGCATCCTTATCGTAGTAAATGTTCATGAAACACCCTTTCCATAGGTCAATCTAGAGCGACGTCTCTTTGGTCCCTCAGTCAATCATTCGCGGGCAATTTTTTTCGCCTGGACGGCAGCCTGACGAACAGGCTCCCGCGCAACAGCGACTCGACCGGTACGGACCAACTCCTTGATCCCAAGCGGCTGAAGCAAGTTAATGATCGCTTCTATCTTCTTCGGATCGCCGGATACTTCGATCGTATAGGTCGTCGGTGTCGAATCGATCACGTTCGCACGGAAGATATCGACGATTCTCAGCGCCTCGGCTCGATCCACATCTTTCGTATGAACTTTGATGATCGCAGTCTCTCGGGAGACGAATTCCGTCTCGTTCAAATCAACCACTTTGATCACATCGATCAGCTTGTTGAGTTGTTTCACGATCTGCTCGATGATCCGCTCATCGCCCGAGGTCACAATCGTCATCTGGGACATGGAGGGATCGAGCGTCGGAGCCACCGACAAACTCTCAATATTGAATCCTCTCCCGCTGAACAACCCTGCGACTCGGGATAAGACTCCAAACTTATTTTCAACAGTCACTGAAATAATATGTTCCATTCTCAACTCAAAGAGCTTCTAGCTGATGGCTTATGGCTCGGAGCCGACTACAGTCTCCCGTTTCTGCCATCAGCGATACGCCACACGCTCTCACTCCTATGCAGTTAGAACCGTATCCTTATCTTCCGGTGTCACTTTGGCGCCACCGGATTGTTTCATCTTCAACTCAGGCGGATCCTCCAAGATCATCTCATGGTTGCAGCCGCCGGCAGGAATCATCGGATAGCAATTCTCATAGGGATAGGTCGGCACATCCACGATGACGGGTTTGTCCGTCGCGATGGCTTCTTTCAGAACCGCATCGAGATCACCGACCTTCTTGACCCGCAGCCCCACTGCCCCATAGGCCTCCGCCAACTTGACGAAATCCGGTGTCGTACCAAGATTGCTCGACGCGTAGCGCCCTTCATAAAATAGATCCTGCCATTGCCGAACCATGCCGTGAAATCCATTGTTCAGGATAATAATCTTCACCGGCAATTTGCTCAAGACCGCCGTCGCCATTTCCTGCATGTTCATCTGAATACTGCCATCGCCTGCGATACAGAGCACCAGACGATCTCGAAACGCCGCCTGTGCCCCCATTGCTGCGGGGAATCCGAAGCCCATCGTACCCAGCCCGCCTGAGGTCAACCACCGGTTGGGTTTCGCCAGTTTGAAATACTGCGCCGCCCACATTTGATGCTGTCCGACATCGGTGGCGACGATCGGATCTCGGTCTTTCGTCAACTCATACAGCCGCTTGACTACCTGCTGAGGCTTGATCGGCCCATCCTTCTCCTGGTGATACGTCAAGGGATGAGCCTGTTGCCAGTCTCGGATCTGATCCCACCAAGGTTTCCGAAGGTCTTTCTGTTCGCCGTTGACCGTCGCACGAAGAATCTGATTCAGCTCGCGAAGCACTGTCCGACAGTCGCCGACAATCGGGATATCGACATGGATGTTCTTGCGGATGGAGGTCGGATCGATGTCGACATGAATCACCTTCGCATGGGGGCAAAACTCCGACACTTTCCCCGTCACCCGATCATCAAACCGTGCCCCAATGGCAATCACCAAATCGGAATAGTGCATCGCCATGTTGGCCTGATAAGTCCCATGCATCCCCAGCATCCCCATAGACAGTGGATGCTCTCCAGGAAACGCACCAAGCCCCATCAAGGTCATGTCGACCGGGATCTGCGTCATCTCAGCCAATTCAATGAGCTCTTGCGATGCGCCTGAAAACACGACCCCACCGCCGACATAGAGAATCGGCTTCTTGGCCTTCATAATGGCTTCGGCCGCCTGCTTAATCTGCCACTTATTCCCCTCGACAGTCGGGTTGTACCCGCGGATCGAGACCGAATTCGGATACGTAAAATCCGCTTTGGCCATCGAGACATCTTTCGGGATATCGACCAGGACCGGACCCGGTCGACCGGTCGTTGCGATATAAAACGCCTCTTTAATGGTGCCCGCCAAATCATTCACGTCTTTCACAAGGAAATTATATTTCGTGCAGGGTCGGCTCAACCCGATATTGTCTGCTTCCTGAAACGCATCATTCCCGATCAAGCTCGTCGGGACCTGACCGCTGAAGCACACGACCGGTACTGAATCCATATAGGCATCGGCCAATGCCGTGATGACATTGGTCATCCCTGGGCCGGAGGTCACCAAGCAGACGCCCGCTTTCCCTGTGGCCTTGGCATAGCCTTCAGCCATATGCCCCGCACCCTGTTCATGGCGCGTCAAGATCACTTCAACATCTTTCTGCTGATGGAGCGTATCGAAAATCTTCAACACGACTCCGCCGGGAAGTGCAAACAGGGTTTTCACCCCTTCCCGCTTTAAGCATTCGATGAAGATTTCAGCACCGGTGAGTTTCATGACACTCCTCCCTTTGACCGCATGTGTATAAGGCTCTCGATCGATCGTGAGACCTTACAACTGCACCCCTCGCGGAAGCACGCATCATCGTGCACAAATGTGTTTGAAATCAAGGGGAAAGATTTCTGATCCTAGCATTCCCACATAGGAGCGTCAATACAGCGCTGTAGGCGCCCAGTGACCGAACAGAACGATGTGCCGAGAGCTCAGGGAGACTCCCGCTGAATGAAGTGCGTGGATGGAAGGCCTATAAGCCGGATTCTGTCCCGCAAAGGGGTCTCCCCCTTTGCATGGATGATCATTTCTCTGGGATTCGAGTTACCCCGAACCTCAAGCGACCTACCCGAAGACCTCGACCGGGCCAGTCGGCGTACCGCGGTCCCGAAGGAGCACGGCACCTGTCTTCCTATTTGGCCTTGCACCGGGCGACGCTTACCGTGCCGGCGATGTCACCATCCCCGCGGTAGGCTCTTACCCCACCGTTTCACCCTTACCTGATCCGCAGCAACCAGATGGGATCCCGTTGCCTTGGCCATCGGCGGTTTGTTTTCTGTGGTGCGGGTGTCGGATTGCTCCGCCTGGGAGTTACCCAGCGCCCTGCCCATGGAGTCCGGACTTTCCTCTCGGTGCCGAAGCCCCGAGCAACCATCCAGCCTTCCATCCACGCTGAATCAGTATAAAGAATGGTGCCGGTCAGTCACAAGCGGAGTCACGACGTTCCAAAGACGACTGGCGACAAACGACAATGACGTCATCTCCCACCCACTTCGGGTAGTGGGGCTGCAGGCATAGGAGTTCGTTGCTGGTAGATCTCCATCGCCTCGGGCATCCACTCCTTGAGTTGCTCAATTCTGGTGTCATGGCTCGGGTGAGTCGACAAGAATTCACTCTGCCCACCACCACCCGATGCCTGCCCCATTCGTTCCCAGAGTGCCACGGACTCACGTGGATCATAGCCGGCATCGGCCGCTAAAAGGATCCCAATGTAGTCCGCTTCGGACTCATGCTTGCGACTGAACGGAAGCAAGACACCGACCTGCGCACCCGCGCCCAACGCTCCCATCGCCGCCTGGCCAAGCACGGGATTCTTGCTTCCAATCCCAATGGCCGCCCCTAAGACCTTCACGCCAATATTCGCGGCTTGGCCCTGGCTCATCCGCTCCGCACCATGGCGAGCCAGCGCATGCACCACTTCATGACCCATGACTGCCGCCAGCCCGGCCTCCGTTTTCGCCATGGGGAAAATGCCGGTGTAGACCGCCATCTTCCCACCAGGCAGCGCAAAAGCATTGGCCGTCTTATCATCTTTGATGACCGTGACTTCCCACTGAAACTGTTGGGCCATCTGCCCATATTTCGAGCGTTTGGCCGCTTCAACAATGCGGGATGCCACTCGCTTGACTGGTTCAATTTCACGCGGATCCTGGGAGGGTCTCATCTTGGGATCGCTCCGGACCTGATTGTAGGCCTGCGCTCCCATCTGCATTTCTTGGCCCACCGACGTCATCAGCAGCTGCCGCCGACCGGTATAGGGATTGGTCTCACACCCCACCAAACCGACCCCTCCAGCGAGCAAACAGCAGATCGTCACGGCACGGGTGAATCCCTGAGTCCACATGTTTATTCCTCCAGAAAATACTCCAACCTCATCCACGCCAGTTTGACCAACCTCGATTCGATTGATAGATTACCGTCCCCTAAACAAGATTTCCAGCCGAGGTATAGGAACCTCATGAGCAACCCACGTTCGCATAACCGAATCAATCGCATCGGTATCGACGAATCAGGAAAGGGCGATTACTTCGGCCCGCTCGTGATCGCCGCCGTATTCGTGGATGCGACCACACAAGGGGAACTCCGGTTGATGGAGGTGCGGGACAGTAAGAAGATCTCCGATGGGCGCGTGCTCGAGATGGCGCTGGATATCAAGACTATCTGTCCACACAGCGTCATCGCCATCGGCCCACAGAAGTACAACGAACTCTACGTGAAGATCAAAAACTTGAACCGCTTGCTCGCCTGGGGCCATGCCAAAGCATTGGAGACTCTGCTGGAACAGGGCATCAGCTGCGAACGGGCAATCTCCGATCAATTTGGCAATGAACGGTTGATTCTTAACGCGCTGCAGGAAAAGGGACAAAAGATCGCGCTGGAACAGCGGCCTAAAGCCGAATCCGATCTGGCCGTTGCTGCTGCGTCGATCCTGGCAAGAGCAGAGTTCCTGATCCGCCTGAAACGGCTCTCAAGTGAAGTGGGAACTACCCTCCCCAAAGGCGCCTCCCCAGCGGTCGAACTCGCTGCCAAGATGGTCATCAAGAAACATGGGCAGGACCGACTGGGATCCGTGGCGAAGCTGCACTTCAAGACGACGAAAGCGGTGCTCGCAAGTGTGACTGAAGCAAGCTCCGCACATTCATCATAGATAAACGGAGTGGATCTACTCCCCTGTCAATTGTCCTGCGACAGAATTAGTACGGAATACGGCCCGATACCCACGTTGGGGTGAAAGGGCATGGTATCCCGAGAGCCAGCTTCGGCCACGGTATCGTAGCCTAGATGGTTCCCGAAGTCCGCACTATAGCCCTGCCAGTCGCCATTGAACCGCACACACCATTGGCTGGCACATGGCATGCCGGTGGTGTAGCTGTCATAGCTACGATTGGCAAAGTTCGCGACGACAACAACATCATCGCCCGGCCCACCCTGTTCCCACCGGTGAAAGGCGATGACTTTGTCCGTGTTATTGACGTGATGGACGTTGATATGCTGCCCGCGCGTGTGGTTGAACCAGTTTCGCGGCGAAGCCGAATGAGATCTCGATAGAGCATATGAATCCCGCCGAACGTCTGCAACCTGGCCCAGTCGAGCAGCACCTCGTCTTGAAAGAATCCGTCTTCGAAAAACTCTTGTCCCTGAAAGATCATCGGAATGCCTCGTGCCGTAAACACCATCGCGGCACCCAGCGTGGATCGCTTTCGAGAGAACCAGCTGTCGGCATGCCCCGCCCAGATCTCTTCGGGAACTCGGCTTTTGCCGTTCGCTACTTCATCATGGGACTCGGTATAGATCACCCGCTGTATGGCATCGCCGTTATATCAATGACAGAGTGCATCGCAGGCAGCCGACATATCCCAATCGGCATCGTGGCTGTGTTATTACACCATCACTGCCAATGAAGGCCTACACCTGCCGATCCTGTAGTTGGCCAGGAGCCGTTTACTTGAAAGAAGGTTCCACGACCAATTCTCTCTCGCGATGTTCACGTCTGGCAATCTTCCTAGAAGTCCAGGCCTCTGGAATGATATCGACATGCATAAACACCTGATGACAACTGAGCTGTTCCAGGAAGGATTCGACTAGACGCGTGGTCCAACCCATGCGCGCTTGTCGAACATGATCAAAAGTAATTGCGGACGGCATGAGGCACCCCCTTGGTGTGTGAGAAGAGCGATGAGCGCTGGTCTGCATTGCAAACTTCTCTACTCAAGGACCTGCAGCAACTTCTTTGCCAGGCGAGAAAAGCACGCGATGTGGTTGTTTTTTTTTTTAGAAAGATGAAGACAAACCTTGTGAGGATGAATAGAAAACGACGCGTATCGGACTCGACACACGTGAATCAGATTGGATCCAGCAGTCCGTGGGATCGTACCGGATAACTAGTCCTCCATGCCGTTCTGGCGGAAGGTGAGCGGGCGGGGTAATCGTCCTAAACCGACTCCCCTACTTCCAGATCGGCTTTTCTCGCTTCACTGAGGGCCGAAGCGGATTCCTTCGCCGGCTCCCCTTCCCAGTAGAGGATCCGTCTGCAATAGGGACAGAGGTGGAGATCATCTGACCGCCTCACCTGGGCGATGAGTTGTGGCGGGATCTGCAACCGACAACCCATACACATGCCATCGCGGACGGCAGCCAACGGCTGATCCTTTCGAGTAGCTTTCACCTGATTGTACCGGTCGAGGAGGCTCTTCTCCACTTTCCCAGCCGCTTCTCGATAGTCGGTTTCCAGTCGTGCCAGCTCCTTCGCTAGTTCCTTGTCCTGCTGGTCCAGCCCCTGTTTTTCCTGAGCGAATACGTGGTCGTGCGCCTGTTTCTTCTCCTGCAGCTCCTTGGCGATCTTTTGGAGTTCGTCGATCTTGTCCATCGCCACCAAAATCTTCTCTTCGAACTCGCCTCGCTTCTTGTTCGCCAATTCAATCTCGAAGAGGTGCGCCTGATACTCCTTGTTGGTCTTCAGGCTCGCCGCATGTGATTTCATCTTCTCGGTCTGCGCTTCGTGTACTTCGAGATCTTTTTCATGGGCGCGCCGTTCCTTGCTGGCTACATCGACCGCAGCTTTTGTATCGGTCAAGGCCTGGGTCACTTCCCGAAGTGGAGTTTCAGCAATATGGAGACGTTCGGGGATTTTGCGTCGGATCTCCGTGATCTCCATGATCCGGAGATCAAGTTTTTGTAATTCGATGAGTGGGGACAGTTTCTGATTCACTGTATCCTTTCCATCAGCACCAGAGCACTGAAGGCGAGAGAAATGTTTCCGGCTGGTGGGCCCACTAGGACTTGAACCTAGGACCAGCTGATTATGAGTCAGCCGCTCTAACCACCTGAGCTATGGGCCCCTCTTCACCGTTGTGCATGAAGCGTGAGGCTTCACGTCTTCAAAGGCTTTCAACAAAACTCCGCAGTTTCTTACTGCGGCTCGGATGTCGCAACTTCCTCAGGGCTTTGGCCTCAATCTGCCGGATACGCTCACGCGTTACTTCAAAGTCCTGACCGACTTCTTCCAAGGTATGGTCGGTCGCTTCCCCGATCCCAAAGCGCTTTCGCAGGACCTTTTCCTCACGTGGCGTCAAGGTTTCTAATGCGCTATTGATCTGCCGTTGCAAGTCGTAGCGAATGGCCGCTTCCAGCGGCGACACGGCCTTCTTGTCCTCAATGAAATCACCCAGATGGCTGTCTTCTTCTTCTCCGATCGGTGTTTCAAGCGAAATAGGCTCGCGGGCAATCTTGAGAATCTTTCTGACTTTGTCCAACGGCAGATCCATCCGTTCGGCGATTTCTTCCGGCAACGGCTCTCGGCCCAGTTTTTGCACGAGATGCCGAGACGTGCGGATCAGTTTATTGATCGTTTCAATCATATGCACCGGGATCCGGATCGTGCGTGCTTGATCAGCGATCGCCCGAGTGATCGCCTGCCGGATCCACCACGTGGCGTAAGTGCTGAACTTGTACCCGCGCTTATATTCAAATTTGTCCACCGCCTTCATGAGTCCGATATTGCCTTCTTGAATCAAATCGAGAAATTGAAGGCCACGGTTCGTGTACTTCTTGGCGATACTGACGACAAGCCGCAGATTCGCCTCGACCAACTCCGCCTTTCCGCGCTTGACCTTCTCCTCCGCGACATCGAGATGCTTGACCGCATCCTTGATTTCGTCGGCAGGGACCAGCGCTTCCTCGGCCTCCAGCTGACGGACTCGTGCCTTGGCGGCCTGGTACACCTTGCGAATCTCCAGCAAGGCCTCCTCCGACACGCCGGTCTTCCTCTTGACCGCCAGAAAGTCTTGACGGCTCCGGCACATCTTCCTCAATAATTCTGCTCCGGCTTCACCACCAACTCCGATACGCCGCTGGCAACTGACCGCCTCTCGTTCGGCCATTCTGATTTGGACTGCGAGCTCGCGGACCCGTTGCACCATCCGATCTTTCAGCACTCCATGGAGGTTGACCGATTCGATCTTGTTGACCACTTGCTGACGGACGGCTTCAAACTGTTTCTTGAATTTCTTGTGCTTTGCCGGATCGTTCCCGAGATGTTTTCCCTTCTCCGCCAAAGCTTTGAGCGCAAGCGACACTTTCCGCACCGAGTTCAACGCGTCGAGCGTCTTGACTCGGAGCTCTTCGTAGTCACGTTCGACCGGTTGCTGCTCCTCTTCGAAATCCTCTTCGGTCTCTTGCACCGGAACGATTTCACGGACATCTATTTTTCCATTCTTCAGCTGATCCCTGAGCGCCAATACGAACTCGATCGTCATCGGCATCCCGTAGATCACGGAGGCGATATCAAATTTCCCCTCTTCAATCCGTTTGGCGATCTCGATTTCACCTTCTCGACTCAAGAGCGCCACACTACCCATTTCCTTGAGGTAGAGCCGCACAGGATCATCAGTTCGACTCAAGGCTCCTGGCGTCAAATCGATGGCCTTATCGTTGTCGTCCTCAGAATCCGACTCCACCTCCTCGCCTTCCTCTCCCCCCTCACCATCGCCTCGTTTCGAAACCCGTTCTCCCTCCGTCGCTTCGACGATCTCGATGTCCATCTCACCGAACATCGCCATGATGCTGCCAAACTGATCGGATGAGACTACTTCAGCCGGCAAGGTGCTGTTGAGCTCGTCATACGTCAGGAAGCCTTTTTCCTTCCCGATTGAGATCAGCTTCTTCACCTCGCCCAATAACTCTTGTTTCGACATGACTACTCCTTCACCAAAGTCACCACGCCAGCGCTCAGCGTGCCGGCTTTCCGCATCCGCACTTCGTTAATCTGCACGTTCAAGCTGCCCGCTTCATCCGCTCGGCCTTCACGTTCAGCTGTTTTGAGACGCTCGATCAGATCTCGCAATGCTTGCTCCGTCCGCTTACGATCGAGATTATCCAAACACGCCTGAGTATGGGCCGGTACATCGTCGAAATAATCTTCGCGCATCGACAGTTCCGTTGCCAGGCCACTACATTCGGGATCTTCCGCCGCCTCATCCAGCACCGCTCGGAGGATGATCCGTCCGTCAGGATCCAGATGAGTACGCGCAATTTCGACCAGCTTTCGTCCAGACGAGATGGTAAACGATTCCGGCTTCAGGCGACGCACATCAGCAGCAGACAGTTTCCCTTGCAGCAACAGGAGCAGCAGATCCCGCTCTTCCGGCAATCCTTTAAACAACGAGGTCAAGGAAATCCCCTGCGCCGGATGTACGCGTGGAGGGGCAGCACCAGATTTCGTCTGAGCCGACAGAGCCGGATAGCGTTCGATCAGTCGGGCTTCGCTGATCTTCAGGCGTTCAGCGACAATTCTCATCCGCTCCTGCCGTTCGATCGGATGCTCGCTCTTCTGCAAGATACGCAGCACTTCATCCACGCTTCGGATACGGCTCTCCAGTGAACCGGGATCGGCCTGATTGATCGTGTGATTCAGCGCATAGTCCAACAGGCTTGGCGCACCTACTTCCAACTGAGCGAATCCATCAACGCCAGCTTTCCGGATAAACGTATCCGGATCCTCCCCTGCCGGAAGTGTGACGACTTTGACGCTCAAGCCGCTGTTGACAAAGAGGTCCAATCCTCGCAATGCCGCGCGCACCCCGGCTGCATCCGGATCAAAGAGTAACACGACTCGTTCGGTAAATCGCCGAAGAGCTTGTACATGTTCAGCCGTCAAGGCCGTCCCTAAGGTCGCCACGGTATGGGCCAGTCCTGCCTGGTGGAGCGCGATGGCATCAAAATAGCCTTCGACAATGATCACGGTCTTGGTCCGAACGATGGCTTCGCGCGCCTGCTCGAAGGCAAACAGCGTCTGCCCCTTTTTAAACAGTGGGGTATCCGGAGAATTCAGATATTTGGGCATACCATCACCCAGTACGCGACCGCCGAATCCCACCACACGCTTGCGCAAGTCGGTAATGGTGAACATCAGCCGCCCATGGAACTTGTCGTAGTACCCATTGCCGTTTGGTCGGGGAGTGATCAGGCCAGCCGTCACGCTGTCGCTAGCCGAGAAGCCTTTTCGCGCGAGAAACTTACAGAGCCCCTCCCAATCTGAGGAGGAGACACCCAGCCGAAACATCTCCACGGTTGATTGCTGGATCCCCCGCCTGATGAGATACTCACGAGCCGTGGCTCCAAGTTGCGAATCTCGAAGATTCGATTGGAACCACGTCAGCGCAGCCTGGTTCACCTCTTCGATGCGATGGGCATGCCCGCGTTGTCCTCGTTCCGCAGGCGACTCCTCCACCGCAATGCCCACCTTGTCGCCAAGCTCACGCAGCACTTCAGGAAACGTCGCGCCGGTCACTTTACTCAGAAAGGCAAACACATCGCCCCCGGCCTTGCAGCCGAAACAGTAAAACATTTGTTTGGAGGAACTGACCGAAAATGACGGACTCTTTTCCTGATGAAACGGGCATAGCCCCACCAGGTTTTGACCGGCCCGCCGTAAGGAGACGTGCTGGCCCACGACATCCGCGATATCCACGCGGTCTCGGATCCGATTTTTGATCTCGTCGGAAATCAGGCCTCGGCCCACGAGAGTCTCCACTCCTACGTTCCCGTCGCACACGACCTGACGAGTTGGTTACTAAGTAATCGGAATAATTGACCGGTCAGATTAACAGACGAGTGGAAATCCTGTCAATTCGTCGTTTTCGCTCAGCCTGGAGGCCAGCCCATCGGTCGCCCACCCATGACGTGAAAGTGAAGGTGGAAGACGGTTTGCCCTCCATCCCGCCCCGTGTTGGCCACAAGGCGGAACCCTGAACCAGTCAGCCCTTTGTCGTTCGCAACTTTCCTGCAGGTCAGCAACAGCCTCGCCAGCAATGCCTGATCTGTTTCACCCAGATCTTGGACGGAATCCACATGCCGCTTGGGTATTACCAACGTATGGACAGGCGCTTGGGGATGGATGTCGTCGAAAGCCAGCGTGTCTTCGTCCTCATGAACCAACTTCGCCGGAATCTTCTTCTCCACAATCTTGCAAAATAGGCACTCGCTCATGTCGACCCCTCTGAGCAATGATTCCTCTCACCACTGAATACATAGGCTGATGCGCTCACCGCCCAGGGCGGTTACTTCTCCGACCGTAAGCCGGATTTCCCAAATCTGCGTCCGAGTTCTTCATAAATCTCCTGTAAGGTCAGACCATGGTACCCCAAAACCATGAGGGTGTGAAAAAAGAGGTCGGCTACTTCATACACGATCTCCTCTTTTTTGCCGCCTTTTGAAGCCAACAATACTTCGCCGGCCTCCTCTGCGACCTTTTTCAGAATCTTGTCGTGGCCCCCCTCGAATAGCTTTGTCGTATAGGATCCGGCCTGTGGATTTGCACGACGTGCAAGAATCGTCCGCAATACCGATTCAAGAATGCCCCCCGCTGCATCCTGGGTCTTCTCCTCAGTAACCAAACCTTGCTCGTCCAGCCGTGAAAAGAAACACGCCCGCTCGCCGGTATGACAGGTCGGTCCTATTGGTTGCGCCTTCACTAAAACAGTATCCTGATCGCAATCGACGAAAAGAGCTTTGACATACAGCTTATGGCCTGAGGATTCGCCTTTTTCCCACAGCGTGTTTCTGGACCGACTCCAAAAGTGTACGGTTCTGGTTGCAACCGTTCTAGCCAGCGCCTCTTGATTCATGTAGCCCAGCATCAACACTGTGCCGTCAAGCCAA
The DNA here is from genome assembly GCA_002420115.1 of Nitrospira sp. UBA5698. Taxonomy (GTDB): domain Bacteria; phylum Nitrospirota; class Nitrospiria; order Nitrospirales; family Nitrospiraceae; genus Nitrospira_D. Next base: position 37,393 of record DIHK01000013.1, read on the forward strand.
TCCTGCACCACGGCAGGGAGCAAGCCTTGCTGATCGAATTTGAATGGGGCGATCTGTGCCTGGTTCATCGATTCATGCTACCTGAGCCGTGCTGTCCGGCATACGGATCGAAACACCGCGCTCTTTCAAATAAGTCTTCGCTTGAGAGATCGTATAGGTCCGAAAATGAAAAATGGAGGCAGCCAAGACGGCGTCCGCTTTCCCCTTCACGAATCCGTCGTATAAATGCTCCAACGATCCCACGCCACCCGATGCGATCACAGGAATCGACACCGCCCCAGATACCGCTGCCGTCAAACCCAAATCGTATCCAGATTGACGACCATCCTGATCCATGCTGGTGAGTAAAATTTCACCGGCACCATACCGTTCCATCCGTGTCGCCCACTCAACCACATCGAGGCCGGTTGGTTTTCGACCACCATGCGTGAAGATTTCCCAACGATCCGGCGCAACGGCTTTGGCATCGATTGCGACGACGATACACTGCGTGCCAAATCGTTGTGCGGCTTCTCGAACAAACTCAGGCCGCTGAACCGCTGCGGTATTGATGCTGACCTTATCCGCCCCCGCATTCAATAAGGCCCGGATATCCTCGATCCTCCGTACCCCGCCACCGACCGTCACTGGCATAAAAACACAGGCCGCTGTCCGCTCGACCACATCAAGAATCGTCTTGCGGTTCTCATGCGAAGCCGTAATATCCAAAAAGCAGAGCTCATCCGCTCCCTCGCGGTCATACCCCACCGCGACTTCAACCGGATCTCCCGCATCACGAAGATTCACAAAACTCACCCCCTTCACCACACGTCCCTCTTTGACATCGAGACAGGGGATGATGCGTTTGGTCAACATAGGAGCCTGTGAAACGTGAGAAGTGAACGATTTAAAACCTGCGCATCGTTTAGGACCTACTCCTTACCGAGAGCCGCCACGGCAGATTGATAGTCGAGTTTGCCATCATATAATGCTTTGCCCACAATGGCCCCCTCAATCTTTGGCCCAAGCAAACGCACCGCAAGAAGGTCCTCGACATGACTGATCCCCCCTGACGCAATCACGGGGAAAGCGGAGGAGGCCACAACCTCTTTTAACGCCGTGAGATTCGGCCCGTTCAACATTCCGTCCCGCGCAATATCCGTATAGATGACCGCCCCGATCTCCAGCCCGCGTACTTCCCTTAATAGATCGATCGCCTTCGTCTCAGATACTGCCGTCCAGCCTTTCACCGCAACCTTGCCGTCGCGAGCATCGAGGCCGAGCACGACTTGCCGGGGGAACTCCATACAGGCCTGCTCAAGAAACGCTCGATCCGTCAGCGCGGCTGTTCCCAAGACCACGCGGGACACCCCGGCCTTCAGATACCGTCGAACAGTTTCGATCGTCCGAATCCCACCACCGACTTGCACATCGACCGTCACCGCCTTCCGCACTGCTTCGATCTGCGATAAATTCTTGGGCTCACCACCGACTGCACCATTCAAATCGACGACATGAATAAGGCCAGCTCCACACCGTTGCCAATTTCTGGCAACTGCGACGATATCCTCCGAATAAACCGTCTCAGCCGCCATGTCCCCCTGACGCAGCCGCACACACCGTCCATCCTTCAAGTCGATCGCGGGAATGACTAACACCTTATCGCTCCTCTCCACTACCAAAGGGAAATTCTTTCAACACCTCATCGACCCCGTACTCTGCCAATTCAGCCGCCGTCACAAAGGACCACCGCTGCAGGAACCCCAGGAGATCCTCAGTCATCGGCCGTTGCCGTTCATAATACTCACCGGCCCAGAGCACTTGCCCATCGACCGCAATGACCTTCGCCTGGAAACCGACTATCGCCGGCGGATGAGCCCCGAGCCGACTGCCTACCCGTTCTTGATACATCGACACAAGCCCGATCAATGCGGCATCCGTTTTGAGTCGCTTCGCGACGGCAACGGCAGCCTGTTCTGACCCCAATTTTGAAAGCTCCATATCGGCTGATGAAGCTCGTACGACATCACCAGGGGATACCACCTGGAGCCCTTTCCAATTCCGGAGATGCTTCCAGAATAACTCCGTCACCTGCTCTGCCGCATATCCCGGTACAAGCATGGCCTTGGAAGCATGCGGTTGTCCTTCCAATGGAACTCCCATGGAGATATCAGACCGGCGAATACTCTCCGGAGCTGGAATAAAGAGGTCATCATGACCTGATGATTGGGGAGTTGCGATCGATACAAACGGGATCAGTGCCATGGAACGAATCTGGTATCGAGACAATTCAGGCGCTGATTTGGTCACAACTTTTGACCCGCTGCAGCCCACAACCATCCCCGTCAATCCCATCACAATGATCGCTAGCACCATGCGAAACAGCACCGGCGATTCGCTCACTTCCATCCTCCAAAATTCCGGATCAATTGCAACCCAACAGCCTGACTCTTCTCCGGATGAAACTGGCAGGCCACCACGTTGTCCTTCCAAATGCTGGAAGTAAAGGGGATGCCGTAGCTCGTTGTGGTGGCAGTGATCTGCCGATCCGCAGGATCCACGAAATAGGAATGGACGAAATAGCAGTTTGATCCATCGGCAATGTCCTTGAAAACGGGGCAGTGGCTCTGGATCGCAATCTGATTCCATCCCATGTGCGGCACCTTGAGTGCCTGATCCTTTGTGAAGGCTCGTACTTTACCAGGGAAAATGTCCAGCCCCTCATGGCGGCCGAACTCTTCGCTTTCGGTAAACAAAAGTTGGAATCCCAGGCAGATGCCCAAAAACGGCTTTCCCGACTGAATGGCCCCCTTGATGGGTTCGACTAATTGATATTGTTTGAGATTCGCCATGCAGTCTCCAAAGGCTCCGACACCTGGCAGCACTACATGGCTCGCGTTGTGAATCACGCTTGCATCGTGAGTGATCACCGCCTGATACCCCACAGCCTCAAAGGCTTTGGAGACACTGCGCAAATTACCCATTCCATAGTCAATGATGGCAATCATAGCTGTTCCAGACATTTGGAAGCTGTAACAATACCGCAACTAGAAGGTTCCTGCCACAGGCAATCCAGGTGGTCAAACTTCACTGGCCCACGACTCTTTATCCACAGGTATAAAGTATGCGCCAGCACATTCGAACGCTGTATCGCTTTGAACTTGCATGGTATCTCGTTACACAACTACACCGTAATTAGGAACAGCGAGATATTTTGAAAAAACATTACAACGCACGAAAGACTGTATTGCTAGGGAGGTGATCTGAAGGTTTGTTAGGCAGCTGTCCTTTTTTCTAAACCTTCAACTGATACCTCTGGGCAGGCTTTACTACTAAATATCGAACAACGGGTACCCTTGCCAAGACGACTGTTAGCAAGATAGAAAGGGCATAGACCACAACACCAACTAGAGCCCCCCGTAATGGAACATGGAGCCTCGAAATTATCGGGTTAAGCGTATACACCACGAGGATATGAGACACATAGACCCCTAGGGTGAATTGGGCCAGAAACGGGAAAGGGGTTGACTCGCCTAGTTTCGGCTTCGCAAGTGCGAGCAGGAAAATCCCTAGGCCCAGGATAATCCCTCCCAGGAAGTAGTGCCATTTGAGGTCCTGCAGTGAAATGTGAAAAACGGTATTCATGACTACCCCCTCCAATAAGGCGAAGGCATATCCACTAACAATCAAAATCCAGGCCATAGTCGTCGAGGGCTGTTCACGTTCCGCAATTAACCATCCCATGGCTGTGAGGAGAAGAGCTATTGACCACGTTCCAAAACGAAGATTGGAATTGGGGACAAATCCACCAACAGCTTTCTCTGTAAAAGCCAGCACAAATAGACATATGACTAAAAAGATTAAATATCCCTCTAATCGGCAGATCGCCACGAAAGTCAGAATAGCGAGACTGAACATTAGGGCAGGAAGAAACCACAGATGAAAAACAGGAACATGCCCTGCTAGGAAGAGACTGATATGCTGGGTCCTCAGTAGTTCTACGTTTTGCAGAGCCGTTGAGTAAAACGGTTGCCATAAGCCATTTCGAAGGATCTCAGCTGACCACCCCGGGGGAACCACAATGTAGATACACATCCACCAGAAGAATATCCATGCCAGCGGAAAAACGCACCGGCGAAAATGAGTAGTAGGATTCCCGTGTGCCAATACAGATCGATGAAAAAAATATCCTGCCGTGATAAAAAAGTACGGCACCCCCACCCACCAGACCAAATAACCAGTGAGGACAATAGGAAAGCTCCCACCCGCCAGCCGTGAGAGTCCTGCTACAAATCCGGTGTGCCAAAGAATCACTGCGAAGATGGCCAACACTCTAAAACTTTCGATACTGGGGATACGTGTCGAAGCTTGTTCACTTTTCTGACCCGACGCAAGAAGAGACCAGCATGTGGCTCGCCAATTTTTCGGTAGTATCGAATCTGCAAAGTTACGGAGGCCCTCCATTGAGTCTGCTCCTTACTTGTGTGAGAGAGAAGCATGCGGTCTCTGAGACGAAGGAGTATCTCACCAAGGCTTGCAAATGGTCTATCACAAAAATCCATTAGACAAGCATCGGAATAGTATCGAGGAAGATACCCTGAACCTTTCGAGAGGGGCGAGGAGGCTTATCAATCGGTGCATGCACCACGACTGAGAATCCGACCGTAGCGCAGACGAGGGGTTGATGAGGGCGGTAAGGGAAGGAGCAAAATAGAAACGCTGCTAGACTGAGCCCCCGCCTGATCTCAATGCCTACCTAGAAGGATAAAGACGTTTGGCCTAAGACAAAATAACACACTGCCGCTATCACAATGTCCCCTTTGTCGACAACACTTTTCCCGCCAGTCGCTCTTCCAGCATCGTCGCTTGATCTAGAGCCTTAGCTAGTGCCTTGAAGATGGCCTCCATGATGTGATGGGGATTTCGGCCATAGAGCAGATTCACATGTAGGTTCAGACCGCCGTGGGTGACGAAAGCCTGAAAAAAGTCTTCGAAGAGGCCGAGATCGAATGCTTTAATCTTCCGGTCAGGTAATGCCACATTGTAGACAAGGAACGGTCGTCCACTGAGATCAATCGTCACCTGGGCAAGGGTTTCATCAAGTGGCGCGGAAGCAAACCCAAAGCGCTTGATCCCCGCCTTTTCACCAAGAGCCTGATGCAACACCTTTCCCATGACAATACCGATATCTTCGACGGTGTGATGTTCATCGATATCCAGATCCCCCTTCGCCTGCACCGTGAGATCGAAGAAACCGTGCTTGGCCAGAAGCTCTAACATGTGGTCAAAGAAGCGAATGCCGGTGTCGATCTTACTCTGCCCACTCCCATCCAGAATCCACTCGACGCGGATATCGGTTTCTTTGGTCGCCCGATGAACACTCGCCCGTCGTGGCGTTGATCCGTTTTTCTTCATGAGAACCTGCTCTGAGCCGACTTTGCATGTGCATCAAACCCTTCGATCTGAGCGAGTCGAATCAAAGGATCTTTGACTTTGGCCAATGCCTGCTTCGTATAGTGCACGATGTTGCTAACCTTCACATAGTCGTTGACGGACAGCGGGGAAAAGAACCGGGCAGTTCCGCCAGTCGGTAACACATGGTTCGGTCCGGCGATATAATCGGCCACCGACGGGGGTGTATAGCGTCCCAGAAACAACGCACCGGCATGCCGAATCTGCTCCAGATAATCAAATGGATTGTCGACGGAAAGCGTAAGGTGTTCCGGAGCAATTTCATTGGCCACCGCAATTGCTTCGTCCATCGAAGGGACAACGAAAGCAACTGCGTGCTGCGCAATCGCCTTTGAGGCGATCTTCGCCCGCTGAAGCCCTTTCAATTGAGCCTCGATCAATTTCGAGACATCTTTCGCCAATCGCTCCGATGTGGTCACTAGAAACACCTGCGCGTCCTCATCATGCTCCGCTTCACAGAGCAGGTCGGCGGCAACATGCGCCGGCTTCGCCTCCTCATCAGCCACGACGAGAAGCTCGCTGGGGCCAGCGACCATATCGATTCCTACGGTGCCGTAGAGCAACCGTTTAGCCGTCGCTACATAAATATTCCCTGGTCCAACGATCTTGTCGACCTTTGCGATGGTTTTTGTCCCATATGCAAGTGCGGCAACAGCCTGAACACCACCCACGCGATAGATCTCCGTCACCCCGGCGATGTCAGCCGCAACCAGCAGGTAGGGATTAATCCCCTCTTTCTGCGGCGGGGTGACCATGACAATGCGTGAGACACCGGCCACTTTAGCAGGAATGGCACACATGAGGACGGACGACGGATAGACCGCTTTTCCCCCTGGCACATAGACCCCGACTGCATCGACCGGTCCAATAACCTGGCCTAACGTCGCATCCCCATCCTGGTACATCCAGGTCTTCGACCGTTGCCGCTCATGAAAGGCGGTCACCCGCTCAGCGGCCAACCGCAGTGCATCACCTTCATCTTTTCTGATCTGGTAATAGGCGTTCTTGATCTCATCTTGCGTAACCCGTACCGTGTCAGGTTTCAGTATCACTTTGTCAAATTGGGCCGTGTAGCGAAAGACCGCCTTATCTCCACCTCGCTCAACGGTTTGCAAGATGGTTCGTACGGTCTTCTCAACAGCCGCACCGGTGGTCCGCCCTCGTAGAGATGCTTTTTTTAAGGCTGGAAGAAAGTTCCGATCAGCCTGGGTGATGATTTTCATGAACGAACCATCTTTTTCTTGCGTGCCTGGAGAGTCTTTGGACGACTGTTGCCCGAAGAGGGTGACTCACTCGGGACCACGGCTCGGAGCCTCCGAATCAACGGCATCAGCGACTCCTGTTTGAGGCGCAGACTCGCTCTATTGACGATAAACCGAGCGGTCGATCTGGCAATCATTTCAACTTCCACTAAATCATGAGCCTTGAGGGTGCTGCCGGTTTCAACCAAATCAACAATCCGATCGGCCAATCCGACGACCGGAGCCAGCTCAATCGAGCCATAGAGTTTGATGATCTCAACAGGAATCCCGCGCGCATTAAAATAGCGTTCGGTGATCCGTGGGTATTTCGTTGCAATTCGAACCTTCGGCGACAACCGAACACCGGCCGCCTCCCCCTTGAGTGCCGCGACGGCGATTCTACACGCTCCGAATCCTAAATCCAATGGTTCGTATACATCACTTTCCTGTTCCATCAATACGTCTTTTCCAACGATTCCAGCATCTGCCCCTCCATACTCCACGTAGGTCGGCACGTCACTCGGGCGGACGATCAGAAACGTCATATCGTGCTCCGGACTAATGAAGATCAGCCGACGGCTCTCCGCAGAAAGCCCAGTAATCGTGTAGCCGGCTCGCCGAAAGAGGTCCAGCGCAGACTCGATAAGCTTTCCTTTTGACAGCGCAATCGTCAACATCGACCACCTCTACTGCATCTTTGTCGTCATCGGTCGGCGCTGGATGTCTGCGCCTAAGGCCTGCAACTTCTCTTCAAGACGTTCATATCCACGATCAAGATGATAGACACGTTGAACCTGCGTCAGCCCATCAGCCGCCAATCCTGCGACAATAAGGCCGGCACTGGCACGTAGATCGGATGCCATCACCGGTGCCCCGGTCAGTGCCTTGCGCCCAGTCACCACCAGTCGGTTGCCTTCCACTCGAATATCGGCGCCCATCCGGCGCAGCTCTTCCACATGCATAAATCGACTCTCAAACACGGTCTCCGTAATGACACTTGTCCCCTCTGCGAGGCTCATCAACGCGACCATCTGCGCCTGCATATCGGTCGGAAACCCTGGGAACGGCAAAGTCTTCACATGGGTCCCTCTGAGGAGGCCCGGCATAGTCAGATGCACCCTGTCGTTTTCTTCCTGCACATCAGCCCCCGCCTCCCGCAGCTTCATCAGGACCGCCTCAAGATGACTGGGGTGGCAGTGTGTCACCGTGACCTCCCCGCGCGTCATGGCCCCTGCGGCAAGGTACGTTCCTGCTTCAATACGATCCGGGATGACATCATGATCACCACCATGAAGTTGCGGCACTCCTTCTATCGTGATCACATCGGTACCGGCCCCATGAATCCGTGCACCGCGCTTGACAAGAAAGTGAGCCAGATCCACGATTTCCGGTTCCTTCGCCGCATTCTCGAGCATCGTCACCCCGTCAGCCAGTGACGCCGCCATCATGAGGTTTTCAGTTCCAGTCACGGTCGGAGTATCGCAGTAAATGCGTGCGCCTCTCAGGCGCTTGGCTCTGGCCGTGATATAGCCATGCTCAATGGAAATCTCAGCCCCTAACTTTGCCAATCCAGCCAAATGCAGATTCACTGGCCTGGAGCCGATTGCACATCCGCCTGGCAAAGAAACCTTTGCCTCACCACATCGTGCCACCAACGGCCCCAACACCAGAACCGAGGCGCGCATGGTCTTCACGAGATCGTACGGCGCTTCCGTTGATGCAATCATGTCGGCTTCAATTACCGCTCGGTTGCCCTCATGGGAGACCTTCGCCCCGAGGATCCCCAGAAGCTTTCCCATCGTCAGCACATCAACGACCCTCGGCAGGTTGGTGATGACACATTCTCCACCACTGAGAATGGTTGAGGCCAAGATGGGAAGTGCAGAATTTTTCGCCCCGCTGATACGCACTTCACCGGAAAGCCGGTTGCCTCCGTTGATGAGAATTTCATCCATGACTCGGCCCTTCGCACGCCCGCCGCGCAATCAGCACCCGTTCAATACCGGCTTCATCCTTAACGGTTTGAATCCCCGTATAGCCCCCTGCAGCTTCTGCCACCCGTCGCACAAGAGGCGCTTGCCCCTGACCAAGCTCCATCACCAACAACCCGCCAGGGACAAGAAATTGTTTGGAGTCATGGATCAATCGTTCATGGAACTCAGTCCCTTTCGGCCCTGCAAGCAAGGCCTGTCGCGGCTCATAATCCCGCACCTCCGGCTGCAACCCTACCCAGTCTGCTTCAGCTATGTATGGAGGATTGGAAATGATCGCATCCACAGCTCCGGCGACAGAACATTCCTTCAGCGGAGAGAGGAGGTCCCCTTCCAGCCAGACAATCTTGTCACTCACTCCGTGTCGCTCCGCATTTCCCTTCGCAACACTCACCGCATCATGCGAGCAGTCCAGCGCAAAAATCCGCATGCCACCGAGGATGGTCGCCAGCGTCACGGCCACACAACCGGAACCTGTCCCGACATCCACCAGCACGGCACCCCCTGTAAATCCACCTTCTCTCAATGTTTCCTGAATCAGAAGTTCTGTTTCCGGACGGGGGATCAACACGGCCGGGGTCACGGAAAAGTCGAGCCCACAAAACTCCTGCGAACCTAGAATATACTGAAGCGGCTCCCGCGACTCCCGTCTCCGCACCAGCGAGAGGACACGCGCGAGTTGCTCCGCCGTTACCGACTGTTCGGCCCGACTGGCCAACTCATGATGCTTCATCTCTAAGGCATAGGCCAACAGCCACCGTGCCTCTTGTACGGCATTTGCAATCCCTGCACCTTCCAACACCTGCTGTGCGTTGACGAGTAACTTGCCGACAGTCCGTGAGTCTGACATGACAGAGGTTGTCGCTCCTTAGAATTTTGCAGTTTCGGTTTGCTGTTGTTGCGCCTTCAACGCCTGAACAATATCGTCGAGATCCCCTTCCATTACCAATTCCAGCTTGTGAAGCGTCAAACCAACCCGATGATCCGTCACTCGATTTTGCGGGAAATTATAGGTTCGGATCTTCTCACTCCGTTCACCACTTCCCACTTGTGACTTCCTGCTCTGTGCGATCTCCGCCTCTTGCCTCTCCCGTTCAGCTTCGACAATTCTTGCACGCAAGGTCCGCATAGCCTTTGCCCGGTTTTTGAGCTGCGATCGTTCATCTTGGCACGTCACCACCACACCAGTCGGCAGATGGGTAATGCGAACAGCCGAGTATGTGGTATTCACACTCTGTCCACCGGCCCCAGATGAGCAAAATGTGTCTATCCGCAGGTCTTTCGGATCAATCTGGACATCGACTTCGTCAACCTCTGGCATGACGGCGACTGTGACTGTAGAGGTGTGAATGCGACCACTCGCTTCCGTCACAGGCACTCGCTGTACTCGGTGAACACCGGCCTCATACTTGAATTGGCTGTATGCCCCTTTACCTTCGATTAATGCAACGATATTTTTATATCCGCCGATACCTGTCTCGGACGCCTCGACCGTATCGACCTTCAGTCCTTTCTTTTCCGCAAATTTGCTGTACAGGCGAAATAGCTCGCCGGCAAAGAGCGCCGCCTCATCCCCACCCGTCCCAGCCCGAACCTCGAGTACCAAACTCTTTTCATCCCGCGGATCTTTCGGTATCAAGAATTCCCTGATCTGCTCCTCAATTTCGCTCTGCCGCCGTTCTAGCTCTTCACGCTCCTCAAACGCCATTTTTTGCAACTCACTCCCTGCTGCTGGGTCACTAAGAATCTGCAAGGCGTCGTCGAGTTGCCGGACATTTTCCTGATACACGTCAAAGAGAGTCACGACCGGTTCAAGCTCCGTCCGTTCCTTGCTCAACTTACGCAAGAGCGGCGGTTGACTGACGACGGACGGATCCATGAGCTGATCGGTCAACTCGTGAAATCGTGACGTGAGACTCTCCCACTTCTTAAGTAGTACGACTTCCATTGTCTAGCCTATTCCCCATTGGCCACAAAAAAAGGACCCTGCTTCAGACACGAAGCAGGGTCCTTTTTATACCCAAATGGTGTGCTACTTACCCTTCTTCGCGTACTTCTTTTTGAATCGCTCAACCCGTCCTTCCGTATCAACGATCTTCTGCGTTCCGGTGAAGAACGGATGGCAATTGGAACAGATATCGACACTGATGTCACCAATCGTCGTACGGGTCTTGAATGAATTCCCGCACGCGCAGTGAATGGTCGCCTCTCGATAGACTGGATGAATACCCTTCTGCATGACCTGCGACTCCTTACCGAAGAATTGCTAACCTTAGTAAACTATACCCCAAGGGGGCATACTTTATCTGAAGACCATACCAGATACAAGCGCATCCTTAACGATTCATAGACTGCAAAAACTCTTGATTGTTTTTTGTTCCACCGATTTTGTCCATGAGGAATTCCATCGCTTCCATCGTCCCCAATGGGCTAAGGACCTTGCGCAGAATCCACATCTTGTTCAGCCGATCCTTATCCACCAATAACTCTTCTTTCCGCGTGCCAGACTGACTGATATCAATCGCAGGGAAGAGCCGCTTGTCGGCCAGACGACGATCCAAATGCACTTCCATATTGCCGGTTCCTTTAAACTCCTCAAAGATGACGTCGTCCATACGGCTGCCTGTATCGACCAATGCCGTTGCCATAATCGTCAAGCTGCCACCGTTCTCAATGTTCCGAGCCGCACCAAAGAAGCGTTTCGGCCGCTGCAATGCGTTGGAATCCAACCCTCCGGAGAGCACCTTACCACTGGGAGGCGCGATGGTATTGTAGGCGCGAGCAAGCCGCGTGATACTATCAAGCAAAATAACGACATCTTTCTTGTGTTCAACCAGACGCTTGGCCTTCTCGAGTACCATTTCGGCGACCTGAGCATGCCGCTGAGCCGGTTCATCAAAGGTGGAGCTGATGACCTCAGCCTTGACCTGGCGCTGCCAATCAGTCACCTCTTCCGGCCGTTCATCGATCAGGAGCACGATCAGCGTTACTTCCTTGTGGTTTTTGAGGATCGCCCGGGCAATGGCCTGCAGCAACATCGTCTTACCCGTACGAGGCGCGGCCACGATCAATCCACGTTGGCCCTTGCCGATCGGAGTCGTCAGATCCATAACACGCGTGCAGTATTCTTCTCGGTCAAATTCCAGATTGATCCGCTCCTCTGGATACAGCGGAGTCAGGTTATCGAACAGGATTTTATCCCGTGCAACCTCAGGATCTTCATAGTTAACCTTTTCCACCTTCAGCAACGCAAAATACCGCTCACTCTCCTTAGGGGGACGGATTTGACCCGAGACAATATCGCCAGTACGAAGATTAAACCGCCGAATCTGAGACGGAGAGATATAAATGTCGTCAGGCCCGGGGAGATAATTAGAGTCGGGCGCCCGAAGAAATCCGAACCCATCAGGTAATGTTTCTAATACTCCCTCTCCAAAGACCACTCCATTTTTTTCAGTTTGTGCCTGAAGGATCGCAAAAATGAGCTCCTGCTTTCTTAAGTTAGCAGCTCCTTCAATCTTCAGTTCTCTCGCCACATCATTAAGATCGGCAATGGATTTCTGCTTCAGTTCGGCAAGATGCATTACTTCCCCCCTAGCTACTGACATACGACTCCTCTCGAGCCTTGGCTCGGTTATCGTTTAATGGAAGAATTCGCGTAACCTGATTTGGCCATGCAAACGTGTTTTTGTCTTTTGTGGTCTACTTTGAGTCTTGAGTCTGTTTTGGGTGGAAAAACTTGAGGAAGTCGCTCGCTACTTGCGATGGAAGAATCCCGTCGTTATTAGTTTCATGCAATACAACTCAGACACTATTACTTTGAACTGCACACCTGAACCCCACTGCACCGAATGACGCTTAGGATTTAAATCGAGACAGGTTCCGGAATTGAATTATTCGATGGAGAAGGTCAGCCCAACCCAATGCTAGTGTGATGATACCTATGCACCCTCCAGTTGTCAACACGGCATATGGAATTTTGTCGCCGGATCCGCACGTCACCATTCAATACATCAAGACACCATCCGACCCAAGTTGTTCATAAGATCAGAAGTATGCTACACAGGTAATCAAGGCAACCTTATGGCACATGGAGAAAACGAGATCACTCCGGAACGGGTCTTCTCTCTCTCAGAGGCGAATCACCTTATCCCACAACTCCAGAATCACCTCTCGACCGTTCAAGAAGGGAAAGAAGTGCTCGTAAGAACCCGAGAGGAAGTGAGTAGGGCCTCTGCCAACGCGGCCTTTGGCGGCGGCACAGCGGTGGGAAGACCTTATGTAAAAAGTCTTCTGGACATCAGCACCCACCTCCAGGCCATCCACGAGCTGGGCGTCGTCGTAAAGGACATTGACCTGGGGCTCTGCGACTTTCCGCATATCCGGGAGGGTCGAGTCGTCTACCTGTGCTGGAAACTAGGTGAAAAGGAAGTCCGCTGGTGGCACGAGGTTACCAACGGCTATAAAGATCGTCGTCCCATCGAAGAAGACCCGTCCCAAATCTGAAATCCTTTCTGCCTCTCCTGATCATTATGAAATTTGTCATCATAGGGCACGACGGGCCGGACGGAGAAGCAAAGCGGAAAGTGCATCGCACCGCTCATCTCGTCAACCTTGAACAGCTTGATAAACAAGGGCGGGTGATCCTGGCTGGTCCATTGACCGATAAGACAGGAAGTTTGCTCGTCTTGGAATTTGATTCAAGAGCGGATGCCGAGACGTTTGCGCGTCAGGACCCCTATACCATTCACGGCGTCTTCGAACGTGTTGAAATTCATCCGTTTATGCAAGTTTTCCCATCCTCTCACAACTAATCCCCCCCCTTAGAAGAATACTTCTCCAAATTGCCCCTTGCCTTCCTCTTTTGGGTGCATTGTCCAGTTGCACAAGCAAGCCGTATAGTTCAGGTATGAGTTTCCATTGGATGTTAAACCTACCTTCTCTCGTCACAATCTCCCTGCTGACGTGGTCTCATCCTACAGTCGCCATGGAAACCGCTGTCGTAGCCGAAGCACATTATGTGATGGGCGATAGCGACACCCTTGCTGCAGCAGAGGAGCGGGTGCTCCAGCGAGCCCAACGTAAGGCAGTGGAGGAAGCTGGGCTATACATTGAATCTACTTTTCTAGATAGGGAGAAAACCGAGGCCGGAACGAGCCTCCAGATGAGCTCGTTGGAGATCCGGACTATCGCTGGGGCGATCACCAAGACTGAAATTCTTGAGTCTCGTCGCACCTTCACAAATGACCATCCTAACTTTTATGTCCGGATCCGCGCGATCATCGATCTGGATGGCCTCAAGGCAGCGGTTCGAAAATGGCACTCGGAACAGCGCCTCGCCGAACACTATCATCACCTCCAAAAAGAAAATGCCTCGCTCAAGGCCCAGCTTGAAACTCTTAGAGTCTCACCAGCGAGAGTGCGAACCCTAATGGTCGAACCCGTCAGCCTTCATAATAAAACTCAAGCGCAGGCCAGGACTTTGGTCGAGAGAGCGATGGCGCTTCAGGATCTCCCCCTAAGGCTCCAGCTAACCACTCGGGCAGCTGTGCTGGCCCCTCAGTCTATCAACCCACTGATTCTCCGAGGCCAAACCTATCTGAGCCTCGCATCCGTTGCCCATTCGAACAAGGCTAGGCCAAGTGAATACTCTGAATATATCGACAATGCGCGAATGGATTTTGACCGTGCACTCCTTATTGCCCCCCACAACACCTGGGCTCTCCTTGGCAAAGGGGATGTCGATACGTGGCTGAATCGTCATCATGAAGCCATGCGCTCGTTCGAGCGAATACTGGGATTGGACCCCTTCTTTGATCTTGCAAGACTCCGGCTGATCACCTTATATACTGCAGAGGCTAGAAAACTAGTGGCTCTCGGACAGTTGTCCGCTGCCCTCGCCTTCTTACAAAAATGCCTCCCGTCGCACCTGCACGACAGCTGGATTCCCTACCAAAAGGAATCATATTTTCTCAGGAGCACAATCTATCAGCACTTGAAGCAACCAGCCCTCGCAATTGAGGATCTCAGTACAATCTTAAGAGTTGACCCATCAGATACGCGCGCCTTGCAGACAAGGGCCCAACTCTACCAAGATGCGTTGCTAGGGAATTCTTCCAAAACCGACTTTTCTCAGGCCTGCAAACTCGGATCGATGATGGCCTGCAATCAACTGCCATAGAGGATATACCCGAGGCGCACATCATTCTTCATTCTCCGAGGACAGCGCCTTCGTGCCTTCGCCAAGCCTTCGTGTAGATAGCAAGTTAAGTTGTCCGGTGTATGTAGCACATGATCTGTCCGGTGTTGCCGCTCCCTGGTTTTCACCCCCGTGCCGAAATTCTTTCGTGCACAGTTGCCCGAGGGACGACGATCGGACGGTCGCGTGACCGAACGGTCGAGTCCTTCTGGTGCCCGGACTCACCCTCGGGGTCGATCAGCTGGCCCTCCGCATCATAGCGCGTCAAGCACCGAGGGCCATGGAATACCGCCAAGGTTCCATCCGGATACTCGTGGACTCGCACGGTTGCCTTCACATAATGGAATCGATGCGAGTCGGGCGGAATTTGGAGACTCCGGCCTTGATACCGCACCGTATTGTCGTTGGCGACGACGCGGGCCTCCTGCACACAGAGCACATCGGCCAGATTGGCTCCCACCCAGGGGACAAACGCGGTGCCGGGTTCTGTGGCAGGGACCACAAACCGCTGGTTGTAGGCCGGGACGAATTGGGTACGGAGCCACGCATTGGCCGCGGCCATGTCCGTGATCCCGGCTACCGCCAGCTCTTTGGGCAGCCGATTTTGCAACGTGCGGAAGGCGCGCTCTGACCGACCCCGCGCTTCCGGCGAATAGGCGGCAATCAGCGTGATGCCCAATTGCTGCAAGGCCCGATGCACCTGCGTCAGTCGCGCCTTGTCCACCTTGCCTCCAGCTTCGGCGGTATACCAATAATGCGAGCCGCGATCGACATAGAGTGAGCTAAACAGCCCCTGCGCCTCAATGACCTCCCGCAGACCGTGGAAGCTGCTCATGGTCCCTTCTTCCTCGACGAAGAAGGCCGAGTAGAGCACATTCGTCGCATCATCCATCGTCACAATGAGATCCCACTGGTAGCCCGGCACCCATTCATGGGTCGAGCCATCTTGATGGAGCATCATGCCGGGCAACGGTTTGCGAGGCCGCTTCTTGCGATGCGCCCCACGGCGAGGGGCACGGGTAACCTGGCCCGCCGCGTGGAGCTTCTTCTTCGTCCACGTATAGGAGCGCGTCCCGCCATGCTCCTGTTGCCAGTGCTCATGGAAGTGCTTCACAGTCCAGCCGGTGTAGCGGCTCTCATACAGTGTGACCATCTGCAGAACCTCGTCGACCGGAACCGCGCGCGCTGAAGCCCGCCCGAGCCGCTGATCCTTCAAGCCCGCCACCCCGTCGGTTTCATAGCGGGTACTCCAGCGGCGAAACGTCCGCTCGGTCACCCCCAAGATCTCTGCGGCCTCCGCCATCGTCAGTTCCCGCCGGTGTCGCCGCTCGTACAGCTCCTCAAATCGCATCTGTCGTACCTCCTGTAGGACGGTTGCCCGTGTCATCGTGGCCCTCCTTCGGAGGACCACCCTAAACCGGACAGATGATGTGCTAGCTACACTTCGCCAAGCCTTCGTTGACAATC
>DIHK01000070.1:0-9092 GCA_002420115.1 Nitrospira sp. UBA5698
TGGTCTCGCCTGATGGTCCTGGTCTGGACGTCCTTGTGGATGCTGGCAGTTCCCTTGTTCCATGTGCATCCAGACGCGGATCATCTGCATGGACGAGCAGGGCATCTTCATGGTGGGACCGTCCATACGGTCATGTCGCCTGATCTCGAATGTGAGGTGGAGAGCCATTCGTCACTCACAGCCGATTCACACGATCTCTTCACCACCGTGGCCGGGTTGGGACATCGGCATCTCGAGATTGAGTTTTCGCTGCTGACTGATTCAGATCGGAAATCTTACAATTTGTTCTTGAGCCAGGCCCATGCGCTCGGGTCTGCTGTATCATTGAATTGTGGGCCTCGTGTTTTGCAAGAGCCTGAGACCATTGCTCTGTTTTCCCCTACAGGGTTGATTTACGATCTTTCCTCCCGTGGTCCGCCCAGTCTTTCCGCATAGACTTCTGGTTCGCTTGCCATATCTCCCATAGTCAGAGACACGCCTTGGACGAAGAGCCATGGCGAGAGGAAAGGTGCCAAGATGGCTTCCAGGAAGGCTATCTCGCTGGAATGTATTGGGCGGTTTGCTATCGCCATCACAATTGTTGCCGTATCGGCCTCGTGCCAGCCGGCACAGGATGAGACGCAGAAGAGGCCTCCGCAAGCGATAGCGCCTGCGACTCAAGCCGGCGTGATTGAGCTGCCGGAAGGAAGTTCACTGTTCTCACAGATCCGTACTGAGCAAGTAGGCCGCCGTGCCATGCGAATGTCGCTGAAGGCGCAGGGAGGAAAGATTTTGCCCAATGAGAACCGGCTGGCCCATCTCGGTCCACGAGTGCCGGGACGCATTGTTGCTGTCTATGCCAATCTTGGCGATCGCGTGCAATCCGGAGAGCGACTGCTGTTACTCGATAGTCCGGCGTTTGGCGAGGCTCAGCTGGAATATCGCAAGCGGCGCACGGCCATGAGGGTGGCGGAAAGGGCCTTTGAACGGGCTAAGGCGCTCTCGACAGAAGGTGCGATCGGGATCAGCGAATATCAGCGGCGTGAAGCCGAGCATCAAAACGCCGGAGCCGAGCTCTATGCAGCAGAAGAGAAGCTTCACTTATTGGGTATGGCAGAACGAGAAATTGAGCGGTTGTCCGCCGACCGGTTGCCCCATGCCGAGGTGGCCCAGGTGTTTCTGCGGGCTCCCTTCTCCGGTGAAATCATCGAGCGGAATGCAACGGTCGGTGAAGTAGTTGATTCTAGCAAGACACTCTTCACCGTGGCGGATCTCTCCACCGTATGGGTCAGGGCTGACTTTCCTGAGCAACAGATCGGGATGCTGAAAACCGGTCTTGCGGTGGAGGTTCGAGTTGCGGCCTATCCGGAGACGGTATTTCAGGGTGCCATTACCTATATCGGTGCCATGATCGATCCGGCCACGAGGACGGTGACGGCACGGTTGCAGATTCCTAACGCAGACCGGCGGTTACGTCCGGAAATGTTTGCCGAGGTGACGGTACGCACGCAGGAACAATCGGTCTTGGCCATACCGCGCGCTGCACTGCAGCAGGTCGGCAACCGCACTATGGTCTTTGTCACACGAGGCTTACGACAGTTTGAATGGCTCGAAGTCACAATCGGGGAGTCATCGAACGAGTATGTCTCGATCAAGGCCGGACTGAAGGACGGTGATGAGGTCGTGACGGAAGGCAGTTACGCGCTCAAATCCGAAGCGCTTCGCGGGCAGATGTCTATGGGAGGCCCGCTGTGATTGAACGGCTGATCCGCACATCGCTTGAGCAGCGGGTCATCGTGCTGCTGGCGGCGTTTGGCGTGAGTATCGGCGGAGCGGTCGCATTTCGCTCTCTGCCGATCGATGCCTTTCCTGATGTGACACCGGTCCAAGTCCAAGTCATTACCCGTGCTCCGTCTTTAGCGCCTCCGGAAATCGAGCGCCTTGTCACGTTTCCCCTTGAAATTGAGTTGATCAACTTGCCTGGGAAAACGGAACTTCGATCGGTCTCGCGGTTCGGGATCTCAGTCATTACGGTGGTATTTGAGGATGCCGTCGATAACTATTTCGCCCGGCAGTTGGTTTTGGAACGACTGGTCCGCGTCCGTTCTCAATTACCGCCAGGAGCCGATTCGACCCTGGGGCCCGTGAGTACTGGCCTCAGCGAAGTCTTCATGTACCTTGTGGAGGGGCCATCCCAGAGTCTTCAGGAATTACGGACGCTCCATGACTGGGTGATTCGTCCGATGCTGCGTGCCGTACCCGGGCTGGCGGATGTCGACACTCTGGGTGGATTATCAAAACAGTACGACGTGCTCGTGGACCCCAATCGCTTGACCAGCCTGGGCCTCACCCTGCGGCAGGTTCAGGCAGCGGTGACCGAGAATAACCAAAATGCCGGCGGCAGTTACATCGAGCGGGGCGGCGACAAGTTGGTGATCTATGGCCAGGGGCTGGCTCGTTCGGCTGAAGATTTGGAACGCATTGTCGTAACGGCCCGCCAGGGGACACCGATCTATCTGCGGGACGTTGCGGAGGTTCGCCTGGGACATGCAGTTCGCTTGGGCGGCGTCACTCGGGACGGAACTGGCGAAGTGATGCAAGGCATCGCCGTCATGCTACGAGGAGGAAACAGCCGACAAATCATTTCAGCGGTGAAGGAGAAGGTCGGAGTGATTAATCGGCTGTTGCCGGATGGTGTCACGATCACGTCGTTCTATGACCGGATTGAACTGGTGACCCGGGCGCTCGACACGGTCGAGCGGGCCTTATTGGAGGGCGCCGTCGTTGTGGTCCTCGTCCTCTATCTGTTCCTGAGAAATCTGCGCGGTGCGCTGGTCGTCGCTCTGACCTTACCGCTTGCCACCCTGACCACGTTCTTGATCATGCAACGGGTCGGGCTCTCAGCCAATCTGATGTCCTTGGGAGGACTAGCCATTTCCCTCGGGATGATTGTCGATGCCGCGATCGTGCAGGTGGAGAATATTGAGCGGCATTTGAGCGAAGACTCCAAGGAGCATGCCTCGTTCGCCGCCGTATCGGATCGGCTTCCCCTGGTACTTCGTGCCGTGCTGGAGGTGCGCCGTCCAAGCCTCTTCGGGGAATTGATTATCGCGCTGACCTTCGTCCCATTGCTCGCGCTCCAAGGGATTGAAGGCAAGATGTTTATCCCGTTGGCCCTGACGGTGGTGATTGTTCTCCTGAGTTCACTGGCGCTCTCAATGACGGTCATCCCAGTGCTGGCGGTTCTTCTCATGCGGCCTCGATCCAGGGAAGGGGAAGGGCACGCCTTGGTCACGGGACGGAGACTGTATCGACAACTTTTAGAGACGGCCATTCGTCGGACCCCTGTGGTTGTGACGGCAGCAGCAATGGTGTTGGTCGGAGGCATCGCACTCATTCCTTTAATTGGACGGGAGTTCGTGCCGATCATGGACGAAGGCTCGATCGTGGTGAATTTGGTGCGGCTACCGAGCATCGGTCTCACTGAATCACTTAAGATCTCTGGACAGGTCGAGCGGGTGTTGCTGGAGCTTCCGGATGTACGTTCGGTGGTGACTCGCACCGGCGCCAATGAGTTAGGGACGGATCCGATGGGGATGGAGCTGAGCGACATGTATGTCTTGCTCAAGCCTGAATCGGAATGGAAGGCACGCAGCAAACGTGAGATTGAACAACTGATACGTCAGCGACTGGGGCAGGTCCCTGGCATTGTGTTTGGGTTATCTCAGCCGATCGCGATGCGTGTGGATGAGCTGGTGTCTGGTGTTCGCTCTCAAGTCGCGGTCAAGCTTTTCGGAGACGACCTCGATGTCCTACGGGTGAAGGCCGAGGAGATCGCTCGTGTGCTGCGGCAAGTGAAGGGTATCTCCGATCTCCGTGTCGAGCAGGTTTCGGGACTGTATTACTTGAAGCTCGACGTCGATCGCTCCAAGGTGGCGCGTCATGGCATCAATGTGGCCAACCTCACGGAGGTGATTGAAGCCGTCGGTGCCGGGATTCGTGCCGGAGAGGTCTTTGAAGGGCAACGGCGATTTCCGATCGTGGTGCGGTTTCCCGATGACAGACGGAACGATATCGAGTCGATCAAGGCGCTTTGGGTGACGGCACAGGACGGTGCTCGGATCCCTCTGCGGGAGCTAGCCGATATCCAAATCGTGGAAGGTCCGGCCCAGATCAGCCGTGAACAGGCCAGCCGCAGAGTGGTCATTGAGGCGAACGTGGTGGGGAGAGATCTGGTCGGTGCGGTGGAGGAGGCTCGAGCAGCGGTGGCCGCTCAGATGCAATTGCCGCCTGGGTATTATGTGACCTGGGGAGGGCAATTCGAAAATCAGCAGCGGGCGATGGCTCGTCTGGCAATTGTGGTTCCGGTGGTCATTGGCCTGATTTTTCTGCTGTTGTACCTGACCTTCAGGAATGTCAGGCAGGCGGTGCTGATCCTCCTCGCGATCCCTTTTGCGATGGTCGGTGGTTTTGTCGCGCTGTTGATCGGGGGACTCTATCTATCGGTTCCAGCGTCCGTTGGGTTCATTGCACTGTTTGGTGTGGCGGTCCTCAACGGAGTGGTAAAGATCGCCTATATCAACCAGTTACGACAACAGGGGCTGCCATTGGATGAGGCAGTGATGACCGGCATGGTCCGTCGGCTTCGCCCGATCTTGATGACGGCAATGGTGGCCGCGTTGGGACTGACGCCGCTGTTGTTGGCAAGCGGGCCTGGTTCGGAAATTCAACGGCCGCTGGCGACCGTCGTGATCGGCGGATTGGTTTCATCGACCCTGTTGACCTTGATTGTCATGCCGGTGTTGTATCGGTGGATCGAGGAACGTGTGGAGAAGAAGGGCCGTAGCGTCGCCCGTTCATGAGGCCTGATCGTGTTCGTTCATGCGATGGGGTACTGATAAGGCGTGGTAGCCCTCATATCGAATTGTGCATGCTTGTGGTCATCCTGCGTGATAAGCTGGCGCTCACTATTTAGGCAGGAAAGAAGGCATATCGGTGAAAAGAATCCCACGAAGTAGGATGCAACGGTTTGTCTGCGGACTCCTTGTTGGTCTAGCCTTTCCGGGGTTCGGACTGGCTGGGACGCAACAGACTCCTATCGCCACCGGCCACGACTTGCAGGGCCAGGTCAAGGCGACCGCCAATAAAGTGATTCCCGCAGTCGTCAGTATTGCCTCCACCGTGATGGTACGTGATCAGTCGTTCAGCGACGAGGCGCTGCCATTTGGTTTGTTTAAAGAACCGCCCGCCCGGCGGCAGTACGGACAAGGGTCTGGCGTGATTGTGACGTCGGATGGCTACATCGTGACGAACAACCATGTCGTGGCCGATGCCGTCGATGTCGAAGTGATTTTGGCGGATCGTCGCCAATACAAGGGGAAGGTGGTCGCAACGGATCCAAAGACCGATGTGGCGGTGGTGAAGATTCATGCGTTGAATCTTCCGACCGCGGCCTGGGGGGATTCGAGCCAACTGGCTGTCGGTGACTTCGTGCTCGCGATCGGGAATCCCTTGGGATTGAGTCGGACTGTCACGTTCGGCATTGTGAGTGCGGTCGGGCGGGCCGATGTCGGTGTGGCGGATTTCGAAGATTTCATCCAGACGGATGCGCCGATCAATCCGGGCAATTCCGGCGGAGCCCTGGTGAATACGAATGGTGAGCTGGTCGGGATCAATACGGCGATTGCGAGTCCCACCGGCGGCAGTGTCGGGGTCGGGTTTGCCATACCCAGCAATATGGCCCGGGCTGCCATGCAGAGTCTCATTAAGACGGGCCGCGTGGTGCGAGGCTTTCTGGGTGCGTCAACGCAAGATGTCAGCCCTTCATTGGGAAAGATCTTTCGCCTTCCGGACGTCAAGGGGGCGATCGTGACGGATGTGCATACCAAGGGATCTGCGGAACGAGCCGGCTTGAAACGCGGCGATGTCGTCGTGCGCTTCGACGGGCGGGAGATTATGGATAGCGGTCAGTTACGAAACCTGGTGGCGCAGGCGTCGATCGGGAGCAAGCATCGGTTGGATCTTATCCGAGAAGGCAAGCAGTACCAGGCGGATCTGGTCATTCAAGAAGCGCCGCGCGAACGACCGAAGAAAAGTCAGGCGGCGTCCTCAAGCGCCTCGACCGTACACCCCTTGGCGGGGGTAGTGTTCGATGACGTGACGGCACCCCTCGCACGTCAGATGGATTTGCCGGTGAACAACGGCGTCGTCGTGACGGATATCGAAGAGGGCAGTCTCGCTGAAGCTTCCGGTCTTCAACCGGGTGATGTGGTGCTGGAACTGAACCGACAACATGTCGCCACGTTCTCCGCACTCCAACGATTCGCTGAACCCTTGAAACCCACCGATCTGGCTCTCCTCCTCGTCAACCGCCAGGGCAACGTGATGTATGTTCCGATTCAGGGGGAATAGAGAAAGGACAGCCTGGTGAGAAGGTAGAGGCTGCGAGATTTGAATCCTCCCCAATACCAGAGACTATAGACCTCCATCACCTGCTATCGTTTCGTTCTCAATCACTTACAGAGGGTCAAGAGGTAGGGGAGGAACCCATTGAAACCGATGGGACTCAATAGTTCTGCCACAATTCAGCCACAGATATCGATGGTGGCCGCTATGGTGAAGGAGGACGCGATTCGTCAGTTTCCGGCTTTGCAGGTAGCAATGGGGGATCGTCATACTTGGAGAAAATTTCATCAGCAATCATTCTTTTTGCTGGATCTTGGACAATCTTATCAAAGCCAAGTTTGATGGGTAAACTGCCAGTCACTGCATGGCCAAGTCCTGTGAGCTGATATGCGACTAAGTCTTCTAGAGGGCGATCCAATTTCCCACTTTGCAAGTCTTCAACGGTGAAGGTTGGGTATTGCATCTTAATTAGGCCGAGCTCTAACAACTTATAGAGAGCAGATACTTTCGGAGCATTAACAAGATGATCTCTCATGGTCTTGAGTTGGGGGTAACGAATTGCTCCCTTCATCGCATCAAGTAATAGATCAAAGGCGTGTTGATCTAGAGCGTCCAGGGCTTTATGCACTGCGATTGCCTTGCATTGGTTTATCTCAGCCATCGCTTCGGTTAGTGCCTTCACAATGGAGGCTTTGCTGTCAGCCTCATTCGTGTCAGGTGCGTAATGGTTCACTCTTACATGCGCTACATCAAAAAGAAGATGCTCATTGTCAGATCGAAATAGAATTACTTCCTGTGGTTGTCGGACAGCATGGGCTAGACCGATTTCATACATGACATTGGAGTTTCTATAACCGGAGAGGGAAGTTATATCGGCAAACACCAACCTGCTGTCAGAGATTCCACGCAGTATTTGTGTGAGGATTGAATCGCTAACTGTTGATGCATCGACACGGAACGGTTTCAGTCCTGCGCTGATTATTGCGGGTTCTATAACTGCTTCCCATCGATATCGGAACGGGGCAGCAAAGCTCATCGCTACAAAAACGCGGTGTTCCCGTGGAAATGGTGGAAAGAGTGAGAAGAGTTCAGAAGGAAACATTAGTGTCGTCTGCAAAGGGGAGTGCGGATTTTACCATGAATTTGCCATGGGGCAGGCATGCATTCTCATAGGCGTGGAAAGGCTCCGTGGAGTAACGAATTGCATATTCGCAGCCTCGCCACGCGCAGTTCTTTTCCTGTCACCATTTTGCTATAGCGGAAACAGCTGAAGATCAAAAGCCTGTTCAGTAAACCAGACGAGGGCGATGGTGATTATGGCTAGTGAGCCGCTGGTAAGCACCAAATTTTGGGTGCGCCCCAACGTGGACAGACGCTTATTGTGACTTACGCCTTTAACTGGGCTACTCCTTTTCTTGTCCCACCCCTTTCTATCGATAGGCTCTACAGAATCCTGCTAATCATTATTATTAAATAAAATCTAACAGTTACAGTATTTTAATACTGAAAACAGTAATAAATAAGACATATTAATATTGTTAACGATATATTTATGTTTATTTTAATATTGTAAGAGATATAATTATTGCCATGAGACAAAAATTCATAACCGTCCTTGATGACATCGCTCTATCAAGGCTAACGGTGCAATCATCTAGAGACAAGAGCAAACTCACTACAGGGGACTGGATACGTTTGCTCCGAAACCGGCTACGAATGACGCAGGCTGAACTCGCTCACCGTGCCCATATCACGCAGCCGAACCTCGCCGCGATTGAATCTGGGAAAGTTGATCCACAAGTCGGGACGCTCCGACGAATTTATGAAGGCTTAGGCTGTGAGCTCAACCTCGAACCACTGCTTCACAAATCACTAGAGGAGCTTACGAGAGATCGTGCCCGCGCTGTGGCCCTCAGGCGGCTGAAACAGACGATGGGAACCATGGCGCTTGAAGACCAAGCACCTGATGAGGACACATTCAAGCAGCTTCTTGAAAAACGGACCGACGATATTCTCCGCAGCCCTCGTAAACGACTACCGACTCGATGACCATAGCGGACGGAACACAGCCCGGTGGAGAGACTTCGGGAGATGACATCTCAGGGCTCATTCTGGCTCACCTCGAGACAAGAGCAGAACGAAATGTAGCCGAAGCACAGGCCATTAGCTTGGCCTATGACAAATACATTTTTGAAGCCCGCAGGAAAAAACAGGGCACACGGTGGCTCACTGATGAGTTTATCCGCAACGTCCATCAAGACATGTTGGGATCGATATGGGATTGGGCAGGGAAATACCGAAGAGACAATCTCAATATCGGGATGGACTGGCACCTCATTCCAGAACAAGTTCGCTTGCTATGCGATGACTTTCTTCATTGGGACGCTCAAGCGTCAACGATGCCGGTTCTTGAAGTCGCCGCACGGCTTCAGAATCGACTGACGAAGATCCATCCATTCAGAAATGGGAATGGAAGACACGCACGATTGATGACCGATATCTTCTTTCTTTCCCGCCGACATCCTTTGCTGGAATGGCCCCAAACTCAGCTGATGTCTGAAGGCCATCAAATCCGAGCGCAGTATATTACCGCTATGCAGGACGCTGATCAGGGGGACTTTTCATCTTTGGTCAAATTCTTTGAAGCCTGTCTGCCTAAACCATCCTGAAAATTGTGCATATTGTCACAACATGGGAGCCGCTCTCTG
>DIHK01000070.1:9376-20776 GCA_002420115.1 Nitrospira sp. UBA5698
GATCGAACAGCTGTCAGCCCAGCATCTCGTTTTGTGGCGAGGAGATGATGAGTAGCAGGCAGCCGTCATCCGATGATGTGTCATGATGTTCGGTGCCGGCTTCGGCACGATGATAGTCTCCGACGGCCAACTCCTGACCGCCGCAGAAACATCCCCCTTCCAAAACATAAAACTCTTCCGGCTCGGCATGTCGATGGGGAGCATAGACTGAGCCGGGGGCCATCCGTACGAGCGCCGTGGCTCGGCGAGAAACAGGGTCAAAGTGTAAGATTTTAGCTGTCACGCCCGGAGCCATCTCCTGCCACGTGCCTTCTGATGCTCTGACGAATGTGAGGGGCGGGAGCGTACGCTCTGGTAGATGCGTCTCGTTTCGTACTCGGTCAAGCAGGCGGCTTCGCAACGAAGTCGGTGGAGTCACTGGAGGTGTTGCAAAGGACAGGTGATCTGCCATGGACTGAAATGTGAGCTCTTCTCGATCTGCTTCGCGTGCGACATGGGCGAGCACCCGCTCGCGCAAGGCAGCAGGGGGCTCAATCGTTGGCACTCCAAATCCTAACTGCTCAACCACGGTTTGAAAGGCTCTCGCGGCAGCTCCAAGTCCGTTCTTGGATAAGGCTACTCGTTTTACAAAGACTGTCTGGTCCTCGGCAGGCAGGATACCCAGCGCATAGGCGGCTGCCTGTTCCTCAAGCTCTTGTGGGAGGTGGGAATCGGTCATGAGACCAACTCTTCTTTCTGTGGAGCCAAGAGTTCACGTAACTTGATCATCCCGAGTCGCATTCTGGTCTTGACGGTCCCTAAGGGCAGTCCGAGTTTGTCGGCGATCTCACTTTGACTCAAGCCGTAGAAATACCCTAAGGCGATGGCTTCTCGTTGATCCGATGACAGCATGCCCATCGCCTGACGAACAGCCTGTTGGCGCTGCTGTCCTTCGATCTCCTGATCGGGTGTGGGGCCGTCGCTGGAGAAGAACGAGGCTACTTCGAGATCATCAAATTTGCCACGCTCGGCGAAACCAGCGCGGAAACGATCAATCGCTCTCGTGCGGGCCAACATCATCAGCCATCCGCCTGGTGTACCCCTCGTCTCGTCGAAGGTATGGGCTTGCCGCCAGACCTGGGTGTAGACGTCCAACGTCACTTCTTCCGCCGCTTCCCGATTGCCAAGAATCTTAAAGATGAGGCCGTACACCCGTGGGCTTGTGCGGTCATAAAGCGTGGCGAGGGCTGATTGATCACCTTGGGCAGTCTGGGTGATGAGGGACCCCCATTCCGCCTCGTGCGTGTGGGTTGTGTTGAGCATTAGAGCCTCAGCTTAAATATTCCCCCATGGTCTGAGGAACACGAGGGAGAATCATACGTAACCGGGATTCTGACGGGCGGACTATAGCACCGGAGGATAACTGTCGACAAGCGACAGCCTGTGCTACCTAGGAACTGAGCTCAAGCAGCTATAAACAGTTCCATTCCGGTAAACGCTTTGCTAGAGCGGAAACAGTTGAAGATCAAAGGCCCGTTCGGTGAACCAGACGAGGGCGATGGCGATCACCGCTAGTGAACCTCCGGTAAGGACTAGTCTCGGGTAGGACCAGGAGCGGCGGATCAGGTATGCCAGTGGGAGGAACGCGGCGACGATGGCGAGTTGGCCGATTTCCACGCCGACGTTGAAACTGACCAGACTCACTAGTAGCGAGTCTTGCGGCAATCCGAGATCGGTGAGCACTGCGGCGAATCCAAATCCGTGAATCAATCCAAAGCCAAAGGCAATCATCCAACGTCGACTCATCATCGTGGGATATAGATTGCCAAGGCCCGCGAGTACGACCGACGCCGCGATGGTCGACTCCACTAAACGTGATGGCAGCCGAATGATATCTAGGGCAGCCAGACTTAATGTCAGCGAATGGGCCACGGTAAAGGCTGTGACGATACTCAACACGTTCCAGCACACGGCTGAAAACTCGCCGGCCGCCTGCCACCTATTATCTCTCCGGACCATGACTGCCGGGAGTAAGAGAGCAAGTAGGAATAGGACATGGTCAAACCCGAGCCAGATGTGCCAGGTACCTTCGTGAACAAACTGAATGATTTCGTGCCGGTATGAGCGTCCAGCCACAGAGAATTCCCGAGAAGGGGATTCCTGGCTAAAGATTGCGGTACTGGTCTGGCCGCCTTGCGTCAGGCGCAAGAGCCCTTTGTGTTGCGCATCGATGTCGAACAAAAGGTGGTATTCCACCACGAGTTGTTCGACAGCCTTGCTGCAATCGGCACGGAAGCGGAGGACTGCGTAGGCTCCATCCGTATGGCGATCGATTAAGTGTTCCACGATCTGAGCCGGACAGGTTTGCTGATTCGCTGTGAGTGTCAGGCGAGACAAGGCATAGGCGGAAATCTCACTGTGCTTCCCTCGAACCTCTCCCCAGGTGAGTTCGCCGTTTCCATCCGCATCCAGCCCAATCGCATCATTTAGGTCGCGGAGGGCAATGTCCCACTGTCCCTCTACGCGATCGTTCTGAACTGAGAGGGAAAGGTAGCTATCGCTGGGCTTGTGGGCCCAGGCAGGAAGACTCAGCAGCAGTGTAGCAATGAGGAGCATGAGGCGCTTCACCATGTGGCCTCCTGAATCTGTTTCGAAAGTTGTTGTAACTGAATATCTTCCACATGGTTGGTATTCAGCCACGCAATGACCGGTTGAGCTGCCGCGGAGTTCCTTGCCTCAAGGGCACTCTGAAGGAGGATCCTGGCATCCGCCGGTTCTCGCTGCACGTTCCAATTGGCCTGGGCTAACGGCAACGCTTGTTGAGCATCGTGCAGTATGGAGAGGGTGAACCGCGCTTCCTCTCTGACATGCGTGGCGGTTCCTCGCTCGCGGCTGGCGGAAAATCGGGACACCAGTTCGGCCTTATGGTTCTGGAACCAGGGTATGTTCAATGCCTGTTCTGCGAGCGCAAGACGCAACAGTAATCCATCGGCTTTGGTTTCATGTTGGAGCATAGCGAGCACCTCGCGATAGCGGCCCTGATCAAGGAGGAAATCCGCGTAGGCTCCGAGCAAGTATTGATCCTTGATACCGACCTTGAAAGCTTCGGCAAAGGCTTGCTCAGCCTCTTCTATTGCACCGGTGCGGGTCGCTGTTTCTGCCAAGATGGTTGCAATCCAAATCCGTTCGTGGCCTGAGAGAGCGGAATCCGACAGGGTTTGTCGCAGCAGTTCTTTGCTCTTGGCCGATTGCCCGGTCATCCCACCGATATCGCTCAAACATCCAACCTTCAGGTGGCGGGCCGCCAATCTGCCAAGGCGCTGACAGGCCCGGCGTGCTTCGTCGTACCGTGCTTGTACCTGGAGGATCGAGGCCTTGGTCAGCCAAGCCTGGGCGTTGGTCGGTTGTAGGGTCAGCAGCTGGTCCAGATCAGCTATGGCCTGGTCAAAGTCATGGGTGTTTTGCCTGATCGTGGCGCGTAGCAGCAGGGCCGCCGGCGGAGGGGATGGTTCGTTCCACCAGATGGCCAGCGTGGCTTGGGCTTGCCCAAGGAAACGGGGATCGCCTTCTGATCGGCCTTGTTTGATGTAACGAGTAGCCAATTGTACGGCAGAGTCCAGGTTGCGAGGATTGCGTCTGAGGTCGGTGCGCAAATTGTGAAGTTCGCGTGCGACGGGATCAGATGGCTTGAAACTGAGTCGCTCGAGCACCTGCCGGTCATCTGTCGGGCGGTAGGGTTCAGAATAGGCCGGATCGAGATGGTTCATCGTCGACCATCCGAGCACAAGGAGCACTAGAAACATCCAAGATCGAATCATGAAGTTACTCTCGCGAATAGGTGATGGGAATTCGCATGACGATCTGCTGCCGGTCCAATGTCCGGTCGAACTGCATCGGGAAAGCTCGTTGCACAAGGGCCATCGCTTCTTGATCGATACGTTCCAGACCGGAGCTTTTGACAATGATGGAGTCCAACAAGTTCCCCTCTCTCGACACGACGGCTTTGACCATGACCTTGAACGGCTGTGAGTGATCGAGGAATGGATTGGAAGACCGCTTGAGTTCCTCCAATCGTCTGAAGATTGCCTGTTGAAGCCAGCCGTAGTCAGGCCGTGGCGATGAAACAGTCTCAACCGGTGTTACCGCTGCACTTTGCGACGGAGAGGGATCGACTGAGGATGGAATGGGGTCAGGCATCGTACTGGAGCTCGGGGTGGTTGCGTCAGTCCGCAGTGACTCTTCAGGCTGAGGGGCAGCCTGCGCGGCCATAGGTTGTGATGGTTCATCTGTCGTTGGCGGTACCGGGGGTGCCAGATTTGCATGAGTCGATTCCGATTGAGGCGAGACCTGGTGCATTGACGCACTGGTTTCCGGTTGCGGTTCACTGAGGCTCTTGGGATCAACCATGGGCTGAACGCTTCCCACTGCCTTGCTGTAGGGAGTGGCGGCTCGAGGTGATCGATGTATTGCAGCTGAGTGCGGAGTCGGCATTTGTTCGCTAGGCTGCATTGCAACGTTTGTGGGTGGAGTGGACGACTTCGGTATGTGTGTGGATTGGACGAGTGTGACATCCCATTGAAACCGTTCCGTCGAAAGGGTGATCGGAGATTGACGAGCGAACACAATCACCGTACACAGCAAGAATCCATGAAGGGCCAGCGAGGTGAGCCATCCCTGCGCAAGGTGAGACGGTGTTGCTACCGTGGTCTGTCCTGGTTTCATGGGGTGACCATCCGTCTGCGATGCGGGGTGCCGCGTCTTAACGCGGCACCCCCTCGATCATGGCTAGAAGGCTTCTTTGGGATCGATATGCCGACGATCCCGCCCGTCGAATGGGGTCGGAAGGAAAGGAAATTCCATCGCGATCCCATTGGCTGTCTTGTTGCTGCCGACTGCGCCGACGTTGAAATTCACGCCGTCTCCCAAGTTCGGCACGGTTGGATTTGTCAGGATGCCAGCCACGACGCGGAGTGCCACATCGGTGACATCGTCGTTTGGTCTCCGCCCGTTCGGCCAGCCTGCCCGATCCGGTGTCGCATTACCGCTGGTGTCATGCGCGAGTGGGCCCAGTCGTCGCTGTCCGCCCGCTGGGGTTGGTGGCACATCCAAATCAACCCGCAGGAGGTCAGCCAATGCCTCGTTCGTCTTGCCCGATCCGCAGACCGCCGGTCCCGGTGCATAACGAAGCAGGGCATTCACGAGATCTTCGCGATTGGTCGTCGGGAAGCTCGTGCTGAACACCGCATTGAGTGCCGTGGCCAGCGCCGAGTTGCAGTAGAACGGGACAAACTCATTTTCGTCCTCTGCATCCGTGGCATTCCACTTGTCCTTCATATTCGTCGCGATGATCAACTCGTTGACGAGGGGATTACCCATACGCGCCACCTGCACAAACCGGGTACTGCTGTCGCGATCTCCATTCTTCTTGATCACCGTCACCTTGGGGCGGCTCGTGGTTGCATAGGCACCGAGCACCTTGTTCCCGTTTGGCCCGATCAATTCGCTGATGGGAATCTCCAGCGCGATGGTGTTGACGTTGAAACCACTGAACGTATCGGCGGTACCGGAACCTGGCGCTCCGACGATGACGGCGTCATTGGCATCATCAGCCGGTGACAGGATGGGGGAAATATGTAGATTGAGTGTGTCGAACGTTCCTCCCAAATCGATGTAGAACGTTTCATCACGTTGCCCGGCGAAGATCCTGCCCCCGTTTTTCAGAGAGTAGATACCCTTCTCAGCGAGGTTTTCATAGTTTGGCATCGTGCGGGGACCGACGTTTGACGGGACGGCATACATCACACCAGTCCCGAGGTCTCGAGGCCGCTGCCCATAGCGGACCTCTGTGACGGTATAGCTCTGGCGTAATAGAAGTCCTTCAGACCCGTTTCCGGCAAGGGCGGTAATCGGTGGCAATGCCACATACGATAATGGAAAGACATTGCCTGGTTGGCGGATTTCCGTTTTAAATCTGATCTGGTAGACAATGTTTGCGGCGATGTTGTTCTTATTGTTGTCGATGTGGATTTCATACAGCACATCATCGGCGAAGTTGAAGTAATTGGGTCCGGACCCTGGTTCCTGGCTTGGAATGACGTTCATGATGAGCACAGCATTGTCGGGGTTCTGCCAGCTTCTAAAAAAATAGAAGTCCGTGATATCGGCGGCTGGATCGTTTGAGATCAAAGGAGCTTCGCGATGGCTGGCTGCTAGGACCGGCGTGGCTGTGAGTACCGCGAGCATAAGGGCAACGAGTGGTCGAAATCGAGCAAACATGGAATCCTCCTTCTGGAAAGACATCTGCTTCTTGGTCGTGTATTACAGGTCCGGCAATAAAGCCGGAGCCGGTTCAGAGTCGGCCTGGCTGATCAACGATGCTTCTTCAGCAGTCAAGGCATCGGATTGAACGATGCGCTGCTCTTCTACGGCGGCAGTGGGTCCGCTGGGCGTGATGACCGGCACGTTGTCGTTCCCACTGCAGCCGGACAACAGCCCGACGGCACAGACGACTCCGAGCGGCCATAACATGGGTCGTGTCATGTCTCTGCTCCCTCTCTACATGGTGAACTGCGACTATCATCTATGTTTGCCTTCAGCACCTGCCGGCGGTCTGTTCTTCACTACGAGAGGATTGTGAGATTGGATGTATGCGCCCGAGCCGGTCGGCTTGTCGGGGTATGGGGGCGGTGTTATAGTCCGCCTTCGTCACACCATAGATCCAATAGGCAATCCGATCTTCCCTGTTGTCTCGTATAGCTTCATGGGGAAGACCGTATGTCGACTATGACCATAGAACCGAACAAACTAGCTCAAGACCACGAGTGGGCCCAACTTATTGCGCTCACCGCCCAAGGCGATCAGGCTGCGCTAGCCACCTTTTATGATCGTACGAGTCCACAGGTATTTGGCTTTATCTCAAGAATCCTCAACAACCGAGAGGCTGCGGAGGAAGTCACCTTGGATGTGTACACGCAGGTGTGGCGACAGGCTCATACGTATGATGCAACAAGAGGGGCGCCAGGAGCCTGGCTGATGACGGTGGCCCGAACAAGAGCAATCGATCGGTTGCGTGCCAGGGCTACCGAATCTGGGCGACTCGAATCCTTGGATGCCGTCGAGTTGTTCGCCAGTGATGACGAGACGCCGGAACGGAACGTGGAGGGCCAGGAACGCCGCCGATATGTCCAGGAGGCTCTGGCTGGGTTGACGGCTGAGCAGCGGCAAGCTATTGCCCTGGCTTATTTTTATGGGCTGAGCCAGAGCGAGATCGCCGAGAAGTTACAGGTGCCTCTCGGTACCGTGAAAACACGGATGAGATTGGGCCTCATCAAACTAAGGGAGGCTTTGGCACCGTATGAAGCGGGTTTACGGCCATGACTGAGACGACGTTGCCGGAAGACCTCGATGAACTGGCCATGCTCTATGCCTTTGGAGTCTTAGATCCAGAGGAGCGTCGGGTGTTTGAGGTGAGGCTCCAAGAAGGATCGGATCTCCTGCGGCAAACGGCAGCAGCCTATGAAGCAACCGTTTATGTTCTTGGTACGGTTGTGGCTCCTGTGACACCCCCATCTTCCCTTCGTGCGCGACTGGTTCAGCAGATTGCGAATGAAGTCGACCGAGAAGTCGAACAATTCGAGCTGGCCGCCAACACCGTGGCGTTAGGGACAATTCCGGTCAGGCCTCGGGATGCTGTTCGAGAACGACTCCTTTCTCGAATCCAAGCCCATTCGGCTGTCCGGCTTGCCGTCAAAGACTCGTTACCGGTTTTGGGCGATATCGCGGACCGGAAGGGCGACGAACGGGTCAGTGAAGAGCGGATTGGTGTTCCACACGATGCAGCCCCCTTGCCCACTTGGTGGTCTTCTGGCTGGACCGCTGTTTCAAACTTTCTGCGGACGCTCGTGATTCGTTCCATAATTCCTCGCCCGTCTTCAGATGGGCTCACGTTCGTGAAGGCATCGGAGGGAACTTGGCGAGAAATTGCCCACGGGGTGACGGCCAAATTACTCGCGTTCGACCCGGTTTCCCGCAGGACCACGACACTCCTTCGTTTTCTTCCCGGCACCAGCTATGCCCCGCATCGGCATGCTGCAGTGGAGGAGCTCTATGTCCTTGAAGGCGGGTGTTCCATCGCCGGTCGTGAGTTGGCGGTCGGTGATTATCACCGAGCCGAAGCCGGGACAGTCCACCACGATACCTCGACCGACGACGGGTGCTTGTTACTCATCATTTCCTCTCCTCAGAACGAGCTGTTGAAATAGTTCGTGGCCGAGGGGAGGGTCCTCGCTGAGTCAGAAATCCAATCACAACGAGTTTACGTACTATATTCAGTAGTGAGGCACGCAGGTTGATTCTGCGTTACGGCAGTGCTATGAAATAAAAAATCGTGCTACTAATATGAAGGAGGTAGGTCGTGAGGAAATTGGTACGGTTCGGTGTCTCGCTGGATCATGATCTGTTAAATGCGTTCGATCGGCATATCGAACGGCGTAAATACACCAATCGTTCCGAAGCCTTGCGCGATCTGATTCGTAACAACCTCGTGGGCCAGGAGTGGGATGAGAACAAGGAAACCGTGGGGACGATTACGTTTGTGTATGACCATCACGTGCGCGATCTGACGAATAAGTTGACGGACATTCAGCACGACTACCATGGGCACATCCTTTCAGGGATGCATGTGCATCTTGATCATGACCATTGCCTTGAGGTCTTGGTCGTCAAAGGCAAAGGGTCGGAGATTCGAAAAGTGGCCGACGCGCTCGTGAGCGTGAAGGGTGTCAAGCACGGGAAGTTGACCATGACGACCACGGGGAAGGCCCTTCGTTAGAAGCTCGTCTCATGAGATGGCGTACAGATAAACGATCAGGGGTTGTGACCTGTTGGGTCTGGCTTGTCGTGGCGCTCTGTTGGAGCAGCGTGGCCTTGGCTCATGATCCGGATGAAGCGGAATTGGAAGTCCCTGAAATCGCCGTCGTTGGTGAACGGCCTGTGGCAGCCTCTTCCCAGCAGTTCATTCCAGACAAAGAAATCGTGCTCCAGCCTCAGGGTCGCCCGGCTCAGGTCCTTCGCCTGATTCCTGGCTTCGTGGCCGTGGAACATTCCGGCGGCGCCGGAAAGGCTGATCAGTACTTCCTCCGAGGCTTCGACGCGGATCATGGAACAGATGTCGGCTTCTTCCTAGATGGCATGCCGATCAATTTGCGCACGCATGCGCATGGGCAAGGCTACACGGACCTCAATTTCATTATCCCGGAGACGATCGAAGGGGTCGATGTGCATAAGGGGGCCTATCTGCCGGAGTATGGCGATTTCGTGACGGCGGGTGCGGTCAATTTTCGAACGCGTGATATGGTGAAAGAAGGACTCCTTCAGGGAGCAGGCGGGGAATATAGTACCCAGCGATATCTCCTGATGCTCTCGCCGACGAAAGATCGTGTACGTACATTATTCGCCGCCGAGGGATTTTACACCAATGGTCCGTATCTCAATGACAATAACTACCATCGGGCCAACCTGTTCGGGAAGGCGACTACAAACCTGACTGGGCGAGATGAACTGAGTCTGCAAGCCACTTTTCTTCAATCAAGATGGGACGGCTCAGGTGAGATACCCTTCCGTGCCGTGAGCACCGGATTGGTGGATCGCTTCGGTTCCATCAATCCCTATGAAGGGGGAAATACTCTCAGGACCACCGGGCAACTCAACTATCACTACGACACGACGACCGGAGGGCAGTTTTTTGCGAACGCCTACGGCCAATATTATCGGCTGGACCTATTCACCGATTTCACCTTTTTTCTGAATGATCCCGCGCGAGGAGATGGATTTGCTCAATACGATCGCCGGGCTATCTATGGTGGTGACATCGGATATAAGCAACGAGTCCAAGTATTTGGTATGCCGGTGATCGGGACTGTAGGGTTTCAAACGAGAGTGGACGACGTGCATACAAAATTGGGAACCCAGACATTACGGAGTCCAACCGGCACCACGATCGACAGCGATGCCCATAGCGTGTCCTATTCCCCATTTGTTAAGGGGGAAATCCAGCCGTTCTCATGGCTGAGGTTTTCGGGAGGAGTGCGGGGAGAGTTTTTCACCTTTGACGTGAGTAACCGTTGTGCCACCTGTGCTGAACAACCTGACGGGCGAAAAGGTTCCGGGATTGTTCTCCCCAAAATGAGCATGATCCTTGGTCCCTGGGCCGGGACGGAGTTCTTCGTCAACTACGGCGAGGGGTTTCACAGCAATGATGCTCGATCAGCTGTGTCATTGGGAGCCGCCCCGCTTGCCAGATCCCAAAACTATGAGGTGGGGATCCGTTCGAAGCTCTGGGGGCCTGAAGGTCTCGAGCTGATCGCCACGGCATGGCGGTTGGACCTCAAGTCGGAGCTTGTTCTGATCGGCGACGAAGGAACAACGGAGATACGTGGTGCCACCAGGCGTCAGGGAGTCGAAGTTGCCGCCAGAGGCAAGGTGTGGGGGCCGCTCTATGTCAACGGAAGCTTTACCTGGACGCATGCGGAGTTTCGTAATGGGGATGCGATTCCGTTGGCGCCGGAATATACCGCGTATGGAGCCGCGATCCTCCAATGGCCGGAAGGTCTCACTTCGCAACTGCAAGCCACCTATCTCGGTGTTCGTCCGCTCGTGGAAGACCGGAGCATCAAGTCGCCTTCATGGATCACGTTTGACCTCTCTGAACGCTATCGGATTCCCGTGAAATTACCGCATGGGCGGCTCGAGGCGTTTCTCTTCGTGCAAAACCTCTTCAATACTCAGTGGGAACAGGCCATCTTCGCGTTTGAGTCGCGCCTCAGGACCGAGCCGACAGGGGTGACGGATATTCACCTTGTGCCGGGCAATCCCCGGACAGTGATGGGGGGCATGGCGTGGTACTTCTGAACGGCGAATGTGTCATGGTGAATGGGCGGTGAGGAATTGAAAGTTTCGGCTTGCCCATTTACCATCAACATTGGTATTCGTCCTTTACCATTCACCAGTATTGCCATGCCGAAGACGCTTGCTCGAGCCTTTTTCAATCGCCCCACGTTGACCGTCGCCCGTTCACTGGTCGGCAAGTACCTGGTTTGTGAGAACGGGACGAGAGCCATTGCCGGAAGAATCATTGAAGTTGAGGCCTACATCGGGATAGAAGACAAGGCTTGCCATGCTTCAAAGGGTCGGACAGCAAGGACAGAAGTCCTCTTTGGCCCTCCGGGGATGTCGTATGTCTATTTGATTTACGGCATGTACCACATGCTGAATGTCGTGACAGAGCGGGCGGACTTTCCGGCCGCTGTATTGATCCGAGCCATTGAAGTGGATGGAGAATTGATCGACGGCCCTGGAAAGCTCTGCCGCGAGCTGGGCATCGATCGGTCATTGCACCAGGTTGATTTGACGGCGGGACGATCC
>DIHK01000070.1:21079-42673 GCA_002420115.1 Nitrospira sp. UBA5698
CGCATTGGGGTGGAGTACGCGGGACTGTGGGCGAGGAAGCCGTGGCGGTTCCGATTAATTGAGGGAGACGGTCCTACGAGCAATTCCCCTAGGAAACACAAAGCCAAGGGGAAGTCCCTCTAAAGGACTTCCCCTTGGCTTTGTCTCACAATACAAGAAACTGGTTAGTCGATTTTGCGATCGCCGGTGATCTTGGTCGCAGAGGTCACCGGTGGCGCAATCGTGATCTGCGGTCCCTCCACATGTGGAAGTCTGCCGGCGCCCTGCCCCTCAGTGATCCGCGCATTGTCGGTTTTGGTCAGCTTTTGCTCCGCGTTCTTCACTGAGTCCACGGATTTCAACAATGAAGAGGTCCCATGCGCATCCGATTGCCCGGGATCGTTCGCAGTCGGTTGGCCCGTGACAGGGCTACCAGAGTTTTTCATCGGATAGCCTTCATGTTTGGGAAGCAGTGCTGGGTTGGCTGAAGCCATGGAAAGACCAAACAGGACTGCGGAGGCTGTGGCGACTACAGCAGTGACAAGTTTCATACCCGTTCTCCCTTTGAGAATAGAAGAGTGAATGAGGATCACAACACGATGGAGCATCTTCGTTACACAAAGGCACCGATCGAATCATAGCGATCGGTAGCCGTTTCTGTCAAACATGCACAGTCTTCCGGAGCCCTCCGAAGGTGAGTCGAGCTGAATAGACTCGGGTCAACCTGGAGGACGGCGGGGAGGTCGTCGACCTCGCCCACGGTGGCGGAATGCTGGTCCTCGACTGACACCAGGGAGGCGGATGGTCACGGTGGTGCCTTCACCGGTGGCACTACCGATCGCGATCGTCCCGTGGTGTTCCTCGATGATTTTCTTGACGCTGGGCAGGCCTAACCCGATGCCCGACCGCTTCGTCGTGAAAAACGGCTCGAAGACTTTATCCACGATTTCAGCCGGGATCGGCACCCCGTTGTTCTTAATCAGAATCTGCACCTCGAACCCGCGACCGGCGCGATGTTGTGTGACGGCGATGGTGAGCTGTCCACCGGGAGACATGGCCTCACAGGCGTTCCGGAAAATGCTCAAGAAAGCCTGCTGGAGCTTCGCTTCATCACCACGCACAGGAGCGATGACGGTGGCATAGTCTTTTGCGACTTGAATGCGTGTCGCTTCAAGATCGGTTCCAACCACCACCAACGCGCTCTCAAGCACTTCCGGAATTCGGCAGAGATGCCGATTCAGCTCAAGCGGTTTGGCGAAATCGAGGATTTCGTTGAGGATTGCCTCGATCCGGATCAAGTCACGCATGGCGTTTTCCACTCGTGTCTGGGGATCGAAATCAAGAATTCCCTCACCGGTCACTTCTTCCAACTGCGATCGAATGGAGGCCAAGGGTTCGCGGATCTCCGTCGCCAAGAATGCGCTGAACTCCCCAATTGCCGATTGGCGTTCTTGCTTTCTGATGATTGGCTCAGACGGTATCGACGAAACCGGTTGAGGACTTGACGATCCGAACTCAGCGGGTGGCGTCGGGGCAGGAGCTTGAGGCGTCGGTGTCTGAAAAAGATCGGCAAGTTTAACAATAGTAGGTTCCAGCGTTCGGGCATCAGTCGTTTGATACCGCTCCGGATCCTTTGCTCCCAGCGTCAGTGTACCTCCGACTTGTCCCTTAACGAAAAATGGGATGACGAGGGATGACTGAAATCGGTCCTTAAAGAGTTGTTTGTGATCAAGAAAGCGCCCCTGAGTGGAGGCCAGGTCATGGTCCACGCGCGGTTTGCGGTGGCGTACTGCCCATCCGGCTGCAGAGCTGTCCAGCGTGAGACGTTGGCCTGGTTTCAGGTCCTTCTTCGTGTCCCGTTGATCAGCCTTGATATCACCAGCGACCCCTAATACCTCTACATTTCCCGCCAGCGGATCATAGTAACAGGCCCAAGCCCGGTCGTAGGCCACAGACAGGTTGGCTTCCGTCAGGACTGCCTCAACCTTCGCCTGCAGTTCAGGCGAAAAGTGCTTGATCATGGGTGGAAATAATTCGCCCCCAGCCGGCTGGGGAGGCGCTGCTTCCTGTGTCACGTAAGGACGACTGAGTACCGCAGCGGTATTGAACAAGCCTTCGCGATCCAATGCCTTGGTCATTCCCTCGCACATCTGGTCCAGTTGCAATCGGTCTTTTTTGGAAAAGGCAGCGCCTTCTTTCCTGCCGATCACCAGACACCCGTAGGCACGATTGAGATGACGCAGTGGAACGACGAGCAAAGACTTGGCGCCGGGAGTAATCAACCGCAACCGAACGGTACGTCCACTGTCGGGATCGGCTGTGTTCGGGGTCAGGGCTGCGGCATTTTGTGTCGAAAGGGTACGGAGAATCGCTTGAACATCTCGAGGCGTAAACCCACGTGAGGCATGCTCGACAAGAGGGCCGTTTTCTTGGTGGAAAATTGCTGCCAGCACGGAATCCGTGCCGATTTCATTCAGCGCGGCATTCAACGTCCGTTGAAGAAGTGTTTCCGGAGCCGGTTTCGTTTGAGGAGTCGCCGTGGTCATACTTTCCAGTGCAAGCGAGTGCATTGTAGCCGGATCGGTGGCGAATAGCTACACCTTCGGAACTCGTGAAAACGCCTTTCTTGAACTACCTTCACGTGTGACAAGGCGACTTCTATCGCCGAGCAGCATATGTTTCGGTATTGCTGTGAGCGATGAACTCGACATACTAAAATCGGCCCATGTTCAACATAGTCAACAATAGGTTGGTGGTCAAGGTCGATTGTGTGGCCAGAAAGGACAGCGAGTAGAGCACCATGCTCATGCAGCGGACGGGGGCGGCACGAATGATCATGGGCTGCTCGATGCGTGACACGGCGCGCGTAGTTGTCGAAGCGTCCCGAGACTCTCAATCTACTGAGGTAGTTATCTGAAAAGACCTGCTTCTGCGTTTCTACGGCCATGAATTTGATCCGCCGACAGACGACAAGATTCCCGTGGCGATCGATCGAACAGGGCAGACAGCTTCTGCTGACCTGTGATGGATGCCTAAGCAGTGCTCCGTGCGGGAGTGTCTGACCTTAAGTTGATCTACGTCAGCTGCATAGTTGGAATAAAGCGACTGTAAAGGTGGCAATGTACTGTAAAAAATATTGACAGTCGTAATTGAGACCAGGTCGCCCATGGAAGTGGGTATAAATATTGGTAAGGATCGCGAACTTGTGCTTTGGAGGAAAATGAGAACCGAAAAATAACTGTAAAAAATATTTACAGTGCCAAGGCAGGAGTTTCCTCCGCTCTTTTTAAATCATGAGGTTAGCAAGTGGCATGTTGATTGCTGTGCCTCTCTGTCATGAGTTGTAGGTCAATAGGGTGGCTGGATCAACAAAAGCCCGGGCAGAGGAGGACTCATGCATATGAGAAATAGGGGAATATTGCACTGGATGGCAGGTGGGGTGTTATGCCTGTCGATGTGTGTCTCAGTCAGCGGAGTGGCCCAGGCTATACCGGTCACCTTTCAATTTGAGGGAACCGTCTTCAATGCAAATTCGCCGTTGAATGCCACAGTTCTTCCCGGCACTCTTATCAGGGGATCGTATACGTTCGACTCCACAACGCCTGATCTTTTCACATTCGGCGATCCGTCCAATGTCATTGGGGTTTATGCCCTCAATAATCTTTCAGTCAGTTTTCTAGGACGAACCTATTCAATGGCCACTCATTCAAGGCCAAATGAGATCCGAGTTGAGGATAATAATTTTGCTGATGCGTATAGAGTGCTTCTCATCCCATCGGGGCTTGAGCAGGCTATTACTGGCCCCTCAATAAATGGCCTCGTGCCACGGTCGTTTCAATTTAATATCTTTGGAAATATGTTCACGAGCGCTACCCTTCCCCTTGTGCCTCCTCCACTGCCAGGTAATCCTTCATTCAATATATTTTTTACGGGAGGGGGAATTGCTGCTGGAATCCAGGGTAGGCTTACCTCCTTAACGGCTGTACCGGAGCCGAGTTCGCTGATGCTGATGGGATTAGGCTTGCTCGTTTTGATCGGCATGGAGATGAGACGTCGATGGGCAGTCCAAACTTCTTAAGGTAATAGATATTCCGAAGACAACCTATCCAGTCGAAGTCATCCTTTGCGGCACCCCGGTGGTTCTCATCGGTGTGCCGGGGGTTACTCACCGAGGAAAAGCTAACTGCGATCGGGTCTAGTCGCCCTTCCATTCATCGAACATCTCTAAGCATCTCAATCCGGCAGGAATAGAGAGGAAGGGCGAGGCCTATCAATCCCGCGGCATTTTATCGGGGTCGAGCTCAGTCAACCGTAGGTGACCATTACCGATATGGTCGGTCTTATAAATGCGAGGGCCGATCTGGATGGTTCCGATCAAAAGATTGCCGGTGATCACAAAGGTGAAGTCGCCTTGTACGGGCGGCTTGAACGTTCCACGGATGACTGCGGTGTCGTTGATTCGCGAGACCGTGGATGAGACGTCAAGTTCAGGGGTGATATTGTCGAAGAGGTCAATGGTCATTCGGGGTAGGGGTCTGGCTCCTGCATCCTTTAAAATGTGTAGGAGTGGAAGGTCGAGTTCGATTTCTCGATCGCGAAGCATCCAGGGTTTTCGAGGAGTCGGATGCTGGGCGACGGGGGGAGGATTCGGAGCAGTATGCCACAAGCTTTTTGGCCCAGATGCCTCGTCGGCCCACGCCATATGGCCTGGCACGCTGATGAGCAGCGCACAGAAAAGAGGGATGAATCGTTGAACTGCGGATTGCTCAAACATGGTGTTTCTTCTCCTCCGAGTCATCCTGCGATCTCATTCGTATCCACAAAAGGGAGGACCGAAATTCGGTCCTCCCTTTATCCTACCAGTTAAGGAGTCGGCGCAGGCGACTTTCCACGTGATTTCCCCGGAGCATCCTTTCGGGGTTTGTTCGAGGAGTTTTCATCTGCGTCGTCATCCGAGTCATCGTCTGCATCGTCATCGAGGTCGTCTCGAGTATCAAGACGAGTGTCTCTCGATCCGCTCGGCGTGGTGGCGGCAGAAGTTGTGGTGCCTGTGCGCCAGGCGGCAATGACGTTTCGCACTTCGTTCATCGACCGGGCATTGTCCGCGGAGTTCGAAGGGTTGACTCTGTGATCGATTCCGGCCGGTCGGCCGTTGATCAAGATCTTCGGATTTGAAAAATACTTCACCCGCGGGCAGGACACCGTCGGGCAGGGATAGGCCATGATCGTCCGAAATTTTCCGATCGAGTCCCGATAGCCATACGAGTAGGGATAAACCCCGGTGCCGCCGCTCGCACGATCGTGGGCATCGCCCATATTATGTCCCAGCTCATGGGTCAGGGTATTGTTCGATACGCAGTCACGATCGGTTACGCTGAACGCCCAATCTGCAAAACTGGCCCTCGGGCCGTTTGCCATCACATAGGCAATGCCGCAGTAGCTACCTCCGTTGTCGACGATGAGTGCCACCATATCGGCCTTGTATTGGTTCCGCAATGTGTGGACTTGATCCATGAAGCCGTCGCTTTTGCTTCGGAGGCGGACCAGATCGGTATTGATGTTGCCCGTTTCCGTATAGGCGACTTCGGCAGCGCGAACCAGCCGGAGTTGCATGGCAATTTGGCTGTTTCGGTAGGCTTGATTCGCCAAATCGACGCCCATGGCGATCAAGGCATTCATGGCAGCGAGACCACCCTGCTTTGCGCGGGCCGTTGGGGTATAGACGACTAATAGATCGACGATCGTGTTTGTCGTCGTCGCTGCGGTGGTGACGGTCGTACTTGCGGCTGCTGTACCGGGCTGTTGGAGTTCCGGCTCTGGAGCCGGAGGATCCGCAGGGGTTCCGTCGTCCGGCACGACGAGCGGATGGTGATCCGGCCGCATCGCGTCGTCGTCAATTTCGACGAGACGATGACGGTTATCCTCGGTCGGTTCAATTTTGTAGAGTCGTTGGCCCATCACAATCGTCCCAGCCATCTTCTTGCCGCGCACGGCCAAGGTGACATCGCTGTCCTGGTCTCCTCGCACCCGTCCTCGCCAGACCTTCGCCTTATTACCCTGGACTTCCGGTTCGTCGAGTTCGAGTGTACGTGTGCCAGCATCGAAGAGGTCCAGTGCGACATCCTGTTTCGACTCCTTGCGGGCGAGTTTCATGGCTTCCAACGCCGCGGGGTTGAGCCCCATCGTACGGTGTCGACGCACCCATCGCTTCGAGATCTGAGGCGACGGAAACGCTTGGTCGATCGCAGCGGGGATATCGCTGGGCGTTTGCACAAAGAGAGGAACCGGCGATCCCGGCGATGCACAGAATCCAGCAGTGGGAATACTGATGGCTGCCGCGCAGAGACAGAGGACCATCGTAAGCGGAGACCACCAGGAGCGGTGAGGTGCTCGAGGATCTCGCGATGATTGTCGCAATAGTTGCAATGATTTCATGTACCCTCCCATGCGTGAAAGTGGGTTAATGTGCGTATCGCACAGCAAGGTGCATGCCGATTCGTGAAATAACATGCCAGGAATACTCACGAAGTCGAAACCGCTTCACTGGCGTGCATGTTCCGCGCTGATGCAGAGAAAATACATTGCGAGATGGAGCCGAAAGTCACGGTGCAGAGTGTATGAAACGCAGGTCGTGTCCTACACGATGATCTGCCTCTCATGGGAGAACTGTTTTACTTTGAGACAGGAGTTCGCGATGGTGTTGATGACGAATGAGTCAAGAATCGAGCGAGGAGGTGCTCACCCAAGCTTGTGCAGGGCTGGTATGAATCAACCAAGTCAGTACCGTGCCTAGATTGATCTATCCACTCAAACACATGGCGGAGTTCGTTTCAACATTCGGCCGCTTCACGCACGACAACTCACAAGAGTGGTCTGTGGGAGTGGCAAGAGCAAGACAATCTGGTTGGCAAGATCAGAGAGACGCGAAGGAAGTGTGAGATGACTCTGAATGTCGCGTCGTGGATACCGGCCATGTGCTGTCTCACATTCCCGCCCCTTG
Source organism: Nitrospira sp. UBA5698 (assembly GCA_002420115.1). Lineage (GTDB taxonomy): Bacteria > Nitrospirota > Nitrospiria > Nitrospirales > Nitrospiraceae > Nitrospira_D. The sequence continues at coordinate 28,059 of DIHK01000070.1, forward strand.
CGACGCATTCCCATCACCACGCCTAGGTGCCTGTCGAGTTGTGTCTAGGATGCTGACCGAAGGATTGCCGTCGATCGCGTTCCAGGCACCAGGGTGACCTCCTCCACGTCTATTCGTATCAAATCCGATACGGCCCGCTGTCTCGATCAGATCCACCTCGTGTCACCCGACTCTTGGTAGCGAAGACCCTTCGTACCTGTCAGATCGCTGGCAGTCATGATTTTTCATCACTTATGGGTGAATACGCAGTACGAGTCGGGGAGGGAGTCGCTGGCATGCATGTTGCTGTACATGCAGAAGTAAGAGGCATGAGATCGGAGGCGCCTTCGACTCTAGGCAGATAAACAATTCACATATTACAAAACAGAAAGGAAAGGGACATTATGTTCGGGGATGTTGCGATGATCACGATTTTTGTTTCGATCAATATGGCAATCATGATGCTGGCGCTGTTCATGTATTACATCGGTCGTTCAGAGCAGGTGGGAGACTACCGAAAGCATGTCACGTATGAGCATCGAGACGAATAGGGTACGAATCGTTACGAGTGTGGATGTGAAATGATCACTGGTTCGTTTTCAAGGGCATGGCACGCCGATGACATATCTCGGCGTGCCATCAAGATGTTTTCTCGACTGCCGGCATCTTCCCTCTGTCAGTGCACGAGTTTCAGCAGGACAACTCGTATTGAACAGAGGAGGGTTCTCCGTGTGTTCTACCTTTTGCTGCCTATCAGGCGAGTTGTTGCCTCATCCGATTGAGACATTGCTCTCCGCAGTCCTTCGGTTGTTCTGATCAAAAGTTGTGATGGCTTACTCTGGATTGATGATTTTGGGTGGCCGACGTGGTTCCTCCTGAAGATCAGGAGGAAGGCGGCGATCAACGGTCCAGCTGTTGAGGATGGTTGTGATCAGGCTGATGACTAGCGCGCCACCGACGGAAGCCCAGAATCCTGAGACCGTAAACCCCTTCACGAAAAACGCAGTCAGTTCAAGCAGCAGCGCATTCAGTACCACCAGAAAAAGTCCGAGCGTGAAGACGATCAGCGGCAACGTGAGCAGAAACAGGATGGGGCGAAGGATGAGGTTCAAGAAGGTCAGGACCAGTACGGCGGCCATACCGGCCCCGAAACTGTCGGCCTCCAACCCAGGAACAATGGCGATGGCCAGAAAGACGGCGATGCCGGTGATGAACACCCGCAAAAAGGCCTGGCGTATCCCTCCGTGAAAGGGCGATTCATGGACGGCTCGTGCAGAGCGAATGGTCGGCATGGTTTATCGTGGAGACGGAGGACTGTTGCCCGGTGAATAATGGACGATCGTCGCCGTGACCTTCTTGTTCTTCTCATCCCTTGACGCTTCGATAATGACACGGTCGCCGACGGCGGGCGGGTCGAGTGATTTTGGGTTGTTCTTATTCTTATACTTCACCTGCTTGGTCAGCAGGACTGACACCACCTGCCCCTTCGCTGTTTTTACATCAATGTGTTTCTCATCGATGGATGTCACGATACCTAGGACGTGCAGGAGCTCAGGCACGGGGGCCAACGCCATCAGTGAGAACGACAAGACTATGAGTAGCACGATGCTGCTTGTGGCAGATCGATCTGAGCTTGATCCTATAGCACGATACGACACAGTAGAGTCCAGCTGTAGTTGTTCTGGCTTAGCCGGCTGTGAGTCCGTGGAACTATTCATGTGACTGATTCTCTGTTGGTGGAACACTCACCCGACTATACAAATTCTTCGGGCTGAATGTCACCCCACTATTCGGCGAGGGAGATCTATCGGAGGGTAGAAAGGCGAGTGGTCAAGATGATGAGGACCGGGAGATGCATCAGCAGGCCGCTGATGCCCATAAACGTTTCACCGATCCAAAATGTCATGCCGAGGTTGAAAACTAAGACACCATAATATAACCCGATTCCGAGTAGGAGTCGCTGAGTGATCACTGGGGGGGGTGTGATTGGAATGAGACGTCGGTCTAACGGAAAATACAGCGCCAGTGAAATCAGCCCAACGACGGCCCAGCCCACATAGTTTGCGAAAGGGACACCGAAGTGCCACCCTGGATCTGGGTAGTAATAGATTTTCCCCAAGAACCAGCGGTCACCACGCAAGGCCACTGGATCGATCACCATATCGATGAAGGCGAAGAGAAAGACGGTCAAGCCATAGACCGACCAGCTTGTGCGGGCAGCCACCTCAAAACGTAACGGTTTGTGAGTAGATCCGTCGTTCCTCAACGTGGCATTAAATGGGAGGAGCAGCCCAAGTGCTACACAGTAGGCGGCAAAGAGGAGAAAGCTGAATGAGATGGAGTCCATAAACGGCACGTCAAAGAAGTAGAGCTCCTGACCAATCGTCGAACCATTATAGAAGTACCAGCCGAAGGGAATGCCGGTTCTGGTCGACGAGAATTCACAGATGAACGCGGTGGCCCAGCTGATCAGCCAGAATCGCCAGGTTCGTGGCCAGCCGATCAGCTTGATGGCGGAAAAGAGAAAGGCAGCAAGAAAAATAAAGACGTAAGGCCGGAGGACAATGGTCTTGAAAAAGAGGACGACGTGTTCCATTCAATGGGAGTTTGAGGCGGCCGTCATGCGTACCCGTGGGATTTGAACCATCGGACGGCCTTGCCCAGCGCAACTTCGGGTGGATGCTGCGGCAGCCCAAGTTCCCGGATTGCCTTGCTGCAATCATAGTGCATCTTATATTTGGCCATCTTCACGCCTTCCAGCGGAATGCGTGGAGGGAGACCTGTTACATTGGCAAACCAATGATTGAGGTAGGCGAGCGGAAGCACCGCACCTCGTGGGAGTTTCACGGCCGGAGCTTTGAGCCCCGTCAATCGGCTGAGGATCTCAAACACTTCACGCAGCAACAGATTGGTAGAGCCGAGAATATACCGTTCGCCCTGGCGGCCTTTCTCCATCGCGAGCAGATGACCGGCCGCAACATCATCGACGTCGATGATGTTCATTCCGGTTTCGATGTAGGCCGGCATCCTTCCCTTCATGAAATCGACGATCACTTGACCGGTCGGTGTTGGTTTGACGTCGCCCTCCCCGACCGGGGCGCTGGGATTGACGATGACGACCGGCAACCCTTCCTTGGCCAGTTTGTGCACTTCTTGTTCAGCCAGATATTTCGAGCGTTTATAGTGGCCGGCCATTTGTTCGAGCGAGACCGGGGTTTCTTCCGTTCCAAGCCCGCCGCCAGGCGGCAAGCCGATGGCCCCGATGGTGCTGCAATAGACCGTTCGTTCCACGCCGACATCGCGCGCGGCTTCCAGAAGATTTCTGGTGCCGGTCACGTTGACGTCATAAAAGATGGAAGGGTTCTTGGCCCAGAGGGCGTAGTGTGCCGCGACATGATAGAGGTGGCGGCAGTCTCGGAGTGCGACACGAAGTGACGCAGGGTCGCGCAAATCCCCTGCGACTCGTTCGACCGGAAGGCTGGTTAGATTTGTGAGGTCGGCTTCAGGCCGTGCCAAAACACGAACGTCGACACCGGCTCGTATCAGTGCTCGCGCCACCGCTGCCCCGACAAATCCGGTTGCCCCTGTGACGAGAGCTTTCATGATGAAGACGTGAAACGTGAAACGTGAAACATGAAACGCGTGAAATGAGGAGGCCGGCTCGTCTGTGCGTTTGTGAATTTCACGAGATACGCTTCACGAACGACGTCAATTCTTACGGTTGGTGATGTATCGCGCAATCTCGCGCAGGGGGTCGGCGGAGGGGCCGAATGACGAGAGGCGGTTGATGGCGCGGGTGACACAGTCGTCGGCCAGCTTCTTGGCTCCCTCGACGCCGTAGAACGTCGGATAGGTTTTCTTCCCACGTTCGGCATCGGTATTGGGATTCTTCCCCAGTTCCTCACGTGTGCCGGTGACATTCAGTACGTCATCGGCAATTTGAAACGCCAGGCCGATGTCTTCGGCATAGCCGGTCATGTCGTCGAGCTGGCGGTCGTTGGCTCCGGCGGCAATGGCCCCCATGCGGACGGCAGCACGCATCAACATGCCGGTTTTATGCTTGTGAATATTCTGGAGGGTGGGGAGGTCGATGTCCTTATTCTCAGCCTGGATGTCGAACACTTGGCCGCCTACCATGCCCATATTACCGGACCCAAAGGCCAATTCCTGAATGATGCGGACTTGCCGTACCGGATCGCAGCCCTTCATGAGATCAGGACGGCTGACGATATCGAATGCCATGGTGAGTAAGGCATCGCCGGCCAAAATCGCCATCGCTTCGCCATAGACTTTATGATTTGTCGGTTTTCCTCGGCGAAAGTCGTCGTTGTCCATTGCGGGAAGATCGTCGTGGATTAACGAGTAGGTATGAATCAGCTCCAGTGAGCAGGCGACTGCCATGAGGCCAGGAGGTGTCTGGTCCAGTGCCTCTGCCGCTGCGATTGTCAAAATCGGACGGACCCGTTTCCCGCCCGCCATCAGGCTATAGCGGAGGCTCTCGTGCAATGTGGTCGGCGGGGTCACAGACGGAGGTGCAACCAGATCGAGAAATCGATCCACGTCGACCCGTTTCCGTTCAAGATAGTCCGCGATGTTCATACGATCAACTTTCCTGATGATCCGTTTAGATGCGCGGAGAGTAACAAACGATGGAGGACGAGTCAAACAGGAGCAATGTGCAAGCGTCCATTGGGGCAAATGAGTCTTGACGGAGACGCGGGATCGTTGGAAGATGAAGGAATCCGGATCAATATGTTTGGCCAACTACATAAGCGACGGAAAGGAAATGATGAATCTTCGCATTCATCCGAATGTCCTTGGCCTGGTGGAGAAAATGGTGGGGCGCATCCAAAGAGGTGACTCGTTCTGAGTTGCCCTACGTTTGTTGATGCGTCTGCATTGTGCTAGTCCCTCTCAGGGATTCAGAGAGTGGGTAGAACGCAAAGACTAATCTCTAGGGCGAACAAACGGGAGGAAACCATGATGCTAAAAAATCCTGTAGGCCTGTTTGGAGGAATAGCCGCGGCGGGCTTGTTAGGCTGGGTTCTCCTAGTCTCTCCTCAGGCAGAGGCGGGTAAAGGTGGACGCGGTGGCTCTGATGGTGACATCAGGTATGAATTGTGGGCCAGTGACCAGTCCAATACTGTGGCAGGTAAAGCTGCGCTCGGCATTGACGGCAGTCTCCTATGGATCTGGGATAATAAGGCGATTGAGAAACAGGTAGATCGTGGCCGCTCCGCTGCACCGATGCCTTGCGCCGGCACTACGGCACCTTGCGACACCAACGTGGTGTTTCCTGCCGGGCTTTCCGAATACAACGAATTCAACACTGCTACCGGAAACGCACGCCCGTTGGCGGGTCGGCTCCATTCCGCCTTCATTGATCCGCAACAGAAGTATGCCCTCTTGAGTTTCTTTGCGCCAGGCGGTGGGATGATCGGCGTGATGGATGCTGAGACGAAAGAAGCCGTCGCGTTGTTTCGCGCGACTCAGACCGGCACCGGGCGGACGAATCACATGAGCTTTTGGCGGTACGATGGATTAGCAATTCTCGTCTGTAACCTGGATGGACGGATCGTCGAACGAATCGATGTCACACGGGATGCCACTGGCCGTATTACAGCCTTGAGCTATAACATGAAGGCCGGTTTGGGAGTTGGTAAAGGCCAGACCGTTGTGGAACCCCCGCGAGTCTATCTTGGGAGCAATGCGGTGGGGCATCCACTGATCGGCAGTATTGAAGTCGGAACTTCCGATTTCAGCGATCTGACGCCAAACGGATTCTGTAAAGAGAATGGATGCACAGGTGGTTCCAATGGATCCTCAGGAGGGCGTCCCAACAATGCAATTCTCTGCCCCATTCCAGCCAATAACAATGCCTTGGTGTATGTAACATTGGCCGGTGGGGGGTTGCTCGTGATCGATTCTAGCGCTACGCCAATGGCGATCGTTGCTGAATATGGCAACGAAGTGATCAATGGCGCCGGGTGTGCCGGTACTCAGGCTAACGGCCTCATTCATCTGGACGGAGGTGTTTCGGCTGGAGTCGCAGGACTTACTCAATCCACATATGCTGTGTACGTGCTTCCGCATGCCGCCTTTCCCTTCGCGCCTGAACATAATTCCGAGAACCAGCCCCTACCCGTCGTTGTGATCAAGGACCCGACAAACACTCTGACAAATGGAAATCATGATCATAGCGGCGTGTCCTCTAACGACACGGGACAAATCCCTGGCACTACCACGCGCCGTGATGCCCATGGCGTGGTGGCCACAGTAGATGAGAAGTACGTGCATACGGGAGATCGGATTCAGAATAAAGTCGAGGTAGTCAAAACGAGGGGACAGTCGAAACCAGTGGCGGTCTACGACCTCACGTCTGAAAACGGTGAAGGGCGAGGTATTGGCCCCTGCTTGGCGGCTAGCGTGACAGATGATCCCTCGATGCCATTGAACGATCCGGCTCCCGATCTGATTTCGCGAAGCCCGAATGGGGACTATTTGTTTGTTGCCTTGCGTGGACCTGCACCTGTGACAGCCAACCATGCTGCGCAAGGTAGTTGTCCCGGTGTCGGCATCATCAAGCTTGAAAAGGGAGGTAAGTCCGGCAGGTTGTATGGTGTGATCCGCACGACCAACACGGTCGATACAGCCCCCAGCGCACCTCCGGGCGGATATGCCTATACCGGCAGAGAGCGGTCGGATGTGCATTTCGTCGATATCCGGATCGTTGGCGAGTCGACAGACTGAAGCTCACATCCAGTCCGGACATTATCGGACTGAGGCATTTTAATTCGGTGAATGATCGAGGCGGAGACTTGCTTGTTTTTCCGCTGATCGCCTCGTTATACTCCGGTCTTATGAGTATTCGAAAAGCTGGTGGTGAGTGGGAGCCGATGACGCTTCCAGTTCAAGCGCGCCTATGCCGAGTGTGCCGAGAAGATCTCTATCGGGACAAAACCATGCTTCGCGGAGGCTGGTCTCGCTGCACGGTCTGTGACGAATTTGTCCATTACAGTTGTCTTGCCAGCGGGAAGGTCTCCTTTCTGAAAGCCAGACCGCGGGTGTGCAAGGCTTGTCGTGCGGTCCAGGAGGGGAGTCTCGTTCCTTCTCCAAACAACGATGGATCGCCTGCGGCAGCCATGCCCTGAATTCTGGTTCTCTTCTGTTCCTGTTCGATGTCCACCAGCGGTCAACTGAACATTAGGTGAGGGTGTCTGCGGTTGCCTCACCGTTTCACGAGAAGAAATATGACACAGGTCATCCGGAGTGGGGCCTTTCTTCAGCAGTGCTGGTCAGTTCATCCCCTCTGTGTGACAGTCAAGCGCATGACAGAGGAGAACGCGGTGGTCCTCCTCTGCAGTTCCTGCAAGTCGGCTCACCATCTCAGTATTGCGACCGTCGCCGCAATTGCCTCGTCGGCGCAGCAGGCGGCTGTAGAAGGGGCTCTCCGAGGCGAACCACCAGGGGAAGACTACCTCAAGGCCTGCGTCGCCTCCCATGCCGCGTCGCTCACCCTTCGGGAGATGGATGTGTTTCAGGATCTGGTGCGGCTTCGTTGTGCCGACTGTCGGCGTCTGTACGACGTCACGGTCTTGGCTTTTGAAACGCGGCAAAAATAGCTGACTGCTGTCAAGTGATAGCCAGAATAGACCAGCTCATTCCTATGTGATGCGATGCTTCAGTCACTTGCGTTCACTGATGATGAGACAACGTTGTTGGCGGATGCACAGTTGTTTCGACGGAAAGCTGTGATCACCGGGAAGATCCGACGCATGCTCGAAGGGACGCACCGGGCGCTGCGAGCAGACCTTCCCGCTGTCATGCTCATGACCCCTCCCGGTTTTGACTCGAAGGCCCATCAGCTAGTAAAGGGGGAGCATCTGGAGGATTTTCCCTATCAGTATCTCGATTATCCCAAACACTTCCAGGGCGGGCATACGTTCACGTTTCGTACGTTGGTCTGGTGGGGGCACTACGTGGTGTGTGCCCTGCTGTTGGAAGGCGGTGAGCTTCGTCAGTATAAGCAGCAGTTTCTTGGGCGGTTTCACCAAGTGGCGGGAAGAGGGTTGGAATTATCGCTGGCCCCGTCGCTCTGGGAGTGGAAGCGGGGAGAGGGCTATACCTTTCCGATCACGCACGATCGAAAAGCTCAGATTGCCGCCATCGTGGCCGAGCGATCACTGATCAAGGTGTTACGGTGTTTTTCTTTTGAGGATGTGAACGTTCAGAACGGGCAGCTGTCTCACGTGGCCTGCGAGACCTTTCAGGCAATGCTCCCTATCGTCACTCGCTAACCATGTAATCCTAATTGTCTCCGAGGCCTAACTTGGGTAGACTGTGCCCACTACTATGTCCCAACTTTGACAGGGAGGCGCCTGTGAAGCCATCGTCGTTGCGAGTTCTGGGCTGTGCCATCATGGTGGCGGCTATGCTGGCCGGTTGTCGGGGAACGGGAGAGGTACGGACTCTCGACTTACGTGAAAAGCTGCCAATGGTACAGGTGACCGACATCGAGCCAGTCAAGATCGTCATTGAACCCTTTGAGGATCGACGGACCGATAAGGCTCGGGTCGGGACACGCACACATCTGTGGGGAGGCACGACGTATTTCAATGTTCCGGGTGATCGACTTGCAGATATGATCACGCAACGGCTTGCGGACCGATTGAAAACCCGAGGGTGGAACGATCGTGTCTGGAACGTACGCGTCGCTCCGGCCGGCGCAGTGCCCGATGCGGACATCGTCATCACCGGACAGGTGCAAGATTTTTCGGCGAGCGCCAAGAGCCGGGTCTTTTCGACAGTGATTGAAACCAGCAGCCGCTTTCATGTGCAGGCACAAAATCAGTCGGATCACAGCACCACCATTCGCAGAGTAGAAGGGGCCCGTTCGCGAACCGTCTTTTGGTTCAACAATGACGATGTGCAGGAGCAACTCTCCGCCACCTTGCGGGATGGAATCGAGCGACTGCTGGGCGACACGATGATCGAGCGTAAGGCGTTGAGGTCGGTCCGGCAGAAATGAGCGGGTGGAACTTCCATCGAATCCGATGGAGGAGATGCGGGCGTCGGTGTGCGAATCGTGCTGCCTCTGATCTCGGGGCGCACTAAAGGAAATGATCCGTGCGAGAGCGGCGGTGGGAAACGACGACGCCATTGAGTTTTCAGCACGCGCTCGCAGTCGGGGAACGGCTGGCGGCTCTGGGATTGAAACCAGTCTCGCCGGCCCAGGACGTCATCTGTTACGTCGAGGAATGGACGGTTCCGTCTCTCGATGCCGTCGATCAGCTTGATCCGTGGGCGACGGAAGATGTCACCCTGATCCATGTGCGGGAGGGGTGGCGCGGGGATTTCTTTCTCCTGTCCGGTGCCTATCATACGGTTTACCAGCGTCATCAAGACATCGGGACCTATTGCTCCATCAGTCATCCTTGGCGCATTCGAGAACGCCTAAGATTTCACGAGCCGCGCGCGATGTGCTGGATCGGATTTCGCCATGCCCATTCGTTCATTCGAATCCGGCTTCAAACAAGCCACGTCATCACCCCAGGGGAAACGCGGGGTGATACGGACCGGATGCGATGGCTGGACGAGCGGCGAGCGGCATTTCTGGAAGCGATCACCCTTCTGGATCTCCCGATCGAAACCTACGTAGAGAAGGAGGCGGTCGTCCTGCGGCCCGCTGATGCATCTTTTCCGTTCTTCTGCTCATGGCCCGATGCTTTTGGCCCCTGCCAATTTGAGTATAATACGTCCGATGCGTTTGAATTTCTCGTCCCGTCCAGCAAGCTCGCAGAGACATTCCATCCTGAACCGGCCGGGGTTCGAGCCTATCTGACGGGGTTTTCCGAAGCGGCATTGGCTGAGTTCCAAGCCATTGAGCCAAGCCCGCGGCTGATGTATCGATGCTCGGTCCACTGCCCGCTGGATGAACTTCCTGAGATATTAACTGCCATCAAGCCTGATGGGGTCCTCTACGCTACGCTCTGTGAGTTTCAAACACAGACGCTCTTACCTGACCGTGGCGATGCCTCCGCGATCATCGGTATTGTCGGGGGGCATGAACTGTTCAAGGTGGAAGTGCGTCTCAACCAAGCACCACTCCCAGAGGACGACATGGCACCCTGGTTGGAACGAGTGATCGGGCATCCAGTCGTGTATGCGCCGCTGCCTGCCTTTGTATGACGGCTTACTCAAAAAAGCCTCCAATTGCGTGCTCGCATCGATTCATGCGCGTGAAATGTATCTCGCCCTTCGATAGAACTCAGGGCCGTGAGTATGTCGAACGGTGAAGCGTCGTTCGCTTGCGAAATACGAGATATGAACAACGAGGCACGAGGCTGCGGCTTTGGTCGGTGAAAGTCACGTCTCGGACTTCGGTGAGCTCAGTCGAGCCGCGCGCTGGGGTTGGGCGGATGAGATGGTGACCGTGTTGAGCATCCGCGCATCCGCTTCTGGCATAGTGTAGGCTTCCGCACGATTCAGTAGTATCGAACAATCGAACGAGATTTCGCACAGTAGCGGCATGAGTCCTCTGACCAAGGTTCAGTCTCTTCTCACAAAACCGTTCATGCCGGCTGTGTTCTTCCTCTCCGGCGTGACGTACGATACGCTGACGCTCACGCGTATTGACCGGCTTCAAGATAACTTAATCCTCCTGCTGTATCTTGCCATGCTTGGAGCCTTGATTGTGCTGACAGGTCGGGTCGGAATGGAGTCTCCGCCGGATCCTGAACAGCGTGCGGCATCCTCTCCCTTCATGCGCTGGGTGTTGGAGAGCCGTCCGTACTATCCCATGGCCAGCCAGTTTCTGTTAGGCAGCCTCTTCAGTGCCTACACGATTTTCTATTCACGCAGTGCCACCTTCTCCGGCACCGCAGTGTTCTTTACCCTCCTGATCATGCTCTTAGTGGCCAATGAGTTCTTGCGTGACCGGCTTTCGAATCTTCGATTGCTTGTCAGTCTCTACGCGGTGGTCTGCTTTGCGTTCTTCACGTTTTTCTTGCCCGTGATTACCGGCTACATGAATGTGGCAATTTTTGTGGTCGGGGCGATGCTGAGTGTCGCGGTGATTTTACGCGTGGCCCAGTTGATCTATCGAAACAATCCAGATCGATCGCGGGAGGAAGGCATCGGCGTGACCGTTCCTGCTGCGGCGCTGATCGGAGTGCTTGTCGGGTTTTATTTTTTAAATTGGATTCCCCCCGTGCCGCTCTCGCTGAAGTTCGGTGGGATCTATCACGATGTCAAGCGACCCGGAGACCAATTCGAATTAGCCTTTGAAAGACAGTGGTATGAGTTTTGGAAACGATCGGATACCACGTTTCCTTCGAACACGCCGATCTATTGCTTCACCGCCGTGTTCGCCCCGGTCGACCTCAATACCACGATTTATCATCACTGGTACTATCGGGCTCATGGCAGCCGGCCTTTTTCCCATGCAGATAAGATTCCACTCAAGATATCAGGGGGGCGCGAGGGAGGCTATCGAGCCTATAGCTTCAAGCAACGTCTTGATCCAGGCGATTGGCGGGTGGATGTTGAAGCGGGAGACGGTCGCATCCTTGGACGGGTGTCAGTCACGGTAGTGGACCAAGGTGAGACACAGCCAACGCTGGCGACCATTTCCTACTGAGGCTCTGTGATGAAACGACTCAGCGGCCTGAGGTTGCTCGACGAGGAAGAGGGGGAGGGGCGTGAGGCCCAACAAGGCGATCACGTCATCTATAACTCTCGAATTTTTCTGAACAAAGGCGAAGAGGTGAAGATTCAGGAGGAGCAGATCAGGTCTCTGCCCAAGGACGTGTTTCGAGTCGTCGACGATACCCTCTTGCTTAACCACACAATTCGGCTTGGTAGCCGTCAGACGATTGCTGGCGTAGAACACGCGCTACTAGGCATGAAAGTCGGCGGGTATCGGAGGGTTCGCATCAGCCCACATCTGGCTTATCGTGACAAAGGCGTCCCGGGGTTTATTCCGGCTGATGCGGTACTGGTGGTCGAAGTCTGGTTGCGCGCCATAGTGGGAGAGGGTACAGTGATGCTTCCATGAGCGAACGAACCTTGTCTGCATGTCCCTCAAGCCCCAATTGTGTCTCGACTCAGGCGACTGATGAGACGCATGCCATTGCGCCGTTTCGGTACAAGAAATCTCGGGTCGAAGCAAAGGAGGCTTTGAAGGCGGTCATAGCGAGTTTGCCCCGTGCCACACTCATTGAAGAAGATGAGGCCTACCTCCATTATGAGTTCACCAGTCTCCTGCTTCGGTTTGTCGATGATATCGAGTTTGTTCTCGACGAGACGACCAAGACCATTCAGTTTCGTTCAGCATCCCGGACGGGGTATAGCGATCTTGGAGTCAACCGTCGGCGTATGGAGCAAGTGCGGACGTTGGTATTGGGAAAAATTTAACCGGCATTGTTTCCGAACGCTTCTGCTACCCTGGCCGACTCGTCTTTCGTATCCTCGACATACTCCGTCAAGTATGCTCTGGTTTCCCCTGTCGCCATAACCTCACCCTTCGACTCTGCTCGGGGCCCTGATCCAGTTGAAGGGCCACGAATTGGTATGGGTAATGCTGACTAGTGTTTCAGGAACGTTTCAGACTGCTGTTACCTTCTTGCAATGGTAATGGAACATGGAACCAGGAGACATGGCGATGGGATTTAAGCACAAGTTTTCAGGTGTCGAGGTTGGTTGGAAGGAGCGATTACAGCGCGGGGGGCTATGGAACCGTGTATGGCTTGTCGAACGGTTGCATAATCGTTTCTGTGCCGACCTGGGCAGAAGAGGTCTTCCGATAGCCCCGTCCATTTGCATCGCGCTGAATAGCTCTCTGTTCGTTGAGTAAGGGGGCCGTCCGGTTCTAATCGGAGTTAGACCGGAATCAAGCTTCGAGCGGCTTCGGACTGTCTGGACTGGGGTACGCGTGAGATATTGTCACCAGGGAGGCGATGCACGCTGGGGGCTCACGGGTGTATGGAGGTGCCGATTCCGTCTAGGCAGAACCTGCGAACTTCAATGCCATGAAATGAAAATGTCAAATAAAGTCATGTGGTTATGACTTTGATGTCAGACGGCGAGTGTGCTGGAAAATGCACTTTGGGCAGGTGTAATGAATAAACTGTTTTCCCCCGACCAGCCGTTTGGTCATGATCACTTTGCACCAGGTGCAGAGACGATCAGGCAACTCAATTCGAGGTACGTCTGAAGTAGAGACCATAGTGCCTATTCTTCCTGAGCGTTGAGACCTTGTCAACTAATCGATGATGGTCTTCCTGCCGGAGCCAAAATATTCTTTATCATCCCATACGATCGGAAAAAAACATGGTATAGTTCACGCATGACAGCTTCTGTCACTTCAACCTTCTTACAGAAAGGGAACCCCCCTCTATGAGTACCTCGGCTAGTTCCGAGTCCACGATCTTACCATCCACTGCCCCTGAGGCTGCTGCCCGTCCTATCCAGGATATGGTGGGAAGCGGCAAAGCCTGGGGACTCTGCACCGCTGTTGACCTCCACGATTGCAATCCTGAGCTAATTCGAGATGCTGAATATATCAAGCGCTATGTCGTCGAGCTCTGCGAACTTATCGACATGAAACGTTTTGGCGAATGTCAGGTCGTCGATTTTGGCGATGGGCCTGTAGCAGGCTATTCGATGGTGCAGCTGATTTCCACGTCTTTGATCAGCGGCCATTTTGCCAACGCCACCAACCATGCCTACCTCGACATTTTCAGCTGCAAGGGCTACGACCCCGCGGTCGTCGAATCCTTCTCGAAGGAATTTTTCGGCGCGCGCCGGAGCATGGCGACAGCCACACTCCGCTACTAATCGCTCGCTGAAAGGCCTGTGCGTGGGGGCCGCGGACCCGTGGCCCCCATTGCCGCTAGCGGCGAACCTCCTGCTGACGATTCATGAAACCCACGACCATCGCCGAGTTTTTCCAACTGTTGCCGGCCTCGCTCGATCGCGATGCCGCCGAAGATGTGACGGTTGTCTATCAATTCGATTTGAGCGGCGCCCAGGGCGGGCAGTACTCGGTACAGGTGAAGGACGGGGCCTGTTCGGTGCAGCCGGGGACGCACGCCGACCCGCACGTCACGATCTCCATGGCCGGCGATGATTGTCTGAAGTTGCTCAACGGCAAGCTCAATGTTCCGGCCAGCGTGATGACCGGCCGCCTCCGCGTGAGCGGCGACATGGGCCTGGCCATGCAGCTCAAATCGCTGTTTCCTACCCTCGGCTCCTGATCATCCGTTCGCCGTTCGTCGCCGTGGCGCAGTGATTGCCGGACAGGCGAGCCCCGCTTGACGGCTCTTGTCCCTCTCTGCGAGGCTGTGACGCCGTTTGTTTGCCGTTTGCCTTTTATTCAGAAAGACGATCCGGTATGTCGATCCAGTGGTTCCCCGGTCACATGAATGCGGCCCGCAAAGAAGCGGCCAAGACGATGGAGGCGATCGATGTCATCGTCGAGATATTGGATGCCCGGATTCCCCAGGCCAGTTGCAATCCCTTGATCGAAGAACTGCGTCTGCCCCGTCAGCGCCCCTGCCTGAAAGTGCTCAACAAAGCCGATCTTGCCGATCCGGCCGTCACGAAGGCCTGGCTCGAACGGTATAACCGGCAGGAGG
>DIHK01000009.1 GCA_002420115.1 Nitrospira sp. UBA5698
CTTCAGGCCAAGATTTCCGTGACCACGCCCGAGCCGACCGTCTTGCCGCCTTCCCGCACGGCAAACCGCAACCCCTGATCCATCGCGATCGGACTGATCAACTCCGCCGCCACACTCACATTATCCCCCGGCATCACCATCTCTACCCCCGGATTCAACTGCACCACCCCCGTCACATCCGTCGTCCGGAAGTAAAACTGCGGCCGATACCCATTGAAGAACGGCGTATGCCGCCCCCCTTCTTCCTTCGTCAGCACATAAATCTCTGCCTTGAACTTCGTATGCGGCGTGATGGTCTTCGCTTTACACAACACCATCCCGCGCTCCACATCTTCCTTCTTGGTGCCCCTGAGCAGGACCCCAATGTTGTCTCCCGCCTGCCCCTCATCCAACACCTTGCGGAACATCTCGACGCCCGTCACCACCGTCGTCTGGGTGGGCCGCAACCCCACGATCTCGATTTCATCCCCCACCTTCACAATGCCCCGCTCACAACGCCCCGTCACCACCGTCCCCCGGCCACTGATCGTAAACACGTCTTCAATCGGCATCAGGAACGGCTTCTCGATCGGCCGCTGCGGCGTCGGAATGTACGTATCCACCGCCTCCAAGAGCTTCATAATGGAGGGTACGCCCAACTCCCCCTGATCCGCTTCCATCGCCTTCAGCGCACTGCCATGGATGATCGGCGTCTTATCCCCCGGGAACCCATACTTCGTGAGCAGCTCCCGCACTTCCAGCTCCACCAACTCCAAGAGCTCTTTGTCATCGACCTTGTCAGCCTTGTTCAAAAACACCACAATGTAGGGCACACCCACCTGCCGGGCCAACAGAATGTGCTCGCGAGTCTGCGGCATGGGACCATCAGCCGCACTCACGACCAAGATCGCGCCGTCCATCTGCGCCGCACCCGTAATCATGTTCTTCACATAGTCGGCGTGGCCCGGGCAATCGACGTGGGCGTAATGCCGGTTGTCGGTCTCATATTCCACGTGACTGATGGCGATGGTCATGATCTTGGTGGCATCCCGCCGCCCCTGACTCTCCGAGGCTTTCGCCACTTCGTCGTAGGGCACATACTTCGCCATCCCGCGATCCGAGCACACCTTCGTCAACGCCGCCGTCAACGTCGTCTTCCCATGGTCCACATGCCCGATCGTCCCAATGTTCACGTGCGGCTTCTTCCGCTCGTATTTCGCCTTCGCCATACCCCTACTCCCTTCCTGATTCAGCAATCACTATTTTTTAATGATGGCTTCCGCAATATTCTTCGGAACCTGGTCGTAACGATCAAACTCCATACTATACGTCGCACGCCCTTGAGTCCGAGACCGAAGGTCCGTTGCATAACCAAACATTTCCATCAGCGGAACAACTGCATCAATCGCCTGAGCACCGGCTCGGACTTTCATGCCTTGAACCTTACCTCTTCGCCCATTCAGATTTCCAATGACGTCACCCATGAACTCCTGAGGAACCAAGACCTCAACCTTCATGATTGGCTCAAGCAGAACCGGGTCCGCCTTTTTGCACGCATCAGAGAAACCCATAGAGGCAGCAATTTTAAACGCCATTTCATTGGAATCGACATCATGATACGATCCGTCGATGACCGTGACTTTCACATCCCGCAGCGGATAACCTGCAACGACCCCGGTCTCCATCCTCTCCCGAACGCCTTTTTCAATGGCAGGAATATATTCCCTAGGAATTGCCCCTCCCACAGTCTTATTGACGAATTCTAGACCTTTGCCAGGCTCGGACGGCTCAACCGTTAAGACAACATGCCCATACTGCCCGCGCCCTCCGGTCTGCTTAATGTACTTAGATTCAGCCTCAGCCTTTCGCCTGATCGTCTCCCTAAACGCTACTTCCGGCTTTCCAACATTGGCCTCGACCTTGAACTCGCGCAACATTCGATCGACAATAATTTCAAGATGCAACTCACCCATCCCAGCAATGATCGTCTGAGCCGTTTCTTCATCTGTTCGCACACGAAAAGACGGATCTTCCTGCGCCAGCTTCTGAAGCGCGAAACCCATTTTCTCCTGATCTTGCTTGGTTTTTGGCTCGATCGCCATCGCAATGACCGGCTCAGGGAATTTCATAACCTCGAGCAGAACCGGCTGCTTTTCATCCGCCAGGGTGTCTCCGGTAGTAGCACCCTTAAGCCCCACGGCCGCAACAATATCTCCAGCATGAACCTCGTCGATTTCCTCTCGCTTATTGGCATGCATTTTCAGGAGACGACCAATTCGGTCTTTCGCCCCCTTGGTCACGTTCAAGACCGGAGTTCCGGTCTTAAGGGTTCCCGAATAGACACGGAAGTAGGTCAACTGACCAGCAAATGGATCAGACATGATCTTGAACGCCAAGGCAGCAAAGGGTGCTGCATCATCAGACTTCCTCTCCACCTCTTTACCACTATTAGGATCTACCCCCATAACAGGAGGGATATCCAACGGTGAGGGAAGATAATCAACAACTCCATCCAGCAGTTGCTGCACGCCCTTATTCTTGAATGCCGAGCCACAAAGGACCGGCGTGATCTTCATCGAGATCGTCGCCGCCCGAATTGCCCGCATAACTTCCTCTTCCGTCAACGGGTGACCATTTAAATACTTCTCCATCACCTGATCATCAAACTCCGCGACGGCATCGAGCATTTTCTCTCTGTACTCTTTTGCCTGAGCCAGAAGATCTGAAGGAATCTCATCAACCTTATACTTCGCACCAAGCGTCTCGTCATCGTAAAAGTACCCCTTCATCCTAACGAGATCGATTGATCCACGAAACTCAGCCTCCCGGCCAATTGGAATCTGAATCGGAACCGGCTTTGCCCCAAGCCGATCAATAATTGATTGGACGCTGCCATAAAAGTCAGCCCCAACCCGATCCATCTTATTCATAAAAGCGATACGAGGAACATGATACTTGTCGGCCTGACGCCAAACCGTCTCAGACTGAGGCTCAACTCCCTGCACGGAATCAAAGGCTGCCACTGCTCCATCAAGCACACGAAGCGAACGCTCTACTTCAATTGTAAAGTCGACGTGCCCTGGCGTATCAATAATATTGATCCGATGGTCACGCCAGAAGCAGGTCGTCGCGGCAGCGGTAATAGTAATGCCTCGCTCCCGCTCCTGCTCCATCCAGTCCATCGTGGCTGCACCTTCGTGAACCTCGCCCAACTTATGAGTCATTCCCGTGTAATAGAGGATCCGCTCGGTAGTCGTAGTCTTCCCTGCATCAATGTGAGCCATGATGCCAATGTTTCTTGTGTGATCCAGCGACGTTTGACGAGCCACTTCTACTCCTCTAAAAACAAATATGCTGCAGATCAAGCCGCATCATACTGCTGCGATGCACGAGTACCCGGAT
Organism: Nitrospira sp. UBA5698; assembly: GCA_002420115.1. Classification (GTDB taxonomy): domain Bacteria; phylum Nitrospirota; class Nitrospiria; order Nitrospirales; family Nitrospiraceae; genus Nitrospira_D. The sequence continues at coordinate 3,382 of DIHK01000009.1, forward strand.
CTGCGAATCGCAGCACGGCTCAACTGCAGCACAGAACGACGTTACCAGCGATAATGAGCGAATGCCTTATTCGCCTCGGCCATTCGATGCACATCCTCACGCTTCTTCACCGCAGCTCCAGTATTATTCGAGGCATCAATTAATTCAGCTGCGAGCTTTTCACGCATACTCTTACCACCACGCGTACGAGCAAACTGCGACAACCAACGCAACGCCAAAGAGACACGGCGAGCCGGCCTGATTTCAACCGGAACCTGATAGGAAGCCCCCCCAACTCGACGAGACTTAACCTCAACAATGGGCTTCACATTGTCCACAGCCGCCTTAAACACCTTGAGCGGATCACCACCCGTCTTCTCTTGAATCACATCGAATGCGCCGTAACATATGCGCTCAGTAGTACTCTTCTTCCCACTACTCATGAGTGCATTAATAAACTTCCCCACCAACTTATCTCGATAGCGAACATCTGGAAGTACTTCCCGTTGACCTAAAAATCTACTGCGTGGCATAGTGACCTATTCTGATATCTAGATTAAACCCATCAAAACAAGATGGTTACTTTGGACGTTTAGCTCCATACTTCGAACGACTCTGCTTTCGACCCGCCACCCCGACAGCATCCAGCGCACCACGAACCAAGTGGTAACGAACTCCAGGAAGGTCCTTCACGCGACCACCTCGCACAAGCACGATTGAGTGCTCTTGAAGATTGTGCCCTACGCCAGGAATATAGGTCGTCACTTCCATCCCGTTCGTCAAACGGACACGCGCAACCTTCCTCAGTGCCGAGTTTGGCTTTTTCGGGGTCGTTGTATAAACACGCAGACAGACTCCTCTTTTTTGAGGGCAAGACCTCAAGGCGGGGCTCTTTGTCTTGGACTTGACAAATGCCCTCCCTTTTCGAACCAACTGATTGATCGTAGGCATTACGTTCTGATCCTCTTCAATCTATCAATTACGCTTCATCACCTGCAAAGCCGCCGGATTATAGTGATGCGATCACCAACTGTCAAGGGGTGAATGCCCACAACTTTGCTACGATCGAGCATTTTCTCCTGGTGCAGTTGACACCGCTGGTTCTGATGTCAGCGCGGCGGCTGGCGTTCCAGCAGCAACAGACAGCCCTTCTGGCTTTTCACTCATCACGAAGGTATCTCGATACTCCTCAAACCCGGATCCGGCAGGAATGAGTCGCCCGACAATGACGTTCTCCTTCAATCCCAAGAGATTATCCTCCCGACCATTGATCGCTGCCTCCGTCAACACACGCGTTGTTTCCTGGAAAGAGGCCGCTGAAATAAAGCTGTCAGTCGTCAGTGCCGCCTTCGTAATGCCCAACAGCACAGGTTTTCCCAAGGCTGGGGTTCCATTTTTCGAAAGCACTCGCTCATTTTCCCTTTCAAAGACACTCTTGCTCACCTGACTGCCAGGCAAAAACTGGGTGTCCCCAGGGTCCTCAACGCGAACCTTCCGTAACATCTGCCTCACAATGATCTCAATGTGCTTGTCGTTGATCGACACACCCTGCAACCGATAGACATCCTGAACCTCATCCACCAAATATTTCTGCAATTCATTAGGACCAAGGACATCCAGAATGTCATGAGGATTCGCCGACCCGTCCATCAGAGGTTCACCAGCGCGAACCCAATCACCCTCATGCACGTTGACGTGCTTCCCTTTAGGAATAAAATACTCCTTCACGTCACCCATTTTATTGTCGACCAGGACCTTGCGCTGTCCTTTCACAAACCCGCCGTAAGAAACCTCGCCATCAATTTCCGTGATGACGGCCTGTTCTTTCGGCTTTCGGGCTTCAAACAGCTCCACAACCCGAGGAAGACCCCCTGTAATATCTTTCGTTTTCGTAGTCTCTCGAGGGATCTTTGCCAAGACGTCGCCGGGAAATACCGTGGCCCCCTTCTCGACGAAGATATGGGCCCCGACCGGCAACAAATACCGCGCAACGGCATTCGAACCGCCGGGAACTTTCGCCGTTTTCCCTCCCTCATCTTTGATCGATACACGAGGACGGAGCGTCTGACCGGTATGTTCAATGATCACCTTACGTGACAAACCCGTCACTTCGTCGAATTCGTCCTTCATCGTGACGCCTTCGACGATGTCTCCGTAGGCTATTCTCCCACCCACCTCTGTTAAGATCGTAAGAGAGTACGGATCCCACTCAACGAGCTTTTGTCCAACAACAACGGGATCGCCATCTTTGATCTTGATCTTAGCCCCATACACAACGGGGTACTTCTCTCGCTCTCGGCCACTATCGTCGACGATCGCAATTTTCGTATTGCGATTCATCACCACCCATTCACCATCCTTATTGCGAACAGCAATCCCGGCGTTGTGAATGTCGGCGTTCTTCTTCGCATCAAAACTCATGAACCTGATCCGCCCAGCATGCTTGGCCTCGAGCACCGTTTGCTCCACCACCTTACTGGCTGTACCACCGATATGAAACGTCCGCATGGTGAGCTGCGTTCCCGGCTCTCCGATTGACTGTGCCGCGATGACACCGACCGGCTCACCCTTCTCGACCAGACGCCCCCGCGCTAAGTCACGCCCATAACAGGCTCGACATACGCCGCGCGGCGCTTGACAGGTCAGGACGGATCGAATCTTGACACGGTCCACTCCGGCTTCAACGACCGACTTGGTCAGCTCCTCAGTAATCTCTTCGTTCCAGGAAACAATGATCTCCCCTGTCACTGGATCACGAATATCCTCTGCCGCCAAACGGCCAAGAATTCGCTCCTCTAATGGCTGAATAACCTCTCCACCTTCCACGAGTGCACTGACGGTAATGCCGTCACGCGTCCCACAGTCAAGCTCGTGAATAATAACGTCCTGGGCAATGTCGACAAGGCGGCGAGTCAGGTACCCTGAATTGGCGGTCTTCAGCGCTGTATCCGCAAGACCCTTACGGGCACCGTGAGTCGAGATAAAGTACTGCAACACCGTCAGACCCTCACGGAAATTAGCTGTAATCGGTGTCTCAATAATCTCACCCGATGGTTTTGCCATCAGGCCTCGCATCCCGCCCAGCTGACGGATTTGCTGTGAGCTGCCACGCGCACCGGAATCAGCCATCATAAAGATGGGGTTAAACGATTCGACCTTGCCAGGATCGCCCCCGGCACCAAGCTCTTTCATCATCTCGTTTGAAACCTGCTCCGTGACATGAGCCCAGATATCGATGACCTTATTGTACCGCTCTCCATTCGTGATCAAGCCCTCAGAATACTGCTTCTCAATCTCATTCACCTCTCGCTGCGCCTTCCCAATGAAGTCTTCTTTCTTACTGGGAATATGCATGTTGTCGATACAGATCGACAATCCGGCTTTTGTCGCGTAGGTAAAGCCAATATCCTTGATCTTATCCAGAAATTCGACGGTATCGCGATGGCCAGTTTGACGGTAGACCGCATCAATGAGCTTACTCATCTCCTTCTTCGTCATAAGCTTATTCGCATTGGCGAATGGGAGACCTGACGGGAGAATTTCCGACAGCAGCACCCGCCCGACGGTAGTCTGCACTAGTGAGCCGGCCAAGCGCACCTTGATTCGAGCATGCTCTTCCACTTCACGGGCATCAAATGCGATTCGAACCTCTTCAGCCGATCCAAAGACTTTCCCCTCACCCTTGACTCCGAGTCGTTCTTTTGTCAGCCAGTAACATCCCAACACCATGTCCTGCGAGGGCACGGCGATTGGTTTTCCGTTAGCTGGGGAGAGAATATTGTTAATGGACATCATCAGCACACGCGCTTCGACCTGTGCTTCCACGGACAACGGCACATGCACCGCCATCTGATCTCCATCGAAGTCTGCATTGAATGCTGCGCAGACGAGCGGGTGCAAACGAATCGCCTTTCCTTCCACCAACACCGGATCAAAAGCTTGAATGCCCAATCGATGAAGTGTTGGCGCCCGATTCAGCAATACCGGATGTTCCCGAATGACCTCATCAAGCACGTCCCAGACTTCCGGACGCTCCTTCTCTACCAACCGCTTCGCACTTTTAATCGTTGTCGCCGCTCCACGCGCCTCCAGCTTATGGAAGATAAACGGCTTGAACAATTCCAACGCCATCTTCTTGGGCAATCCGCATTGATGCAGGCGCAACTCAGGTCCGACGACGATAACCGTACGACCTGAATAATCAACACGTTTCCCGAGCAGATTCTGTCTGAACCGCCCCTGCTTCCCCTTGAGCATGTCGCTTAACGACTTCAGTGGTCGCTTGTTTGGTCCACGAATGGCGCGCCCTCGCCGCCCATTGTCGAAGAGAGCATCGACCGCCTCCTGCAACATTCGCATTTCATTCCGGATAATGACACCCGGCGCCTTCAGCTCCATGAGGCGCTTCAACCGATTGTTGCGATTAATCACACGTCGATAGAGATCGTTCAGGTCGGACGTGGCAAATCGCCCGCCATCCAACGGAACCAAAGGGCGAAGTTCAGGAGGAAGGACCGGGATGACATCCATTATCATCCACTCTGGTTTATTGCCGGACTTCCTAAATGCTTCAAGCACCTTAAGCCGCTTCGCGTATTTCTTTTTCATCGCCGCAGAAGTGGACGCTTTGGCTTTGACCTGCAGTTCGTCCCACAAGGCATTGATATCAATCTTCCTCAGCAAGTCACGGATCGCCTCGGCCCCAATCCCGACCTTGAACCCACTCGATCCATACTCCGAAATAAGCGTGCGCAACTTATCCTCAGGAACCAACTCTTTTTCTGAGAGATCGGTTGACCCCGGGTCCACACACACGTAGCTTTCAAAATAGAGAATCTTCTCCAACTGCTTGAGACTCATATCGAGCAGCGTTCCGATCCGACTCGGCACACCCTTCAGAAACCAAATATGTGCGACGGGCGCAGCCAATTCGATATGCCCCATCCGCTCGCGACGAACCTTCGACTGAATGACTTCAACACCGCACTTATCGCAGACGATTCCGCGATGTTTCATCCGCTTATATTTTCCGCAATTACACTCCCAATCCTTCGTGGGCCCAAAAATCTTGGCGCAGAAGAGCCCATCTTTTTCTGGCTTGAATGACCGATAATTGATCGTCTCCGGCTTTTTGACCTCACCGTAGGACCAGGATCTAATTTTCTCGGGCGACGCGATGCGAATACGCATCGAATCAAACGAGACAGAATCCCGCTGCTTTTCAAATAATGTATATACGCCTTCCAAGGTAATGACCTCCTCCGATGCCGGCCACTCGCCGACACACAAGCGGTTAGTCTTGCGTCTTCACTAATTCGACATCAAGTCCCAAGCTCTGCAACTCCTTGACCAACACATTGAACGACTCGGGCAGCCCCGGCTCAAGGAAAGGCTCACCCTTGACGATCGCTTCATACATCCGAGACCGCCCAGGAACGTCGTCCGACTTGACCGTAAGGAATTCCTGCAACGTCGACGCCGCTCCGTACGCTTGCAGAGCCCACACTTCCATTTCTCCTAATCGCTGGCCTCCGAATTGGGCCTTCCCGCCCAACGGCTGCTGCGTCACAAGCGAATACGGCCCGATTGACCTGGCGTGAATCTTGTCGTCCACCAAGTGGTGTAGCTTAAGCACATACATATACCCGACGGTAACCGGGCTCCCGAACGGCTCTCCGGTTTTTCCATCAACGAGATGAGCTTGGCCACTTGTTGGCAGCTTCGCCTTTTTGAGCAATTCCTTAATTTCCTTCTCAGAGGCGCCGTCAAATACCGGGCTCGCCACCTTCACCCCTAATGCCTTCGCAGCCCATCCGAGGTGGGTTTCCAAGATCTGCCCGACATTCATACGAGAGGGCACACCAAGCGGATTCAAAACAATTTCAACGGGAGTCCCATCCGGCAGGTAGGGCATATCCTCTTCCGGCAACACTCGAGATACGACGCCTTTGTTGCCGTGACGACCGGCCATCTTATCGCCGACTTGGATCTTGCGCTTCATCGCAATGTAGACCTTGACGAGCTTGATGACGCCTGGGGGCAACTCGTCACCACGTTTTAGACGACCGACCTTTTCGTCATACAACGTCTGCAAGATTTCGATCTGCTCCTTCGCCCTCCGCTCGACATCCTCAAGCTCTTTTTGCTCATCTGGATCGCTCAGGATAATGTGCCGCACCGTGTCATCGGGCAATCGCTTGAGGATTTCCGCAGTCAATTTTCCCTTCTTCTTCAAGATGACATCGCCGCTTTCAGGATCCATCAGATCGCGACCTACCACCTTGCCGAGCAAGAGCTTCCGAATCTTCTTCGTTTTCTCTTCGTCGATGATCCGCAGCTCTTCATGGTGATCGCGCTGCAATTTCATTTGGTCATCGGTTTCAATGCTCTTCGAGCGCTCATCCTTATCAAGCCCTTTGCGCGAAAAGATTTTCACATCGACGACAATGCCTTCAACCCCCGGAGGCACCGTGAGCGACGTATCCTTCACATCACCGGCCTTCTCGCCAAAGATTGCCCTGAGCAATTTCTCTTCCGGGGTCAATTGAGTCTCGCCTTTTGGCGTCACCTTGCCGACAAGGATATCGCCCGGCTTGACCTCGGCACCGATGCGGATGATGCCACTCTCATCCAAATTTCTCAGCGCCTCTTCTCCAACGTTGGGAATATCTCGCGTCACATCTTCCTTACCCAACTTGGTGTCACGAGCTTCCACCTCGAACTCTTCAATATGGATGGACGTGAAGGCGTCCTCGCGCACCAACTTTTCACTAAGCAAGATAGCGTCTTCAAAGTTATATCCACCCCAGGGCATGAACGCGACCAGCACGTTCTTCCCCAACGCCAACTCTCCATGATCAATCGCCGGCCCGTCTCCCAGCACTTGCCCCTGCTTCACCGGCTGACCGATTCGAACCACAGGCGTTTGCGTGATGCAGGTGTTTTGATTTGATCGCTGAAACTTAATGAGGTCGTAAACATCCAACCCCGAATCTTTGCCCTTCTTGCCGTCCTTTGATTCAGCCCGCACCACAATGCGGGTCGCATCGACACTCTCGACGACACCGGGACGCCGAGCTTGAATCACATATCCGGAGTCTCTGGCAACCACGGCCTCCATTCCCGTCCCGACCAGCGGAGATTCTGACGTGACCAACGGAACAGCCTGCCGCTGCATGTTGGATCCCATCAGCGCGCGGTTGGCATCGTCATGCTCTAAAAATGGCACAAGCGCCGTCGCGACACTCACGACCTGCTTTGGCGATACGTCCATATAATCGATTTTATCCGGGGTGGCTAAGACAAAGTCTCCGCCGTGACGGCACGACACTGTTTCCGACACCAATTTACCAGCCCCGTCCAGCTTTGAGTTCGCCTGAGCGATGATGTATTTGTCGCCCTCGATCGCCGAGAGAAACTCGATTTCATCCGTCACACGCCCTTTGACAACCTTCCGGTAGGGTGCCTCGATGAATCCAAATTGGTTAATCCGTGCATACGTGGCCAGCGATGTAATCAACCCGATATTTGGACCTTCCGGTGTTTCGATCGGACAGATACGGCTATAGTGGGACGGATGGACGTCTCTCACCTCGAACCCAGCGCGCTCTCTGGTCAACCCACCGGGGCCAAGCGCAGATAGGCGACGTTTATGCGTGATTTCCGCCAGAGGGTTCGTTTGGTCCATGAATTGGGACAACTGGCTACTGCTGAAGAATTCCTTCACCGCTGCAACCACCGGCTTGGCGTTGATCAGGTCGTGCGGGAGAACCGTTTCCATATCAAGGAGATTCATCCGCTCCTTGATACTGCGCTCCATCCGAACGAGGCCCAGCCGAAACTGATTCTCAAGCAATTCACCGACGGATCGTACTCGTCGATTACCCAAGTGATCGATGTCGTCGATTTCTCCCTTCCCGATCTTCAGATTCACGAGATACCGAATGACTTCAACGATATCCTGGGCGGTGAGAGTTCGCTGTTCGAGCGGCAAATCCAATCCAAGTTTCTTATTGAGCTTGAGACGTCCTACCGGCGATAAGTCGTATCTCTTGGAGTTCAGAAAAAGATTATCGAACAAGGCCCGCGCGGTATCGACCGACGGAGTCTCACCCGGTCGCAGACGGCGGTAAATCTCGACCATCGCCTCCTCTTTCGACCCGATTTTCTCCATCTCTAAGGTATCGAGAATCACCGGCGTGGCTGTGGCCATATCGAGATAGATCACCTTAAACTCCTCGACATCGCTCTCGACGATTTGCTCGACGATCTCGGCCGTCAACCGCTGATTCTTCTCCGCCAGCTTGTTCTTCTTTGAGTCAACGACCTCGGTAAGAACAGCACGGCCCACCAACTCGCCGGGAAGCATGGGGATCTCCTTCACGCCGGACGCCTTGAGCTTGGCGATCATCCCCTTTGTCAGTCGAGCCCCCTCACGCACCAGCGGCTCCTTGCTATTCTTGTCAGTTACTTCAGCCGAACACCGCAGTCCATGATGAATCTCCGGATCTAACTTGCGGAACATCTTACCGTTTGATACCCGAACTTCCTCTACCGGGTAGTACATTTTGAGCAAGTCATCACTCGAAAATCCGAACGCCTTCAACAAGATCGTGGTGGGCATTTTCCGCCGACGATCGATCCGGACATAGAGAATATCCCTGGCATCAAACTCAAAATCGAGCCAGGAGCCTCGATAGGGGATAATGCGCGCTGAGTACAAGACTTTCCCGCTCGCATGCGTACGCCCCTTATCATGGGTGAAGGAGGCACCAGGCGATCGGTGGAGCTGACTGACGACGACTCGTTCGGTTCCATTGACGATAAAGGTTCCGCGTTCGGTCATCAGCGGTAATTCACCGACATAGACCTCTTGCTCCCGCACATCGAGCACCTTTTTTCGGGGCCCTTTATCCTCTTTATCGAACACGACCAAGCGGACACGCAATTTCAGCGGAACGGCAAACGTCATCCCTTGCTCAAGGCACTCCCGCTCATCGTACTTGGGCGTACCCAATGTATAACTTGAAAATTCGAGTACAGCCGTATTGTTATAGTCGGGAATCGGAAACACGCTGGCCAACGCCGCCTGCAATCCATAATCTTTCCGGCGATCCGGCTCGACCTCAAATTGCAGAAACTCCTCGTAGGAGCGCTTCTGAATTTCGATCAGATCTGGAATATCGATATTGGTTCGAATGCGTGAAAAATCTTTCCGCTCGACGAACTCCTGCAGAGTCGTTTCGGACATTCCTACTCCTCCACACTGGTTGGCGGTGAACAGCAGCCACCGGTCATGACATGCACGAATAACCCACCGACGATCAACCTACCGTCCATGCACAATGACCGGTGACTATGACGAATGATCTTCCTACTTGACTTCGACCTTTGCACCGCTTTCTTCGAGCTTTTTCTTCATCGTATCCGCCTCGTCCTTGGCCACTCCGGTCTTGACCGGTTTCGGAGCGCCTTCAACCAGATCCTTTGCTTCCTTCAATCCGAGATTGGTAAGCTCACGAACCACCTTAATGACCTGGATCTTTTTGTCTGCCGGTGCGGATGCAAGAATAACATCGAATGCTGTCTTCTCTTCAGCCGGTGCCGCCGCCCCACCCCCTGCAGCCGGTGCCGCCGCCATCGCAACCGGTGCGGCAGCCGTAACACCGAATCTCGTTTCCAATCCCTTGACAAGCTCAGCCAGATCGAGAACGCTCATACCCTCGATCGCCTTGATCAATTCCTCTTGCGACAATTTTCCTTCTGTAGCTGGCATTTCCCCTTCTCCTTTCCGTTTATCCTGAATGGCTGCTATGACTCTGACAAATTTTGACAACACCGCACTCAACGTATACACAACCCCACGAATCGGCCCTTGCATGGCCGAGAGCAACATCGCAATGAGCACTTCTTTCTTGGGCAGTCTCGCGACGGCTACGAGATCAGCAGGCTGAAGAAGTTTGCCCTCCAGCACACCGGCCGTCATTTTAATCTTCTCTTCGCGCTTTTCCGCCCCGATAAAATCCTTCAATACCTTGGTCGGCAATACAGGATCATCATATCCAATGACGACGCCGGTCGGTCCCTTGAGATGTTCCTTGAGCCCAATCAGCGCGGTGCCCTCGGCAGCACGAGCCGCGAGCGTATTCTTCACGATTCGGTATTCGGCCTTGACCCCTCGAAGTTGCTTGCGTAACTCCGTGACCTCATTGACAGGAAGACCGACGCATTCCGTCAAGATAGCCAACCTGGCGCGACCGAACTTTTCGGCCAATGCCGCTACTGTCGTTACCTTTTCTTCCTTCTTCATCGCTCTCCTTCTTCGAGGATTCGCCATCCATCGCTGATCAATCAGGACCTACCGGGTCTTCCTGACCGACCACCGACGACCGACGTCCTCCATCTAACTCCACTGCTTCGTCAGTGCGATGGTATCCAACTTCACTCCCGGTCCCATCGTGCTCGTAATCGTAGCGCTCTTAAGATAGCGCCCCTTGCAGGACGCAGGTTTTGCCTTAATAACAGATTCAAGGATGGCCGACGCATTGTCGTAGAGCTTCGCCGGATCAAAAGAGACTTTCCCGACCAACACATGCACAATACCGGCCTTTTCAACCTTGAATTCAACCCGTCCCTTCCGAATATCGGCAACAGCCTTCCCGACTTCGAATGTCACCGTTCCCGTTTTGGGATTCGGCATCAGCCCTCGAGGTCCGAGCACCTTCCCGAGTTTTCCGACAGACGCCATGAGGTCAGGGGTAGAAATGGCGCAATCGAACTCCATCCACCCGCCCTTGATTTTCTCCATCAAATCATCGGAACCCACATAGTCGGCTCCCGCCTGCCTCGCCTCCTGCTCCTTTTCGCCCTTGGCAAAGACCAGCACCCGAACCTTCTTCCCCGTCCCATGAGGAAGCGCTGCCGTTCCTCGAACAAGCTGATCCGAGCGCTTGGGATCGATCCCGAGCCGAAGCGCCAGATCGACCGACTCATCAAACTTCGCAAACGCCGAGCGCTTCACTGTCTCAACCGCCTCGCGCAATCCGTAGACACGCGGCTCAACATTCTTGAGTGCCGCATTCATCTTCTTTCCCATAGCCTGCCGCTCCTTCGGTCTCGAAAATTAACCCTGAATCACAACACCCATGCTGCGCGCAGTTCCTTCAATAATTCTGGCTGCCCCCTCCACATCGGCGGCGTTCAGATCACCCATTTTCTTGCGCGCGATCTCGTTCAGCTGCTGCCTGGTGATTTTCCCCACTTTGTCCTTCTGCGGGACACCAGAGCCCTTAATGACTCCGGCGGCCTTCTTCAGCAGATCCGAAGCCGGAGGCGTCTTCATGATGAAGCTGAATGTACGATCCTTATAGACCGTGATGACCACGGGGATGATGCTGTCCCCCTCCTTCTGAGTCTTGGCATTGAACTGTTTGCAAAACTCCATAATGTTGACGCCATGCTGGCCCAGCGACGGGCCCACCGGAGGCGCTGGATTGGCCTTGCCGGCCGGGATTTGCAACTTAATCTGCGCTGATACTTCTTTTGCCATGTCTCTTCTCCCGAGCTTTCAGTCTTGAGCTTTCAGCCTTCAGCCTAAGCTGAGAGCCGACGGCTAACCGCTGACCGCTGCATTAAATCCGTTCAACCTGCAGAAATCCCAATTCAACCGGAGTCGACCGGCCGAAGATACTGACCATGACCTTCAATCGACTATGATCCTGATCAACTTCGTCCACCACACCATTGAACCCCAGAAACGGACCATCGATAATACGGACATTATCACTCTTGATGAATTTCACCTGCTCACGCGGTTCCGCTTGACCCGCATCAACTTGCTTGAGCAGAGACTCGACCTCCTCCTCGCTAAGCGGCGTTGGCACAACTCCACCGCCGACAAATCCCGTTACTTTGGGAGTCTCCTTGATCATCTGGAGCGTCTCATCCGCCAGCGGAGACTCCAGTTCCACAAGAACATATCCCGGGAAGAATTTCCGACGAGATGTCCGCCGCTTCCCATCCTTTATTTCAATCACGTCTTCAGTCGGAACAAGCACCTGCCCGACTTTCTCTACAAGCCCCATTTGACTCGCACGCTCCATGAGGCTGGTTTTCACACGCCCCTCAAACCCCGCGTACGTATGTATGACGTACCAGTTCTTTGTCATGCACCACCCTCAGGCCTTCGATGAAATGCTGCTGCCCCTCTTTTCGGCTGATTCAAATGAGCTTCCCAACCAACCAAGAGAGGAATGAGTCAATGACGGATAAGTAGACCGACATCAGGATACAGAACACAATAACAACGGTCGTTGAGCCGATCGTTTCCGCACGACTCGGAAACGAGACCTTTTTCATCTCGGTCCGTACGTCCGTCACAAACAACCGAATTGACTCTGTCATACGCTTGAACATCAGATACTCCGCGCTTTACAGCCCCACAAACACCAAATATCTCCGCAGTCCCGCAAACCATACTCATCCAACCTACTGAAGCTCTGTCGCAAGCACCCCATGGTCGCAACAGCACCCACAAGGTCGACATCAGAAGCGCTTTCAGCTTGGCAGGGGCACTAGGATTTGAACCTAGACTCTCGGTTTTGGAGACCGATGTGCTGCCATTGACACCATGCCCCTACTAGAACGTATGGCGTGAGGCATCAGCCAATCGGTGAGGCTCCCCACCCCAACACGATCCACCCTTTACACCTCGCCTTACTTCACCTCTTTATGAGGCACGTGCTTCCGGCAAAACTTGCAGAACTTGTTTCGCTCCAACCGATCCGGATCGTTCTTCTTATTCTTCATGGTCGAGTAATTCCGCTGCTTGCAGAGCGTACAAGCCATGTCGATAATCTCGCGCATCTCAACTCTCCTTAGCTGTCAGCTGACAGCTCCCAACTTCAGGCCAAGATTTCCGTGAC
>DIHK01000010.1 GCA_002420115.1 Nitrospira sp. UBA5698
GCATGCTTGGACCGGCTATGCATCCATTCATGAATATCACGTCGGAGAAAGCGCCAATGCTTGCCGATCTTGGTTGCCGGTAATTCACCGCCCCGTGCCAGCTTATAAACAGTGGACTTGGGCACGCGAAGAAACCGCGCCACCTCCATGACGGTGAGGATTTCTCCGTCCTGAGGGGTATCCGTTTCAGACTGAGTCACCGTTTCTGCCGATACATCACTATTCATAACGAGTGACGTATCGGCGTATCAGCTGGGAAACTTAAGCTGCTGTTGGAACCACCTCTCCATCATCAGCGGTCATTGCTCTCCGCTCTGTGCGGATTGCGTCCGGTCTGTTCAGATTTTACGGTTAACAACCGAAGAAGACTGTGACAGTATTCCCAAATCAATAGGAACGGATCTCAATGGCACAGATCATTTCCGTCGCATCAGGCAAAGGCGGTGTCGGTAAGAGTGTCGTCGCAACCAATCTGGCCCTGCTTCTTGCGAAAAAAGGAAGACGGGTGGTGCTCGCAGACCTGGACGTCGGTGGGGCTGACGCCCATATCTTGCTCGGCCTCCTCAACCCACCCATGACCTTGACCGACTTTCTCACCCATCGGGTTGAGCAGTTGGACGCACTCGCGCAACAGCTCCCACTTCATCCGAACTTGAGGATCATCCCGGGTACCGGCGATACCTTGGCAACCGCCAACATGCCCTATTCACAGAAAAAGCGTCTGATTCGGCATTTCCAAGATATCCATGCCGATATTATCCTTGTCGATATCGGCGCCGGAACAAGCTATCATGCGCTCGACTTTTTTTTAATGGCCGACCATCATATCGCTGTTGCGACTCCGGACCCCACGTCTGTGCTCGACCTCTATCGATTCATTAAGTTGGCAGCGATTCGCCGCGTCCTCTCCATGTTCCTGATGCGAGACGTGACGGCAGAAGGCCTCGCGAACCGGGACTACAGTAGCGTGGAAGAAGTGCTGGACGTCGCGGGAAAAACGGATGAATCCGGTCGCAGGATTGCTGAAACCACGTTGCAGGCGTTTCACCCGGCGCTCATCCTCAACCGCACCTCAGGACGTGCCCGCGTGAATGTGCCGCAGCTCAAGAAACTCCTCAAAGAATATGTCGGGGGGGATTTAAGCTTACTTGGGGAAGTTCCTGAGGATGTTGCGATGGAACAGTCCGTACGAGCGTACGTCCCGGTCACCCAGCATAGTCCATCCTCCCCTTCCGCGCTTGCCCTGGAACGCATCGCCGACGCCTTGTTGACAATGCTGGCAACAGCAACTTCCTCAGCCGCTTAACTTGCACCGGCTGTGAGTGGTCTCCCTCCGTACCCCTCGTTACGGCCTCTGCACGATCACGGCATACCATCCCAACCCGTCATACTCCTGGTATCCGATGGTCTTGGCAAACGCTATAATCTCCCCATCGGCATTCATGTAATAGCCCTTCGACTGTCCTTTATGCTCCAGCGTAAATGGTTGAAGCAGCCCCTTGTCGTCGGACGATGCGATTACCCGCAGATTGTTGTCGAGCAACATCACTCGGCTGCGCGCCCACGTTTCGGCTGACATCGTCACTTCTTTTCGGACGATGGTCCTGGCCTGAGTTTCCCAGTCGAATACGACTCCAAGGACTCCGATGCTCTTACCGTCGACTTTCGCAGCCTGCCGGACGGCCGTTGCAAACACCGCGACCAGTCGACCATCGTGGGCGCCATCATTCGCAATATCATCGACGGCATACTGATCACCCGCCGTCGTGGCCATGGCATTCCTGAACCAAAGAGACCGCGAGACATTCGAGCCCACGACCTTGGGGAATTGTGTCGGTCGTGAGCAGGCGAGAACCTCTCCCTTCGCCCCCACCAGAACCAAGTTCAGATAGACCGAGTAAAAGCGATTGATGAGACTGAGCCGCTCCTCCGCATGCCTAAGCGCTGGGCCCTCGAGCGATTCCAACCCATGGACCAACGCTTCATCCGTGGCCCACCATCGAACGTCGGCGGTACGTTCATACAAATTGCGAACGATCAGCTGTACCAGGGTCTGTGCGGTATCAGACAGTCGGTCCCATTCCCGTTCTGTGAACTGTTGCAGCAACTCGTTTCGCAGACTTCCGAGATCTTCCGATGCAGTGGCCGCCTGGGATGCAAGCGTCCGTACCTCGTTGGCGACGACGCCAAACCCTCGTCCTGCTTCACCGGCTCTTGCCGCTTCGATGGTGGCGTTCAGTGAGAGAATCGTGATCTGACTGCTGATTCTCGCATTTTCACTTCGGTAGGCATCGATCCGCCTCTCAACTTTCGTGATGATTTCCTTGATGCTGGATCGACTCATGAGTGAATGCTCAACAACGAACTTCCCGCTGAGGGACGTCTAGTTGGGTTGACCTCGGCCTGCGCGCAATCGTTGGGCCTGCACATGTAGAATGTGGCGGATCAAGTGCTCCTGATCATCCGGCGTCAGATCGACAAACTCGGTGGCTATCGTGAACCCTTGGCCATCGGCGACTGGCACTGCACGAATGACTTTCACATGCACCCGGATCATGGTGAACGGTGGGAGAATGAGCTTCACCGCCAATTGATCATCAGCGGCGAATTCCTGTAACGACACGAACCCGATCCCTCCCCCGCTCAGATTGACATCCGTAGGTTGTGCCATCATGACGCTGGACGGCTGACTGATGGCAAGGGCATTCAGCATCACTTCAAGCAGGTAATCGACCTTCCTGATCCATGGCAGGACCGCCGAATCGACCACGACCTCGCTGGAGCGGGCCAGAAGATCCAAGGTTGGTTTGTTCACTGCGGCGGCAATGGATTCTGGCGTTGCACGGTTCAGTTCAACCGGCACACTGGTTCCCCCCTCGGTCACCAATCGATATTCCATCAGAACCCGATCATCGATCCTGATCCATTCCCGGCGTTCGTCTGGCTCCTCACTCTGAGACGGGGTCGATGCGGTCATGATGGATGACGCCATGATTCTCGTCCGCTCCTCGATGCCGAGTTCAAGGTTTCACGTTCAAAGGTTCACATTATGCAGATATCACGCCTTCATACCTGGAACATGAAACATGGAACTGTTGGCCACGACACTTCGCCCGTCACAAGAAACGAGTTAGGCATCTATGGAGACAGCTTCGGGTCCGGATGGATGGACAGCGAGACGCTGACGTAATTCTTGCACCTGCCGTTTTGTCATTTGGGCCTCAACGAGCAGATGTTCTAAGAGAGCTTGGGCAGTATGGATACGGTCACGCAACTTGTCATCCATGCACAGCAACTCATCGGCTGGGAGCGTCGACTCAGCGAGCGAGGCCAGGAGTAGGCCTCGCTCGCTGTAACACTGAATGACCTCATCCCATCGCCCCTGCTCAGACGCCTCACCTGCTGCCTTGGTCAGTCGCACGATCTCAGCTTGACTCCCGCTCTTCGGTATACTCATCTAGTACCAACCAGACGAGGCTGTTGCTGGTTGGCCACCTCACGCCATGCTTCACGAAGCGTACTCAGACAACGCAGCGGACCCTCTAACTTTCGTTCATTATTACGTGCATTGGCCTCGACCAACTCCATCAGCATGTAGTCGTACAACCGTCGCAGTGACCGCGCGATCTCTCCCCCCTGTTCAAGGTCAAGCACACTATTAAGTTCGCCGATGATCGCGATGGCACGTCCTAAATGTCGCGCTTTTTCCCGTACATTCCGTTCTTGAATGTCGTGTCGTGCCATCTCCATGGACTGGATGGCCGCATCGTAGAGCAGCACGACCAGCTGAACACCGGACGATGTCACCACCTGAGTCTGTTCGTACTGACGGGCATACTGCATCATCATGGGGTCTGTCCCTCGTCCTTATTGTTGCCGCTGCGCCGACTGAGCCTGGAGAAATCCACTTTGTCCATCAAGCTGACGCAACAGGCCGTCTAGAGCGGCAAACTGCCGACGCAGCCGCTCCTCATACCGGCTCACTGAATCCTCTTGTCTGGTAATGTCATTACCGACCCGATCGATCTCGTTCGTCAGGCCATTCTTGCGAAGCGTCAGAGCACCCCCGGTAACGTCGTTGAGCGCATCCACGGCGGTCACGATAGCCTGTGCCAGGCCGGTTGCCGCACCCTGGTTACTGAATAACGCTTTAACTCCGCCATAGTTCGTGTTTAACGCCGTGGATAACTGCCCCTCGTTAACCGTAATCGTGCCATCACGTTCAGTTTTGAACCCGATCTGCCCGACGCTTGAAAACACCGTAGCCCCGCTCACCGATGACGATACTGCCGTTCGAAGCTGCGACAAGGTCGCTTTCGCCGCGGCTTCGTTAAAAAAGATGCCGCCTTGTTTCGTCGTCACGTCGTAGGTATTTCGCTCGTTGATGAACTTCACGACTTCATTGTAAGCCGTGGCCACCGCCTTGATGTTTGTCTTCACGGCATCGACATCTTGAGAGAGGCTGACTTGCACCGTCCCTGTCCCCGTGGTCTTCGCCAACGTCAGGGTCACACCAGAAATCGCATCAGACACGGTGTTGGAACTCCGTTCAACCGTCAAAGGATTCAATGCCTGATCACCGATCTGAACTTGAGCATTTTGCGCCGCCGCAAGAGTATCGATACCGCCGGTCCCACTGCCGTTCAGAAGATCCAAATCCGTCCCATCCGCCACGATGGTGATCGCATTCGCACTGCCGGTATTACTCGAGGACAGCGCCAATCGATAAGATGGTGCGACCTCTGTACCGGTATTGATCACAGAGGCATTGACACCGGCTCCCAAGTTGTTGATTTGCTCGCGCAGGTCGGTCAAGGTCCCCGTGGCCCCGAGCGTCACGGTTTGATTCGCACCGGCTCCCACCTTGAAGGTGAAGGTCGCCGACCCACCACTCACGATGTCCGTAGTTTCTGACGACACGGCCTTAGCGGCCTTACTGACAACTTGATGAGCTTGAGCGAGCTGAAGAACTCGGACACTGTAGGTTCCTGAAGTTGATGAAGAGGAAGCCGATACGGACAAGACCGACGTGTCTGTCACGGA
Source organism: Nitrospira sp. UBA5698 (assembly GCA_002420115.1). GTDB lineage: Bacteria > Nitrospirota > Nitrospiria > Nitrospirales > Nitrospiraceae > Nitrospira_D. The sequence goes on from DIHK01000010.1 coordinate 5,044, forward strand.
TGCCGTCGTGCGATCAAACGAGGTAGACAGCCGTAACGCCTGAGCGGCGCTTTGCAGCGCCGCCACTTTCGTGCTGACGGTGGTCAAGTCTGTGAACTTGGTATTGAGATCGGCCTTTTTTTTGGTCAGTCGATCAACCGGCAGTTGGGCAACTTTCACCAGTTGATCGACCACCTGTCCGAAATCCAGCCCGTTGCCAAGTCCACCGAAACTTATCGTCGGCATACCACATCCTTGTGCGATAAGTTAGACATGTTCTTCGAACAACACTCCTTTTGTTCCGGCAAGATTCTTGGCGAGATCAATCACTTCCTTCGGAGGGATCTGTCGTATCACTTCGCCGGAATCTCCCTTGAGAATTTTCACGATGACTCGTTCAAGGTCAGGATCGACTTCGATCTGCAACTGCGAGCCCGATTGCTGAAACGCTTCCTTCACTTTACTCACGGCTTGCTCAAGCGCTACCCGATCCGTGGGAGAAGCAAACGAAAAGTCAGCACCCTGCTGGTGCTCAACGACAGGCGTTGTCCTGGGTTGAACACTGGTTTGACTTTTGTTATTAGCAGCGGCCGGGAGATCAACCTTCGATGTTACATTGGTGATCATAATGCCCCCTCTATCACTCCGTTCACCGAACCCCTCTCCGGTTTAGGAGAGGGGCGGTGGACGGAATGCCGCTATTATCCTCGGAGTAACGCTAACGCTTGTTGCGGTAACGTGTTGGCCTGTGCCAACGTCGCGATACCGGCCTGCACCAAGATCTGATTCTTGGTGAAGATGGACGTTTCAAGCGCGATATCCGCATCACGGATACGCGATTCTGCAGCAGTGAGGTTTTCACTCGTGACCTGCAGGTTCGCAATTGTCGCCTCAAACCTGTTCTGAATCGAACCGTATTCGGCTCGTGCCGTGGCAATCGCGCTGATGGCATTGTCCACGTTTGCCAAGGCGCTGGTGGCATTGGCGGATGTCGAGACGTTCACACTGGAGAGTCCCAACGACGTCGTAGTGATATCGTTCAGATTGAGACTGAGTGTGTTGCCGGTGCCGCTCCGGAACCCGATCGCGATTGAGAAACTGATCGAGCTTCCGCTGGTCAGTGCTTGTCCGTTGAATTCGGTTACCTGAGCAATACGGTCGATTTCTGACCGCAGCGCGATGAACTCCTGATCAATGTAGGAGCGCTCGGTATTGCCCACCGTGCCGCTTGCTGACTGCGACGACAACTCACGAAGCCTGGCCAGCAACGACCCGATGGTGGCTGCCGCACCGTCGGCGATCTGCGTCAAGCTGATCCCATCCGATGCGTTTCGTGTCGCCTGGTTGATACTGCGAATCTGCGCCCGCAAGGACTCTGACAGTCCAAGACCGGCGGCATCATCGGCAGCTCGCGTCACCCGAAGGCCTGAGGACAACCGTTCCACTGAACGGTTCAGGCTCAAGGTGTTAATATCGAGGTTGCGCTGCGCCGCAATCGATGCGGGATTATTGTTAATAACTAGTGCCATTGCCCTTCCTCCTTGAAACTAGAACACCATCCGCTGCTGTGCTTCCGACATCCGTGTAGAAGCCGTATTCCCTTACGCCTGTACGCGGCGTGCCTGTCTTATCGGCCAATCTCCTAGGGACTTGAGCCTCTACAGGAATTCGCAGAGATGAGGGCCACCTCGCCAGAATGAGAACGAATGAACATCACGGGCTCAGGCCGCAATCCTTGGAAGAATTTCATATTCCAGCAAATCCGCCATTCTTACGGTATCACGGATATGCCTGGCAGCCAGAAGCTCTTCAATCCATCCTGCGATGGCGTGCCCCTGCTGAGATCGTGTTCCGACCGGTTTCTGCCCGTTCTCGATGATCTCGACCGCATCCGCGACCTTCCCTAGCCAGGCGTCAAATGACGAGAGATCCTGTACCCCCATTCGAAACTGGTTGGCGAGCAATGTACCTTCTTCGACAACCACACTCCGATATCGTTCGATCGCACCATGTGCAGATTCAAGAATCTCCTGTTGCGTTGCTGACGTCGCGATTAATTGGCGGTAGTTTGCGGAAGCCTGTTGGAGCAGATGTGGGTCGATGTCTCGATCTGTGATCCAACGACTATCGAGCATGACGGTCGTCACGATGCGCGAACGAGCATGCGCCCGTTCGCTCAGGTCGGCAAGAATGTCACCAAGCGTTGCCGTACTTCCGGCTTGCCATTGTTCACTATCCAATTGTATGTTCATGTGTTATCTCCCTCATAACGTATTCAGCTCATGCCGCTCGCCGTTCCGATCCAACCACGAGCAGATTTCCCGTATGACCAGGTGTGAGAGACCGATCGCTGGGCGATGTGCCACCCATCTGCCGATTGATCTCAGCGAGACGTCTCAGCCAAGTGTGATAAGCAGCAGCCTGATGCTTCGCAAGTCGGTCCAACCCGATGACGTTGTCGTTTCGCATGTGACGCCCGAACGCTGCCGCGAGAGGGGCCAGTGCCTCGGTAGTCAGACCAATGCGAAGCAACCGCTCCTGATTGGCTCGTTGCTCGCGCTGCAACCGTTTTAAATCTTGAAGATCGACCGATGCTCGACAAGCCACTCGAGCGATTTCATCCGCTCTTTGACATGCCGTCTCCAAAAGCGGCATGAGGGTCCGCAGCTGTACGTTCACCTCCGCCGCATCGGGAGGTGGTCCCTCGGGAAGAGGAAGGCGACTCTGCAATCCCGTATGGGCTTCATACCAATAACGACGCCAAAACGCCGCATACCAAGCCGTGACAGGAGACTCCGTTCCTACCTTCAACTGAAAGGTGCCGAGCCTATCCTCATCCACTCCGGACTCATACAGGCGTGCCCCTGATACCCTCGTAGGGACAGCCCCGATCTTCAACACATGGCACATGAGATCAGCGACAACGTCCACAGAGATACGGTCTTTGCAGGCATGATGGGCACAGACTTGGTCGAACCCGCAGGGAGCACATTCCAACTCCGGTTGAATCACCCAATGACCAGACCCATAGGGACCAGTTTCCTGAAAGTCCACATGTCCCACAGAAAGGTCGATCACTGAGGTGCCGGCCGCCACCCCGATATGCATGGGACCTGTATCGTTGGTCAGCAGTAATCGACATTCCGCCAGCAAACCTGCGAGTTGGTTCAACGTGGTATGGCCAGCCATATTCTTGACCGGACTCTTCCCTCCGGCTTCGCGATAGACCTGTACGACCTCCGCGATAGTCGCTTCCTCTTCGTGACTTCCAATAAAGAGTATTCCGCCTTGCCATCGCTTGCTCACATTTGCAAGAGCGAGGCCAAAGAGCTGCGGACGCCAGGCCTTCATACTGTCGCTTGCCCCGGCCTGTACGGCAATCCACTCACTTACCCCGGTGAGGGCTTCCTTCGCCCACCTGTGGTCTTCTTGAGTAAGAGACAGTCGAAGTGGAGAAAATGTCCCTTGGCGACTGCCACCGAGTGCATAGATATCGACGAGATTGAATCGATTGAGCCGGCGAAACTGGTGAAAATCGCAGAAATACCCCATCCAGGGATTCTCAACGACCATGCCACCGTCCCATGCGCTTTGGGCCCCACGAATATCGGGAGCCCCAACGAATCCAGCCAGAAGCGCGCTTGGCCTATTGAACGTCAGATTAATGACTCGATCATACCGACGCTCCGCCAATGGCTTCGCCCAGGCCGCCACCTCCTGATATAGCGCGACCACATCCTTCACGAGCGCACGGCTCTCATCGATCAGGGCGTGAAAATCCAAAGCGATGACCTCGCGCAATCCCTTCAGCAACGAGGCGACCGGTGCGAACCGTCGATCCACGACAAGATCTACGCCAACTCCCGGCCATTCTTCATGGAGTCGATCCAACAAGGCGCCCATCTGGACAAGATCACCCATCCGGGTAATATTCAAAATTAGTACTTGCTTCACATTCGCACTCCAGCAGGGAACGTTGTTTCAGGTTTCAGGTTTCAGGTTCAACGTGAAACAAGAAACCAGCAACTTAAAACTCTTCGTCATACCAGATCTTTTGTCTCCGCTCGATAACTGTCGATCATGAGCACCAACAGCTCTTCTCGAGCCAGTTGACGTCCAGCAGCTCGTGCTCGAATGTCAGCCGCAAGGTCCTTCAACTCGATTCGTTGTCCCGTCGGAAAGCGATTGAGTAAGGGAAGCAGCTCCGGCACCGACGCAGCCCGTTCCTTCAGACCTGTGGTGAGCCGGTCTCCTCGCAAGATCGAGCCGATGCGATCGGGTTGAGAAAGACCCACCGTGGAAAGTAGCTCTTGCAGACGATGGCGATAGGTATGGTCACGCAGCACCCGTCGACGCGACGCCTCAGCATGGGCCCGGCGACCCTCCGTATCTGGCAACCACCTCCGAATCAGTTGTGGGACATCTTCAGTGCGACGAAAGGGCGCCACCTCATCCGACGTAAACAGATCAGGCAGGAGTGTCCTGTCATCCACAAGCTGAAATGCACCACAGGCAGCCAATTCAAAGGTGCGGGGGTTCACGAAGTCCGGCTGAGAATCCATGCCCGTTCCGGAACACGAATGCAGATTCAAATTGACGGCCGTGGCGTTGAACACCTTCATGCACGCGTCGGTATCGATCCTGGCACCGTCGCGTTGAAGCACTCCGGAGAGCGCGGCAGCACCGTCCCATTCATTCCCCCACAGTTTCATCGTCCACTCGTGAGAGAGCCACTGCGGTAAGAGCGCCCTCCGGTTGGCATAACCAGCCCCGACAAACGAGACATCGGCGCCATATTCCTGGTGCTCAGCTGCTGTGAGCGTCATCGGACGATGCACTATGGGATCCGCCGCCATGGGAAGGTAGTGCACATGAGACGCTCCGGCCCGTTTCAACGCGTCGAAACAGCCCCCTTGCTGGATTACAAACCAGTAATCGTAGCCTGTCGCTAACTGTTGCCAGTATGTCAAATGCCGATAGTTCTCCACGAACCACATGGCCGTCAGAAACTTCTTCTTGCGCAGGTGTTGTAAGACCGCCAAACTCAACGGCGCTTGAGCAATGGCCAGAACCAGATCGGGCGGATCTTCCGCGAGATGCGCCATCGTGCTCAGGCTGAGCACATCGGCAAATCGGCTTTGAAGCATCAAGCGATGGCGTTCTTCGCGATAGGACCCAAGTGCTTCGTAGCTCCCCTGATGAACGTGGTGGTCAATCCAACTGACTCGATGTCCCAACTCATTCAACGCCGAGACGACATAGCGAGCAATCGGAAGCGATCCTCCGTAGATCGGACCGACCACCGCCACATGCAGTTGGCCTCCGGCTTTCGCAGCCATGATTCGGCGAAGGCTCGTCTGCAATCGCTCATGGATATCACCGTGCAGACGTGCGGCGGGCCCATAGGTACAGAACCGCAATGGAGAGGAGAACGCAGTCAATTGCGTGGCCATTTCCTCCGGCGTGCCCGTCACCCACTGAATCCTGTTGATCCATGATCCGAGTGGCCTTGCCCCCATTGCATCTTTTAAGACGGATAGATCCGGCACCACGATGGCCGTTCGGGCATCGGCGGGGCAAGCAAGGGCAAGCGCCTCCACGTGATACAGAAGACCGACCCCGAGAACTACCGCCACCTCTCCAGGTTTCCATTCCTTGAGTTGCTGTTCCGCCCAGGACCTGGCTTCTTTCTTGGGGTCATAGGCGCTGTGGACCCATTGATCGTGATACCTCGCCGAAGGGGCCCCCTCACGTGAGGGAACAATCGAAAGAACCCCACCGGAGGAGTTCCACAGCGCGGCGACTAGATCAGGGACAGTCTGACGAAGGTTTTCTAGGTTCTGGTTCAGATGCTCCACGGAACTCCCCCTCACACCGCGGTCGGATGCAACTCGTTCCAGATGTGTTCTCGTTGAAGCGGAGCAACCGGTGCCTGTCCCGCCTCAACATAGTACGCTCCCCACCGATCTCGATGACTCGTCCACAGAGACCAGCCGTCGACAGAAGCGGCTGATCCGTCCGACAACAAGGCGATCGTCTCCTCGATGGGCCACTGAACGGGTGATACGTGAAGTGTGTCGAGGAACTCCATCCGCCGCAGATCTTCTCGTTCGAGTTTCAGGTGTAATGCTTCACGTTTCACGGCCTCCGCTTGCCAGATCCAATGGCTCTGCCCATAAGGTCCCGTCTCATGAACCCGCGCCCTCGCAAAGTACCACCCGATCACCTTCGTCCCCACCGCTGCTGCTAAATGAAGCGGGCCTGTGTCGGCTCCGATCACGACCTGGCAGCGGGTGAGTGCCTGTGCCAATTCCGTGAGTGAAAGACGGCCCGTTGTGTCCCAGACTCGCCCTACGAGTGAAGAAGGAAGTGAAGCTAGAATCCAGCTGGCTCGTTCTTGTTCCTGTCGACTTCCCAATAACAGGACACGACTTCCCTGGAGCTGCTCCAGACAGCCTGCGATCAAACGCGTCCAGGCCATGGCCGGAACCAATCGTTCCGGATCACCTGCGCCCACCAGTACTCCGATCCAAGGCCCACAAGATTGTCCGATCGGATCGAGATCATTCGGTAGCTGGACTGAGCTCATCGGTATCGGCATGATGTGCTTGGGTGGAGAGACACCACACATCCCACAAAATGCATCCGCCAAATGAATGCGGTTCTCACTTCTGTCCTTGGCGACCGCTCTCACATAGGCCCCCCAAGGTGACAAGGTTGGATCGAGCGGCCTACCAGTCATAGCGCCGATGCTCTCCTGCGCAAGGAGTGCCCCAGCCAGAATGGCGCGAGGATGTTGGTTGAGCACGTAGGCATAGTCATAAGGCTCTTGCGTGATGGCGCGAATATCAGTATCGGCTTCGACGACATACTCAGGCCGGAATTCTTTCTCAGCCTGGCGCGCACGTCGATTCCACACAGTCCCATCCCACCTCCCGACCGTAGAAATTCCTGGAAGTATCCGCCCGAGATCTTCCAAGTGGCCCGGACATAGAAGATCTAGAATCCAATCGGCATGAGCTTCTTTCAGCGCCATGATGACCGGAATCGTCTGAACAAGATCACCGAGCCTCGCAAGCTGGATGAGAAGCGCACGCCGTGTCATCGGACTAGGACGAGGCGGCTTCCATGGTGAGGGCCGCTTCCCTTCCGGCAATGGCCTGGCCAAGTTGAACAAGTCCGTCATAACGTGGATCGACCTTGCCAAGAGCCTCATATTCCCTGCGCGCGGCTTCGAGCTGCTCACCGCGCAATAGGACGCTGGTGAAGGCAAAGCGTGCTGCAAGATCCCCTGGATTTCTGGTCGTATATCGGTGCAAGTGCTCCGCCAACTCCTGCCATCGATTTTGTGCCGTCCCAGCGCGAAGAAGCCAATGAATCGCCTCGGCATCATCAGGGTGTTCGACCAACACCTCAAGAAACCGCTCCCAGGCCCCCTGGGTATAGGCCCTTCCCATGGCAGCCATGCCCATTCCCATCAGACATTTCCTACGCTCGGCACCCTCACGAAGCGCCGTACTAAATGCCATCTCCGCTTGTGCATACTGCTCTCGCTGCATGCAGAGAATGCCTTGCAGCAGCAGTCCTTCCGCATGCTCCGGTGTGGCATTCAAGATCATTCGGAGCTGCTCCTCTGCACCAGATAGGTTTTTTTGTTCCAACAGTATGCGGACCAAATTAAGTCGTTTGTCCGGTTCATCGACCAACGCCGCATAGCGTGCAAGGAACTGCGCCTGATAGACCGGTTCTTGTAGCCGCTCGGCCACCATCGCCCCCCAGGACAATACATACGCGTCATTCGGCCAGTCGTGAACCAAGGCCAATTCACGCCGAACGGATGACCAGTCTTTTTTGAGTGCGGCCGTTTGTGTCGCCGCGACATGTGCCCATGCAGCACGATCCTTAATATCTCCCATCAAGTGAATATCCCCTCCGAGTTTCCCATCACGATAGATGCGCTGTAGTTTGTAACCATCAAGATGGAAATACCGATCTTCATCGCCCGTCCACCATTGGTTTCCCCATCGGTCCAAGAAACGAGCGGCGTTTGAGTCTTCGTGCATCTTTCGTCCAGAAGTCTGGCTTTCAAGATGCACCACGACGCTCCGCGGTTGATACACGACCTGGTATCCACGTTCCCGTACTTTCAAACATAGATCCGCATCTTCCAGCCCATTGAGATAGCCCTCATCAAACCTGCCGACCTCCTCGAACAGCGAGTGTCTGATGAGCAAACAGGCAGCAGTGACAATTTGGAACTCGCGCCGTTGGTTGACGGCTGGATGCTCACCGGCAAAAGACTTGTAAATATGGTACGGGAAAAAGTGCTGACAATCTCGTACGACGCCGGCATGTTGAATCGTTCCGTCGGGATAGAGCAGCTTGCTTCCGACGATCCCGACCGACGCATCGCCCTCTGCTTCCATCACGAGCGCATTGAGCCAACCCGGCTGGGGAATCGTATCGTTGTTCAGAAAGACCAGATACTTTCCTCGCGCCAGAGCCGCGCCCTGATTGCAGGCTTTGGCGAAACCGACATTCTCGCCATTCGTGACAATACGCACGTCACCGCCCAACTGGGCAAGAAAGTCTGCGGTTCCGTCCGTTGAACCATTATCGACCACAATCAATTCATAATCCGGCAACCCGTCAAGTGCGGCCAAGGCCGTCAGACAGTCCTTGGTCAGTTCTCCTCGGTTACACACCGGCATGACGATCGAACAGACACGGGTTTGCTCGCTCCGTGCATGTTTCAGTTCCTCAAGGCGCTGCTGTTGCGCCCTCTGCACTCCATCGATCCGTTCCGCATGGGGTCGATACTTGCGGTAGATGATCTCGGTGGTGCGCCAATAGGTCTCTTGCGTCGCACTGGTCATGGAGGAGCCATCGGTACGCCAACTGAATTCGGCGGTGGTGCATGCCACATGTTTGAACGGAAATACAGTCGCCATGCGAATCCACAGGTCCCAATCCTCATGCGCGTACAGCGATTCGTCGAACCGACCGACTTGGTCAAGGCAATCTCTTCTGTGCATCATGCAGAGAACAGGAAAATAGTTGGAGACCAACAGGTGTGCAGGATTGAAGTCGTATGAATACGGCACATCCCTACCCATTTCAATGTGACGATCGTGCGACAACTGTTCATGGACGCGCCAAGCATCGCTATACGCGACCTTGTACTCACCTTGGTCCAATACGGACACCAGCGTTTCCAAATGGTTCGGCAAATATCGGTCGTCGTCGTCGAGATACGCAATGTAGGTCCCGGAGGCCGCCGTCAATCCGGTATTGCGGGAGGCGGCCAGGCCACGATTTCGATCGTGCTGAATGTACGTGATGCGTCCGTCATTGAGGGCCGCCACCGTGGCAGCGACATCGGTTCCTCCATCGTTGACAACCAGGACTTCGAAGTCCTGACATGTCTGTTGGAGAATGCTCTGGAGAGCCTCTTTCAATCGGTCTGGCCGATTGTACGTCGGAACAATGACTGAGACTTTCGGTCGGCGCAGGAAGGTAGTCGGTCGACCAGGTCCCACTCGCTGACAGGCCCAGACCTGGTAGATCGGCAACAGATTCATGGATTCGAGCTCGGCCGGAGTTGGTGCGGGCACATAGCGCAGCCCAGGCACTTCGACATGCACCCGTTCCAAGCCGAGCGCAGCAAATCCTTGTCGGCGAAATAGCGTCTGTAAGTCTCCTTCCGTCACCCAGTCTTCTACTGGCTGATTCGGCGGTGCGATGCTTTTCCACTGCTCCCACATTTCACCGCGCGGCGTGGTCAAGACCACGTATCCGTCCGGGGTCAATAGTGACGCGAGTTGAGCCAGAAAAAGATCTTTCTGTCCATGAGGAACATGCTCGAGTACTTCCGAGCTCACGACGACATCGTAGGGGGCAAAGTCAGGACGGGCTAAGACCTGGTCAGCCGTTCCGGCTTCCAAGCGAAGGTGCGGGAACAAACGTCGCGCATGCGCTACCACCTCGCTCACCGGCTCTACCCCTTCGGAACTTCCGTACATGGATAGAAGATTCGTGAGCCACCCACGTCCACATCCGACATCCAGGATGCGCAGCACTTTATTGGGATTGCGCTGACGGACCCGTCGAAGGATGCATTCCAGGAACGACGCGATTTTGCTCCAGCGTGCGGCCTCATCGGCATTCGGATAGGGAGTCGACCAGATTGGCGCATTGACAAAGAGATTCACATAAAAACGATCGGAATCCATCGATCCCTCCGATGTGGTGTAAGGAGGCCGCACTGCGGCCGAGGCGATCGCTGCCTGGCCCACGTCCTCTCTGGTAGTGAGATCTCTCAGCGCTCGATGCCCACGTAAGGCGCGCATACCCTGCTTCACTTCCTCGGGTGTCACAAACGAGACAGTCAGCCGCCCGGTTGTCAGGAGTTCGATCCAGCCCCGGAGCACATATGACCAATCATAGGACGCTGCCCAATGCGCTCGACCGAGTTCACCTAATTGCCGCCGCAGATCCGCATCCTCCTTCAAACGCATCAGCACGTCGTGAAAACTGCTGAGGGTGGCAACCAGCCCCCCTGCCTGTTCGTGAACTGTTCCGCAGCCGGGGGTGGCCAGCCAGGGAAGGCCGCAGCTCATCGCTTCGAGCACCACTAAGGGTGATGCCTCGCTGTGGGATGCCAAAACCAAGACATCGGCGGCCCGCATTGCAGCGGCAATCCCGTCTGGTTCGAGTCCATCCACGTACAGCACGTGCGGTCTTTCGGCCAAAACTTCCTGAACCTGGCGAACATATTCCGCTTCTTCCGTGGGCCTACCGATCATCACCAACTGGGCATCCGACGGCAGATTCTTCAACGCGGTGAGCAACCCCAGATGGTTCTTGACCGGATAGAGGTTCGCCACATGTAAGACGAGAAACCGGTCTCCGGGGATGCCATGATCCCGCCTAAAATCTCCACGAGGAGAGCTCAAGGTGGTTCCATTCGGTATATAAACGGAGCCGATTCCTTCCTTTCTCAAAAAGCGGGCATCGACACCGTCTTCCGAGAGCGCCACCACAGCCTGCGCCTGTTGCGCGAGCTGACGAAACCTGGGATACACAAATTGATTGCGAACCAACTCGTTGAGGATTTCCTCGTTCATCGTCGGTTGGATCAAGAGCCTGGTATTGACAGGTAGCGACTTTATCAAGGCACCGTAGAGCAGCTTGTTCAGCGGAGCCCCAAGTAGCAGGCAGGCGGAATATCGGCCGCTCTGCAACAAATCTCTGACTTGGCGAGCACAGGTTGGCATTCCGTTCTCGACCTGATCGAACCTTGCAACCGTTATGATGCGGATACCTCGATACTCTTCTCGATCCCGTCCATCGACCGGATAGGTCGCAATGTCCACCTGGTATCCATGGGCCAAGAGACCAACCCCCAACTGCTCGGCTACCCGCTCGACTCCACCAATCGATGGCCAAAAGAACGGTGTCACAATCAAGATTGTTTTGGTCTGGTTCAATTGGATGTCTGGAGTCCGGCACTCTCGTGCCATGAGATCGGACTTCCAACACACTCGCTGGAACGGAATCGGCGGATGAATTGGCTCTGCGGATCGTCCGGCGACAAAGGATTGAGCCGGAGGCGCATGCTCAAGGAAGAGCCGCTTAAACACATCCAGTTCTGCAATCTCATAGGTGCGTGCATCCTTTTCCCGGTCAGCCGCCAAGGGCGCATGAATAATTCCATGTGCCGCCCCCAATAACGCGAAGAGCTGGAGTGGGTCGCCGGTGTCGCGGTAGGCTTCCGCCTTACGACGAATGTCGGCTGTCAAGACGTTCCATTGCCGGATGTCCTTCTCATACATCGTCTTGTACCGACGATAGATCGTTTCCGGCGTGTAGATCGTGCCGTGGCGTCCCTTGATGTCGGGATGAAGGATCCAGTTGATCCCCTGGCGGCCCATCTGAGCCAGGAGGTCAATTTCACTGGCCTTCACATCCCTGAAGGACAACGATTTCATGAGCCTTGCTCGGTAGATTTTCACTCCCTGGATGCGCACATCGCGATCCTCGTCAAACAAATGAAAACACACCATTCCGACATCATCGGGTGCTGCCGCTATCACCGCCTCCATCGATGCCACGGCATCCGGCTGAAGCACCATGTCTTCATCTACCTGGATGAAGTACTCGGTCCGGCACTCCGTAATCATGCGTTGGGCCGCCGCACTGAAGGGACACACGTTTCGGATAATTTCCAATTTAAACGGTGGCCCTTCCTGTTTGTGGATGGCTTCCAGGCAAGCTGCCAACGCAGGATCATCCACCGTGAGCACAAAGACCGTCGTCGTGGCGTGTATCTCCTGGTCAGATTCATGGGTAGTGGGTTGGGCCAGCTGTTCAACCGTGTGGGTCTGAAAACTTTCCATCCCCTCCTCGGTCTTCTTCGAAGTTCGGGGATACTCCCCGGTCTCAATCCAGTCCAACCACTCCCGTGCGCGAACTTCAGCGGTATGCAATCGAAGAAGTTCGGCACGAGCAGCTGTGGCGATGTCTCTGGCATAGTCAGTGTCATGTGTCATTCGCTCCACATGTTCCCTCAGGACAGCCGGACGATCCTTCGAATAGAGCAGAATCTCGCGGCCGTTCTTGAAAAGCGCAGTCGTCTGGGGCCTACATGGAATGTCCCACGAAATGACGGGACGGCCAGCGGCCATCGCTTCCACGACACGTCCCGCATAGGATTGAAACAAGCTGGGAAGATTGACGATGGCACTCCAAGTTTTCAGGCTCGCCAACCAATTGGCAAAAATGGCTTCCCGCAACCCACGCCACACACGCACAAACTCTATGAGTGCGGGCAAGTCAGGCCGCCAGCCTGACTGAAACCGTTGGAGCGTTTGTTGATGTAGTGCGTTGAAGTACTGGGGAAACTCAGTTCCCGTTTCGGCAGATGGGGGATGAATCAGCGCATCCTCCAGCCCAGGCATCGCTAACCACGTCTTCCGTTCTCCATAGAGTTCTCCGTAAAACGCGACCTCTCGGCGCGATGGACCTCCGATGGTCTCCGTTATGAATCGCGCCGGCACCGCTGACGGCCAGAATAGGGCCTGCACCATACCGGATTGATTGAACACATCGGCGTCACGCTCATCAGCCGCTAACACATGCGTCATATGTCGAACCTGATCTCTGACAAAGACGGCACGATCTCGCAAATGTGGCCAGCGTCGGCAGTCCTCTTCGCTATACTCCAACGACTCCATGATTAGGCCCACCCGCACCGGCGCTAACTCAGCGATCCATTCGAGAAACTCATCTGAATATCGATTGTGAACCAGCCATACCCAGACCTGGTCAAACCGTTGGCCAGCCAGCAAGTCTTTCGCATGATGAAGCCAGGACACCGGCGAACTATCGGGAATATCTGAGAGTGCTGGAAGGGTCACACAGTCACACCCGTTTGCACGGAGACCATCCTCAACTGAAAAGTTGCCAACGTAGGCCCACGCCTTTGCCTGAGCCCATGTGGCAAATTCTAGTTGCACTAATAAGACCTTCGGTTTGCGCACTCGATCCTCTTGCGCTATTCTGGGCTCCCTCTGCATTAGGCCGCCAACTTCTGTCGAAGGTTACCCACTAATCGATCGAACTCGACCAGGGCTGGATGGAACTGGAATTGCCCTCGATGAGCGTCATAATACGATACGGCTGCATGGTACGATTTTTGTTCACACATAGTTACCATGCGATTCAAAAACGATTGCACTTCTTGAGAATCGTTATGAAATTGAGGTTGCTCATCACCCCCACTTACCGCACTCGCAGGCTGATCAATCAGCCGCTCCTTGTCGTCTGGAGCCGTTTCAATCGGCAGAAGCAGCCCTTTATCCTTTGAAACCGGCACATTGAGCCGGATGCGTTTGCAGCAATGTTCGCAGCCCGTAATGACCTGCAGTCCGTGCGTGTGGACTTGATCGGGTTGCGTCAATTCGATGTAGGAGAAGCTTCTATTGCAATGCGGGCACTCGGCAAACAGTTCCCAAAACTGTCGGTCGCTATTCACCGTCATGCGATTCTGCAGAGGGCGCCGGATGATACGCGTGACATCCACTGTCTTACAAAGCGGCATACTATCGAACGCCACAATAGCTCGCAAATACCCAATCCATTGGACATCGGGGATTTGTGTCATGTTGAAGACTTTCTGATCGATTGTTTGGTAAAACACCAACTTGTCCGGCATCAGGCCCATTTCTTGGCAGACACCGTACAAGGCACTGCCAGGATACGGTTGGATGCCGCTCATAAAGCAATGAATGTCCGAGCAATGTTCGCGATAGAACGTCAGGGTTTCGGAAATGGTCTCCGGCGTTTCGGCCGGATCCCCAAAGATGAAATTCCCTCCGAACCCAATTTGTGCTTCATCAGCCATCGCAATGGCCTCTGCATACTGTTCAGGTTGCGTGCCCTTCTTCATGCTCTTTAGTACCCGCTTGCTGGCACTTTCTAGACCATAGCTGAAGTATGAACAGCCGGCTTCCTTCGCCAACTTGAGACTTTCAAGATTGAGTCTGGCATTTGCGTGCGTTTGAAACATCCAATTGAAGTCCCATCCATATCGCCTACGATACTCAATCAGAGATTGGCAAAATTCATCCAGCTTCTGCTTATTCACGGCAAATAGTTCGTCAAGAAGAATGAGGATGTTGAAGTGATACCGGTCATGGAGTTGCTTGATCTCCTCCATAACATTTTCCGTAGTACGAGCTCGGTACTTCGCTCGTCCCCCATGCCCGTGCAAACAGAATGTGCAGGCGAATGGGCATTCCCGCGCCGTTACAATGGGCATAATCCGAGGGTCCTTGCGGTAAAAGCGATATAGGGGGCGCGCAGCCATCGAAGCCTCCAGCATCCCATCAATATCGAACATGGAATAGTCGGGGAACGGCTGCTCGTTTAAATCTCGTCCAAATTTGAGATTTTTTTCCGTAAAAGTCAGCCGCCCGTCTTTTTGATAGCAGAGATTCGGAATAGCGTCGAGAGCACCACGCCCTTCGAGAGCATCCGCCAGCATCACGATGGTGTCATCGGCTTCCCCTGCCAGCGAATAGTCGGGCTTGAGTGTTGAATGAATGAACTCCTGATCGTAAGTGATGATCGAACCTCCCATAACCACCGGCACGGAGGGCGCGTAATGACGGATAATATGGCATGCGTCGTGGAGGAATCGAAAATCCGTGCAGAGACCGCCGATCCCAATGAGATCCGGCTTGGTATCTGTGATCGCCCGTGCAATCTTGGCGTGAATCATGTCGAGCGCCGAGGGATACCCCGGCGCGTTGTTGGGATTGCATCCGAACACTTGGTGACCAGCGGCCTCCAAGCTCGCCGCGATATAGGCAAACCCACTTGCAAAGTCGCAGGGGGCCAGGAACGACGGGTACTGAGTCGTATAGCGGTACGTTGGTGGGATCAGCAACACTTTCATTGCGCACCTCCTACCATCGCAAAAGCACCGAGCCGTGTCGCATCAACAAGAGCCAGCAAGCAATCCTTGTGCACCGACGGATGGGCCGTTACTCCGTCGTACAGGGGCTGCTTGCATCGTCGTGGACCTTGACCTCTGCCACTTCATAGCTTGATAGATAGAGTTCATTCTATGGCGATGAAAACCATGGGCTGGAAACGCTGACACCTCGGCAATGTCGAAATGCCTTCTATCGGATGGCGCCGTTTTAACCAGATAATGCGATTTATCCGACCAGCAGCCAACTGATAGTCGACTCCG
Source organism: Nitrospira sp. UBA5698 (assembly GCA_002420115.1). GTDB lineage: Bacteria > Nitrospirota > Nitrospiria > Nitrospirales > Nitrospiraceae > Nitrospira_D. Next base: position 20,783 of record DIHK01000010.1, read on the forward strand.
ATTCATGATCCATCGGAAGCATGCTGAGCCAGTACAACCTTTCTTTTCGGCTGGCACTTCACCCCTCATAGTCACATTCGTGCAATCAAGAACCATGCCGTACCTTGCCAACTTGGTTGGCTAAATTATCGAAGGAAAAACTGCGGATCACGTGTTGTCGCTATTGGTCGGAACTTTCTGCCGGGTCAATATTGATTAGTAGGAGGAAATCTTTGACCGATTATACGGCGAGACAGCCACTACACTCGGATCTATCTCAGAATCAATTATTGAGAAGTCTTCCCTCTGGCTACGCAGGTACACGTATAAAGAGAGATCAAATTGGCCGAACATTCACGTTTTGGCCAGTCAGTGTCATGTAGGGATGCCCCTAGGAACGCAGTTTATAATTTTGAGGTAGGTTCTAACTACGAAATAAGAAACGTGGTGCTGGCTCGCTGAAAGACACATTGCTCAATGGCGTTTCGGACTGAGCCCCCCCAGCCTCGATATTCGATGTACTCCATTTCGTTGAACCGAAACTCAATCCCAATCGCCTCACTGCCATCTCGTACGTCGATGTTTTTTACGACGCCTGTCAAATTGGTAATGCGCCCGAGTCCAGGCAGTTCGAACTCCAGACGAACTGCCGATCCTGACCGCAACCACGCCGGTCTTCGAACCAAGGTCACACTGCAGCCTCCCCCGCTAAGATCTTTCAGTAAACCGCCAAAATAGCTGTTCCCAGGTAACACGGAGGAAGAACCGCTCGTCGTGTCCGCTTGCATCAAAAGAATCGGTTCGTTAGCGGAGGCTCGGAGATGCTTACGCAGGTGCATTTCCTCTACGTTCTTCGGGTAGGCCACGAAGAGTAACGGCACCGGCGAGGTAATCAGATCGCGAAACTCACTCCGGTACCCGACGAGCTTGCCGTCATGAAGATAGCTCACGGTGCAGGGAGTCCCGCTCTCAACCCGCTGGTCATGACTCAGCGGAAGCGGCCATTCACAGACAAGCCACGCGTGATCTTTCCAGCCCAACAACGTTGAGCCATACATCACTTTCTGCCCATCAAGCGTCAAAGACAGTTTGATGGCCAAGCCCACTGATAAGAACGAGGCTGGAGAGGGAGTTGCCTCGACTAAGTCGTTCATCCTGTTCCTTCCTCGTTGAGCAATCGTTACAAACAGTCGCTGATGGGCTCTATCGGCCCAGCACGGACTTTTCTTGAGCACCAAGGATACGAGATGGAACACATTGATTCAGAATGGATTCCAACACGCACCGTCCTGCACACACCGATCAAGTTCACTGTTTCTTTCGCCGATAACGCACGCGAACCAACTGTAAGATGAAGGTCCGTTCGACGACGTCTCCGACCTGGAGTCCACGATTTATGGCCACAAAACAGATTCCAATCGACCAGCTGATCCTCGGTATGTATCTCGTTGGCATGGACGTCCCTTGGTATCGCACCCCCTTCCTGTCTCATAAATTTCCCATCAAAGACCTAGACACCATTCAACTGATGAAGCGCCATGGAATCAGGATGGTAACGATCGACACCAGTAAGGGACTTGATGTACCGTCCTCCCCGTCCCTGGCCAGTCCAGAAAATCTTGATCGCCAGGCACCGCCGGAGCCGACTCCTCCGCCTGAATCACGTGCCTCCATTGAATCAACCACGCCTGCAAATACGACCACAGCCGGTGAAGTCGCGAGGCATGATACCGCTCAGCCACCTTCGGTCATCTATGCCCAAGCCCAGGAAGCAGTGGAACGCATCTTCACTGATCTTGAACGTGGCATTCCTCCTTCACCCGAAGCAACCAAAGCGATCGTATCGACTGTCCTGGAGCACGTACTCAGCGATCATGCCGCGATGGCCACTCAGCTCGCCATTCAAAAAATCAAGCAGTTTGATCGATCCCTGACGACCCATGCACTGGATACCTGCATCCTGTCGCTCATCGTGGCCCTTGAGAGCGGACTGGATCAACCGACACAGGAGCTCGTTGGAATGGGGGCCTTGCTGCATGATACGGGCTATGTGCGACTTCCTCGGAATCTCGTGCGCAAGCGAGATGAATGCACCGGACAGGACAAGACTCTTCTGGAACAGCACTGCAAACTGGGAGTCGCCGTGCTCGCTGAACAACCGGGGATGCCTGAGGATGTCTTGCGCATCGTCAAAGAGCATCATGAGCGGAGCGATGGAAGCGGCTTTCCTGCTGCCCTCCGGCACGGCCACACTTCGCAGCTCGCACAGATTGTCGGCATCGTCGACTATTATGACGGCATGGTGAGCCGACGTGGCACACGCCCTTCCATGATGCCGCATGACGCCGTTCGACAACTGTTTCTGGCCGGAGAGCGAGGCCAATTCGAGAAAGCTCTCGTAGAACTGATGATTCGAAGCATCGGCGTCTACCCTGTGGGAAGTTTGGTCAGGCTCAATACCGGAGAACAAGCTGTGGTCGTGGGAGTCAACCCTCAGCAACGACTCAAACCACTCGTCAAAATCACGACCGACCCACAGGGAGGCTCCTACCCCACACCGATCGCGGTGGATCTCGCTGCACCATCTGCAGACCACACGGTACGTTCCGTCCTCCGTGTGCTCGATCCCACTCGTGAACGAGTCAACATCGGTATTCACCTGGATAATTCCGACTTGCGAGCCGCGTAATGCCGCGATCACAGAAAAAGCATGAACCATCCCGCCGTCGGGCGGGAATCGACTCGTGGCGTACTCCCAACATTGCCGACCTGCTTGAGGGCTTACCGATCGGGGCCCTTCTCCTCAACCCAGATCTCACGATTCTCGCCGTCAACCGGGAAGCACGCCGGTTCCTCGGGCCACGATCACGGCTCCCGATGAAACAATCTTTTCCCGCCTTCTGGTCGACGCTCACGTCGTCCGATGCCGACATGATCACGGCACAACTGACCAGAGTCTTACGAAGCGGTCATCCAATTGCTTCGAGACAACAGCTCCATATGAAACGAACGGGCGCCCTCATTCCAGTCGAATGGACATGCACCCCCCACATGGTCGGCGACGGCACGGTGCTGATGATATGCGTCCGGGACTTGTCTCAAGAAATGGAGGTCAAACAGGAGCGCGACCGCCTCGCCGCCATTGCGCATGAAAGTCCCTCACCCATGATCGAGTTGGACCGGCATGGCAGCCTCCTGTATGCCAACCCTGCCATGATCTCGTTGCTCTCTCGATTCGGCTATAGCCTCGAAGGATTTCCCAGCGTGGCACCCGCACAGCTCATGACGATCATTCAGCGATGCCTGTCAACTGGCCAAATTCTGCACGGAGAAGACGTCCTGCTTCCCAAAGCCAGTTTTTCATGGACATTTTGTCCGGTCCTCCCTCACGGAGTCGTCCGTGGGTACGCAACGGATCTGACTACCGTCTACACGACACAACAGGCACTCCAGGAAACCGCCTCTCAACTTAGTGAGAGCAATCAACGCCTCGATCAGGCGCTTGAAAAGGCGACGGAGTCCGCACGCGTGAAGTCCGCATTCTTAGCCACGGTCAGTCATGAACTGCGTACACCCATGAACGGAGTGATCGGCATGACGAGCCTGCTCATGGAGACTCCGTTGACGCCTGAACAACACTCGTACGCTGAAACCATTCGTCAGTGCGGCGAAGCCCTCTTGCAGTTGATCAATGACGTGCTGGAATGCAGCAAAATCGAAGCCGGAAAACTGGAGTTAGAGTGCCTGGATTTCAATCTGAGAACCACGGTTGAACAGGTACTCGCACAGTTTGCCGAGCGGGCAGAGACGAAAGGAATCGAACTTACAGGACTGGTACACGCGGCCGTTCCGACAGGGCTAAAAGGAGATCCGGGACGCCTCCGGCAGGTTCTCACCAATCTGGTTGCGAATGCCGTAAAATTTACGGACAAAGGTGATGTGGCGCTCCAAGCGTATCTTGAGGAAGACCTCACGGATACCGCAGTGATCAGATTTGAAGTCACTGACAGCGGAATCGGCATGAGTTCGGCGACACTCGACAAGCTCTTCCGCCCGTTCGTTCAAGCAGACAGCTCGACGACAAGAAAATACGGGGGGACCGGCCTGGGTCTCTCGATTTCAAAGCAGCTGGTGGAGTTGATGGGAGGTCAGATTGGTGTCCGGAGTATCGAAGGTCACGGAAGTACCTTCTGGTGTACTGCACGCTTTCAGAAACAAGCTGGCTCGCCCCGTGCCATTCTTCCATCCGGTGAGCTCGCAGGAAAACGGGTCCTGATTGTCGACGACAATGAATCGAACCGAATGATTCTCCACCATCTTGTTTCCGGCTGGGGAATGGTGGACGACCTCGCCGAAGACGCCGAGTCAGCCTGGCACCGTATGACAGAGGCCAATCAGAGAGGAACGCCATACGATCTCGCCATTTTGGACGTCGTCATGCCTGGAAAGGACGGCTTACAGCTCGCGCGCGAGCTCAATAGTCATCCAGAACAGTTTCACACACGCCTTGTGGTCATGACATCCATTCTCCAGCGCGGGCACGCTGAACAGGCCCGATCATCCGGTGCAATGGGCTACCTCCCCAAGCCTGTTCGTCACGACGAGCTACGAGAGTGTCTCAGAACCGTTCTTGGGATGCAGGATGACCAAGAACGGATAACCGAGCAGAGCGGTTCGATTGTCCCACAGCTGGTCACGCGACATACCGTTGCCGAGAACGTTCAACATCAACATGTGCTGGTGGTAGAGGATAATATTGTCAACCAGAAGCTTGCCGTGCGGATGGTCGAGAAGCTTGGTTACCGACCGGATGTCGTCGATAACGGGCAGGAGGCCTTGGCAGCATTGGCCAAAGGGCGATATGCCGCCATCCTGATGGACTGTCAGATGCCCCTCATGGACGGCTTTGAGACGACCAGAATCATTCGCGAACGCGAGGCATCCGCCACGCCGTCGCATTTCGAGTTGCAGCTTTCAGAGTCTGGGCCGGACAAGATAGGCGGCCAACAGGAACCCTACAGCCCGCCACCTGACACTCGCCGACATATACCGATCATCGCCGTCACCGCCAATGCCATGCAGGGCGATCGTGAACGCTGCTTAGCCGCCGGCATGGACGACTACCTCTCGAAGCCGATCAAGCTCGACGAACTACGGGCCGCACTCGCGCGCTGGACACCCGCCCCACCTGAGAAGGTCCATCCGATCAAGCCGGTACTCCCTCCGGGCACAACCGATCCTGCCCGAGGCATTTTTGATCACGCACAGATGTATCAGAATATTGGGAGTGACACTGAGTTGTTTGGCCAACTCATCCGTCTCTTTTTGGATCGGTATCAAACGATGCTGGCCGACATTCGAACGGCTCTGGCTGATGGCAATTCGTCGGCCGTCGAGCGATCAGCACACACCTTTAAAGGAACTGCAGGAAATCTCTGTGCTTCAGAGGTCGGATTGATCGCCAGTCGTCTCGAGGCAGTCGGCCGCCTTCAAGCGCTTCACGATGCGCCCCCTGTGTACGCACAACTTGAGATCGAAGTCGCGCGACTGGTCCAAGTACTGGAATCCTATCGCAATGGGTACCCTGCCCTCACGAAGGCTGCGGCCTAATCCATGACATTGACGAGCACCGCTCCTGCAACCACCACGACACACCTACGATAATGTTCGTCGTTTGGTGCGTGGTTTCACGTTGCAAGTTCAACGTTTCAAGCTGTGCACCAATCTCAAACCTGAAGCACAACACTTGAAACGTATACTTCTTAGGCAGGACACTTTGCGGCAGCCCGTGGCCCTATGGAGAGTGATGATTGGGAGGACGATCCAGGGAAAAGCGCAAACCGAGTGGGATATTCCTCGGAGAGTACCAACTGTGTACCCAATCTCGTCTTGTGACTCATGACCAGCGGACCCCGTAGATTAGCCGTAATGTGAGCTGGATCATCGGAGGGAATCGTCAGGATCACGGCCAAGGCCAGATCTTCATCTTTCCCGTTATTCATTTCGGCCACAATATCGGCTGGCACACTGACATGATAGTCAGCATGGAATATGGCTGGATCAAGAATCACGAAGGCCAGCCCAGGTTCATCGATCGACTGGAGCCATTTAAACGGAGCCTCCGTGTCATGATCGAGAATGACGTACCGTTGGGAATCCGGAAATCCCAACAAACCGGCTGGAAATCGGATAACGCTGTCGTCGGCGACATCAAATGACCCAAATCGAGTCGATCTGCACTTCATCTGGACATCCTCATGAGACCATTCCACGTTTTCCGGGGATCAGTCGACGAAACGCATCGAGAGGAACGGCTTGGGTTTTAGCCGCCAATCGATTCTCTTCCTGAATCCGTGTATAGACTTCTTCCCGATGAACTGCGACCGCCGAAGGAGCTTCAATCCCCAAACGAACTTGCCCGCTTTTCAGGCCAAGTACGACGACTCTGATATCAGGGCCGATCGTGACACTTTCTCCGCATCGACGAGTCAGTACCAGCATACCTGCCTTCCTTGGCCAAATAGTTCTGCAGCGTACTATCGGTCACGGCTCCCACAAACTTGAGCAGCCGTCCTAACGCAGGTACTTGAGGAGAGTATTGTCGAAGATCCGACCAAGCGTTGCCCCTGCGGCTTGAATTGCGTACTCCTGCAGCGTCAACTCAGAGATGGTCCGTGCCAGATCAATGTCCTCGAATGACGACAGCGTATTGGTGGCCAGCTCCTTGGCCTCGTCCAAGGCCAAGGACGTCGACTCCAAACGGTTGGTCAATGCACCAACATCTCCCTGTGCGGCCCCGACTTGGCTGATCGCACGGTCCAGACTATCCAAGCTCTCAATGATCCCCGCTTTGAAGTTTCCTCGAAGGGCAGCCAGAAGTTGTTGTACCGTATCGAAGAGATTCACGTCGGAACCACTGAAGACTTCATCCCCGCGCACCGTGGTGCCGACAATCTCCCCATCAGCCACTTCAATCTGTTGGCTCCCTGAATCTCCGGCATAGCGAGTATGTGCGCTCACGTGAAACAGATCTCCTGCAGCCGGTGCAGACGTGCTATGAGTGATTCGGAATTGGATTCCATCAAATGTAATCGGAGCACCCGCCGTATACGTTTGGTTGGCGAGCACCGTTTTGGGAGCCACGGCAAGAGTAAATCGATCGCCGGTGACGGGCCCGCTCCCCTGGGTGTTGGAAAGCACGACACGAACGCCCTCGAATTCGATGGCGCCACCGGACACATACACATTGCCGGTTGAAAGCGTTGCCCCCGTGGTGGTGTTTCGCACGGAATACTGAGATGCCGACGTAAACTGTATTTCGTACGTGTCGAGTGTAATCTGTTGCGGGTCGACGATACCAGCATCGGAAACACCCACCCGTCCCGCATTGGCAGAATGCGGCGTGACCGGGAGAGGAGTCGAGACATTGACGACGTCGAACGTTGTTGCCCCAGTAAATCGAACAATGTAGTTGTCATAGGAGGTCGTACTTGGATTCAGCACTTGTCCCTGAGAAATCAAGCCTCCCCCGCTGTTTGCCGAGGCCACGTGAGTCGCCACCGTCGTCGCAAATGTCGCCCCACCGTTGCCGGAACTCCCTCCGTTGAATCCAAGCAGCGTGCGGGCCGCCCCCCCGAAGACATCCACCGTTGAGCTTGCGCCCTCAGAATTGGACACAATGACGAGACGTGCATCCTCATACCGGACAGACACGCTCTTATCCGCAGCGGCTAACGTGGTATCGGCATTGATTCGGCTCTGTACTCGCGCAGCTAACTCAGGACCGGTCAACGTCTCAGTGCCTCCGGTCAAATCAATCGTTCCGGAGGTCACCCCGTCCACCGTCACCGTCAACGTATCTGTCGCAGCATTCGTGAGCGTCACGGGCGTGGACAGCGTCAATCCCGCAGCAAAACCATGACGGCTTGTCCCGCCAAAAACCGGTTGATTCTCATCGTATTCAGAATTTCCGAGTTGAAGGAGATGTTGGAGCAGAGCCTTGACTTCTTGCCCGCCGGCAGCTCGCTCCGCTGCGCCATTGGTATCAGATGCATACTGAACTGCCAATTGTCTCACGCGGGCGAGGGTCGAGGTCGTGCCCTGCAACGCCGTGTCGGCTAGATCCAGTCGGACAGTTGCCGAAGAAATATTTCGAAGATGTTGTTCCAGTTTTGCAAGTGTTGCTTTTTCTCCGACGATCCGATGGAATCGCCCAGGATCATCGGACGGCTGCAACACCTGTTTGCCGGTCGCAAGATGTTCCTGCAATTCCAGCGCTCGTGATCGAGACCGTTGATAACTGTTGACGAGGAATCCAAAGACCTGTTGTTCCGTCACGCGCATGGCGCACTCCTTGGCTTATCGCTTGAGCGAAATCAAGGTCGACATCATTTCATCGGCCGCGACGATCATACGCGAAGCCGCTTCGAACGCTCGTTGAAACTTGAGAAGATTGACCAGCTCTTCATCAAGTGAGACACCAGACACCTGGGCGTGAAAGCTTTGGAGCTGTTCCTGACGGATTTCCTCTGTATCCAGTCGCTGTGCGGCAACCTGAGATGCGACCCCCAGATCTGCCGTCGTCTTACGATAGGAATCGAGGAGAGTTGCGTTATCGAGACTTGTGATGGCCCTCGATTGCAGGGCAACGAGATTGAGGCCGTTCTGATTGTTCCCCGGCACACCCGCTCGTGTGGACGAAAGGGCAAGTTTTGACGGATCGGACAGCGCAACAAGAATGTCTCTCGCCGCATTCTCGCGAGAGTTGAATGCCAAAACATCGTTGGCTGCCGGCACTCCTGATACCGTAACGGAAACACCGTCAACATGAAACGTCTGGGGACCGCTGTAGGTGCCGGAAGCTGCGGTGGCCGTTCCCCCAGAGAGGCCAAGCCCCGCTCTTGCCGTCCCGCCGGTGACATCGACAGCGCTCGCACCGCCAGCTGAATTGGAGCGCAAGACGAACCGGTTTGTCGTACTGTCAAAATTTACCGTGACGCGTTGGCCCGCTGCCGTCAGCGTCGAATCCGCGTTGATTTTGTCCTGCAGCTCAGCCGCCAATGCGCTTCCGGATGTATAGGCAAGACCTGGAGATGCGGCTCCGTTGAGGGTAATGGTCCCTGACGTAGTCCCGTTGACCGACACGACCAGCGTGTCATTAACCCCGGAGACGATGTTCAGCGGAGCATCCACTGTCGGCAGAGTAATGGCTGTTCCGGTGTAATTCCCATGAATTCCAGCGCCCGTTGTCGCATCGACAATTGTATAGCCGGTTGTGCCGCTGAACCGGACTTCGTAATCATGAAATGTCAGGTGGCTCGGCGCCGTGATGACTCCATTGCCGATCGAGCTGGACCCAGTATTTGTCGCAGGCGCGTTTGTCGTGACCGACAATCCCGAGAAGACATCATTCCCGGTGGAACCGTCGAGGCCATATCCCACGCGGTGGAGTTGGTTCACCTCATTGATCAACGATCCGGACAGTGCATCGATCCCCCGTTGAACCGACGGAATGGATTGGTCTCGAACATTGAGCAGTCCACGAAGACGTCCGGTTGAGATCAAGTCGCTAATGATAGCCGGTTGAGTTCCCCCGATATCGTAGCCGATTTCCAGAAGCCCATCGTTATCCGTCGATTCGACCCCGACCAAGTTGCGAGTGGTCTCCTGATCAACAAGCACAAGACCACGAGCGGTGAAGACCGAGATGGTGCCGTCTGGACGATCGAGTGTGAATACTTCGACTCTTGTCGCCAACTCATTGACGGCAAGATCTCGTTGATCGCGCAAGTCATTGGCATTCTGCCCGCTGACCTCTGCCGACTTTATTTGGGTATTGAACTCTGCAATCTTTGCGGTCAGCGTATTGACCTCGTTAATCGTCACCCCGACCTGGACATCGATCGCTCGACGAGTTTCAACCAAGTCCGCATTGATCTGGTGGAACGCTCCGGCCAAGGTTGCCGCTCTCCCCAACACCACCGAGCGTGAGGAGATCTGTGAAGGTGTGGTCGTCGCATCCTGCAACGACTTAAACAACTCGTTAAGCTTTCCCGAGAGCCCCTGACCTCGAGCGTCTCCGAAGAGGCTCTCCAGTCGATTTAACTCATCTCGGAGGACGGTGAATTGCCCAAGATCCTCATGAGACTCCATCACCTCGCGGTTCAGAAAGACATCCACGGCTCGCCGGATTTCGGCGATTCTGACACCCGTCCCAACTTGCCCCGGGCTTCCATCGGCCGGCCGTTCTGGAGTCAGGATGACTTGTTGTCTGGAGAAACCCGGAGTATTGACATTACCGATATTGTGGCCCGTGACGGTGAGTCCCTGTTGTGCGGTAAACAGGGCCGTCTTGGCGATGTCCATTAATGCACTCAGTCCCATCGATCGTCACCCCCGCCGCCTGATGACGGCTGCCGGAACATGCTGCTGCTGTCGAGAGCCTGACTCAGAATAGAGATCTCCTTCTGGCAACGCCTGCCGGTGCGATTCCAGCGCTCGAACGAGAAACGACTGAACGCTATGGATCAGGACCTGATTGACGGCAATATCCTGTTTAACCGCCCGAACCTTTTCAGCCAGTCGCTCATACTGCGCCAGAATGACCTCAGCCTGTGGGCTTTGAACTCGGTGGAGTATGTCAGTCAACGTTCGATTGGACAGCGGCACCTGATAGGTATGCGCGAGGTCGTCAAGCAGCAGATCCAGCTCGTCTTTCAGTTGGTGAAGGGACTCAAGGATCGAGATCCTGGACTGATTGATGGAAAGGAAGTCACCGAGTGCCATACGCTTGATGGCATCACGCTCCTGAACGATATTCTGGGCAAGGAGATCACAGTGAGCTGATTCACGGGCGAGAATAAGAGGCAACTGCTCGAGAGAGATTGAAGCATTCACGATCGGAACCTGCCCATCCATGGACCAGATCGAGGATCTGTTGCGATGACGACTCGACGGAAGTAGATTCTAGCCGCCTAGAGTACAGCGTCGGTCAGAACCTGTTTAATTAGAGCATCTCCGACTGCACGACCGCTGATATCGTAGGTGCCGCTATCAAGGGCACGTTTGATGCGGTCGACATGTTCCGCCCGCACAGAATCCGGCTGATTGACCAATTCTCGAATTCGTTGCAGTTCCTTTGCTTGAGCCGAGATCTGAACCTCATCCTTACCAGCCTTGGGCTGGGTCGTCGGTTGTCGAGCAGCTGCGTTCTCCGCTTCATGCACTCCAAGCAACACTTTTGCAAGATGGTCAACTTTCCCATGACCTGAAATCTGCATCGTTCTACTCCTTCCCCCAACGCTCCCAACTCTGATCCTGAAGGATTAGTGCCCTTTATCCCTGTCGAGTGACTTATCGGTCTCTCACAGGAAAACTTGAGCGTTCTGCAAGGGGGCCTGAAAAATACTTTTCCGCGTGCTCCTGAACCATCCGAGCAATGCCGATTCCTCCGGATTCTGCCGCTCGTCGTCCGATTTCCTCATCATAGAATGAATGGAAATAGGCACCCTGTTTATTGGCAATCGCCCCCTGAGGAACGGTTTCTCTCATAACCTTTAGTAAATGCGAGACAAAATAGGACTCAAACTGTTTCCCGGCCTCGATAAGCTTCTGACGCTCCCTCGCAACATCCTGTACTATCAATGGGTTATGAGGAGCATTCAACTGCCCTGGGGAGAGCATTGCCCCAGGATCCATATATAATGGTGACGCCATCAACGCCCGACTCTTCTCCAGACCTGTATGGGTGATCCCATCCATAGAAAACCTCAAATGATCTCCAGATTTGCCTGAAGCGCACCAGCCGACTTGAGTGCCGAGAGAATCGCCACCAGATCCCGAGGCGTCACTCCTACGGCGTTGAGTGCCTGAACCACCTCTCCCAAGGTAACCGTTTCATCGACGACGATCAGCCGAGACTCCTGCTCTTTGACCTCGGTCTGGACATCGGGAGTGACCGTGGTTTGTCCTGCGGCATTCCCCACAAGCGGCGCCGCTGGCTGAGACACGTTCAAGGTGTTTTTGACTGAAATTGTAAGGTTCCCATGAGAAATGGCACACGTTGAAATCCGAACATGTTCTCCAAGGACGACCGTCCCCGTCCGCTCATTAACCACGACCTTTGCAATGGCATCGACGGATACATCAAGCCCTTCAATCGACGCAATATATTCAACAACCCGGCCATGAAACACCGGAGGAATCGTTGCCTTAATGGAACCGGCGTTGACGGCTGATGCACTGCCTTTCCCAAACGCATGCTCAATGGCCTCGGCCGTCCGAATCGCCGTCGTGAAGTCCGGTTGACGGAGGAGGACTGAGACGGTCTCCCACGAATCGATGTCGACCGGAAGTTCCTTTTCAATAATGGCTCCACTCGGCACCACACCTGCCGCCTGATGATTCTTGGCCACCGTCGCCCCACCAGCCCCACCCGTGCCGCCAAGAAATCCTCCTATCGAGACGGGCCCTTGCGCCACGGCAAATACTTGCTGATTCGCTGCTTTCAGAGGCGTAAGCAGGAGGGTACCACCTTGTAAACTCTTCGCATTGGCCATTGAGGAGACTACGGCATCCAACGTCATGCCGGGCTTTGAGAATGGAGGAAGTTTTGCGGTGACCATCACCGACGCAATATTCCTCGTCAGAAGTTGAATGGGGTCAATGACAAGATGGACCCCCATCTTGTTCAACATCGACATCATCGCTTGAATCGTAAACTGCCCACCGATCACACGATCGCCCGTGCTGTCTAACCCCACCACCAAGCCATAGCCGAGCAGTTGGTTTTCACGCACCCCCTCGATCGCGCCGATATCCTTGATCCTCACGGCATCGGCATTCATCGGCCAGAGGAAGCCGCCGCCCAAGAAGCACACCAACACGAACCATCGTAACACCATACAGCTATTGCCCTCCGTCGAACGAGGAACGCTTCGTAAGAGCGGCCTGCGGCTTCGGACCGCAAATGATACGTGACAACCACCCCTGCTCTTGCACGACTTCGCTGCACACGGCTCGTTGCTGTTCAGCCAATAGTGGCACGCGACCTCGCCTGATCGGAGGCGGAGGCATGGAATCTGCCCTACGGACGACACCGCTTCTGACCATCAGGTGCAACGATTGCGCATTCACCACCCGCCGCTTGGAATACACCTTTCTGGTGACCGTGCGTTTCATCGGAGTCGGCATGACAACACTACTCCTTAGAACGGATAGATCCAATTGAGGACTCGAACCAACCAGCCAGGTCGCTGAACATCATCCAAGACACCAAGACCCGAGTATTCGATTTTGGCATCTGCGATGGCACTCGACGCCACGGTATTCTTGGTATCCACGTCCACACGACGGACGATCCCGCCAATGGTCATCAGCTGCTTTTCACTATTGACGGTGACTTCACGCCGCCCCTCGATCCGAAGATCCCCGTTGGACAGCACCTCCGTGACGATCGCCGAGATGGTCCCGGTCAATGTGCCTTCACGATTGGTGGAGCCTTTCCCGTCGAACTTGTTATTGGCACTCGCATTGATTCCGAATCCACGCTTGGTTTCATCGCTGAACCGGATCCCTGGAAGCCCGATATATCCCATCCCGCTCCCGACCATGCCGTTCTTAATCGTCGAATCTCGCTGCACCGCCGTATCGGCAGACTTTGACCCTTTATGCACTTCGGAGACTTTCACGGTCAGAATATCCCCGATCCGCATGGCGCGCATGTCCTCATAGAGATAGGCTCTCCCATTTTCTTCTTGCCAGAGCGAGCCTAGCGTCTTCGGAGGAGGGATCAGCGGCGCAGTCACTTTGCTCGACGGGCTTGGCGGACTTGAACATCCGTAGAAAAACAGGACAGCGCAAATCGTGATCCTCGCAAGATCGAGCGGTGACTGAGTTCGATGACCAGCTATCGTAGGTCTCGCCATAGGCTCCTAGAACTCCACCTGTACTAAGCTCGGGGCCACAACCTTCGCTCTCAACTCTCGGCCCGAATCAAGATTCGCCACCATAATGGTCTGTCCGACTTGGCCGCTTGATTTGGTGATGCCATAGGTCTGAATCGACAGACCTCCTCGACGCGCCTCAATCATGACTCGGTCACCCTTCTTCACGATGAGCGGGAGCTTCACAAATGTCGGACGCAATGGCGTATCAGGCGGGAGTGGCCGTGCGGCGCTCTTGCCGATTACCTCATCGCGATCAGTCACGAACGGATGATTCCACTGGTGAATCCGAAGACGCGTGGTCTTGAGGTCTACGCCATCGATCACCTCCTCCGTCTTCAACAACCGTGTGGGAACGATGGCATCGATCATCGCCGACACATCCGCCAACACCTGAATCGTTTTCCACACTTTTCCACTCACGGCGACCGAGACCGGAAAGACCCGTCTCCCAAGGCCGTCGTCCGAACCAGCCGACAATACCTGAAACTCGATGATCCCCGACGGCATAGGAATCGGCTCTGCCGGATCCAGCACTGCCACGGTGATCGTCTTTACTCTGTGAGACCAGGCCTGCTCCAGATATCGATGAATCGCTCCTTGCAGCAGTTCGGCATTGAGCTCCTGCATGGTGGGTTTCTCACGCTCCTTCTCCACAGAGCGCATCTCAGGTGCCGCCTTCACCAATGTGACGGTGCGGGTGTCGACTCTCGTCCCGGCAGAAACCACAGAAGTTCCGCTCACCCACCCCACCCAGAGCGACATAAGTACGACCCCGATCCTCACCATACTACCCCCTACCGGCGCAGATTATTGGCAATGGCCATCATCTCATCCGAGGCCTGAATCGTCTTTGAATTGATCTCATAACTCCGCTGGGCAATGATCATATTGACCATCTCCTCAGCGAGGTTGACGTTCGAACTCTCTAGGAATCCTTGCTGAATCGTGCCGAACCCAGTGGTGAAACCGCCGGTGCCTTGTGTGGGAGGACCTGATGCAAAACTATCGATGAACAGGTTGTTTCCCATCGCCACCAAACCCGAGGGATTGTCGAACCTGGTCAACTGAATCTGACCAACCTGTGAGGCTTGGGTCACACCGGGAAGCAACACGGACACGGTACCATCCTGACCGATATCCACCTTGAGCGCACCGGATGGAATGGTAATGACCGGATTCAGAAGATCGCCATCTCCGGTGACGAGGTTCCCGACGTTGTCTCGTTTGAATGAGCCGTTCCTGGTGTACATGATCGTGCCGTCCGGGCGGGACACTTGGAAAAACCCGTTGCCATCGATGGCCAGATCCGTCTCATTGTTCGTTTGTCGCATATTCCCTTGGAGCCATTCTTTGGCCACAGTCGTTGGCCGAACTCCGGTGCCGACCTGAATCCCAACGGGGAACACTCCGACATTCGATGCGTTGGTGCCAGGGAGTCGCTGGATTTGATAGACCAGGTCCGCAAACTCCGCCCGGCTTCGTTTAAAGGAATTCGTATTCACGTTGGCAAGGTTGTGCGCGATGGTGTCGACATTGATCTGCTGCGCCGTCATCCCCGTTGCTGCTGTCCACATGGCTCTGATCATCTAACCCCTCCTCGTCTCTCGTCGTTCGTGAAGCGGATCTCGTTCCGACTTTGGACGCTTCACGCTTCACGAGATACGTTTCACGGTACTACGCAACCCGCCCGATGTCTTGAATCGCGACTTCAGCCATACGATCGAGCGTTTGAATGAGTTTTTGTGCCGACTCGTAACTCCGCATTCCTTCAATCATCTTCACCATTTCACCGATTGAATTGACGTTCGACTCCTCTATATGTCCGGCCAGAAGCTGTGGATTCTTGACCGGTTTGCCTTTATCGGATGCGAACAACCCTTCAGCAGACTTGACCGGCATCTCCTCCTCAGGAAAATCCATGACCTTGATTGTTCCGACCGATTTATCATCCACTTTGATATCGCCTTGAGGAGTGATTTCCAACTTCCCGGCAGGAATCTTGATTTCCCCTTTGGCGCCCATCACGGGATAGCCGAGGCTATTCACTAGCCTCCGCTGGTTGTCCAGTGACAACATGCCGTTCCTGGTGTATCGAACCCCTTGCGGCGTCTCCACTTCCAAAAACCCTCTCCCCTGAATCGCGAGATCCAGCGGATTGCCGGTCAGCCTGATGCGACCCGCCTCGAATGTCGTTTTCATCGTGTGCGGTGCCACGAACGCTCGTTCGGTTGCTCCAAATGGCCTGGCCACAATCTGCTGGGCCAATCCCGCACTCTGACCGATCGCAGGAATGACCGCCTGATACCTGGGGAAAATAGCTTTGAAGGCCTGCTCGTCCTGCTTGAAACCTGCCGTATTCACATTGGCCATATTATTGGCGAAGACTTGCATCCGCCGCTCATGAGCCAACGCACCGGAGAGGATGGGATAGATACCACGGTTCATGTGAGCAACTCCTTATCGGTCCCGACACAAAGACAGCAACCCCTGTGCCAAGATCCTCATCCTCCCTGTTCACGGTTTCTGCATTCAAAACCAATGGAATCTGAAGGGATCACAACAATCGTGGATGAAGAACATTGTGCTGCTGGATCAGGCAACCGTCCGGCCAGGAAAGATTCTACCCAGCAAGCGGCATTTTTTTCCTGGAACGACACCCACGCTCCTTCACCCGAACCGTAGAGCCGTCTCTTCCCTAAAACGATCAAACGCGATGGCCTGCACAGTCATGTTCATACTGTGCATGATTGATGGCACGCCAGTGTGGGAGTAGCCGGAGTCTTCACTGCCGACAGACAGACCATGAGGCCCATCTGGTCTACAAGAATGTAGTGATCAGAGATACTGGATGTAGAACATGACAGAGTGGGAACGATACCGTCACATATCTCGCTGGAACCTTACTCCTGCGAAGGCCGCTCACGACTCCTAGGTGATCGCTTCGAGGGTGGCCTTAAGTCGGATGATGGCTTTCGTGTGGATTTGGCAGACTCGCGATTCTGTCACTTTGAGGAGTTCTCCGATTTCTTTCATGGTGAGTTCTTCATAGTAATACAGCGTGAGGACAAGCCGTTCCTTTTCCGGCAACATTTGAATCGCCCCGGCAATGGATTCACGTTCGCGTTCATTCACCAATGAGGAGAGCGGATCGGGAGTATGGGTGTCGGCCAACATCTTGACCACTTTATGTCCGTCCGGCTCGTGAAGGCTCAGATCGTCCACGCTGATCATGACCGCCCCTCTGGCCCGTGTGATGAACTCATCCAGCTCGTCCAGTGACATGTTCAACTCGGTCGCGACCTCCTCATCCTGCGGCGGACGACCGAGGCGGCTCATCAGGAGGGTGTGGGTTTTTTGGAGCAAGGAAATTCGCTCGTGGACCGATCGGGGAATCCAATCCATCGCGCGGATCTCATCGAGCATGGCCCCTCGAATACGGAACTCCGCATAGGTCTTGAACTTGGCTTCCCTGGTCGGATCATACTTGGTCATCGCATCCATCAATCCAATGGTGCCGACCGAAATCAGATCCTCCGCATCCAGATAGGCCGGCAGCCGGAACGCCAGCCGATGGGCCATGGCGCGAATGACATGGGCGAACTCTTTGATCAGTTGCTCACGTCTCGCCCCTTCAGCCGAGAAAGTTTTCCGCTCGTGTGGTAATGCTGCCTTACTCATAGTACTGGCTACCCTCTTGCTAGTTGCCGGCATGCGTCGCCGACCGTTGCCACACCAACTGCATCGAGCTTTTGGGAAGGACAGGCTTCGGCCATTGCACGATCTGTCTGGCTAACTTTCTAAAGGCTTCGGACGCCGGTGCCTCAGGGAATAATTCCAAAACAGCCTTCTGCTGCATGACGGCCATGGGCACATAGTCGTCATCTGGAATGGCTCCAATCAATTCGAGAGCAACATGCAAAAAGCGATCCGCCGCGACATCGAGTTTCCCGAATACCTCAGATGCTTCTCGAGGGCTCTTCGCTTGGTTCACGAGTATTTTGAAACGACGTTCACGATATTGGCGCGCCAAGACCTTGATTAAGGCATAGGCATCCGTAAGCGATGTGGGTTCCGGAGACACCACGACCACGGTCTCATCAGCCGAGGAGGCAAAAAATGTCACGCTTGGGGAAATACCTGCACCGGTATCGATCAACAGCACATCCATCCCACCGGAAAACTGTGCTAACTGCTCTTGGATGATGAGCTGTTGGGACTCCGTCAAACTTGTCAGCTGCGGGACCCCGGAACTTGCCGGTAGTACATGGATACCTGCCGGGCCTTTCAATACGATTTCCTCGAATGTATGGGTTCCGGCGAGCACATCTTCAATTGTGAGCCGCGGGACAAGGCCAAGCAGCACATCGAGATTGCCCAGACCGAGATCGGCATCCAGGATCAGGACTCGTTTCCCAAGTTTGGTCAGAGCCATGCCCACATTGGCCACCACATTGGTTTTTCCCACCCCACCTTTTCCACTGGAGACGGCAATCACTTGGGGAAACGACTCACCGTCCCATCTGACAGGCTCCGACACCGAGGCTGACGATTTGGATCTGAGCTGCATAGTGTGACCTCCAACCACGTTATCGGTGATACGTTCCCATTGCCGCCAACGCACGCTTCGCTCCCACTGATCGATCCGACGGTCCGACATGCTCCTGCGCACTCTCCGCGCTGCCGGCCGTGAGCCTGGCGGCGAGAACCTCCGGAGACGCGACCTCAATATCCCCAGGGACTCTCCGTCCAATACTCCAGTACGACAGGGGAACACCGGTCGCATGCACCGTTTCGAATATCGTGCCGGACGATTCCGTTTCATCGAGTTTAGTAAAGAACAAACGAAGATCTGGAAGTGCCCTCACAGCACCGGTCATTCGACAGGCTTCTCGTGCTCTGAGAGAGGCCGGCAACACCAAATGCGTCGTAATAGCCTCCTGCTTCAACAAACGACAAAGATCCTGCGCCAGGGCCAGGTCCGGTGGGGCAATCCCCGGCAGATCCATTAACACGAGGTCCATCTTCGCATGACGGCGCAGGCCTGCTTGCACCTGCCGGGCCGATAGCGCACAGGCGAAGGGAACACCGATAATTTTGGCGTAGCGTCTGAACTGCTCCACCGCAGTCTCCCGATAGGTGTCAAAGGTAATCAAGGCAACCGACTTCCGCTGCTCACGGCGATAGTACGCAGCGAGTTTGGCGACCGCCGATGTCTTCCCTGCTCCACTCGGGCCGAGGAACAGTTCAATCGCAGGGCGTGCCTGCCCATGATCCAACGGCCCGGCGACGTGCACACGGCGCACAACCTCCTGATGGAGGGCACGTCTCATCATCTCTTCGTCCGGAATATGTGCCAGTCGATCGGTCTTCAGCACCTCGCCGATGAGCAACTCGGTCGTGGACGGATGCATCCCTTGATCGCATAATGATTGACGGAGGGTTGAAAGAACGGGGGACAATTGACCGGCCCCTGTTGGACAGGCGTCCGGCGAAAGCTCGTGCAACAACTGACGCAATTCGTCGTACACCGCCCGTACCTTGCGGCGTTGATTCGGTGTCCCTGTCGATATGGCATGCTTCCTCGACAGCTCCTGTTGGAGCTGCTTCCTCGGTTGCTTTTCACTGATAGGTTCCAACATCCCTCGCAAGGTCTGTTGAAAGGTGTTCACCGGATGAAGAGCCGAAGGGCCGGCTCCTGACGTTCGTACCGGAGGCACCGATTCTTGGACCTGTGCGCTCTCTCGGGCGACCTGTGGACGCTCGTACTCGGCTGCCGCCATCACTTCCAACACGGTGTGATTGAAGACGCGTAGTAATCGCCCGCCCTCACGCACCTCTTTGGAAGACAGGATAATGGCATCCGGCCCCAACTCCTCCTTGATGGCTCGGAGAGCATCCTGCATGGTGAGCGCGTGAAATGTCTTAACCTTCATAGGCTATCCTAGGATGACTGTGCCAATTCGAAGTCGACTCGTACCGTATCAAGCGACTGGAGGCGAACAAACGAATCAACCTCGTTAAACCCCATCACCGGCACCGAATGCAGAATGCGATCGCTGTGACGACGAAGATGCCGGCGAACGGCCTGAGAACAAATCACGATCGGTTGTTGCCCCCGAGCCGCAACCCGTTCAGCCGCCTGTTTAATTCCCGTCAGAAGCTTGTGCGACACAGTCGGATCAAGCTGTAGGGAAGCGCCGGGTGGAAGTGCCGCAACTTGATCGGCCAACGATCGATCCAGTCGGGGATCCAACGTAATCACCTGGAGGCTGCCGTCCGATGCTTGATACTGTTTGGTAATCGTCCTCGCCAAGGCTTGGCGGGCATATTCCGTCAACAGTTCCGGATCTTTACTGTTTGAGGCTTGATCGGAAATAGCCTCCAAAATGGAGCGCAAGTCTCTGATCGGAATCCCCTCTTTGAGCAGATTCCCGAGCACTCGAACGACCGTTCCCAACGAGACCATCGTCGGAATCAGCTCTTCCACCAGCTTGGGGTGGGATTTACCCACCTCATCCAGAAGTGCCTGAACCTCCTGACGCCCCAACAATTCATGACCATACCGCTTCACGAGCTCAGAAAGATGGGTAGCGATGGCGGAACTTGCATCCACAACGGTATAACCGGCCATCTGAGCCTGTTCTCTCCCATCTTCCGGAATCCAGAGCGCCGGCAGTCCGAATGCAGGCTCCTTCGTTGCAATGCCCTGAACCACCCCCTTCTGGCCCGTCCCTGGATCGATCGCCAACAGATGCCCAGGCAACACATCCGCTTTGGCGACCTCTACCCCCTTCAACATGATGGCGTACTCATTCGGTCTCAGCTGTAAATTATCGCGGATGTGGATGGGTGGTACGACGAACCCCATCGTTTCCGCAAACTGCCGGCGGAGAGCTTTGATCCGATCAAGCAATGCCGTACCTTGGGTTCCTTCCACCAGACCGATCAACCCATAGCCTACTTGCACCTCCATCAGATCCAACGGAGTCACGCGGGTTGGCCCCTCATCAGCCTTTGGAACCGTTGAGGTCTGGGTTGGAGTTGGAGCTGCTTCCCGGATTTCCTCCTGGTGCAAGTGATAGGCCATCCAAGCCACGGCACTGCCCAACACCAGAAAAGCCAGATGCGGCAGGCCAGGGACTAGGCCGAGAGCGAGGAGAATCCCCGCTGCAATCCCGACCGGCTTGGGGGACATCAGCAGTTGCTTAGTCATCGCCCCACCCAAGTCCATATCCGAAGCGGCACGCGTCACGACAATACCGGCTGCCGTCGAGACAATGAGGGCGGGGATCTGCGCGACCAGTCCTTCACCGACGGTGAGCACCGTATAGGTTTGCGCCGCGAGTCCCGGGCTCATCCCTTGCTGCAAGACACCGATGGCGAGGCCACCGACGATATTGACCAGGGTAATGATCACCGCCGCGATGGCGTCACCTCGAACAAACTTACTCGCTCCGTCCATCGATCCGTAGAAGTCTGCCTCTTCGGTGATTTCACGTCTTCGTCGGCGCGCGTCGGCTTCATTAATCAAACCCGCATTCAGATCCGCGTCGATGCTCATCTGTTTCCCAGGCATCGCATCCAAGGTGAAGCGTGCCGCGACTTCGGCGACACGGCCTGCTCCTTTGGTGACCACCACAAAATTGATCACGACCAGAATCGTAAAGACCACGAGACCGACGGTGTAATTGCCGCCGACAATGAAATTGCCGAACGCCCGGATGACCTCACCGGCCGCCCCGGCCCCTTCATTGCCATGCAGAAGGATGAGCCGTGTTGAGGCGATATTCAGCGACAGTCGGAACAACGTAATCATTAACAGAATGGATGGGAACACTGAGAACTCGATGGGGCGACGTACCTGAAGACCGACCAAGAGAATGATGACGGAGAGGGTGATGTCGAAGCTAAGCAACAAGTCAAGGATGAACCGCGGCAACGGGAGAAGCATCACCATGAGAATGGCGACGACCCCCACGGACATGAGAATGTCCGGGTGTTTGACGAAGTGGGATGCGCTAGTTGGTTCCGTGACGGTTGCCATAATGGATACAGCCTACGACCGGCTCACGCCGTGCCTCCTCGCGCCCGATACACAAAGGCCAGGATCTCCGCCACCGCGCGATACAGATCATTCGGAATTTCTTTCCCGATATCGACCAACCTGAATAGCGTCCTGGCGACGAACTTATTCTCCACGACCGGCACGCTATGATGTCGTGCCAACTCTCTGATTCGTTCTGCAATGACGCCGGCACCTTTCGCCACCACGACCGGGGCCGTCATCGTGGCGGTGTCATACTTGAGGGCCACGGCCAAGTGCGTGGGATTTGTAATCACGACATCGGCGGTTTTAACGGCCGCCAGCATGCGCTTCTTCACCAGCTCACGCTGGACCGTTCGTACACGACTCTTGATCAGAGGATCGCCTTCCGATGCTTTGTGTTCTTCTTTAATCTCCTCCTTCGACATGCGAAGACTGCGTTCCCATTCATACCGCTGATAGGCATAGTCAAAGACGGCCAACACCGCAATCGCTCCCGACACTGCCAACCCAACCTTGAACGCGAGGCTCCCCGCCAGCGGCAACACACTGCTCAACTCAAACTGGATCAGTTCCGGAATCCGTAACACATCATCGCGTGAGACCCACAGCCCAATTCCTGTGATGATCCCGATCTTGAGCAAACCCTTGACGAGTTCCATGACGGAACGCAACGAAGCCAGACGTGAGAATCCTTTTGCTGGACTAATTCGACTCCAATCGAGTTGAAAGGCATTGGTGCGCCACAATAAGCCGGTTTGCAGGAGAGTGGCCACACTGCCCAACACAATGACTCCCCCCACGATCGGAAGACTCAACGTACCCACCGTCACACCCGTCTGAATAAGAATCGTGTAGACCTGTTCGATCGAGATATTTCGGTACCATTCGCCGGGAAACGTGAGGGTCAAACCTTGACGAGTCATCTCCGTCATTTTCAGAAGACCCACCGGCAACATGGCACCCAACAACCCGACGCCCCCTAAGAGCACCGCCGCCGTGGAGACGTCGCGACTCACGGCCACTTGTCCTTGTTTGCGCGCCTCCTCCTTGCGTTTGGGGGTCGCCGGTTCTGTTTTATTTCCCCTGTCCTCAGCCATGTCCCAGTGCCTTCAAAAGTCCGAAAATCGTAAACTGCAATCGTTCGATTTCCCGAATGAGAACTTCCACTGTAAAGGGCATCGAAATGCTGAGCACCGCCAATCCTCCCACGATCGTAATGGGAAAGCTCAACACGAACACATTGATTTGACTGACTGCCCGTCCAAGAATCGCGAGCAGAATGTTGATCACCAGAATGATGACCAGCACCGGAGCCGCAAGCTTGAGCCCCACCATGAACATGTGTTGAGAGAGACGCAGGACCTCATCTCCCGCTCCGGCTGGAAGAGCGGCCCCGAAAGCCGGGATGGATTCGTAGCTGGACAGGATTGTGGCCACGATGAGCATGTGCGCGTTCAATGAGAGCAGGACAAGGGACGCAAGCAGCGTGAAGTACTGCGCCATCAGGGGTGTTTGACGAGATGTGGCTGGATCGAAGAGCTGGACAACACCGAATCCCATTTGAACACCGATCATTTCTCCTGCCACCTCAAATGCGCCGAAAAACAGCCGGACAGCCAACCCAATGGCCAGTCCGATCACCAATTCGCTGAGCAGCCCGGCGGCCAGCACCAGGGGATCGTAAGGCACAGGCGGAAGATGGATGAGCGGAGCCAACAGCACTCCCAACGCCAGGACCAATGCGCCTTTCACTTTCAACGGAACCGAGTGCCCGCTCAGTACCGGCAATGCAGCGAGAAGCCCTCCAATTCGAGAAATGAGGACCAAAAACGCTTGAAACTCGGGCAGGAGCAGCTGAATGGTTTGTGTTAACGCCATCGTTTTTTCCTAGCCGATACTCGTCATGACAGTTCGTGAAGCGTGAGACGTGAAGCGCTCGAATTCGGAAACGAGATACGCTTCACGTTTCACGCATGACGAATATCTTCGCGGCCGCACATTGTCATTCGTAGCAGCTACATTCATAAATCCAACGAGCTAGCGCACGTAGTTCGGAATGTTCATCAACAGATTCGCCATAAAGGTCGTCATGATGTTCAACATCCAGGGGAGAAACACCAAGAGCGCTCCGAAGAGTGCCAATACTTTGGGAACGAATGTCAGCGTGGCCTCGTTCAGCTGCGTCATAGCCTGGAACGCACTGATGATCAGACCGACGAGCAGACTCAGTCCTAAGATCGGAGCCGACACGAGTAACGTGGTTTCCAACGCCTGCCTGCCCAATTCCGTGACGATTTCAGGTGTCATCGACTGCCCTCCTCTCACCCGTGTTTCGAGTCGTTGCCAGCCGAATCCCACACAACTCCCGTTGTCTTAGCCGCTCGCACGATCATGGAATCATTGAAAACTGCGCACCATCGAGCCGACGACGAGATACCAGCCGTCAGCCAGCACGAATAGAATCAACTTGAACGGGAGGGAAATGACGACCGGAGGCAGGAGCATCATACCCATCGACATCAGAATGCTCGCGACGACCATGTCGACGATCAGAAATGGAATGTAGATCAAGAACCCGATCTGAAAGGCGATTCGCAACTCACTCAGAATAAATGCAGGAATGATGGCATGGGTCGGAACGTCTTCAACCCGATCGGGCTTGGGAATGTGACTCAGCTGAATGAACAACTCAAGGTCCTTGTCCCGCACTTGTTTCAACATGAACCCACGAACCGGCTCAATCCCCTTCTTCCAGGCATCCTCGTAGGAGATCTGTTCGGCGAGCAACGGCTGTAACGCGTTGGTGTAGACAGACTGTCCGACCGGCGCCATGATGAACATCGTCAGGAACAGGGCTAAGGACAACAACACTTGATTGGGAGGCACCGCTTGTGTGCCGAGCGCCTGCCGCAGGAAGGCCAAGACAATAACGATCCTGGTAAACGACGTGACCATGATGAATAAGGCCGGTGCCAATGACAGCACCGTCAACAGGATCAGAATCTGGATGACGACGGCCATTTGCTTCGGGCCACCGGCACCCAAATCGATACTGACGGACGGGCCGCTTGAGGCTGCCTCCGCTGCCGAGGCCAGAAGCAGCATCCCCGCCGCGACGACAATCGTCCAGCCAACCAGTCGTAAATGAACGCGATCAGTGGCCATGCTGCTCCTTGTCATGATCAGCCCAACGGAGCGGTTGTCGTTGAAGCCATGCCGCCACATCAGCCTCGGGGGCAGATGTCACCCCTGAGGGAGCCGTCTGAGCCGGCATTCCGAGCAATTCACGGAGATGTGCCGTATTGGTGATCCGTCCCAAGGGAACGAGATCGGTTGCCGTTGCGCCCACGATCAGGTACTCGCCGGCGACGTCCACCAAACTGATCGTCTTTCGCGGAGCAAGATACCCACTCGCTAACACCTGAACCAGCGGTCGGCCACCGGAATTCCCTGCCCGTGGCCCCATCACCCGACGGGCCACGAATGCAGCGATGCCGATACATACCAACACCACGGCCAGCGCCGAGACGGTCCGAATCAGGCTATCCCATACGTCGATCACGCGCTCTCCCTTTGATCATTTACCGAAGCTGCTGAACACGCTCGGCCGCGCTGACTACGTCGGTCAACCGAATACCGAACTTTTCGTTCACCACGACGACCTCGCCGCGCGCAACGAGTTTGTTGTTCACCATCACCTCCATCGGTTCGCCTGCCAACTTATCCAGCTCGATGACAGACCCTTGCGCCAGCTGGAGAAGATCACGGATCGCCATTTTGGTGGATCCCACATACACCGCGACATTCATCGGAATATCCAGAATAAAATCGATATTCTTTGAGCTGCCGCCGGTTTCTGAATTCTGAACAGGCGGAAACGATGCAAGCTGTGGAGACGCCCCTCCACCGGACTGGGAATCACGAGGTGTCGTGGATTCTGATTCGGCCATAGTTATTCGCGTCCTCCGGTCCTGCTTACGTCAACACTTTGGTCACGCGACATGCGTGATTGCCCTTGTAGACCCCGGGACTACCCTGGAATTTATGGTAGCCTTCGATAAAACAATCGAGAGGATCACCCGGTCGCTGATTCAGTAACACGACATCCCCGGGGGAGAAATTGAGCACATCCTTGACGGTCACCGTGGTGGTTCCCAGCCGAACCGCAAGCGGCAGCTGACATTCCTGTAAGCGCTCCCGGAATCGTTGACTCCAGTCTCCGTTCTGATCAACTTGGTCGGAGACCAGGCCGGAATACAATTTTTCTTTGATCGGTTCGAGCATGGCGTACGGATACACAATGTAGAGCTCGCGGGCGGTTTCCCCGAGAACGACCTGCAACGTGACGACCATCACGATCTCGGAAGATGTCACCACCATCGCGAACTGCGGGTTACTTTCCGACCGTACATATTCCACCTTCACCGGCGCGACAGCGTGCCAGGCCTTCTCGAGATCAACCAACGCCTGCAGCAGGAGTTTTTTGATCACGCGTAACTGCACCGGGGTAAAGTCCCGGCCTTCCGGCTTCACGTGAGTTTGCCCCTTGCCACCGAAGAAATAGTCGATGATCAAGTAGACGAGAAAGGCATCCATCACGTAGAGCGCACTACCGCGCAAGGGGGCCATGTGAAACACATTCAACGAAGAGGGCTGCGGGATTTTCTTGAGAAACTCACCGAACTTGATCACTTGGGTCCCGACCACCACAAAATCAATGGCGTCATGAAACATATTGGTCCAGGCAACGGATTGCCGGCGAATAAACCGGTCGTTGATCATTTCCATCGTGGGCATTCGCCCACGAATGATCCGTTCCTGATTGAAGAGGTCGTATTGTGCGACTCCCTTTGCAGTCGTTTCATTGTCCTTGGGAGCCGTATCGACTTCTCCCGAGACCACCCCCTTCAAGAGCGCATCAATTTCGTCTTGTGATAGGATTTTTTCCATGCGGGTGATCGCCTACTGAACGACGAAATCCGTGAAATAGGCGGACCGCACACCCGGCTTGGGAAGCAGCCCATTGATCCGTTGCGTAATCTCATCACGCAATTGAAACTTCCCCTGTGTAGTTCTCACCGCATTCACATCCTTGCTACTGAGTAATACCAGAACGGCGTCGCGGACCTGGGGGACCCGTGCGGACAGATCAGCGGACACGGCCTCACTGTCGACCTCAAGCTTGACGGTCAGTTTCAAGTAGCGCACGTCCGGCACGTCGGCCAGATTCACGATGAACGGATCCAGGTCGAACATGACTCCCGGGGCGGCACTCTGTCCGGCTTTTCCACTCGCTCCGCCTTGCGCATCGGACTTTGCCGTCGCCTCGGTCTTATGTTCATCGGTATGTTCTGCGTTTTTATCGGATCCGCCGAAGAACTTGACGGCGACGACCGCTCCTCCCACGCCGAACAGGAGGGCAATCACCGACACGATAATGAGCAACTTGATCGGGAATGCCGGAGCAAGGGCCGCTCCTGCGGTTTTGTCGTCCGTCTCGGCTGCATCTGCCATAGCTCCTCCTTGAAGGCCTCATCGCCTTCGTGAAGCAACTGCAATGCATATGCCATTGAGCTGATGGTGGCTGTCGACCACGGTTCCCCATAATAGATGTATTTGACAGGTGTTTTGTCAGCGGGAGGCCTGATTACCGACACCTTCCCCGGGTACCGTCAGGCAAGTCATTGACACCGTCAAGAAACTGACGTGGCGAGAAGAGATGAGGAAGGGAACCGTGGCCCCAGTAGGTCTGGGGGGCTTGGAGCGCGGCCCGGGAAGAATGTTCCTCCCGGGCTACAACCGATGCACTTATCGTTTCAAGTTAACCAACTCTTGCAGCACCTCATCCGAAGTCGTAATGACTCTCGAATTCGCCTGGAACCCTCGTTGGGCTGCAATCATCTCAATAAAACTTTCCCCCAGATCGACATTGGACAACTCAAGCGTGTTGGCAAGCACTCTCCCGAGGCCAGCCGATGTGGCTGCCCCGATCAACGGTTGTCCAGAAGTACCGGATTCGGCAAATGTGTTTTTCCCGGTTCGCACAAGACCAAGTGGATCAGGGAATCGTGCCAACGCCAACTGGGCCAACGGTCGGACCTGCCCATTCGAGAATCGCCCATTGATCATTCCGTTGGTCTCCACACTGAACGTCTGTAGAGCTCCGGCGCCGAATCCATTCTGAGATTGCTGAACCAGCCCTGAGGCGGCACCGAACTGAGTGGTCAAATTCATGCCGGTTCCCCCATCGGTCGTCACACTGGTGCCGAAGTTGAAGCTGATCGCCTGATCACCAGTCGCGCCGACAAAATCGATTTGCGATTGCCCGACCGTACCTCCGGCCGTGCCTCCAGCCGTACCGCTATCGTAACTCGTCACGACACTCTCCGTGTCCAAGGCGCCTGAGGTGTTAAAGGTCAGCGTCCCCGAGGCTAGCCGCACCAGCCCAAGCGTGGTATTCACGTTCGATGCGTGATAGTTGCCTGTGACGATCTCGTTTGTACTTCCCACGACGTTATAGGTCCAGGTGTTGGCCGCCGTTTTTGTAAAATAGCTCGTGAGAAGGTGACTGTTGCCGACGGAGTCATAGACGGTGATCGACGAGGAGAACCGAGACGTCCCCGCCGGATCCGCGAGCGAGAACGTACTGGTCGTTGATTGTGAATTAAGATTGGCACCGATATCGACGCTGCTGGTCGGATTTGGAGGAGCCGTCGTCGTCGGAAGGGTCACACCGCTGATGCTGGCGGTGATGAGCCCATTGGTATTGACCTGAAACCCCTGGAGCAAGAATCCGCTCGGATCGACGATCTGGTTTTGTGCATTCAAATGAAACTGTCCCGCTCGAGAATAGAACGCCGCCCCGGCTGTGTCGCGAAGCACAAAAAATCCGTTGCCGTCTACGGCTAAATCCAATGCGTTGCTCGTGGTACTAAGTGAACCTTGGCTGAAGTTCCCTTGCACTCCGTTGAGCGCGACCCCCAGACCAGTCTGAATCGCTCCACCCGCCCCTCCCAGTGACGAACTGATCAGATCGGCAAAGACCGACCGGCTGGATTTGAACCCCACCGTACTCAGGTTCGCAATATTATTTCCCACGACCGATAGCGCATTGCCGTTTGCGTTCAGCCCACTGACGCCCGTAAAAAGCGACGACAGAATTCCCATCGGTACAATCCTCCTCTTTGTTATCGCAGCTCAACAATATCGGACGGATCAATCGCTAAATCGCCGACCAGGAGTTTCGCCTGCCCTTGCTCCATGCGTACACCGGACACTGTGAGGCTGGCACGCCCCTCCACGTTCACTGACTTTCCTTCCCTGTCTGCTGCAGAAATGACATACCGATACAGACCCTTTGGCATCCGTACGCCATCCTGGTTCTTTCCATCCCACTCAGCAGCCTGCGGTCCGGCCAGCCGATCGCGATGCTCCAGAGTCCGTATGACTTGTCCATCTGCATTCTGAATGCTGACGAGAACTTTCGCGGCATTCTTCTCCAGTGAATAGCCGAAGGTGGCTGGTCCCTCTCCCAGCTGAACCAGCGGGTGGCCAATCGTCACTGTGCGGCCGATCATGGGAAGCAGTGTGAATTGTAAGGACGCCGTTTGCGCATCGAGGCTCTGCTGCAGTAATTGCGCTTGTTTGGCGCTCTGTTCGAGCTGGCTGAACTGCGCGAGCTGCGAGACAAACTCGGTATTGTCGGTCGGATTCAACGGGTCTTGGTTCTTCAGCTGCGTGACCAGCAGTTTAAGGAAGTCATCCTGTCCCAGCGCTCGCGGCCCAGTTTTTTCCGGCGTGGACGTGGTCCCGGTTGTGCTCAGTCCTGCAACATCGATCATGTGAAATCTCCCTTAGTCTTACTTACGCCACCACGTTCAGCCGTCCCTGGAGTGGACGGTACCGTTCATCCGACCACCCGTGAGCCTGCTCTCTAGTGTCCCCCTGGGATCCTTGATGTCCGGACCGTCCCTGTTCATGAAACAATCCCTGTTGGAACGACCGCCCACCACTCTGGCGATCGATATCCACTCGAAACTGTCCCATGTCGAGTCCGTTCGCTTGAAGCGATGTTTGCAGTTTGTCCTGTCCGTTGATCAGGAACTGGCCAACCTCCACCCGATCCGTCGAGAAATGGGCGTGAACGGACTCATTCATCATGGCCACGCGGATGCTGACATGCCCCAACTCCGGTTGAGCCACCTCCAACACCACTGATCGCAAGAGAGAATGCGTCGGTGTCGGAGTCACGTCAGGCACATGGGAGACTGGCTGCGCCGGCGGCACATTGACAGTTGGAGCAGGTGCCGTTGGTACGGAGATGGTCTGACTTTGCGCGACAGCCGCATACTGTTCCGTTGTGCGTCCGTTCATGGATGGAAGGTCAACCGCCATCCTCTGAAACAGCTTGGGCTCAGGATCACCCTGCTGCCGACTATCATGTTCGTGCCCTGACTGGCTGAACAGCTCTTTCTGATCGACAACCAGCGATTGTCCATGAGGGGTGATCCCCTGAGTCCTTGGACCGGTTTCTCCCTGATCCTCCTGAGCAAGCACAAGGAGAGGCGCCTGATTCTCCGGTGAATGATTGGCGACACCAGGCTCGCCTCGATCAAGAGCAGCCACGTTTCGATCGAATTGACTCCCCGGCAATAGCTTCCCGTCATGGCTTTGGACAAGCCGGGCCATATTGTAGTCGGAAGATGTAATGGCTCCACCGGATGATGATGGTTGAACTATAGCGTGAGCTTGCGCAGAATCGGCTACGTTCTCCGTCACGCCATTCTCACCCACGATACTCCCCAATGCGGTGGACTGCGTGACGTGAGACTGTCCCTTGAAAGACAGTGATGAATGCTTAGCCTGTTCCGGCATGTCAGTCGGTACGCTCGTTGTTCCTTGCTCGGGTGAGCGACGCTCGGCTGGCCGTACTGAAGCATCAATCGCCCCAAGTGCTGCTGAAGACTCTGCAGAGGAACTCGATTCGCGGCTGATTTCGCCTACACTGTCAGGCGCCTCCTGTCCCTCGCTGAGCATCATCCGAGCTTCTGCCTGGGACAAGGTTGCTGATGCCATCGACACAAACATTTGTCCTTCAGCTGCCGATCCTGAGTTACTCTGCGGCAGTGCCGATTCAGATTCCTCCCGTGAACTGTCCATTGTCTGGCTTTGAGTGTCGGTTGGCTCATCACTGTCTGAGGTACGAGCCTGCACGGCCTCAGACCGTTCCGCTTGGGATGCCCCTGAATTGAGGCCTTTGGCCTGCTTGGGATCGGGTCGATCCTCAACCTTGTTGGATCCTCGAGGACTATCCGCTTCCTGCGTATTCCCCTTCTTCTCTTCACCACGGACCCCCTGCAACACAGACGAAAAGCTCTTCCGAACGGCAGGACCGTTGAAAGAAGCAGATCGAGCAGCACGTACAGGCCCATCCGAGGTAGGGGTCGGTGTGGCGGAGAGTAGATCTGGCACAATGAAATCCATGTCTATTAGTCCTCGTGAGATTCCGGCAGGGCTAAATACAAGCCTCGTGCCAAGTTGACAGCTCCTGAGGAACTGAAATATCGCGTAGTTGTGATTCAACTCGCGATCACGTGGAGGAAAGGAGGAAAATATTTCTGGGTCGTAGGCAAAATGGATCAGAGTGAGAAAGAGCCCGCTCAGGATCGTCCCAGAGCGAAACCGAGGAGTCGAGGGACGAAACCGCCTCAGTGCGTAACTCGTGAAGCGTCGCACGTGAAGCGTCCGAATCCGGAAACGAAATACGCTTCACGGCGCGGTCTCGACAATCGTTGGGGACGTACTCAGGAATACTTCAGGCTAGGGCGTTTGGGCCAGCAACTGTTCGGTGAGTTTGGCGGCGCGGTCTGCCTTCACTTGGGAGAGGATTGCTCCGGCAGTTTTGGACTTGACCATTCGCAGAATTTCAATCGCTTTTCGATCCGGCATCCGCTCAAGACGTGCCGCGGCATCCTCCGACGGCATCGACTCAAAGATTTTTGCCAACTGCGTCCGCTGATCCTGTGCTCCACGATCTTTATCCGCCTGGATCTTGGTCGATTGAGCTGCAGGGCGTTCCTCTTTGGCCCGTGCGCTCTGTATCCGCTTTTCCAACGCCTCGTTCTGCTCAAGGAGTTCCTCAACCTGGCCTCTCACGATCATGAGCCGTTCTTCATTCTGGCGAATGACCTCTTCTCGTCGATCCAGATCGCGCTTTCGTTGATCCAGCATCTCGAGTACTTCACGGGGCATCTCAATTGCTGGTCCCTGAGGCGCTGATCGGACCGCAGCCGTTGTCCCATCGTTGGCTTCAGATTCATGCGGTGGCCCTTCCGGCACGGAGGGTGGCCCTTCCTGCTTGGCGGAATTGTGCGGCGCCGAGGCCTTGGGTTTTGGATCTGAAGAGGCTTGCCCTAACTGAACCATGACCCAAAACAAAATCGTCGAAACGACCACTCCCCCGACCATCGTCCAAAGCGATCCACGCCGATTCTTCCTCAGCCGCGGCGCGAGCCACGTCCACCGAGTAGCCAGGGTGAACGGAGACACCTTCATCGGATTGATTGGCCGCTTCATGAATCGCCTCGATCTCGGATGGGAATCCGGCGGCTTGCCGTCTCGTCTTCAGCCCATTGTTCCCGGCGTGCACCCACCGCCTGCAGGGCTGCCTGACGCTGGTCGATCACTCTCTCAAGAAGCTTACAGTCCTGCCTGGCTTCAACAAGCCGTTCCTGAGTCTGCTGCCACAGATCGGTCGCGTGATCGATTGAGGCACGGACTTGCCGCAGCGCAGACCGCTGGGCATCCATTTTCCCCTGCCATTGCAACAGATCCTCGATCGTCAGGCCCTGACCGGCCTGTTGAGCATAGAGCTCAGTATCCGCCTGAATCTGAACTTCCATCGTGCGATACTGTGCTTCACTGTGAGTAAGCGTTCGTGCAATTTGCGACAATTCCATCATCAGTGACTCGACGGTCTGTGCCCGAACCTTTCGTATCGAATCGAGACTCATTCCGCTTGCCGCGCCAAGGCCTCAAGTTCCTGCACCGATGCTGCCAGGTTGGCAGGCTGATCGATCGCCTGTCGGAGATATCCGTTGATCGAATCCTGGGCTTGCACGGCTTTATCGAGCCCCGCATTCATCCCGGCTTTGTACGCCCCTAACAGCACGAGATCTTCGGACTGTTGATACCGAGCCATCAGTTCAAGCACCCGCCTGGCGGCATCATGATGCGTCTTCCCGACAATATCCCGCATGACACGGCTCGTGCTCTGGAGCAGATCAATGGCCGGGAAGTGATTGCGTGCGGCCAACGTACGTGACAACACAATATGGCCATCCAAGATCGATCGAACGGTATCGGCAATGGGATCACTCAGGTCATCGCCATCCACCAACACGGTATACAGACCTGTAATGGTTCCTGGTCCAGGTCCCGTTCCCACACGCTCCAAGATCTTCGGCAGCAGCGCAAACACAGACGGCGTATAGCCTTTTGTTGTCGGAGGCTCTCCAATGGCCAGTCCGACCTCTCTCTGGCTATAGGCTAGTCGCGTGAGTGAATCCATCAACAAGAGTACCTGTCGTCCTGCATCGCGGAAATATTCGGCGATCGTCGTGGCCACCAATGCGGCTCGTAGACGGATCAACGGGGCTTGGTCGGACGTAGCGACGACCACGACCGTTCGCGCAAGTGCATCGGCTCCCAGATCACGCTCAAGAAACTCGTTGACCTCTCGCCCGCGTTCCCCGATGAGCGCAATAACGTTGACATCTGCCTTTGTGTAGCGACTGATCATCCCTAACAGGACGCTCTTTCCAACTCCAGAACCTGAAAATATCCCCATCTTTTGTCCACGGCCACAAGTCAGGAATCCATTGATCGCACGAACACCGAGATCAAGGGGATCCTGGATGCGGGCCCGTTCAAGGGGATTCGGTGCGGCAGCATGGAGCGGATAACGGAGGCTCGTCTTCGGCGTTCCTTTCCCGTCGATGGGGTCCCCGCATCCATCTAAAATCCTACCCAATAAGCCAGGTCCAACTGCGAGGCTTGCCACCTGCCCGGTCATAGTGATGCGGCTGGCTGGTCCGATCCCGCGCATGTCTCCAAGCGGCATCAACAACACACGGTCTCCACGAAATCCGACCACTTCCGCCATAATCGGCGCTGCACCCACCTCTCTCGTGATACGACAGAGCTCGCCAATGGTCGTCATCGGACCATAGCCTTCCACCACCATCCCCACCGCCTGGGCCACCCGGCCGGAGATCTCGATGGGTTCGATGTGCTCAAGCAGATGACTAATACTCATGCGGCACCGCCTGCCCCAAACAAGCTGACTGCATCTCAACAGGCACATCCACCATACATGTAACGGTCGTCACCGGGTCATAGTTGTTTACAACCACCCCCACGACCTGGGCTACCCGTCCGGATATCTCGATGGGTTCGATGTGCTCAAGGAGATGACTAAGACTCATGATACACCCCAGGCTGCACCGCCTGCCCCAAGCGAGCCAACTGCGTCTCAAGGGAGGCATCCACCAATCGCGTACTGGTATGCAACAGGCAACTTCCCCGTGGAAGCGATGGGACCGCTTCAACGTTGATAACGAAGGGCGTGTCTCGCTGTCCTGCCAGCTCAGCCTTGGCCGCTTCCAGAATACCGGCATCCAATGGATGTGCTTGGATCACCACGCTCTCCGCGTCCCGGAGTGCAGTAATCCCAGCCTTGGCCTGAACAACAATCTGCTCCCGGCACGATTCGGCCGACTCATGAAGAATCTTGGAAGCCACTTGAAACGCCAATTCGATCACGTCCGCTTCCATCGTCTGCCGCACCGTTCCTCGCGCCATGTCAAACTGCCTGGCCGCGTTGGTCAGCACGGCCACGGCTTGTCGGCGTTCATCCTCCGCGAGCCGTCGTCCTTCCGCCAACCCCCGTTCATATTCCCCGGGCCCATCGGCTCCGCGAAACATTCCCCCCTCGTCGAACGTGTGAAAGGGTGCATTCTGGAGTCGGATCGCCCCGGACCGGACGGCCGCATGCTTCACCACCGAATTTTCCCCTCGCGCCAGATGCATCGCCAACAAACGCCGGACAGTGGCGATAACCACCTCGGTCTGAAACGGCTTCAAGAAGAAGTCGACCGCTCCAGCTTTCATCGCTCGGACAGCTAGCTCGACGGTCGCCGCCCCGGTCATCACTGCTCCGATGATCCGATTGTCGAGTTTCTGTACTTCTTCCAGGACGGCAATGCCGTCGCCATCCGGCAGCAACACGTCGACGATCAGCACCGTCGGCGCAATCTGCTTGACCATCGCCACCGCTTCCTGTCCCGAACCGGCAACACGGACATTGATG
Organism: Nitrospira sp. UBA5698; assembly: GCA_002420115.1. Classification (GTDB taxonomy): domain Bacteria; phylum Nitrospirota; class Nitrospiria; order Nitrospirales; family Nitrospiraceae; genus Nitrospira_D. The sequence goes on from DIHK01000010.1 coordinate 56,124, forward strand.
CGCTCGGACCTAAAGAGTTCAAGGAAGAGATTCCGAATGCTTTCCTCATCATCGACGACAAGGACCGATCCCTGAACTCTGGAGAGTCCCTGCCCGTGAGAAGACATCGACGGCATAGCCGCAGCCGCCACTAGAGCATCTCCTCGCCGACACCGGCGATGACAATACGGCCTTCGTCCTCCAGCTTTCGGCAGACTTTGAGAATGTTTTGTTGCGCTTTTTCCACATCGGATACTTTGACCGGTCCCCTGGCTTCCATATCATCCTTCAGCATTTCCGCAGCACGACTCGACATATTCTTGAAGAACTTTTCCTTCACTTCCGGATTGGCGCCGCGCAGCGCCACGGGCAAATCTTCCTTGCTGATTTCCTTCATGAGCTCCTGTATTCCACGATCATCTACTTTCACCATATCGTCGAAGACAAACATCAGTGCCCGAATGTTGTCGGCTAGCGTTTGGCTTTTCTCCGTGATGCGCGCCATGATGCCGCCTTCATTCGTTTTATCCATTCGCATCAGAATATTGGCGATCACCTCGGTGCCACCGACACTATGCGCACCGCCCCCTGTACCTGCCAACAATGTTTCTTGTAGCGTATCGCTCAGTTCCTCCAGCACATCCGGCTGCACCTCTTCCATTGTTGCCAACCGAAGCGCCACATCCCCGCGCATCTCCTCCGGAAGCGAGGCCAGGACCTGGCCGGCCTGGTCGCTCTCCAGATGCGCCAGGATGACGGCGACTGTTTGGGCATGTTCTATCTTGAGCATTTGCGTAAGCGTTTTCACGTCGACCCACTTCAACGCTTCAATTCCAGGATAATTTTTCTGCGTCATGGACTCAATGATCCGCGCCGCCTTGTCTGCTCCCAGTGCTTTGGTCAGCACGGTTTTGATGAACTCTCGTCCTTGAAATTGCACGCCTCCCGCGGCGCTCGCCGCCTGAAAATCAGAAATGACCACTTCTTCATCCTCTCGGGAAATTTGAGCGGTTCCGTTCATGAAGCTCCCCAGCTTCTTGATCTCCTTCGGATCCAGTTGCTTCATGACTTGGGCGGCCGCTTCTTCACCGATCGCCCGAAGCAAAATCGCCGCTTTTTGTTCACCGGTCAGAGTATTTGCCATTGCCAGACTCTAGCTTGGACTTTTCAACCACTCTTTGACGACCACGGCCGTCGCATCAGGGTTTTTTTTGGCCATATCAATGATCTGCGCTCGATCCGGAGCACCCGGCAAGGTCGTTCCACCCCCATGGGTCGCACCAGAAAGCTCGGCCACAGACGCCTCTGCCTGTGCCTGTTCCATGTTTGTTCCCAACATGGCGAGCAACGGCCGCACGACAAACATGAGAATGACGGCAAAGAGAAGGATCCCCACTCCGTATCGAAGATAGGGCATCCACGGTTTCAACCCTTCCGATGCCACTTCCGCCGTCCCCGCCTGCGGTTCCTCGGCCTCCGTCCCAAACTGCACGTTCACAACTTGTACCTGATCTTGTCGTTCAGCCGAGAACCCCATCGCTTTTTTCACGATGTCTTCGATCCGCTTGAGATCCTCTTCCGAGCGTGGAATATACTTTCGTGCCGCAGCGGGAGCCTCCCCCGTCTGGCCTTCGCCGGCCTTGGCGACTTCATACACCCCGTCGACCAATACCGCGACGGACAGCTGCTTGATGGCACCGACAGGTTCCACAATTTTCGACACAGTGCGGCTGATTTCATAGTTGACCGTTTCGTTTTTCGTTTGACTGCTGTTCGAACTGCTTTGTGCCGGCTCAACATCCGTCCCGGGCGGCACATTCGACTGAACACCGGGTACACCGCCTCCGACACCATTGCTCCCATTGGACTTTTCTTGGCCGCGCTGTTCGCTTCTCACCACCTGGCTATTCGGATCATATCGTTCTTCCGTCGTTTCGACTTTCCTGAAGTCCACGACACTCGACACACGAACAACCGCCTTATTGGGTCCGACGATCCGTTCCAACATCGTTTGGATGCGCGTCTCGATGTCCTTTTCAATGCTGCGCTGATAGTCGAGTTGCGTATTGGTCAGCCCCGCCGTCTCATCCGTCACGGTCGCCGACAGGAGCCGCCCGTGTCCGTCCACCACGGTCACATCGCGGGATTGAAGTCCCTCCACACTGCTCGATACCAAATGGATGACCCCCTGCACCTGTGCCGGCGAGAGTTGCTGCCCGCCACGAAGCGTGACGATCACGGAGGCCCTCGCTTTCTCCTGCTCACTCGCAAACAGTCGTCGCTCCGGCATGGCCAGATGGACGCGGGCCCGTTCCACTTCCGGCATCTGAGCGATGGTTCGCGCCAATTCTCCCTGCAACGCCCGACGGTAATTCAACTTCTGAACAAATTCGGACATCCCGATTGAGGTCTTGTCGAAAATCTCGAATCCGACTCCACCGCCGTGGGGAAGCCCTTGGGTCGCAAGTTGCAATCGCAGGTCGTGAACCTGGTCGCTGGGCACCAGTACGGTTGAACCGCCGCCGGTCGTCTCGTACGGCACCTTGGTCTCCTTGAGCTTGTCGATAATGGCGGCGGCGTCTTCGCTGCCGAGGTGGGTGAACAGCACTTGCATATCAGGCTGTTGTGTCCACAAGGCGATGGCGATCAGACCGGCAATGGATCCCGCCAAGGCGACAAGGATGATCATCCGTTGATTGATGGAAAACTTGGAGAACATGCCCACCCCTTACTCGTCAACCGAGACGACCGATCAGATTTGCATCCGTTGAATTTCCTCGTAGGCGGTCACAAGCTTGTTCCTGACCTGCATCATCAATTGGAACGACACATCGGCTTGCTGCAGCGCAACCATGGTCCGATGAATGTCTTGCGTCTCGCCGGTCATGAGCGCATCGACCGCTCGACTCGCTTCCTTTTGCGCATCGTTGACATTGCCGATCGCCGACTTGAGCGAATCCAGGAATCCTGGGCCGCCTGTTTTTCCAGTCGTGCCCGTGGATCCAGTCGATGCCACATCGACGATAGGAGCGATGCCGGATGCCGCACCAGTGATTGGCCCCATGATTACCTCCCGATTTCCAGCGCCTTGTTCCACATCGTGCGTGTCGCATTGATCGCCTGCACATTCGCTTCATACGCGCGCGACGCCCCGATCATATTCACCATTTCCTCCATCACATTGACGTTGGGAAGCCGGACGAATCCTTTTGGATCGGCATCCGGATGGTGCGGATCATAGATCAGTTGCCCGGGCTTGGGATCTTCTTGCACCCGTGAGACAGAAACCCCTTCGAGGGCATGGGCCGTCGGACCCACGGCCACCTGCCGAAACGATCGCTGAAATGCACTGGGAACCGCCGTTGATCGAAAGACCACGTCCCGCCGCTTGTACGGTCCGCCTGACGGCGTTTTCGTCGACTGCGCGTTGGCAAGATTGCTGGCAATGACGTTGAGTCGTCGCCGTTGGGCATCTAACCCGGACACCGAAACAGCCAGACTGTCGGACATCTCCATGGTAAACCTCCTAAATATCAAGAATGACTCGTCGACCGCCTCCCTGCCGTGGAAGGCTCAGCAATTCGTTATCGTCCCTCCCGTATGGCATTCAACAGGCCGTGAAACTTCTTCGAAAGGATGGTGGCGGCAGCGTTATACTGCATGACGTTCTCAGACAACTTCGCCATCTCCAATTCGAGATTGACCGAGTTGGCATCGAGCGGAATGTCGCCGGCCGGCACTTCATTGAGCTTTCCGGTCACAGCCTGTACTCCCTCCGCCCCCCTGAGACCAAAATGCCGCGGCTGGGTCGCTGCCAGGACAATAGGGAGACGCCCCTTGTGTGCCGACTGCAATTGATCCATGAATGTCAGCTCCGATGCACGATAGCCCGGCGTTTCTTCGTTGGCGAGATTGGAGGCGATGACCCGTTGCCGACCACTGCGAAGGTCAAGCGTGCGCTCCAACAACCGCATTGTTCGATCGAAGATCGTCATAGTCCTGACTCCTTTCAGCGTGACATCCCCTCGTCCTTGCAACCTGGGTGCCGGTCTTCCCGTGCAAACGTCACCAGCCGGCGCAGCTCCAGGCCGCACGTCCTGGGTTCAGCCCTCCCGCCTCTTCAGCACTCGGTCACACACATGGCCTGCCTGGGACAAATTTGCCCATCGGCAATTCTGGTTACCCTCCCGGCAAACTGGACGCCGAGTGTTCGCCCTCCCGATACTCCCGGAGTTTGTTTCGGAGCGTGCGAATGCTGATGCCCAACTCTTTCGCCGCATGCGTCCGATTGTCTTTCACACGGGCCAAGGTTTTGAAAATCAGCTCTCGCTCCATCTCCCACAGCGATCCATTGGCCGGTTGCGCTGCACGCACAAATGGGATGGTGACCTCCTCGCTCCGTTCAGGAGGACAGTGTTCCGGCAAGATCGCGCCCTGGCCGGCCAACAACAGCGCCCGTTCCATCACGTTCTCCAACTCGCGCACATTTCCTTTCCAAGGCAACCGTTGCAAATGCGCCAGAGCACCGTCCGATACGACCGGGGGAGTCAGGCCGTTTCTCATGGCCGATTGGTTCACAAAGTGGCGCGCGAGGATCGGGATATCGACGACCCGCTCGCGTAACGGTGGCACCGTTACAGGAAAGACGTTTAATCGATAATAGAGATCTTCCCGAAATCGGCCTTGCTCAACCTCCCGATAGAGCACACGATTTGTCGTGGCGATGACGCGAATGTTGACGGGAACCGGGTCACGCCCGCCGATCCGATCGACCTCACGTTCCTGTAGGACGCGCAACAGTTTCGCCTGGAGGGCCAGATTCATTTCGCTGATTTCGTCCAGCAGGAGGGTGCCGGTGTGAGCCATCTCGAACTTCCCGACTTTCCGGATGACGGCGCCGGTAAAGGCACCTCGCTCATGACCGAAGAGTTCACTCTCCAATAATCCATCGGGAAGCGCGGCACAGTTCACTGCAATAAACGGTCGATGGGCCCGTGGACTTCGCAAGTGGATAAACCGGGCCAGCAACTCTTTGCCCGTTCCGCTTTCGCCATGAATCAGGACGGTGGCTTGACTGGAGGCCACTCCTTCTATCGTGCTCAGAAGTCTCACCATCCCCGGATCTTGGCTGAGCAGGGCTCGGTGTTCCACCTGATGAACCGGCTGACCGAGTCCAACCCCTTCCTCACGGCCTGCTTTGAGATTGGCGATCGCCCGTTCCAACACATCCATAGAAAATGGCTTCAGCAGATACTCGCTGGCTCCCAGCTTCATGGCCTCAACGGCGGTTTCAACCGTCCCATAGGCCGTCATGAGAACAATCGCCGTCTGAGGGGCTCGTGCCTTCATCTCCTTGATCAGCTCGAGACCAGTGAGGCGCGGCATTCGCAAATCGGTCAAGACCAACCAAGGACGAAACTTTGTGATCCGCTCCAATGCCTCCGTCCCATCAACCGCTCCCTGTACGGCATAGCCGAGTCGCCTGATAGTTTCCATCAAGGCGATACGCATCGACGGATCGTCGTCAACGACCAGAATCCGTTCCTGCTCCTCACCGGTTTCTGCCGTCGGGACTTGCTTCTCGCGGTCAGTCATAAGACAAATCCTCCATGAGGACGACCTCTCCCGCCGATCGCTCGGCGTCATTGACATCACAGTCTTCGCAGCCGGGGCCGGTCTTGGCACACCCGTCTCCGGCTACCGAAGGATGAGGGAGTATGATTGAACAGGCCGTGCCCTGCCCCACTGTGCTCTCGACGTCGATCCGTCCATGGTGGGCGTCCACAATGGAATGCACGATGGCGAGCCCCAGACCCGTGCCCTCGTCTTTCGTCGTAAAAAATGGATCAAACAGGCGCGACCGATGCGCCGGATCGATCCCTATACCGGAATCCCGGACGGTCAGTCGAACTGCGGAAGAGCCCAGCGTCTGAAGCGGCTCCCGGGAGAGACTGATTCTCAACTCGCCTCCGTTCGGCATCGCCTGTACGGCATTGACGACCAAGTTCACAACGACCTGTTTCAACTGTCCATCGTGACACCACAGCAATGGCACCTCCTGACTGATGTCCATGCGGACGTTCACGGGTACTTTGGCAATCGCATGAGCGGCCAACTCGATCGAGTCGTTGAGTAACGATTCGCTGTCGTGCCACGCGCGGGTCAAATGCACCGGGCGCATATACAGCAGCAAATTCGCCAACAGACCATCCATCAACCGAACGGCCTGTGAAATCTGCTGCGCGTACCGTTGCGTCGGTTCATGCGCGTCGAGGTCTCGCTGCAGGAGAGAGGCAAAGAGCTCCACACTGCCCAATGGATTGCGGATCTCGTGCGCGATCCGACCGATCAACTCACCCATCGCGGCCAGTCGATCCTTTCGTTGCAATTGCTCTTCGAGTTGATAGACCCGGGTAATGTCCTGAAGCAGAACAAGCTGCCCGGAGTCATGACCGGAGTCGTTTCGAAGCGGGACCTGGCTGATGGAGACCACGCTCTGTCCGATGCGTTGCGGGCGATCAGAGACGGTGAGGCCTCGTTCCGCTAAGACCTCCGGGATGCAATGACTCCGCAGTTCCACATCGCTCGCCCCAAGGAGCTGCTCCGCGGCACGATTGCTGCGAGTGATGACTCCACATTCGTCCACCACCACCACCCCCGTCGACAACGACTCAAGAATGCCATCCAAGCGCACGCGCATGGCTTCGTTGTCGACAAGCTGTCGCCGAAGCGCATCATTGCTCTGCGCGAGTTCGGCATCCATCTCCTCCACCCGTGCCGTGAGTGCGCTGTAGGATTGCTGTAATGTGTGCGCGGCCTCATCGAAACTCCGAAACGCTGCCTGCAAGAGGGCCCGTTCGTCCGTATTCGTCGCCAGGCTGGTCATAGCCCCTCCGCCTTTCCTGAATGCCGGACCGTCTGCGCAGCCCCCTTGAGCGATGCCGAGAGCCGGTTGACCATCTCGTCATCCGCGCGGCCGAGTTCCGCCAGCGCCACCGTGGCGCGATCGTATTGTTTCAGTGCAGTCCAGTGCTGTGCCGTTTGCAGGCGAGCCCATTCAGCTTGGCGCACATTGGGCTTTTTCTCCAATACCGACTGATACGCGGCGATCGCTCGCTCGTGCCGATTCAGCCGTGACAATGTGTCGGCATAGGCCAACAGCGTATCAGGGGACGCGACCGCCCCGGCTTTGAGACCTTCTTCATAAGCGAGAGCCGACTCTTCAAGCTTCTCCAGTTCTCCTAAGGTCTTGGCCAGCTCAAGGTACATCGCGGGGCGCTCCCGATGACCGGAATGGCGCAGCAACCACGTGCGACACAACTGGAGAAGGCCCTGCATGTCTCGCTGCTGCCGCATAGTCTTCACCAGTAACAGCACGACTTCCCCTTCGTAGACTCCAAGCGGAAACTGAAAACGATATCGCTCGAACACCTTCCGCGCCGCATCAGGGTCACGCTGATCCAGATAGATTTTGCCCAGCCCGATCAAGGCCGGCTCGATCAACGCCGGCTCGTTGTGCGCCTTGATCACCTGCTGGTAAAGGCTGCTCCCTTCCGCCGAGAATCCCAGCCGACGATGCGCGTCAGCAATCTGCAGCAAGAGGGGCGATCGCGCATACCGTTGCCTGGCCACAGTTCCATGCCGATGGAACAAACTGACCACCGTCAGATCATCCTGCGAGGCGATGGCGGCTTCCATCCATGGAGTCAGCAGCGCGGTCAGGCGGTCTCCCGCCTTCGCCGCCCAGGGATCGTTCACCTGGGCCGTTTTCAGCGTGATCTCCCGGTAGTGGCCAATCGCCTGGTTCATGTCATGACGTTGCTCCGCGGCTCTCGCCAGATAAAAGAGGGCCTCGCTCCCGGCTGGGTTTGCCGCTTCTCGCGTGGCAATGTCTTCCAACAGTGCTCGGTACGATGCGGCGTTCTGAAACGGAACTGGGACATCGTGCATCATGGCACTGACGGTCCGCCCCAGTGACTCGATGTCGCTGCTCTGCATCGCCTCCGTCTGCTGAGCCGCCAAGCGGAGCTTGGCCGTCGTAGCCGGCAGGCTATAGGGATAAAGCGCCGGCAGAAGGGCATAGACAAACTCTGCGAGTCGCTGGTTTGCGCCGGCCCTCAGGCTCTCGGCGAGCTGTAACAGCGCCGCGGGCGTATGCTCATAGCGGGGGTAGAGGTTATACAACAACAGCAGCAACTCCCTTGCGGAGGCGTCATGCTGGAGCCTGATTTCCGTCACGGCAAATCGGTGAATCGCAAGCGGATCTGCCTTGACCAAACGCGGCCACCGTCGATAGGCGAGGTCGAAGAGCGGTTGGGCGTCGGAATATCGCTGTTGCCGATACAAGGCATGCGCGAGCCCCAGTGTGGCACCTTGCAACAGCGGCTCGTGCTCCGTCCGCGTGCGCACGTTTGAAAACGCATGCTCCGCCTCGCTCCACTTACCCATCGCCATAAACGCATAGCCCAGACCAAGCAACGATCGCGGACCATCGAAGTAACGGTTCTCGGCATGAGCCATCGCTTGCTCATAGAACACCTGGGCTTCTTGATACCAACCTTGTTCAAAGTAGAGATCACCCATCCGCCACTCTGCTCTCCGGGCATTTATGGACTGCGGATGATCTCGCACGAGTTTTTTGTACTCCTGGATTCCCAACGAGCGACCTTGGCCTGATGAGTCCTCACGAAGAGCCAATTCAATAAGAAATGCCTTGGCCGACGGAACAAGCGGGCTTTCAGGGTGGTCCGTGACAATCTTTGCAAAGAATCGTTGAGCCTCGGCCCACGCTTGCTTCCTGTAGGCAGATTGCCCCTCCTGCCAAGCCAACCCATCGATCCCGGTCGACTGACCTTCCAGACGTGGGCCATCGTCTGGCAAGAGCAGGGCAAGCCGTTCGACCGGTGCTTGGCTTTTCACTGCGACCGGCCGTCCACCGGCGGGCATACCGGAACTCTTCCCCGAGGGAAGCACCTGTCCGATGACCACAGGAGGCCCGGCCGCCCAGACGGCAATCAGGAGCATCACTCCGATATATGGAAGACGGCATAGATTCACAGCGGGAAGACACCAGCAAGGCTCATGCCCTTGGCCTTAATCAAAAACTTGAGGAAAATCAGGAGAGTTTTCCCGAGGAATTGAGAATCAGCCGGAATCGCGTCAGGACTGGCATCGACTAGGTCGGAAGGTCGTCAATCTTTTGACTGGATACGCGGGGCCAGAGCGGAAGAGTTTCCACATGGGACCGTGGATCAACTCCCTTGCGTTTCAGCTTTTCGACCAACGTGGTTCGATTCAAGTGGAGCAACTGCGCGGCTCTGGACGTGACACCATTCGCCTTGCGCAACGCTTCCATGATGAGATGCTTTTCGTACTGTTCCACCTCTCTTGAGAGATTGATCCCATCGTCGTTGAACCGGATGAACTGTTCCTTGAATTCAGGCGTCATCGACCGGCGGCCGAATTTTTGAGGCAAGTCCTCGACACCCAGCGTCCCCTGTTTTTTCAGGACGACCAATCGCTCGATCATGTTCTCCAGCTCGCGAATGTTACCGGGCCAATCGTACTCAATCAAGAACTGCAGCGCCTCACTCGAAAAGCCCGACACATCCGTATGCTTGCTCTGATTGAACCGGGTCAGGAAATGCTCAATGAGCAGTGGAATATCGCTTCGGCGTTCTCGAAGAGGAGGAATCAGGATGGGAATGACGTTGAGCCGATAGAAAAGATCTTTCCGAAATCGCCGCTCCTCCACCTGCAACTCGAGATCCTGATTGGTCGCCGCGATAATGCGCACATCCACATGAATCGTGCGATTGCCTCCGACTCGTTCAAACTCCCGTTCCTGCAACACCCGCAGGAGCTTGACCTGCAAGGGGAGGCTCATCTCGCCGATTTCATCAAGAAAGATCGTCCCACCGTTCGCCAATTCAAACCGACCCATCCGCGAGTGAGTGGCGCCGGTGAACGCACCCTTTTCGTGTCCGAAGAGTTCCGATTCCAGCAGATTTTCAGGAATGGCTCCGCAGTTGACCGGAACCAGCGGGCGGTCCCGACGCAGGCTGTTGAAGTGAAGCATCCGGGCAACCAACTCCTTGCCGGTCCCACTCTCACCTTGTATCATCACCGTGCTGTCACTGTCGGCGACCTTTTGCACGAACTCCAATACCTGTTGCATCGGCTCACTGACACCGACCAACTGCTCCAATCGATACTGCTCACGAACGGCTTTCCGCAGTAAGTGGTTTTCCTGTCGCAGCCGATAAAACTCCGCCGCCTTTCGTACCACGACCGCAACCGTCTCGAGATCAAAGGGTTTGGTAATGAACTCAAAGGCCCCTGACTTCATGGCTCGCACCGCGGTTTCAATCGTCCCAAACCCGGTCATCATGATGGGAATAATCTTGGCATCCTGCTTGGCCAGACGATCGATGATCTCCATCCCATCGATATCGGGCAACTGCAAGTCCGTGATCACGATATGGATGACCGACTCTTTGGCGACCTGAATCGCCGCGTTGCCGTCCTCGGCTAGGGAAACCCCATAACCCTCGTGCAGCAGCACCTCCTGCAGAATCGCCCGGACGGCCGCATCATCGTCGACAATCAGTACGTTAACTGGGTTCATACTCATAAAATGTGGAATGCGAAATGCGTGGCGGGCTTAGAATAATGGCCCAAGGCACTCATTGCAAGCGATATCAATTACTATGACGAGAACCGGAGGAGCGGACGGTGATCGAACATCGTGATACAACTCACAGCGCACGCCCCACCCTCAGTTTTGGGATTCCGAGAAGGGAGTGTTCGGTCATCGACTATCTGTACAAAACCCGTTGAAGGCGTTCAACCACCTGATGACGTTTCTCGGGAGCCATTCTGGCGATATTCATTTGCTTCCACTGAACGGCGGACAACTTCACCACCCCGGGCCCATGCAACAGGGCTCAATTCGGTTCTCCACATTTGAACCCAGGCAAGAACTCTTTGTGTCGTTCCACGAGCCAGGAGTGAATGAGGGAGATCATGGCGGAACGTGTCTCGTCCAATTCCTGCACCGTGACCGGTGTGAACGTCATCCCACAGAACTGTTCTTGAAACGCGGTAACAAGCATTTGAGGGTTTGAGGCTAGCACGTCGGCTATCGCTCGGTCTCTGCTCACCGAATAGACGAGGAACACTTCCAGCGACTCCCTCATTTCACAACAATTCTTGCACGTCAAACAAATCGTGTGGATGCTGACGATCAGACGCCGCCACGACGCGTTCAAGTACCATACCGACAGGAGCCAAGCTAGTCGTCCAATCCTGCACCGGCAGATATATCCAATCCATATCGACCGATAAGCATGGCAGATCACGGACAAATAGATTGAACGACCATCCAGATTTCGAGGATGTCGGAACCGCATACTGGCGTAGCGCAATCGGCAGAGCAGCGATTTTATAAGCCAACAAGAGAATCAGAGTCTCTTCGAATCTTTAATGGTTACAAGGGGTTTCCTTTTGTCATCTTAGCTGGCGGGGGTGGCGTGAGGTCTAAGGGGGCTCCCAGGCACAACTACGAGCACACTAAGCAGCGACGGCCTTTCGGGATCCAATGGGGAAACCGCCTTTGGATTCTCGAGCATTCCTCGTGATTCTGGTGAAAGTCTGAGTAGCAGCCTTTTGAGCCTGAGCGCTGCCCCTCTGCGACTCCTTCCCCCTCTTTCGACGTACTTCATTCGGGTCTGGTTCGAATCAGCGTCCCTGATACCGTTAACTCAGCCGCAATGCACTCACCACATGGAGGCTGTGATGACCACTTGTACACGGTGCCAAGGGTTGATGCTGGAAAAGAGCACATGATCGATATGGAAGGGGGCTATGGCGAGATGTGGAGCTTTAGCTGGCGCTGTTTAAATTGTGGGCACCGAGATGACGCCGTGTTGTGGCAACATCGTCAGTTGCATGCCAGACCAGTGGAGGTGAGTCCTCAGACCGTGTCGACTCAAGAGGTCTTTGGTGTGTTATGGGGACACGAGGACATCGAACTACTAGCCGCATAACCGTGCCACAGGATTCAACAGGGAGCTCTCGACCAAGAGGAATCACAGCACTCGCTGGGGGCTCAAACCGGAGATGGAGGCAGTATGAACCAGAGTCAATGCGAAATGGATCCTATGAAGCTCCAGACCATACAGGCATGTCTCGAAACACAATTCAGAGACGTGACATTCAATCAGAAGGTCCGACCGACATTTACCTTTCATCAGGGTGATTGCAAGTTGTCCTGGCTCTTGATCATGCATGAGGAGTTCTTAGCTGATCACATGTCCCTTGAGGAGTTGCGGCGATTCATGGACGCCAAAGTCATCAAGAAGATTCTCCAGAACCCCGGCAAGCGCATTCAGATTTCGAAGCATTGGGACGTCACCGTCGAAGAAAAAAATCTTTCGTAACGTGCCTGCAGCGAGACGTACCCTGGACGAAAATGTGCTTCGGCTGGGGTTCTCCCTAGATATCGGAGAGTTCTCTGTCCAGTACATTATGGAGCTATGCGAAAAAGTAGTCCCAAGTCCCATTCTTTGATCAAACAAGAATGGAAGCCGCACACGTGATATTCAAATCCCACCTCGGAGCCCATTCCCGATACCAGTCTGATCCACTGCTCTCCTCCCGTTCCCAACACCGCAGCGGACGCCCCGCCTACAGCCCAGTACGCGTCAAGATTCGGTCGCTCAACGTGCTCGCCTTGGGACTAACCGGATATCACGTATCATCCCACCGAAGTAATAAATCCTGGCATCCAGCCTATAGGCTTGACACAAGTCGACCTCGGGACAAGAACCTTACGGCTGGACCCAGGGCAAACGAAGAACGGGGACGGACGGTCTACCTCACCCCAGAACTTGAGCCCTTGCTCTTGCGACAACTGGGGCGGGATCGAGCGATGGCAACAACGCTTTAGCAAGTCCTCCCCCATCTCTTTCCTAATCCCAGCAAGGGGCGGTTCTACAGACAACCACTTCGGAGCTTCCGCAAAGCGTGGGATATGGCGTGCCAGCAAGCCGGAGTACCAGGGATGATTCGCCACGATCTCCGACGGACAGACGTGAGGGATCTGGTCCATTCAGGTATTACGGAGACTGGAGCGATGAAGATCACGGGCCACAAGACCCGATCGGTCTTCGATCGCTACAACCTTGTGGGCGAGACGGATCTGCGTGAGGCCTCTTAAAAACTTCTTGGGCACAGTTTGGGCATAAAACACGAATCGACCTTGACACCTATCACCCTAACCCGCTAATTTCGTTCGCATGCTGGCGTAGCTCAATCGGCAGAGCAGCGGTTTTGTAAACCGCAGGTTGGAGGTTCGATTCCTCTCGCCAGCTCCAAATCGCACTTCGTGTGTGCCGGAGCCTCATCAGGCATAGCCTTTTTCTTTGCGGGTCCGGATAAACCCCTTCGACTTTCCCCATCTCAATCCCAAGCTCGCTCGACCCAAACATTTCCAATCGGTGCGACGGGAGACACACCTCCAGTACGAATTCGTCGAACCTCCATCCGTTAGGGATTTCAAAGGGGATAGTTTCTGAGGGCGGTCGACTTGAACTGTGGCCCTGGGAACGATGCACGCTATCGCTGGATGCGGAGAACAGGGCCAAGAGTCAGCCACTTGATTGGGCCCAGTGCGGCCTTGTGCGGAAGGTGCCCCACGTACCAGAAGACGATGTCTTGTTCCTGAATCCCCTCTTGGTCCTGATCGTAGGCGAGTTCCCCTCTGGCACCAAACGTCCAAGGTTCATCTTCCCACCGCTTGTTCCGCCGAACCGCAATATCCATATCCGAAAATGAGTCCCTTGTCAGGGCCTGATCGGCCAAGGGGCTATAGGCCTGACCAGGCAGCACCCACACCCCATGCCCCGTCGGTTGATCCCGAACAAACCAGATCCGATCCGGCACGTTCGTATCGTTGACCTCGTTCGTATACTTATGCCATCCGGCCCCCCACCCCTCATCTTTTCCACCGACATCATAGCGAAACACCTGGTCTTGCCCATTGCCGTCGATGTCGAAATCAAATCGCCAGTAGGGATGGTGCACATGGTCGGTATTACAAGACAAGCCTCGGCTATGAACGACCGGATGAATTTCTCCGTCCCGCGAGATGTACCATGCCTGATAAATGTGGTATTCGCCGATTCTGGCGTAGACCCCCAGCTCCAACCATTCCACCTCGTCATGGTGATAGGTCTGTGCACAGACTTTCTTGTCGCCACAATTCGGAATGGGCACGATATTCGTCCAACTCAACCGATCCTGGAACGGGCCGCACCGGCCGGTTGCGGCACGGGACCCACCCAGTGAAAAGGGATTCCACCAGTGTCGCTCTTTCTCATACTTGACTCGAAGGACGGGCATGCTCGCTTTGGCCAGCACTTTTTCTCCGGCATAGAACACGTTCCGTAACGCCAGACCGGTATCGTCGCTGATGTCCCAATCAAGGCTCCATGGTGTGAAATCGATATGGCCGGATCTGTCTTCGGCCAAGAGGAAAGACGGCGAGAAGAGACCGCCCAGCAACGCCAAGAGGAGGATGATTCGCTGTTTCACAGGCCGCTCCTTTACGGATGTGCGTCTTCTTTTTCGACCTTCAGAACGGTTTGTGCGCTCAGATCGACAACAGCCCAATATTCCGGATTGCCGGTGAGCCCCTCGGAAAACGTCACCCAGAAGACCCGGTGACCGTACCCCGGTTCGTTCCACAGCACCCCGTCTCCCGGCTGCATGAGAATCGCGTGACCATCCAGCTGCGGAAGCCCGCCCGGAATTCGGCTGTCCTTTCTCGCCAGATCGATGGCCTGCTGCATTTCCTCCTCTCCCTCCGGAGGAAGATACGACCGATCTCTCTGCACGATCGTGATGACATCCTCACCCTTCATCTCAACATCCACGGCGACATCGTTCGTATAGCTGTAAAACAGCAGATGATGTTTGGGCATCATTCCGGTGCAACATCCGGAAAGATGTGTGGTACTCGGATCGGTGACCGTTACGGAGATGACCGTGTAGCGACTCCCAAGGACCTGGCGGAGTTTCGAGTTGGTCACGGCTTTCGCTGCGAGGTCCGAGGCTCTCGCCGTCGACGCCGCCCCATCCGCTACAGTTCCTTGGCCGGCGGGAAGCGCGGTGATCCCCATCGGTTTCCTGCGTACACCGTCAGCGGGATCATCGAATTCCAACCTATGGACACGACCAGGAGGGAGAGGCAAGGAAGCAGCCTTGACGGTTTCCGGACTTCGTACTTCACTGTGCTGGCGTGGACCGGACAATGCCGAACAACCCTGATGCAACAGCACAAGCATCAGCAGAAGCAGTCGAACATGAGCGGACACCGGCTCACCCCTTCTCATCAGACTCGTTCCGCAATGACACCACCCCAAGGATGGGAGCTGCCGATCATGCCGCGGCAACCTTCATGGCCACCTTTGCCGCAAACTTCGCCAGGCCGACCGCCCCGTCGAGGACAAACGCCAGTTTCTGCCGTTTTTCCGCATCGAGTCGTGCACGATTCAACAACGTATCCAATTCGTCGATCTCCGGCTGATTGAACGGAATCATCCTCGACACCGTCTCGTTAAACGTGTCGGCCAGTTTCTTGTACAGCCTGGACCGATGAAGCAATTGCAAGGCGCGCAAATCCGGATCGCCGTCGGAATCGCGAATGGCCTGGCTCACCTCATTGATCTCCTCAAGGAGCGCGGCTTGAGTGGCTCGAACGTCGGAGGATTTCGCGACCACGAACTTGACGTGAGGACCAAGCGCGTCCAACACTTCCTGAGCATCGTCCTTCGCCACATTCAACTTGGTGAAGAACTTCCGTATGTCGGTGGCAGCCGTTTCACCAAGCTCGATCCCCTCTCTGATTTGAGTGATCAGCGCGTCATTCTGTTTGAGAAAGGCGGTGATACCTTCGACGCTCATCGGGATACTCATTGAGGCCTCCTCCAGCTCACAGGTTCTTCGCCGTTCCTATTCACTTGACTCGTTCGACAAGATCCATGAGATCCACCGTTAGCGATCGCGTCCGATCCAACGCTCGTGATTTTAGGAACCGATAGGTCGCCGCTTCACCCAGCGCCTCGTTCACCGTCCGCGAACTGGCGAGCACCTGGGCCAACCGATCCGATCCGCCTGGGGCGTGTTCCACCAACGCTCCGACGAACTCGGGATCGACCGAGGCGAGAAATGATTTCTGACTGTACCGCTCGATCTGTGTATGGATCGTCGCGAGCTCACCCCACGAATCTTCAATACGGCTGACCGCCTCCAGTACCGCACAAAAATCGTCCTCGAATTGCTTCTTCACCGCCTGTTCAAGCCCTTGGTACTCGGCAAGATACGCCTTGCCGATCAAGTAGGACACCGCCCATGCATCGACCCCCTTCTTCGTCAGCACATGCTGCGGCGACGCGGCGATGAGCGCATGTCGCGCTTCAGCGGCCTGAACAAGCTTGATACTGGCATCAAGGTCATCAAGCGATTGCTTCAAATAGTCGATCCGTTTTTGAGTATCGCGATGGTATTGGTGGATATTGGTCTGCGCAGCATCGATCTTGACACCTTCTCGTTTGACGAGATCTCGAACTGCGTTGCTCTGAATCGAATGACAACCTGCTTGGGCAACCAGCACGAGCAGCGCCACAGCGACGACGACTCTAGGTGACTGCATGAAAGGCTCCTTCCAGTAACTACCCTCTCAGCGCAAGGCCTTCACGGACTCGCTTAATTGTCGAATGTCCGCTTTGTCTATCGTGACATCGATGTCAAGATACCGTTTGATCATCCCGTTGAGCCGACGCAATGCGGCAAGATTCGTTTGATAGTCGTCAAATCCGCTGTAGTCCGTCGGCCTGGTGTTCTCTTCGGTCTTTCGCTCGGCTTCCACCTGGGTATGAATGACGTTGATGAGAGTCGGAATCTCACGGATGAGGCTGTTCATATCGCCTCGGCCTTTTTCAAACACGATCGTGCCCTGTTTGTCTTTGCGTTCCGGAAGGTCCTTGAGACGCATGCTATTGATGGCATGGATCAGTGCACTTCGCATGTCGGAGTCTGTTCCGAATTCTTTGATCGTCGCCGAAACCAGTGCGCCTCTGCCGGCCTCGTCCGCCGGACCAGGGTCGGTCGTCGCCCATTTCAACGCCAGGTTGAGTAGCGCCAGTTGCTTCGTGTATTGATACCAATACGCATAGCGCTGGTCGATCGTCTCCAGAAGTTGGCGATGCATGTCCATCAGCCTAGCGTTTTCGGCATAGGCCTGATCCTTGGCGATCAACGCCTGCTTGACTTCCGGCGGCGTCGTGCACCCGATACACAGGATGCTCAGTGCAACAAGAACGGTGTGCGCCGTTTTCATGGCCATTTCTCCTTCCGACTCATCACCCGGCAGGAACACGAATTGACATCGCACTCAGCGTTCAGGAGACATCTGTTGGGAAGCGACTCAAGGGTAGCGAGAGCCGAAAACGATTGCAAGGACGATGTCGGGTATTGATGGTTTTTGTAGTCCAAAGAGCTGCATGGACCAGTACAAACTAGGAGATCTACGAGGCGATCTCACATAGAATTTCTCGGTAGTACGTCTCCAGTATGCCAGCTTGAGCCTGCTCCACGATGACCAACTGGCGTTGGTCGAAGGTATTCGCGCAGTACAGATACTGAAATCCTGGGAATCTTCCACGCTCGACATGGACCTGTCGACCGTCCGGCTCCCCGCGTGTGGTCTCGGCGAGCACGTCGCGGCCCATGAGTTGTTCCCATGCCGTTTGAGCGGAAGGCCGATGATTTTCATAGAGGGGATGCTCGGCATCGCTAGAGATCGCGATGGCTTCAGGAGCAAATGGGCGATCCTCATCTGGCTCCGGTGATTCATCCCATATGACATTCTCCTGACTTCTGCGCTGCAACCGATAGCATGGTCCGTCCTCCACAAGTTCTTCGACTGTGTGATATTGGACAGGGATGGGAGGTTCGATCAGCTGTAACCCTCTCGCCGCCAGAGCTCGCTGAAAAGGCACTCGTCTGGCCAGTTGCCTGCTTTTTTCACACACCATCACGCGACCTTCTGAAGACAGCACATCCACCAAGTTGTCCAACCGACGACCAAGCCCTGTTCGCTGTTCGAATGCCGCCTGAAGTGTCGGATCGTTCCCACGTTCAAAGGTCCGCCAACTTCGGCTTGGAAGTCCAGGATCATGCTCAGCCTGAAACAGCGCATGGGTGGCCACTGCAAGATCGTAACAACCGGAAAGCGGCTGGACCTCTCCGTCCACACAGTCGAAGCGGAGATTGCGTAGGCCCAGTCGGTCAGCTTGTTTTTGTGCGACCGCAATGGACGCGAGTGACCGGTCGACCCCCACAAAGCTCTTCTCCGGAAACAGGCGTGCACAAAAAGAGGTCAGAATCCCCAGTCCACAACCAAAATCGAGGATCTGCTTCGCAGCACCACACTGCACCGCCATCCATGGAGCGATCGCTTCGTAATAGTCGTATTGCTGGCTGTACAGCACCGGAAAGATCGTCGGATGGGCAGCAACATCATAGAAGGCAATCTCATCGCGACGATCGCCTACGCGTTTTCGTTCGGCGCATGACGCAAGCTGTTTCAGATTGTCCGGAGAGAATTGTTGCTGTTGCCAGGCAAAGTAGTCGTGGTCGGTCGTGAACTTCCTGAGTCCCCACCAGGCCAGATGTTCGTGGAGGGCCGCTCGTATCTCATCTGAAGAGGGGAACATATGGCCGATGGCTTCTGGCCGACGACTAGGTGAAAAACCGGCGTATCATCCTTAATGTTCCGTGCTATAGGCCATTCGCTATACGCTCCTCGCCTCAGCACGACACACTTCACGCTTCACGCCTGACACTTCACGGAAATCACGGCCTCTTCAGCATGATGGCGTCGAAGTACGTCTCCGGTACCGGATGGGGCAACCGCAGCTGTCCGGATCCGAATGCGACATACTTTTCACAGGTCAGCTGCTCCAGACCAATCGGGCCTTTCGCGTGCAACTTCCCGACACTCAACCCCACGTCATGTCCCACCCCGAAACTCTCCCCGGCATGCAGCCTGGTCGACGCATTGACCAGCACGGCGCCGGCATCGGCTTCCCTGGTGAATCGCATCGCCGACTCATAGCGGTTGGTGGCGATCATCGCCGTCAGACAGGGGCGATAGGCGGCAATGTGCGCCAACGCCTCGTCCAACCCTTCCACCATCTTGATGGCTAAGGTGGGTCCGGCAAACTGCGTCCGCCAATCGGTCTCTGTTGCGGGGACAATCGCCGTATGGCCCGTCATGGCCATCTGCCCCATGAGGGCGACGGTCTTCGGGCAGGCGTGCACCTCCACTTTAAACTGATCGAGTAACCGATTGATCAACGGCGGCAGGAACTGTCGTCCGATCACCTGTTGCACGAGCAACGTATCCAGGGAGTTGGAGGCTCCTGGCTGTTGGACTTTCGAGTTAATCACCAGATTTTGCGCCATCGGAATGTCGCTGTCGCCGTCGATATACAGCTGCGTCACCCCCCCGTCATCGCACAACACCGGCACCTTCGCCTGCTCTGCGACAGCTTTTCGTAACCCGGCGCCGCCCCGCACGATAAGGGCGTCCACCGCTTTGGCAGATCGCATCAGTTCGAGCGCCACATCTCGATCCGGCCGATCAATTAGAACCCAGGCCCCAGCCGGTACCCCACTCTTCAAGGCCGCCTCACGCAACCCCGCATCAATCGCCTGATGGGTATGCCGCCATTCCGGAGCCCCGCGAAGAATACAGAAATTCCCCG
This sequence comes from Nitrospira sp. UBA5698, assembly GCA_002420115.1. GTDB lineage: Bacteria > Nitrospirota > Nitrospiria > Nitrospirales > Nitrospiraceae > Nitrospira_D. Next base: position 75,935 of record DIHK01000010.1, read on the forward strand.
ACTTCAGCCCCAACGCAATCGACTCCACCGTGACGAGCGGACTGCGTTCCGAAAGCACCCCCAGCACGCCGATCGGTACTTTGACCCGCGAGACGAGCAAACCATCCGGACGTTCCTGCCGTGACACCACCAGCCCCACCGGATCCGGCAACTCGGCAATCTGATGAAGTTGCCCGACCATCTCGTGGATCTGTTCAGCCGTCAGCCGCACATGAGCCACGGCAGCCTTCATCCCCTCCTTGGCGGTTCCCTCCCCAAAAGACTTCCCCACCGCCTCGACATCCTTCGCGTTCGCCGTTAGAATTGTGTCGTGGTCGGAGGCCATGCGCTCAGCCATGGCGTGAAGCGCGGTCGTCTTGACTGAGCCAGGGAGGAGCCCCAGGGCGCCGGCGATACTCCGTGAGTCTTTACACAGCTTCTCGATGTATAATTTGGCAGGAACGTCAATCGCCATAAGCCTCATGATCCATAAAACAGGTTCAACTGCGTCGTTGCCGTCACGAGCACCTCGTGAGCACCGACCTGATGATGGAGACGGCGGACTATAACACGCGTTTTTTGGATCAGTAAACCACGGTCGAGATCTAGGGCGTGCCGAACATGGCACTGATCAGTGAGGATGACGAATAACAAGCCGGCAGGAGCACGTCGAGATGGGCCGGACGAAGGAGGAACAATGCGGTCTGGAGTGCAGATGAATGGGCGCGGGTGCTACTTGGCGCTCTGCCTGATTTTCACAACAACCTTGGGAGCCTGTGCGCAATTGAAATCCGCGCAGACGCTGACGGCACCAACCCAGGCCACCCCTGAACAAGTCGCCGAACGAGAGCGGGAGAGCCAACCGCCTAAAGCCGTGCAAGCGCGTTCAGCCGACAGCCCTCGCCAATCATGCCTGGTCACATTTGACGACGAAGCCGCACTGGGCCAGATCTACGGGCATGCCAGATCGACCTTGGCCCTCAAAACCAGCCGTGGATCAAACGGACAGCTGCAAGTCTGTGACAGTACCAAGCACACCAACTGCTGGACCTACCGCCAACACTGTTCACGCAGTGACGTGAATCTTGAGACCATCGGCTCGGCCCATTACCACTTGAGCATGGAGACCGGAATCGAGTGCTACACCCTCCCGGATCCCGGAGACGGCCTGGGACGAGGATTCGGCAGACTCGTGGAATGGAAATGCACTGATGTGGATTGGGTCAGAACCCCGCGCGTCCTGACCTCCCATGACCAAAGTCAATGGGTCAAGGTATGGCTCAGCACAACCGATACCCATGCGCCCATCTACTTCGACATGGACTCGATTCAGGTGCTCCCCGATACCTCGATCCAGCTCTGGTTCCGAAAGCGGGATGGCACCTGGTGGTTCTGGCCCGAACTGCAAGCCAACACCACATGGACGCTCCGTGACCATGTGCGCGATGTCTCCGAAGTGCGGATCCGAGGAGCCCGAGCAGGCCGGACCAGCTCCTACGTCATCGGCGCAGTGACGATCCGGGACTGAGCACCGCACCCCTCAACGGATTCATGCGGTTCGACTTGGCTCACACAGGGGTCGACGAGCCTATCCCATGCTTGCAGTCTCAGAGTTCGCCTCAGCGTCGATTGACACGCGCGGAGACGCTTGCCTGGGTTCAGAATCAGTGACAGCAACTCCTGGCAGGAGCGGCCACGTGCCACCTCGTCGCGCTGCGCTTGCTCAGAGCCCCCCCGCTTCTATTTTCAGGACGAGACAAACTAGTTTCTAAAGGTCTTCTGCGAAGGCGACCGATGTCCCTCCTCCCGAGCCAGCATCCTCGCCAGCCAGGCCCAGACAACCATTACTGGCACCAACGCCAAGGCAATGTGAGTTGTTGTGGCACCGAGAGCCTTCACACCCGTGACGAGCCATCCGGTTGAAGCGTCGCCGCCGCGAGAAATGGCCGTGTCGATAAAATTCTTCGCTTTATATTTCTCTTCTCGACTGACGACGGTGAAGAGCACTTCACGCGCCGGCTTTGAGAGCGCATACTCCCCCACCCGCCGCAGGACGGAAAAAACGACGTAGAGTGCAAGGGTCGGCCATAAGGCAATGCCTAAAAACCCAATTACGCTGATGACGGGCAAAAACAGCAACGGCACGACCAGACCGAAGCGCCGAATCACGCGCTGTGTGAGAAACACCTGGGTCAACCACGTCAACAGCCCCGTCGTGAAGTCCAGACTGGAAAACAGGCGAGTGCGGGCTTCCGGCTGATCGAGATATTCAGACACCAAGCGAGTCTGTTCGAGATACAGAAACGTGGCGGTCATGGTCAGACAGGCCAAATACCCGCAGATCTTCATCAGGTAGGGTGAGGACAGTGTCAGACGGATGCCGGCCAGGAAGCTGCCGTGAAGCGGCTCACCGGGCCTCGACTGGTGATGCGCGGACTGTTCACGTCCCCATCGCTCGAGTCGATAGATACATCCCAGACAGAGCAGCAGAAACCCCGCCGAGGCCAGCATGAGCACCGGCACCGGGAAGACAAACGTCAGTCCTGTTGTGATCAACGGGCCGACCAATGCCCCGCTGCTCCCTCCCGCCGCAATGACTCCGAACAGTCGCGTCCCCTGCTCGGTTGTGAAGAGATCGGCCATGAAGCTCCAGAACACGGACACGATCAACAGATTGATCACCGAGAGCCACACGAAAAAACTGCGGGCCACCCACTCGGGATATACATGACTGGTCATCAGCACGTAGTACGCGAACAGGTTCGTAATAATGAACCCGTACACTGTCAGCAGCAATCGATAGCGTGAGCACCGCGCGGAGAGCCACCCGAATAGCGGCGTGGCCGCGACCATGGTGAGAAACGTCGCCGTCATCATCCACGGGAGATGCTTGAGTCCCCCTTCGATGGCCATCTCATCACGAACGGGCCGGAGGATGGAATACCCGCAGAGGAGGCAGAAAAAATAGGCGAACGCCCAGGCCAACGGCACCAGCTCTTCCTGTCTGGCTCCGAGGAAGTCGGCCCATCGCTGAAGTCGAGCATGACGTAGATCATCCATGCGCTCGCAGTGTATCAGGTGTATCGTCGCCTGCAAGTAGAAGATCTGCTACAATGCGCTACCGCATAGAGGGGAGGCCGTAAGAATGATCGATCTTCGCAGTGACACCGTCACCAAACCGACCGATGAGATGCGCAAGGCGATGGCCCGCGCGGACGTGGGCGATGACGTCTATGGCGAAGACCCGACCGTCAATCGGCTTCAAGACATGGCTGGAACGATGCTAGGCAAGCGGTTCTGCCTCTTCGTTCCCTCCGGCACCATGTCCAATCAACTGGCGATTCGCATTCAGACCCAACCGGGACAAGAAGTCATCGTCGAAAGCACAAGCCATATCGTCCGATACGAGCAGGGCGCAGCCGGTGCCCTGGCCGGGGTGCAGCTTCATTGGGTGCAGGGAGAGCGCGGCATCATCACAGCTGAGCAGGTGGAAGCCGCGATCCGGCCGGATGACCCGCACAGCATCAAGACCGCGCTGATCTGTTTGGAGAATACACACAATGCCGGCGGCGGCACCATCTACCCTCTTTCAACGATCGAAAAAATCCGCACCATCGCGGTGAGACACGGCATCCCGATGCATCTCGACGGCGCCAGGCTCTTCAATGCCGTGGCCGCCACGACGCTCCCTCCGACCGCCTATGCCCAGCATTTTGAAACCGTCTCCCTCTGCCTCTCGAAGGGGCTCGGCGCGCCCGTCGGATCCCTGCTCCTCTCCAACGATCCCAAGCTCATCGAGCGAGCGCGTCGCTTTCGCCGCATGTACGGAGGCGCCATGCGTCAAGCCGGCGTGTTGGCCGCCGCCGGCATCTATGCGTTGGAACGACATGTGGCCCGTCTCAAGACCGACCACGAACATGCGAAGAAACTGGCCCGGCTGCTTCAGCAAATTCCAGCCATCCAGATCGCTCCGCAGCATGTGGAAACGAATATCGTGATCTTTGACATCCTCGACGAGGGACGCTCGCCGAGCGACCTGGTCACCGCACTCAAAGAGCAAGGTGTGCTCATCAACTCGGTCGGCGGAAAGAGCTATCGCGCCGTCACCCACCTGGATATTACGGACCCTCAGATTGAAGAAGCTGTCGCAGCGTTCACGCGGGTTCTCCCTCGATGATCGTTCGACATTGACAGGCTCCCCCTCGATCCATAGAATGCCGAAGTGATGTCGTGGCAGGCGGACCTCGCACCACGAATGCGCAAGACAAGCATCATCCATAACCACTCCGCAATAATTATTGATGTCTATGGAATCCAACACGGCGACCACCACTCCTACTCGTGAAGAACTGAACGCCGAGCTGCTCGACGTGCCTGAGCCGCCGGAACAACCGGAGAGTCCTCCCCCTCCAGGATTTGAAGACGGCATTGAAGTGGCCGTCCGGCATGTGAAGGGCCGTAGAGGAGGCGACTTGGTCGGCATCCTCCTGGTCGGATCCGGGGCGCGGCGCACACTCACACCCCATAGCGATATCGATCTGCTCGCCCTCGTCAAGGGAGAAACAGAGGGTCATGAAATTCTCCGAGTCGGCGAGCGACTTGCCGATATCCGCTATCATGGCTACCGTTCGGTGGAAGATGACCTCGCCTACTCCCTCCGACTCCCCTCCCTCTTGCGAAAAAGTCGGATCCTCTACGATCATGATGGTGTCTGCGCCAAACTCCTCGACAAAGTCCATCAGCGCTTCCGCCAGGGTCCGCCGTCGGCATCCATCAATGAGCAGATTCGTCTCAAGGCGGAGTGCTACCATCTCTTAGGGAAGGCGCAGGATCTCGTAGACAAACCTGGCACCGCCTACTACCTATTGACGCTCTTTTACGAAGATTGCATTTCCGCCTTCTTTCGGCTGAGAGGGTTTTGGCTGGTCGCGCCGGTGGATGTCCATCGCTTCATGTTTTCCCGCGAGCCCACTCTCGCCGACCTGGCCGGACAATTCCTGACCTCCACGACTCTCGCCGACCGGCTCAACTTTGGCCGGCAGTTTGCCGATCTCCTCTTTAAGGATGTCCCGAATCCGGCTCGTATCGACTGACCGCCGCACGGTACAGAACCGGCAGCGTCCTAATCACGACGTTGTGGTGCATACGATGGAAGAGGCCTGCCTCTGATTGTGCCATCGATCAGCGGGCATCGGCTCTCTGTCACCGACCTTCATACCAAGGAGCCCTTTATGGAATTGGGATTTGTCGGGTTAGGCAAGATGGGCATGAACATGGTCATCCGTCTACGACGCGATCAGCACCGCGTGGTCGTCTATGACCGATCGAGCGACCTCATCCACCAGGCCGAAGGCCATGGTTGTGTCGGCTCCACGTCTCTTGCCGATCTGGTAAGCAAACTCAGTGCGCCCCGTGCCGTCTGGATCATGGTTCCCTCCGGCGCACCGACGGAAGAAACGGTACAGGCCGTGGCAGCATTATTGAAACCAGGGGACACGATCATCGACGGCGGCAATACCAGATTTCACGATGACGTCCGACGAGCTGCGGCATTGAAGCCACAGGGGATCCATTACGTCGACGCAGGCACCAGCGGAGGAATCTGGGGACTAAAAGTCGGCTACTGCCTCATGGTCGGAGGAGAAGAGGCCGCAGTGCAACGGCTCGCTCCATTGTTCAAGACCCTGGCTCCGGACAATGGATGGGCCCACGTCGGCGCCGTCGGGGCAGGTCACTACGTCAAAATGGTTCATAATGGAATCGAATACAGTATGATGCAAGGCTATGCGGAAGGCTTTGAGCTGATGTCGAAAAGCGAGTACAAACTGGATTTGGGACGCGTCGCCGATCTCTGGATGCACGGCAGCGTGGTGCGCTCTTGGCTGCTGGAGCTCGCCGTCGGCGCGCTCAAACAAGATCCGAAACTCGACCAGCTGAAAGGGTATGTGCAGGACTCCGGAGAAGGCCGCTGGATGATTGCCGATGCCATTGAAAAAGACGTCCCGGTCCCCACATTGACGACCGCACTCTTCACACGGTTTCGATCGCGACAAGAGCAATCCTTTGCGGAAAAGATGTTGGCGGCCCTTCGCAACGCGTTCGGCGGTCACGCGGTCCGTCGATAACGAGACGAGTTCACTGAGGAGACTTCTATGGCGCCGACGAATGGTCCACGCATCGACAGCAATCCTGCACAGGAACCGCTGCCGCCGGTCGAACCCTGCACCCTCGTCATTTTCGGTGGTTCGGGCGATTTGGCTCGTCGGCGCTTGATTCCTGCCGTCTACAACCTCTTGCTCGACGGGTTGCTCCCATCCAACTATGTCGTGCTCGGCCTCGGGCGCACACCCATGAGCGACGAAGAATTCCGTTCAACGGTTCGTGACGGCGTCGTCAAACACTCGCGCCAAGCGCTCATCGAAGATACCTGGACCGCATTTTCCCAACACCTGTTCTACATGGCAGGAGGCAACGATGAGACACAGACCTTCGCTCGCTTGAAGGAGCGGGTCGAAGAACTGGAGCAGAAATTCCAACTCCCGGGAAACCGCATTTTCTATCTCAGCATTCCCCCGAGTTCCTTCACCGACGTCTGCGAAGGGCTCTCCCGTTCAGGACTCGCCGGCACGCCCGGAGCCCGTGCACCATACACACGCATCATCGTTGAAAAACCGGTCGGGCGTGATCTGACCTCCGCGCAAGCAATCAACCAGGTCACCGGCCGGGTCTTTGATGAATCGCAGATTTTCCGGATCGATCATTATCTGGGCAAAGAAACCGTTCAAAATCTCATGGTCGTCCGTTTTGCCAACAGCATCTTTGAGCCGATCTGGAACCACAAATACGTCGACCATGTCCAGATCACCGTCAGCGAAGCCGAAGGGGTTGGAACCAGAGCCAGTTACTACGAAGAAGCGGGCGCGCTCCGAGACATGATTCAGAATCATCTCCTCCAGCTGCTCTGCCTGGTGGCGATGGAACCGCCCTATTCGCTGGACCCGAACGTCGTACGAAATGCCAAAATGGAAGTCCTCCGCTGCCTTCGGCCCATCACTGCCAAAGATGTGGATACCTGCACCGTACGAGCGCAATACACAGAGGGAAAAGTCCACGGAACACCGGTGCCGGGCTATCGCCGTGAAAAAGGTGTGAAACCGGACTCCACCACCGAAACCTATGTGGCGGTCAAATGTTTCGTCGAGAACTGGCGGTGGTCGGGAGTCCCCTTCTACCTGCGCACAGGGAAAGCGTTGCCCTTACGGGCCAGCGAGGTTGCCGTTCAATTTAAAGAGATCCCGCAGATCCTCTTCAATGCCAACCAGCAAAACCCTCAAGCTCCGAACGTCTTGGCTTTGAAGATTCAACCGGAAGAAGGGCTGTCCCTTCGTATCGTCTCCCGCGTGCCTGGCACACGCGCGCAAACCCATCCGGTAGAAATGAACTTTAAGTACGGAGAAGTCTTCGGTCGGCCATCTCCGGAGGCCTACGAGCGCCTCTTGCTCGATGTCATGGCGGGGGATGCATCCCGCTTCATGCGACGCGACGCCGTTGAAGCCTCCTGGGCTTGGATCACCCAGATCCTCGAAGCGTGGGAAAAATCAGGACAGCGCTGGCTCCCTGAATACCAAGCCGGCACCTGGGGGCCGGTCGAAGCCGATCGGTTGATCCAAAACGACGGCCGGACATGGCGGGTGCTGTAAGAAGCGCGCTGAATATCAGTATCAGCCGGGCAAAGCGGATTCAATCTTCATCCGTATGGCTTCTTTCTTCCCAAGCCCTCCGATGAAACTCACAAACTGGCCGTTCATGTAAAGCGCCAGCGCGGGGAGCGACGAGATTTCCAATTCCGCAGCAATCTGAAACTGCTCATCGACATTCATCGTGAGGATCAGGACTCGCTCAGCCAATTCTGCTTGCACCAGCTCCAGCTCTTTCATCAAAACCTGGCAATGACCACAGCCTGGTTTCCAAAATTCCACCAACACCGGCACATGACTCCCCTCTACCACCCGATCGAACTCCCGATCGGTCACCGATGGGAGCTTCAAACTCATGATTGCACAGATCCCGCTAACAACGGCTTCAGAACCTGTGCCACTCGTTCAGCAAAGAGCCGATAACCCACGGTGGTCAGATGAATGCCGTCGTTTGAGTAGTTCGCCGCCAGTTCGCCGCTCTCAGGCTCTGCTGTCGCACCAAACAAATCGACGTAGGCGATACCCTTTAAATCGGCATACTCCTGAATCAGCTGGTTCAACTGACGTCGGCGCCCCACATGCGCTTGGACCCATTCTTGTCCCTCCCGGCTTCCTGCCGCATCCTCGACGCGTATCGAGGGAATGGTCACGGGAATCGGCAAGCCCCCCATTCGCAAGACCTGGTCGTACATGCTGATGAGATTGTCAAAGATGTCTTGCAGTGAGGCATTCCATCCGAGATCGTTCGTCCCGCCAAGAATTGGTACATAGTTCGGCTGGTGATCGAGGACATCGCGTCGAAACCGTCCAACCATCTCTCCCGTCAGCTCACCACAAACCCCACTGACACGAATCTCTACCGCATCACCCAGATGCGACTGCAGGAACTGTCCATACGGCGTGTCTCGTCCGCTCGGGTTCTCCCTCGTCGGAGACTGGAACCCCGCCGTCAGACTATCCCCAAAACAGATCATGAGAAGTGATCGACTCATGGTGCAAGCCAATTCTACCGAGGCCTCCGATGTCATAACAAGCCGCTCGTACCGACTCTCTTCAGCGCACCCTAGCGAAGAATGGCGATTTTCTTGACGAATACCGGATCTCTCGGTAGGTCTTACTCTTATGTCCACGAACGTCACGTCGGCGCAGGAGATGCTCGCGGCTGCTGTTGCAGCACGAGGCGCCGAAGATCCTGAGATCGTCTCCATCAAGCGCGTTCTGAAGCTGTTGGACAAAACCGCAAAGTCGAATCGAACGTACGGCTCCGCCAACCCCGTTGCTCAGAAATTCTCGCATCAGCTGTTCGAAGAACTCACCACGCATCTGATCACCTATTCCAAACTCACCTTCCTCGTCCAGCGAACGGCGCTCCTGTGCAAAGAGTGTGTGGTCTATCAGGCGGAACAGGATGGCGGCGGGGAAAGCCTTGCATTTAAGCTGTACGCGGACGGCATTCGAGAATTGGCCCTGCATCAAGGCCTGACCGAAGAAGATCTGGGATTCTTCCTGGAGTCCCTGTGGGGTGGGCTTGATCCCAGCAAGGACGATGATGACATTGTGACGCGCATCTGGGAAAAGAACCTTTCGAGCATCTCTATCGTCACGGCCGAAGAAGTCGCAAAAGCCTCCGTCGGGAATGAGGGATTTTTCCGTCTGGATAGCGGAATGAGTTTGTCCGATTCGACACTCCGAGAACTGTTGGATCGTGAACGAAGTCGTGGCCGGCACGGAGACACAGGGGCTGGAGAGGGAGACAGCGCTAAAACCTCCGGTAGCGCTTCAAGTAACCGCCTTCAATCAGGACTCGTCGGCTACGAAGTCACCGAAGAAGAACTGGCCACGCTCGCAAGAGAAATTGAAGCGGAGAGCAAACAAGATGGCCTCTCGTACATTTTAGATGCCATGACCTCGATTCTGGTCTCTGAGACCTCCCCAGCATTGCTGACAAAACTGTTTGGCCTGTGGGGCCACGTTGTCGAAACGCTCCTCCGCGAGGGAAAATGGACGGTGTTAGAGCATGTATTGAGCCTGCTGCATGAAACTGAGGCAGTGCGACCAGATATCAGCACGGAACACAAGCAGCAGCTCGTCTCCATCATGGACGGGCTAGGACGCACCGAACGCATCAAAGCCATCGAAAACTATCTGAATCAAAGTCCGGATGCCAACGTCGAAGGCCTGTCTACCATTTTACTCCTCATGAAGCCGGAGGCAGTCCCTGCGCTCTGCACGCTCCTGGCAAACCTCACCTCCTCGGGACATCAGGCCATCGTCGTCGAAGCTCTCACCCACTTGGCAAAAGACAAGCCGGATCCTGTGGTCAGAGGATTAATGGATCGTCGACCGATCTATGTCCGCAATCTCATCTCCATCCTTCTGACCTGGAATAGTCCGAAATTCGTTGAGCCGATCGAAAAGTTAACTCGGTATCCTGACGCACAGGTCCGGCGTGACGTCGTGCGCGCAATCGGTCGGCTCCGTCCGACCGGCTCAGGGGTAAGACTGGTGCCATTGACCAGCGATGAGGACGAAAGCGTGCGCTTTGCCGCACTGAAACTTCTCATGTCAGGCCAATATACCGCACCCTTCACTCAATGGTCTCCTCTGCTCTCCGAAAACGACTTCATGGACCGGCCCATCAGCGAACGTCGCGGCATCTTCCAGGCCATGCGGGTCTCTTGCGGAGACGAAGCGGTGCCGTACTGGCAGGGACTCATGACGGCCTGGGCCTGGACAAATCGCAGAAAAAAGGAAGAGCTTGCGATACTTGCGGCTGAAACACTCGGGAAACTTGCGACACCCGCTGCAATCGCCGCCTTGGAACGAGGCTCAAAAAAAGGAAGTTCGGCCGTTCGCCAAGCCTGCAGCATGGCACTGACCCAGACAGTGAAGCCCCATCGGGAACCACGCTCCGGCACCCACTCGACGGAGGGAGAGCCTTCATGACAGTCCCCAAGACAGCACAACCACGGTCGAAGGGACAGGCCGCCCAGGCAGAACCACTCCTGACACATGAAAAATCCCTGTCCCAGAAAATCGGACAAGGCTCCGAAGCCGGCGACATTCTCGACCAACAGCTGGCGATGCTGGGGTTCCAGCTTATCACGCAACTGAATACACTCATCAAGACATCGCGCATTCATGGGAGGACGAACGCCGCCCTTGATAAACCGGTCGAAACCATGTTGACCCTGATTCAGACGCTGGCCAGTGATCACCCCGTGACGCTGCGGATTCAGAATGATTTTCTTTTTCTCGGAGAACGCCACCTCAAAATCAGTGCACAACAAATGCTCGTGGCATCGAGCATGATTGACACCATGGCCAAATGGAAGATCGGGGGGTTGACGTTTAGCGCCTCAACCTCGTCCAAGGACCTTCGCGCGTTTGCCTATCTCTTCGTCACGCTCGATCCGGCCACAAAGTCACTGGAAGAACTCCGACAGGAACTCACGGCCAACGAAGTGACCACGATCCAACTTGAGGATCCTCGCGAGCTTGCCCTCAAAGAGAATCCTGCTGAAGCGGGCACAGGATCCACGTCCGGCAACGGAACAGGATCCGCCTCAAAGGCTCAGCAGAAAGCTCAGTCGAAAGTCGCATACGGTAAAGCCGCGAACGAAGTCGGACAACTGACACAATCCGTACGCGACGGCGGAACGCTAAACTTCAAGCAAGCCAAACGAGCCATTCAAAACATCGTGGATCTCATGATGCATGATGAGTCGACGCTTCTGGGTCTCACGACGCTCCGTTGTCACGACCAATATACCCACAACCATTCCGTGAACGTCTCTCTCTTGTCCATTGCTCTCGCAAACCGCGCCGGGTATCCCAAGATCGAACTGGCCGACCTTGGATTGGCCGCCCTGTTTCATGACATGGGGAAAGCCAACATTCCGCTTGAGGTCCTGAACAAGCCGGGTGAATTCACGGAAGACGAGTGGACGATGATGCGCAATCATCCGACTGAAGGTGTCTTGAGTCTCACCCAGCTCCGTGGCATCACGAATCTTCCGTCGCGCATGGTCGCAGCGTCGTTCGAGCACCATATGAACTTGGACTACTCCGGTTATCCCAAATTAAAGACACCGTGGAAACTCTCTCTGACCGGCCGGATTCTGATGATCGCGGATTGCTATGACGCGATGACCTCGTCACGCGTCTACCGACGAGAGCCGATCTCTCCATCCAAAGTATTGAGCATTATGTTCTCGAAATCCGGAAAGAGCTTTGACCCCACCCTCCTCAAACTCTTCGTCAACTGTGTCGGCATCGTCCCGATCGGAAGCCTGGTCATGCTGGATACCGACGAGCTGGCCGTAGTCCTCAAACCAGCCGTCAACAAAGCCAACGCTGAACGACCTCTGGTCAAAGTGATTACCGACCAGCATGGTACCTCCGTCGACAATGGGCCCGAGCTGGACCTCACTGAACAGGACGAGACCGGCACCTACCGCCACAGCATCATCCGTTTGGTCGATACCACCGAATATAAGATCGATACCAGCCGGTACTTTGTCTGAGCAGATCGGCAGCATCCCTGATCAGCAGCTCCCGTTCCATTCCCCTTCGCCTGGCTTGACAGGTCAAAAGCGGATCTTCGACAATGCTTTATGACCGACCAGATCCGCATCGAGCGATTGGAATTTCGTAGTCGTTGCGGCGTGACACCCGAAGAGCGCGCGCGCGCGCAACTCCTCGCCGTCGATCTGGAGATGGATTGCCAGATCGATCACGCGGGGGTTTCTGACGATCTACACCACACCATCGACTACGCGGCCGTGGCCAGCCGCATCGTCGAAATCGGAACCAGTCGAGAGGCACAACTTCTTGAATCAATCGCTGAACAGCTTGTCGCCGCTCTCTTTGCTGAATTCCCTGTTGGTCGAATCAAGCTCTGGTTGCGAAAATTGCATCCGCCGATCGTGCAGATCACATCATCCGTCGGCATCACCCTAGAGCGAACCAGGTTGACCCAGCTGGTGCTCCGTGCAGATCCACACCCATCGAGGTTTCTCGTACAGCAGCTGGATCGCCTCCCCAAGGGGTTGATCCTCGACGTCGCCGCAGGAAGAGGACGACACACGTTGTTTCTCTCATCCCTCGGATACCAGGTCGAGGCCGTTGATCGAGATGAACAAGCACTCACACAGCTGTTGGCCGATGCTCGAACGAGACACCTCGTCGGCGTCACGACACAAGCGCTCGACTTGGAGTCACCGCATCCGCCGGATCTCGGTGAGGAACGATACGACGCTATCCTCGTCTTCTTCTATCTGAATCGACCGATCTTTCCACATCTCTTTCGCGTACTCAAACCTGGTGGACTGTTCATCTACGAGACCTTTCTGATCGATCATCACCTCCGTTACCAGCATCCACGACGCCGGGAGTTCTGCCTGGGCCATGGGGAGCTGTTGTGCCTTACCTCCGGACTTCGTGTCCTGCATTATGATGAGGGACTGCATGAAGAGGCTCGAGACGGAGATTCGGCGTACACTGCGCAACTCGTCGCACAAAAACCTTTCACTCCAGGAACTTCAACATGAGCCGCTTAGATCTTCACCTCCATACAACCCACTCGGACGGAAGTCATACCCCTTCGGAGGTCATCGGCCTCGCACATCAGGCCGGTGTGACCGCCCTCGCCATCACGGATCATGACATCATGACGGGTGTCGCGGAGGCCATCACGGCGGCAGAGCCCTTTGGGATTGAAGTCATCCCAGGCGTCGAGGTCAGCTCGATCAGCGGCCGATCAGAGTTGCACATCCTTGGCTACTTTCTTGACTGGCACGACTCTGTCCTCAATGAACGATTCAGGACCTTGCGTGACAGTCGACACCGGCGCAATCCGCAAATCATTGAACGGCTCCAATCACTCGGCATTGACATCACTTACGAGGAAGTTCGAGCTCTCGCGGGGAGTGACTCCGTGGGTCGACCTCACATCGCCCGTGCCCTGATGGACAAACAGGTGGTCTCGTCGGCCAAGGAAGCCTTTGATCGTTTTCTTGCCGATGGAAAACCTGCCTACGTGCCTCGAGATCTTCCAAGTCCCGCTGAAGCCATTCAATGGATCAAAGCAGCGGGAGGGCTCGCCGTCTTGGCCCATCCGACCTGGGTCAAACTCGCAGATCGCTCGTTAATAGAGCTGCTTCGCGATCTCAAGTCTGCTGGACTCGATGGTGTGGAGGTCTACTACAGCACCCACGCAGCCCGGCAAACACGCGAGTATCTCAGCCTCGCGCAACAACTCGGCTTGTTGGTCACCGGAGGAAGCGACTTCCATGGTCTCACGAAACCCGACATTGACGTGGGGATCGGCAAGGGCACTCTGCATATCCCCGCTTCGCTGCTTACGAAGATGAAGGCCGTCGTCGGACGAGTCTAGCAGTGTGCGAGCACACTGGAATGATAGGCATCGACCGGCTCACGTCCATCGCATGATTTCTTCTATCCATTGACTCCCCTCTCAGATCGGCTAGACTCTGCCTGTCTCCTCAGCACGTCGGTTATGATCAATACGTCACGCTGGGCCCTACACTATGTTCTGATGACCTGCGCGGCTTTTTTTGCCGGCCCCGCGTTCAGTAAACTGCCTGCAGCTCACTCATTCCCGTTCACTCTCTTCGGTCTGAGCAGCGCCCAAACTGTTCACCTGATCGCTCAAGCAGTCGGAGTCACGGCCCTCTTCCTAATAGCAGCTCGGATAGGTCACTCGATACCGGATGACGGACGAGGCCAGTCGTTCCTCAAACGGATGACCCTTCCCGTCACAACCCTCTTTATTGTCATGGCAGTGGACAAAACCTTTCGAGTGCTCGGAATCCCACTGATCAACAGCGTCGGCACAGCACGCTATGCCATCGCACAAACGGCAGTCCTCACCCTCACCGGTCTCTGGATTACGACGATCTGGTTGGTAAACTTTGATGCGCTCTATCGATTCTTTGCAACATCACCGAAGCCCACTCACCATACGGCATCCCTCACGACAACTGAGCCGCTCGGACAGGAAGAGGGCGACTGTGACGTTGACACCTCACCCCGTCACTCCACCACACAGGCAGGCTCCCCTGCAATACTTGGTCGCTACAAGGTCCTGAAAGAGCTGGGGCGTGGGGCCATGGGAGTGGTGTACCTCGGAAAAGATCCGACTATCCAGCGATTCGTCGCGATCAAAACCATGCGACTCGACGAGAACGACGATTCCGATACACTCCAGGAAATGAAGGCGCGGTTCTTTCGGGAAGCTGAGTCAACCGGCCGGTTGTCACACCCAAACATCGTCACGATTTTCGATGCAGGCGAGGAGGGGCCTCTTGGGTACATCGCGATGGAACTGCTCGAAGGGATGACGCTCAAGGACTGGTCGCGGAAACCGAAGTTGCTGTCGTTCGAGCAAGTCATTTCGATAGTGGCCACCGTCGCCGAGGCCATGGACTATGCGCACCAACAGGGCGTGGTCCATCGCGACATCAAACCGGCCAACATCATGCTGACCAAGGAACAGGTCATTAAGATCATGGACTTCGGTATCGCCAAGATGGCGATGTCCGCCAAGACGCAAACGAATATCGTGATGGGTACACCGACCTACATGTCCCCGGAACAGATTGCAGGAAAAAAGGTGGACGGACGTTCTGATATGTTCTCGCTAGCCGTCGTCATGTTTGAACTGCTGACCGGCCGGCCGCCGTTCCTGGCAGACAACGTATCCGCGCTGTTATTCGCCATCGCCCAAACGCCCCATCCCAGCCTGAAGGTGCTCAGACCTGATCTACCTCCTACCGTCAAGAACGTCATGGATCGTGCGCTGCAGAAAGATCCAGCCCAACGCTACCGCCGTGCGAGCGAATTCGCCACGGCACTCCGCTCCTGCACCCAAGGACTGGCGGCATAAAGATGAAGTCCGTGAACCCTCGATATCGTGAAAGCCAGGGTTCACATCAGAATACCTTGCAGGTTGGAGTGCTCAGTTTCTGAAATGGAGCTGGCCCTTCGGCAGGCTTTGGTAGCAGGTTTCAGAGAGATCCTGTTCGTGTTCTTGTAAACACGTGAGAATACGCCCTTCCCCCGGTTCCACTGTCGGACACATGCGCTTGACATCCGGCGCGCAGGCCAACCGATATCCATCGGCAGCTTTCCATCGCGCCGTACGCTGTCGGATGATTTGCTGACAGGACTGATCCACCTGCCGTGCCCGTTGCATCACACAGCGCCGTCTCTCTTCTCCCGGGAGTGCATCAGGGCACAGTTGCTGGATTCGCGCATCACACCGCACTTCCGCAATTTGCCTCGCATGACTGTCTTGCAGAGCCACATCTCCGCTACTCGCAGCGCTATCTGACGGCTCTCCAGTTCCGGTCGAGCCCTGCACCGGCTGACGATGTACGCCGGGGATTGTCAGGTCGAGCTCAACTGGGCGTGACCGTTCCACGGATGGTGTTGCAGATTGAGCAGATACGAGTTCATCTTTCGGCGGGATATTTGTCCAGATAATCGCCCAGACGAGGATTAACCCGCCTCCCGTGACCAGGCTCGCAGTAGCCTTTGCAGATTGCTCCGCCTGTTTTGGCTGCATCATCGTGCTGAGAATAAAATAAAGCCGCTGGAAAATCACCGAAACTGGCGTTTTGCGCAGGACCTCTACCTGAAGTGATACAACACAAGCTGAAGGGAATCTCAAGAATCGGAACTGGAAGAGGACAGCTAGTTCTCCGGAGCTTCTACGATATGATTTTCAAACCTGGTGCAGCCTTCGGCCAAAAGACGGTTAGTCAGCATTTCACCCGGCCATTCGATCGGAAGATCCGCCGTGAACACCCAGACGTCCGGCGAGGTCCAGACCGGACCATGCTCTTCGGGAAGCTCCGGATCGAACAGGTCGGTCCAGACCGGCATATAGACCCCATTCCCACATTGCGTGTGAAGATGCACGATGGTGCGAGACCTGACGAGCGGGTCCAACTCTCGCCATACCGCAGCGGTCTCATCCGCCAGGTGATGAAGCCGTACGGCATTTTGTGCATCAAACATCGCATAGGCAGCATACACCGGTGCTTCGATCATGTCGGGTGCACAGGCAAGCTCCGGACATTGCTTGACGAGTCCTTCAAGAATCTCACGGCGCTGCTGATCTTCCCAGGAGTCCGGTAATCCTGGATCCGGGGCCCCCATCATCTCAAACAAGAGAAAGGCCGTGTTTTCAACCGGTGGGAGTAATCGCGCTGCGACGGACTGTACACGTCGTGAATCGGCGACCGTCACCAGATGGTCATGGAACATCTGGAGGTTCAACATCTCCAAGGTGGCATCGGTCAACAATCGCGACTCAACGCGAACGACCGTTCCTGGAGGAAGCTGCAGATGTTTGTGCAGCAAATCAGCCGTCGCAATCGGGTCGATCTTGAGCTTCAGCGGCGCAGTCAAATTCGCTTGGAGCGGAAGCGCCAGCGCTGCAATGGTGCCATAGGCTGGCTTTTCATCGTGCGGCCCATCCAAGAGCAGCGTACAACTCGCCTCGGCAACCAGGTCAAATAGCCATTCGGCCATTTCTTCATCGAGCGCGGCCAGAACGGTTAGCAGATCGTGCTCACGCCCCTGCTCGAGAAAGGCTTGCAGGGTGTCGATCGCATCATCGGCATCTCCGTGCTCATGACGGCGGGCGTTGATGAGATGGATAAGATCGCGGGTGAGTGGGTCCGGACGAGACCAGGCTAGCATTGTTCTTCCTTACCATGCGAGCCACGACCAATGGGCCGATAACTCAGACTGCATGTTGCCAAACTTTTGCACCCCGCGCAAGTGCGAACAACATTGCCGGCATGCCAGAAGTGCTCATGCACAGCGGTTCCCTTACTCCCCGATGATTTTGACGAGTACGCGCTTGCGTCGACGACCGTCGAACTCGCCGTAAAAGATTTGCTCCCAGGGACCGAAGTCGAGTCGGCCCTCTGTAATGGCCACCAGCACTTCTCGCCCCATTACTTGTCGTTTGAGGTGAGCATCCCCGTTGTCCTCACCGGTGTCATTGTGCCGGTAGCGCGCCTCATGGGGAGCGAGACGTTCGAGAAAGTCGTCATAATCCCTCAGAAGACCCGGTTCATCGTCATTGATATACACACTCGCCGTAATGTGCATGGCATTCACCAACACCAGCCCTTCCCGTACCCCGCTCTTGTGGATCAATGCCTCAATCTGCGGTGTGATGTTGATGTAGGCACGCCTGGTTTTGGTTTCAAACCAAAGTTCTTCTCGATAAGATTTCATGATGATCGACCGCCGCATTCTGCCTTCCGGTGTGGAAGACATGCAAGAGGCTTCGGCCTATTCAACCTCCGGCCGAATGTCTCCTCTTTCCTGGAAAGAGCTATAATTGACCTCATCGCGTTATGGGCACCAGCAATCACTCACCTCGACTGTCTCCCAATGCACTCACAGTCTTGCGCCAGCGTTACTTGGCCAAGAACGAACGTGGGGTGGTCATCGAATCCCCCAGCGCGATGTTTCACCGCGTCGCTGATGATGTCGCCTCCATCGAGCCGCCCGCGCACAGACGCCGTCTCGCCGGTCACTTCTACGAGGCCATGGCGTCTCTGACATTTCTTCCGAATTCACCGACCCTGATGAACGCCGGACGTCCACTTCAACAACTCTCGGCTTGCTTCGTCTTACCGGTTGACGATTCCCTGGAATCGATCTTTGACGCTGTGAAGCATCAAGCGCTCATTCATCAATCAGGTGGGGGAACCGGCTTTTCTTTCAGTCATATTCGCCCTCACGCTGATCGAGTCACCACCACCAATGGCCTTGCATCCGGTCCCATCTCGTTCATGCGCCTGTTCAACCTGTCGACTGATGTCATCAAACAAGGCGGCACCAGGCGAGGCGCCAATATGGGCATCCTACGAGTCGACCATCCCGACATCCTGGACTTCATCGCGTTAAAACACCAGCCGCATGAAATGACAAACTTCAATCTTTCCGTGGGACTGACCGACCGATTTATGAAAGCGGTCACACACAACCGGTCATATGCGCTCATCAACCCACGGAACGCCATGCCAGTGCGACGCCTCCCCGCCAAGATGGTCTTTGACCGGCTGGTCGAAGCAGCCTGGCAATCAGGTGAGCCTGGTGTCCTCTTCCTTGATACCATCAATAAAGCCAATCCCACACCCCACCTCGGGACGATCGAAGCCACGAACCCTTGCGGCGAACAACCGCTGCTGGCCTATGAATCATGCACGCTCGGATCGATCAATGTCGCCCGATGCCTGACGACCCATCGAGGCACGAGCAGCATCGACTACGAACGACTCAGAAACATCATACAGCTGGCGGTTCGCTTTCTCGATAATGTGCTCGACCGAACCCGATTCCCATTGGCATCGATCGAGGCCAGGACCAAACGCACCAGGAAGATTGGGCTGGGTATCATGGGATTTGCAGATCTGCTGATTCAGCTGGGGGTCCCGTACAATACCGATGACGCGTTGCACATCGCGGATCAGTTGATGGGATTTGTCCGTCAACAGGCTCACGAATCCTCGCATCAACTGGCACAGGAACGCGGCACTTTCCCAGCCTACAAGGATAGTCAGCTGGAAGCTGAGGGTCTTCCCCGGCGGAATGCAACGGTCACGACCATTGCTCCGACCGGGACCATCAGTATTCTGGCCGATTGTTCCGCTGGGATTGAACCGCTCTACGGCGTCAGTGTCGCCCATACGATCATGGAAGACATCCGGCTCCAACGCCTGCACCCGGAGTTCCTTCGACGAGCTCGAGCCAGAGGCCTCTCCCTCTGCGAATTACGTGAAGAGATTGGTCGGCATGAGTCGATTCAACATCTGTCACAGATCCCGGAGGATCTTCGCCGGCTGTTTGTCACCGCCCACGATATTGCTCCGGCTCATCATGTCCGAATGCAGGCCGTCTTTCAACGACATAGCGACAGCGGGGTATCCAAAACGATTAATCTCCCTCCCTCCGCGACGACCGCAGATGTGGCCGCTGCGCTCTCGCTGGCTTATGAACTGGGCTGCAAAGGCGTGACGGTGTATCGGGCCGGGAGTCGAGAACATCAGGTACTCTCCTGCTCCCATGTGCAATCCTGTTAATAGGATCCTGCGGGATCTTCTCGCAAAATTGACAGTCTACGCGCTTGATGATAAGTACTTTTCGAGAGATTACGATACCGTCTGCTAGAGGGAGGTGCTCGATGTTTGCTACTGCTGGAGGTCCGTCGTTCGCCGGCAATCCTCTCACCTGGAGCGTGTTCTTCGCGCGTCAACCTGAACCGGATCTAGAATTCACGGAAGAGGAATTGGAGCAGACGACCACCGTTCGATCACCGTCACCCGTCAAGCCACCCAAGCCATCAAACAAGCGTCCGCTCTTGCTGGCCCTGTTGGTCCTCCTGCTCGGTGGCGGCGCCTATCTTGCGATGGAGCCGGACATGATCATGGAGTATCTTGGCCCGCTCCTTGGCGATGCCCCAGCCCAGCAGCCTCAAGCACCTGTCGCTCGAAAGCCGGCGCCCCCAGCTCCGGTCCCTGTTCCCCCAGCCGCACAGCCTAAAGCCGTGGCACCACCACCTGCCCCGGCTATCGCGCCGATTGAGACACCGCAAGCAGCAGCGCCCGCTCCAGCATCACCCCCTATAGCACCGGCCGCGCCACCACTGCCGACGGCTTCAACTCCGGCACCGGCATTACCGACTTCGGCCTCCAGTCCAGCGCCAACTCCAGCCGCTCCGGTTGTCGAAACTCCAGCGCCACTTTTCAGCGAAGGGCAACGGGTCAGTGTGGTGCAAAATCAAGCCGCTCCCGGTCAGAAAGTGCAGCTCAGTCAAGACGCCGAAGGGACGAAACCAGGACCGGCTATTCCCCCAGGAACCGTATTCACGATTCTTGACGGCGATCTCCAGGGAAATGGCTGGGTCTACTCCATTCGCTCCGACTTCGGCACCAAGGGGTGGTTGGCCGAAAAGCAGCTCAAGCTGAAACCCTGATCATCCACGATTCATCCTCCGCGAGAGGGTAGGTAATCCTACCACTACCCTCTCGCTGTGCTATAATGCCGCCCGTCCACATTCATAGGTACGACATCACAACTGGTAGGACTCCATGCGCGCTGTGATCTTTGACTTTGACGGTGTGATCGCCGACACTGAACCCCTGCACTTTGAAGGCCTTCGCCGAACACTGGCCGATATCCAGATCACCTTGACCGAGAAGGACTATTACACTGACTATCTTGGGTTTGATGATCGCGGATGCATCCTGGAGGCACTTCGAGTCAATCACCATCCAATTTCAAGCTCGCTGGTCGAGGACTTGATGGCCAAAAAGGCCATCGCCTATATGGCCTCGATCAAGGAACACCTTGTGATTTTCCCCGGTGTGAGCACGTTCATTGAAGAAGCAGCGGCCACTTATCCTCTCGCCATTGCTTCCGGTGCCCTTCGACCAGAAATAGAACTCGTGCTCGAACAGATCGGCCTTCGCAAGGCCTTTGGTCATATCACAAGCGCGGAGGATGTGGCACATGGCAAACCCCATCCGGAACCGTTTCTTCAGGCCTTGGCTGGTTTGAACCGTCATCAATCGACGTCCGCCATACCAGCCCAAGCATGCTTAGTCATTGAAGATTCTCGTCCAGGCATTCGAGCCGCAAAAGCCGCTGGGATGCGCGTGTTAGCCGTCGCCAACACCCACACCGCGCAGGATCTCCATGAAGCCGATGCCATCAGTCTGAGCTTGAGCGAGACGCACTTGGACGAGCTGCGCGCACGCCTGTGGCCAGACTAGCGGACAATTGGAAGGGATGATGCGAGGTGTACGCTGTTCAGTACGTCGAGTTTCTGAGCGAGGCAAAGCAACGCTGGCAAGATTTCTGAGTATCCGGCCGAGGCTCAAGTAACCTATGAGAATCTGCTCACTCATCCCAGGTGCGACAGAGGTGGTCGCAGCGCTCGGTTTGGAGCACCAGCTCGTCGGCATCAGCCATGAATGTGACTTTCCTCATTCTATTCGCCGAGTTCCTGTCATGATTGAGCCACTGGTCGAAGCAGCACACACTACAAGCAGCGGGATCGACCAACGAGTCAAAGACCTGGTCGCTGCCGGACACCAGCTCTATCGATTAAAGGAAGAAGCCTTTCATCTCGCTGACCCCGAGCTCATCTTGGCGCAAGACCTCTGTCACGTCTGCGCAGTGACTCCAGACCAACTCAGCAGGGCCATGCGCTCGCTTCAACACCAACCCGAGCTGCTGATCCTCAGTCCAACGACCTTACAGGATGTGATTCATGACATCGAGCGGATTGCCAACGCCGTTGGTGCTGTTTCAAAGGGAGAAGCCCTTGCGGCCAATCTCCGCGACCGAGTGGAAAGCGTCCGCCTCCGGACGAAGAAGGTGGCCGTCCGCCCACGGGTGGTGTGCCTCGAATGGCTCGATCCTCTGTACGTCGCCGGCCATTGGGTTCCTGAAATGGTGGACCTAGCGGGAGGCCACAACGTACTCGGATCCAAGGACCGGCCATCCTATCAAACGACATGGGGCGATGTGGCCGCTGCGAAACCAGATGTGGTCATCGTGATGCCCTGTGGGTACTCAGTTGATCAAACACTCAATGAGCTTCGGCAGATCGGGCCTGCTCAAGCATCCTGGCAACGGGCACGGATGTCCTGGTCCGATATGTATCTCGTCGATGCCGGTTCCTATTTCAGCCGGCCAGGCCCCAGACTGATCGACGGAGTGGAACTCCTGGCCGCCATTCTCCACCCAGACCGAGACCACCCGCTTGATCGCTCTCAGGTGATCAAATTTGAACCATCTGTACTAGCTGGAGACAGTGCGACATGAAGGCCTCGGACGCTCAAGCCTATTGCACGGCCTACACCAAGAAAAGCGGCAGCAACTTCTATTATTCGTTCCTCTTTCTTCCAAAAGCCAAACGCGAGGCCATGTACACCGTCTATGCCTTCTGCAAAGCGGTGGACAGCGCCGTCGATGAACCGACCGCCGGCAGCAATCCCAAGGACGAGCTGAAGCACTGGCGTGAAGAACTGGACGCGGTGTATTCCGGAACCCCGACGACTCCCATCATGGTGAGTCTCGCACACCATGTGAAAGCGTTGAGTATTCCGAAGGCCTACTTCGAGGAGCTGATCAAGGGCGTCGAAATGGATCTCTTCAATAACCGCTATGTCACGTTCGATGAGCTCTCGCTCTATTGTTACCGCGTCGCATCCGTCGTCGGGCTTATCTGTCTCCACATCTTCGGGGTCACGTCCGCACGGGCACAAGACTATGCGGTCGCCCTCGGCATGGCCTTTCAGCTGACGAACATCCTGCGTGATGTGGGAGTTGATGCCGGTCAGGGACGCATCTATCTCCCGTTGGACGACCTGCGAAAATGGAACTATGCAGAGAAGTCGATGCTCAACCGAAGCTATTCTCCTGAATTCCGAGTCTTGATGGAATATGAGGCATCCCAAGCCCATCACTACTATAAGCGAGCCGAAGCGGCCCTCGCAGGGCTCTCCTCCAGTGAACGACGTGCCCTCACGGTGGCAGAGATCATGCGTGGAATCTATAGCCGGATTCTGGAACGGATTGAACGGTCGGACTATCAGGTATTCGGGCCACGGATCAGCCTCACCACCACTCAACGGGTGATGATCGCCCTCGGGGTATGGCTCCGCTCACGATTCTCGTGACCCCCCCGTCCTCCCAAACCGTGTTGATTGTGGGTGCCGGCCTGGCCGGTCTCGCCACTGCCTATCAGCTCCACCAACAAGGCTACCAGGTCACTCTGCTCGAGTACGCGGACTGGCTCGATGGATTTCGAACCGACGCGTCCGATCCCACAGCAATCACCTTTGGGTGTCATCATGAGAGCAAGCGAGTGCTCCAAGAACTCGCCCAAGGGACAGACTCACGCTCCGACCAGACCATTCCGCTCGAATTTCAACTCCCCACTGGACAGACTGTGCCCTATCAGTCCGCCCGCCTTCCCGGCGCCTTGCAGTGGATGATGAGCGTCTTCAATTTCCATGGCCTCTCCTGGCAAGACCGCTGGAGACTGTTCTCCCATGTTGAGCAGATTTGGGAACAGGCCGAAACTCTTCCGGCTGATTTAGAGAATCACACAGCAGATGAATGGCTCACTGCCATCGGCCAGAGCGCGGAAGCCAGGGAACGGATTTGGTCCCCACTCGCTCAGTGGTTGACCGGCAACGCACTGCCCCGTTTGTCCGCAGCAACCTTCGTGCACACCCTATCAACCGTGTTCCTCCGTGATGCGTCCGACGCCAGACTCACATACCGGTCGGGAACCATTGATCAGCGATTTCTTATCCCGCTGAAAGAGATCCTGCATCGAAATCATGTCCGGTTCATCCCCTTGGCACAGCCACCGCACATCCGATTTGGACAAGACGGCATACAGGACATTCGACTCCCCAACGGGACAACGTTGCAAGCCGGCTGGTACATCAGCGCGCTTTCATATCGGTACCTCCTCCGCTTGCTTCCCGAACGGTTTCTCACCCGCTATGCCTACTTTGCCCATCTCACGGAACTCCAAAGCCTCGGTGAGATCGTGGTTCAGCTGACCATTCATACCACCAGCCAGCCGCCCCGACTGCTCCTGTTCGACGGCAAGCCGTTCCATCACCTCACAAGATCTCCCGTTGGCGCACAGGAAGTCGTCGTTCGACTGACAGGAACCGAGATCTCACTTATGGGATTAGACGAGGATCAGGTGATCAGCGCCGCACAAGCCAAGACAGCCACAGTGCTTTGTGACCTTTCTATGAGCGACATCACATCCCGCCAGGTCTTTCGAGATGACTACACCACGCTGTTGCTTGCGCCGGGAGCTGCTCGACTCAGGCCGCTTCAACAGAGCCCCGTCCGGAATCTGCTGGTCGCCGGAGCCTGGACCGACACGAACTGGCCTCCTAACGTTGAGAGCGCTCTTGTCAGCGCACGCCGCTGCACCGAGATCATCACAGGCCGACCGTCTTGACCTGTGAATGCCTGGATGGTACGAGTATCAAATGACAGGGTGGGGTACGCTGTGGGGACTGGTGCTGTTAAGCACCACGTACGGATGTGCGCAGAGTCCCTACGCGCACGGAGGTCACCCGACAGGATTGAGTCGGTATGATGTTGAACGGGACTATGCGGAGTGCGAGTACAAAGCCAAATTGGCCAACGAGCAGCACTTCTACAGCTCCAGTTCACCCTTTCCGTTTGGGTCAGGACCTCAGAGTCCCACCGACCATGCCCGTGCGTTACATGGCCTGACCACCATCAATGCCATGCGAGACACCTGCCTGGCGGCCAAAGGCTACCGGCTGAATTAGCGTCTGTCTCATCCGTTTTTCAGCGTTGACTTCACCCCAGTCCCCTCCTATAAGATGCCTTCCAACTTTTCACATTTTACGTTTCACGTTTTACATCTTTAGTCGATGCCATGACACTCACCCCTCTTCAAGAACTCGCCAAGTCGCTCGTGAACTGTGAGCGATGCAAACTAGCCACGCTTGGCCGCAGCCAAGTTGTCTTTGGCGTGGGAAATCCTCACGCCAGCATCATGTTCGTCGGAGAAGCGCCAGGGTCCAATGAAGACCTGAAGGGCGAGCCGTTTGTCGGAGCCGCAGGGAAACTTCTGAATGATCTCCTGGCCTCAGCTGGTCTGTCGCGTGATCAGATCTACATTGCCAATGTCATCAAGTGCCGGCCACCGAACAATCGTGACCCGGAACAGGACGAAGTGGAAACCTGTAAGCCGTTCCTGCTCCAACAGATCCGGTTGATCCAACCCAAGCTGGTCTGCACGCTGGGAAATTGGGCGACCCAAACTCTCCTGGAGCGCAAGGTCGGTATCACGAAAGTGAAGGCGCAGGCCTTCTACAT
>DIHK01000042.1:0-48219 GCA_002420115.1 Nitrospira sp. UBA5698
TGCGCTCTGTCCTTCCGATGACAGGTCTCATTGCTATCTCTCCTTCCGCCACATCGTATCTTTCCCGCGGATTCAGGGCGACACCCGGCGATGATCCTGGGGGAATCACCACCGGACTCGCCTGCCAAGTCGGAACCTCACTAAGGAGGTACGTCACTGGACCAGGCAATCCAGTCAGGCCCCGACCCGAGAAGTAGAGAAGCCCTGAATAATCTTTAACCAACATGTATTTCATCCGTCGCATGGAGAATGTCTCTACGTAGCACAGCAAATGTCATTCCACGCCTACAACAGGCGCACGGTGGACTCATCTGTAAATTGTTGCCCGGTTGATCATTCTGATCAAAAACTGAAACCCCTGTTGCATGCAGCGAATGACGCGATCTCACCTTGTGGCTGTGTTGAGATCAGTGCCGACCACTTCCAGGTCCCCGTGTCAGATCGACCAGGCTTGTATCTAATTCGATTCAGTATCGAATTAGATTCACCGGTGGAGCATTGCTCCTCCATCGCTTCAGACAGCGCGCTTCTCTCAAGAATTTCCTTATCGGTTGTGATGACCCTTGTGGTAAACGATTCCCTCGCCACTGACTGACACAGCAAGGTCTGGATGGAGATGATCGACGTGAGAAAGGGTTGCATACTCGCGATCACGCTCGCTGGAATGAGCATTCCGTTTTTGTGTTGGGCCGAGCCGTCGCTGCCAATCCCTCGAACATCTTCAGCTATTGACCACCAGCTCCAAGAGGAAGCCCTCTATTTGAAAGAAGAAACCGTCAGTATCGCGAGCCGGTACGAGCAGCCGATTTCCAAGGCACCATCAGATGTGTACGTGATTACCGACGAAGACATTCGCAACTCAGGCGCCACTGACATTCCCACCCTGCTGCGACAAGTTCCAGGCTTCGAGGTGATGCAAACCAGCGCCGTTGATTTCAATGTCAGTGTACGCGGTAATAATCAGCTACTCGCCCACAAGCTGCTCATCCTGGTCGACGGCCGCTCTATCTACATCGATCAATCAGGTCAAGTCTTGTGGAAACTTCTGCCGGTTGCTTTGACAGAAATAAAACGGATCGAAGTCCTGAAGGGCCCAGCGTCGGCTGTCTATGGATTCAACGCCTTCGACGGCGTCGTAAACATTATCACGAAGTCTCCGGAAGAGATGAAAGGAACGACGCTTCAAGTGGCAGGCGGTGAGTTGGGAACACTCCTCACCACCGGGGTCCACGCAGGAATGGTAGGGAATTGGGGATACCGCTTATCCGCTGGCCACGAACAGAATCAACGGTGGTCAGACCGGAGTGCGCCGGCACTCAATAGTCAGCGGATTGGGGGAATGACGGAATACCATCTTTCACATGGCGGAAAAGTTCGCGCCGAGGCCGGCATCAGCCGTTCAAATCCCTACAACGGGTTTGTCACAATCGGTGGCACCACAGATACTCATAACGCTCAGGCCCATGCGCTGCTCAGCTATGAACAGAACGGTCTGCTCATCCGTGGCTGGTGGAATAATCTTTTTTTCAATCATACCGATGCCTTCTTTCCTGTCCTCACACCGTTATTCACCTCAACTGACCGCTTGGGACGAGCAGGCGGAAACGCATCGTTCAATTCCTATGATTTGGAAACACGCTACCGATTTACTATTCTTGAGACGCTCACATTGAACGTGGGAAGCAATTTTCGTCATATTGTGGCGTCCTGGAATCTGCTCAGTACACGGACGGTCGAGAATCGCCTCGGGCTCTATGCTCAAGGAGACTGGCAGGTGCATCGTTCTCTTGAACTCAGTGCAGGGCTCCGCTATGATCTCGATACCTTCATTGCCCCTACCCTCTCGCCTCGTGGAGCCTTGGTGTACCATTTGAATGCCAATCATGCATTCCGTCTTTCAAGCTCGGTCGCCCATCGCCCACCAACCACCTTCGATGTCGGTGTACACCATATCAATTCCTTCACCCTTCCAGGATCACCACCCACCACGAGTACCACTTTAGGCTCTAGCAACGTAAAGCCTGAACAAATCATCTCCTATGAAGCTGGATATCAGGGCTGGTAGTGGGAACACAGACTGCGAACAAGAGTGACTGGCTTCTTTAATCATATTTCTGATCTGATCACCATCCGCAATCCCACAGGCAATCCGCTAAACCCATCCCTCCCCATAAATGGAGGATCGGCAGATGTGTACGGCGGAGAAGCTGGTGCAGAAATCCTGATAACCTCCTGGCTCTCCGGATTTGCCAATTATGCTTACCAGGAAGTTGGGCAAAGCCCAAGCGGGTCTGCCCAACGAGGGTTTCCACATCACAAGGTTAATGCCGGGCTCCGTATGGCATGGCATCCGTTCACTGGGGAATTGCTCTACCATCATGTGGGGGCTGCATCCTATCCCTTGTCAGAACTGTTTACGACTCTCGCCCCGTTCTTTCCCCCTGGGACTATCCTTCCTCAAGAACAGGTTCCCAGTTACAACCTCCTTAACCTCCGGCTAGGCTATCTCCTCTGGCAACAACAGTCTGGTGACAACGTACGGGAAGCGGAGCTGGCCGTTTCCGTGTTCAATGCTCTGAACGACACTCACCGCGAACACCCGCTGGGCGACCTCCTCGGCACTCGGGTGATGGGCTGGCTGACGGTGAAACTATAACCGGCGTGAAGCGCCCGGGACAATGGTTTCAGGTTGTGCAGAAACCAAGAATTTCCAACGTGAAACTCGTGTCGTAAACCATGAAACCTGAAACATCAGATTTGAAACCGTCTGGCTCACTCCCACGGCACGAAGGAGATTGGCGCTGGTCGCTATAGGCGGTACTTACAGTCGTCCTCGAACGTTTTGAGAAGAGGTGACGTTTGACATGACGCTCTCGGAACTACGGCAGGAGTCATGCTCCACCTGGAATCGTATCGCTATCAGCCACCAGCGATGCGGCACGATCAGGATATGTCTTTCTCAGGCTCGTAGTTTAGGTTCGGCGAGAGCCAGCTACCTGTTGCAGGGTTAGATGGGTCGACTCAGACTCTGTCGTCATGCTATGGAGTACGCATTGCCCGCATAAACTCGGACACCGTCATGATCTGAATGGATCGAAACCGTTTCAGAGTCACGAGATGGTGATCGCCCGACACAACCACCTGACAACTCCCTTTTACCGCAATTCCAAGGAAGAGATTATCGGATGGATCGGCAGTGACCACATCAAGGGTGGGCGGCACAACTAACTGTGTGATGGACAAGAGATCGTCAACAAATGGCGCGATTTCTTCAGGGGAAAAACCGAACTTTGGATAACCGAGGACACGGATGAATTCTTCGATTGCGGCCGTCGAAGAAATGAGTTCGACACGCCCCGCACGAACGACCTCAAGCGCACGTCGTGGAGTTCCGGACCAAAGATAGGCAGAGACGAGGATGTTGGTGTCAAAGACCGCCCGTTCAATCCTTGACATTCCTGACTTCGTGAACAATCGAGGCAATCCGCCGCAATGAAAACTTGCGAAGCCCTTTTCGCGTCACCAACCGCTTACTATAGGAATAGATAGATGCCATGGCAGGCTGCCGTCTACCAGAAGCAAGCCGATCCACAAAATCGAGGACTGCAGCTTGTTTCTTCGCCGGAAGCCGACGAAGCTTACGGATGATCGTATCACTGCGCGTGGCCGACGAGTGCCTCACTGAGGCCCCCTTCCCCTCATAACTCGACGAGCTGAAAGCATTGTACGCTGTTCTTCAATCAGACACCAGCGATGCGGCACGATCAGTATATGTCTTACTCAGGCTCGTAGTTTAGGTTCGGCGAGAGCCAGCGCTCAACCGTGCGAAGATCCATCCCTTTGCGACGAGCATAGTCTTCAACTTGGTCTTTCCCGATCTTGCCGACAGCGAAGTATTTCGCGTCCGGGTGAGCCAAATAGAATCCGCTGACCGCCGCAGCCGGCCACATCGCGTAGCTTTCTGTCAGGGTGATGCCGGCATTCTTTTCAACTGACAAGAGATCGAACAAGAGTCGCTTTTCGGTATGGTCCGGGCAGGCCGGATAGCCCGGCGCCGGACGGATCCCCCGGTACTTTTCACGGATCAGCTCCTCATTCGTCAGTTGTTCTTTCTTGCCGTACCCCCACTCGTCTCTGACTCGCTTATGGAGAAATTCGGCGAACGCCTCAGCCAGCCGGTCCGCAAGCGCCTTGGCCATAATGGAGTTATAGTCGTCATGATCCCGATCGAACTGTTTGCAGAGCTCTTCCAAGCCCAAACCAGCCGTCACGGCGAATGCCCCGATGTAATCCTGCCGGCCTGAATCTTTTGATGCCACATAATCCGCGAGCGAGAGATTTGGCTGCCCAGCCGGCTTTTCCGATTGCTGTCGCAAATGATGGATCGTCGTGAGCACGGTCTTCCGCGAGGCATCCGCATACAATTCGATGTCGTCCCCGACCGACGCAGCCGCAAAGAAGCCGTAGACTCCCTTGGCTGTGAGCTGTCGCTTCTTGATGATTTCATCGAGGAGCCGACGCGCATCGTCAAAGAGTTCTTGAGCTCTTGGCCCGATGGTCGGATCCTCGAAGATCGTTGGGTAACGTCCCTTCAACTCCCAGGTATGGAAGAAGGGCGACCAATCGATATAGGGAATCAGCTCGACCAGCGGCTGGTCCCCAATGGTTTGAATGCCCAGGACGGCCGGTGTTGGGATATCGGCCTGGTCCCAGTGTGAGACGAACTGATTGGCACGAGCCTTGGCGATCGGAAGGAGCAACTTGGCCCCCCGGTCCTGGTGCGATTGTCGCATCCGCTCGTAGTCGTCCTTGACTTGCTGTACGAACCCTTCCCGTTGTGTGTGGCTCACCAGGCTTCCCACGACACCCACCGCGCGCGAGGCATCGAGTACGTGAACAACGCCCCGCCCATAGGAAGGCGCAATCTTCACCGCCGTGTGGGCTTTACTCGTGGTCGCCCCGCCGATCAAGAGGGGCACCTCGAACCCTTCACGAGTCATTTCTTTGGCCACATGCACCATCTCATCGAGTGACGGCGTAATCAGCCCGCTCAGGCCGATGATGTCGGCATGGTTCTCCCGTGCCGCAGCAAGAATTTTTTCACAGGGCACCATCACACCGAGATCGATCACTTCATAGTTGTTACACCCCAACACGACACCGACGATGTTCTTGCCGATGTCATGCACATCGCCCTTCACCGTTGCCAGCAGCACCTTGCCCTGCGATTGAAAGTTGCCCGACCGCTTCTTCTCCTCCTCCATGAAGGGCATGAGATAGGCCACGGCCTTCTTCATGACACGCGCGCTCTTCACGACCTGCGGTAAGAACATCTTGCCTGACCCGAACAGATCGCCGACCACGTTCATGCCGGCCATTAACGGGCCTTCGATCACTTCAATCGGCTTGGCGTATTTCTGACGCGCCTCCTCAGTGTCTGTGTCTATAAAATCCGTGATGCCCTTGACGAGGGCATGGGAGAGCCGATCCTCCACCGTCCCCTTGCGCCACTCGTCGTCCTTGACCGCCGCCTTTCCTTTCGCTTTGACGGTTTCAGCAAACGTGACCAGGCGTTCAGTCGCATCAGGCCGACGATTCAGCAACACGTCTTCCACCAGTTCGAGCAGATCTTTGGGAATTTCCTCGTACACGGCCAATTGCCCGGCATTGACGATGCCCATATCCAACCCGGCCTTGACGGCGTGATAGAGAAATGCCGCGTGCATGGCTTCGCGCACGACATTGTTGCCGCGGAACGAAAAGGAGATATTGCTGATCCCGCCACTGACCTTGGCCCCCGGCAGATTCTGTTTGAGCCAGCGCGTGGCTTCGATAAAGTTGACCGCGTAATTATTGTGTTCTTCAATGCCCGTCGCCACAGTCAAAATATTCGGGTCGAAGATGATGTCTTGCGGAGGAAACCCAACCTGCTCTGTCAGGATTTTGTAGGAACGTGAGCAGATGTCCCGTTTCCTCTCCAGCGTGTCGGCCTGGCCTTTCTCATCAAAGGCCATCACGACGACCGCCGCGCCGTAGCGACGGATCAGTGTCGCCTGATCGATGAATTTCTGCTCGCCTTCTTTCAAGCTGATACTATTCACAACTGCTTTACCCTGGATATTCTTCAGACCGGTCTCCAGGACCTCCCACTTGGAACTGTCCACCATGATCGGCACTTTACAGATATCCGGCTCCGAGGCGACCAGCCGAAGGAACTTCTCCATGGCCGCCTTGGAATCGAGCATGCCCTCGTCCATATTGATGTCGATGATCTGGGCCCCACCCTCGACTTGTTGACGCGCTACCGACAAAGCCGCCTCATAATCCCCTGTAAGAATCAGCTTGGCGAAGGCCGGCGAGCCGGTCACGTTCGTGCGTTCACCGATATTGACGAAGTTCGAATCAGGCCTGATCGTCACGGCTTCGAGTCCGCTCAAGCGCGTGTAGGGCTCAACCGTCGATGGCACATGCGGCTTCACCCCGCGCACCGCATCCGCGATATGCTGAATGTGGGCCGGTGTCGTGCCGCAACAGCCTCCGACGATATTCAACCATCCATTGTTCACCCAGTCGCGCAACTGAGGCGCCAAGGTTTCCGGTGTCTCTGGAAATCCGGTCGGCAACAGAGGATTCGGCAGACCGGCGTTGGGATGGGCACTGATGTAAATCGGCGCGATCCGGGACAGGTCTTCGATCAACGGACGCATTTCTTTCGGCCCCAACGCGCAATTCATCCCCACGCTCAACAGCGGAACATGGGAGATTGAATTCCAAAATGCCTCGACCGTCTGACCGGTCACCCCGCGGTTACTACCGGCCTGGATGAACGTCACCGACGCCATAATCGGAACCCGCCGGGCCCCGGACGCAAAGGCCTCTTGAATCGCGAAGAATGCCGCCTTGGCATTTAAGGTATCAAAAATGGTTTCGACCAATAGCAGATCCGCGCCCCCGTCGAGCAACCCGCGCACCTGCTCGCCGTACGCCAGGACCAGTTCGTCATACGTTGTACCCCTGGCAGCAGGGTTATTCACATCGGTAGAAATCGATGAGGTCTTCGTCGTCGGGCCGATCGCCCCGGCGACGAAACATCGCCGTCCCGGCTGTGCCTGTTCCACAGCAACGACGGCTCGTCTCGCACACTCAGCACCGGCTTTGGACAACTCATACCCGAGCCGGTCCATGCCGTAATCCGCCAGCGAGATGGCTTGTGAGTTGAACGTGTTGGTCTCGATGATGTCCGCCCCGGCCTCCAAATACTGCCGATGAATGTCTTCGATGACCGACGGCTGCGTGAGATTCAGCAGATCGTTATGCCCCTTGAGGTCCTTATTCCAATCCTTGAAGCGCTCGCCCCGAAAGGCCGCCTCATCCAGTTTCCGCTGCTGAATCATCGTCCCCATCGCGCCATCAAGGATCAGGATCCGTTCATTCAGCATCTCCACGATGGGCCATTTCTCTTGTCTGAGCATTGTCACCTTCTCTCAGGATCGGATAGTTGTTGAGTGATTCGTTGCGATCATACTGGAAGGTCTTCCGACGCGGCAAGCCGGCGGTCATTTTCTTGACATGAATTTGGATGCCTCGCTACGATGCCGGTGATGTCCCTCTCGACCCTCCTCCGCTCCACCACGCGTGCCCTTGTCTTGTGCGGCCTCCTGCTCGCTGCTTTCCCCTCGATCACACTGGCAACTCCTTATTTCGAAGACGGTTTCCTCGGGCTTTCCCAACAAGAATTGCACGAGAAGCTTGGCAGGCCTCAAGCGGTGCGTGACCGTAAGTCCGCGCTCAGGGTCTTCACGTATTACCCGATCACGGATTGGGCGACCTATTTCAGCAAACTGGTCTCT
Organism: Nitrospira sp. UBA5698; assembly: GCA_002420115.1. Classification (GTDB taxonomy): domain Bacteria; phylum Nitrospirota; class Nitrospiria; order Nitrospirales; family Nitrospiraceae; genus Nitrospira_D. Next base: position 7,851 of record DIHK01000042.1, read on the forward strand.
CCCGAGAACGGCGAGGATGTGTATACGTTTACCCGCGAAGGAATCGAGATCCGCTATTCATTCAGCTATGCGGTCGACCTGAATGGTGACGATGAGAATCGTCCGCTCATCGTGCGGTTGGTCGACATCGAGTTTCCCCACCCGATCCCTATGACCAGACTCCCCTCACTGATTCCTGAATTTCACCCCTCATCGGATCCGACCAGTCCCACGTTTCGATCGAATATTTGGGTACTGCTGTTTCAAGGACCTGCTTCACCGGACGCCCGCTTCATCGTCAAGGAACCAGGCAAGGATCAGCTCGATTGGACTCTCTGCTTTCAACTTTTCTCACTGCAGGGACTTCCTGACCGTCTGACAAGAGAGTCACGAATCGATCGCGTCGAGATCGGCGCACAGAGCGTGGAGTTCATCACAAGGCGATTACGACACACACATGAACCGACCCTCAACCCTTTTTCTCCTCAATTCGAGAAGCAATCGGTCCCCCCACCGCGGTCGTTGAAAGCCATCCCGGTTCCTCACTATGCGGAATAGCTAGGCGTATCTCGTGAATCGTCGTACGTGAAGCGTCTTTATCCGAAACGACATACGCTTCACGAACTACGAACGACGCATAAGGTTGCTGTTGCCTATTGGTGGTCGTCTGAGAAGGGCCCAAAAAGTAACGCGGGCTAAGGCGAGACCTGAAGACGATTCTGCTGAGTTTGTCCTGCAGCGACCGCTTTCTCTTTCATGCGATCCATTGGGCCACCGTCGCTGGTGTACATGAGTACGGGTGTCCCAATCCCCAAGACGATCAAGAGGCCCAAGGCCAACAAGCGCACCATCGGACTGTTTTTACTGAAAAACATGATGAGCAGCAGGACCACCGCAGCGATGCCGGCTTGAGTCACAATCTTTGACTGCTCCGGTGCCAACCCGGCCACATCAACATGCACCGATGACAGCTCCCAGCCAAAATTCTTAGCTTGTGCTTTGACTTTGTCTTGCACGGACTGCAGCGTCGACGGCGGCTTCGTCACCGCATCGGGTTGCTCATGTGCTTTCACCTTCGCTCGAAACTTTTGGGGAATGGTTTCCAGCGCATCCGTGTAGACCAAATTGCCCTGCTCATCGATATACGAATAGATCGTTGTCGCCCAGGCTTCAACAGAAAGTCCAGGCCCCAGCACGACACAGAGCCATATGAACAACACCCAACCGCACTGCTTGACGATCATGTCTCGACCTACCTCGTTATATGCTCACCGCAGAGAATCTCAGGACTTCCCCGATGTTTTTGCCCTATTAAGTATAGCTAGCTTTATATCCATTTGATTTTACAGGTCATTAATCACACTTCCTTGACTCTGGCGTAAGTGCGCTGTTAGCATCTCAATCTTTTAATTACACCATGGCTGCTGAATCTCAACCGCTGTCCCTTGATTCCGACACGAATGAGCCGTCATTCATTCGTCGTCGCCCTGTGCGGATCATTATCTATACAGGGCTGGTTCTCTTTGTCTTGATGGCGGTGGTGTGGCCGATGATCGTGCAACTCGGCGATCCAGACTATCGCAAGCACATTGAGCAACATCGTGTCATGGTGGGAATGAGCAAGGAACAGGTATTACAAGCCTGGGGTGGCCCGCAGACGATCAATACGACCTTCACCAAAGATGGAATCCGGCAGGAGGAGTGGATCTTCGAAGATTGGGAAAGCACCTCGGTGGTCCGTCACCGCTACCTCTATTTCGAGGAGGGCATCCTGAAGGGAGGATGGTACGAAGGATCTCGCGAACGACAAGCTCAGAACTTCCCCACGGACAAGCCGCACCCGAAAATTCAGCCCTAACAGAATGCTGAAAAAGTCCTCCAGCGGCGTTCTCGCATCACTCAGAGGCTCGACGTACCGAAGCGTACGACTCGCCCCTTCGCTCGCTGCGGCCTTGCTGGACGGCCTTTTTGAGCATTCTGCGGTGTAGAGTGCCACAGTTCCTTCTATCATCGTGCAACGATGTGCGAAGCAGAACCGCGTTTTTCAGCAAACTGCTAAAGCATCGCTCGTGTTCAAAGCGCACGACGACATCTGAAACGGCCAGCCGTTTGAACATCCTCCTGCGAAGCGGCCCCGCAAAGACTCGCTCGTTTATTCCTCATTCAAGGGGATGTGTCTCGGATGGAGAGCCGGAGTCGCCCAAGAAGCACCTCAGCACGAGCATGATCAGCCGCATCAACCATCACGCGGCTCCCAACAAGCGGTACTCCGGGATACAGACTGCTGACATGTTCGCCATGGACGACATAAGTGATGCGATTACCGTCCAGCAAGCTCTTGATCATGGCGAGCTCTCCAACGTCCTGCGCATTCATGAGATGGATCATCCGCATCATGGTTCCCTTGATCGAGTCTTCACTTCCGAAACCTGCCCATCGATTGCACTTTCCTCATCCCCGTTCTACACTTGAACCAGGCGGTGGCCCACAGCATTTATGATGGTCCGTGACGAAACCGATGAGACAGCGCATCTCATTTCTGAATTCGAACGTTTCACGCGGCGCATCTCACACACGACAAATATTGTCGCAGCGGCGTATTGGTGGGTGTCGTCGAAGCCTTCATGAATCATGTGGGTTAGGGCGTTTCCGTGATGCGTGCACGCCGCTCTTGACCCGGGCCGCCTGATATCGTAAGGACACGTTTCCATTCACGGACTTGGTAGATGGCCCAGGCGTTTGGCTCGCCCTTGAAAAACGCGTTAGGATCTTCGCCGCTGGCATTGAGAAAGATGGGTTCGGTGAAGCCTTCTTCTAAGGCATAATCAAGCAAGGACTCAGTCGTAAACCCTGTTCCCCGAAGACTCACATCAGCCAGGAGCGTCAGGATCTCATCAGGATTCTGGATAGTGATGGCTTTCATTTTCTTTCCTCTGGATTCCGAATTGTAACGACACCACCTCAAAGAGGCAAGGCATCATGTCGGTTCACATGACGAAATCGGCGTTCCTTGAATCGTTGCTCCAACTCATGGACAACAAGCATCATTGGGCCTGGGACCATTTTGCGTCCGGCCGACTCACGCATGCCCAACTGAAGATTCACTTTCAACAAGAATACGCCGTCTACGTTCGTGACTTTCCTATCTTCTTAGCCAGAATTCTCGGAAAAAATCCACCCCCTTCAGCCCGGCATATGTTGGCTGAAAATATCTATGAGGAGGAAACCGGTGGACTTTCGTTGGGAACGTCTCACCCAGAACTCTTCTTAACGATGATGGAGGGACTCCGATTCAGCCGAAACAGTTTTGAACGGGTCCGTCTCCTGCCTGAGGCCCGCCGCTACCGAACCTGGCTTGATCGCATGTCCCATCACCGTGAGTGGGTACTGGGCGCTGCGACCTTCACAATTTTTGTGGAAGGCAGTGTGAAGGACCGCACAGAACTCACGACTCCATCAAAGAGGAAACAGCCGAAAGACATCGAGGCCCTCATCAACGTCCATCCCCTCGTCCGCTATCATGGCATCCATCCAAGCCGAATGAATCTGATCCGTGCGCACCAGCTGGTTGAAGCCGGACATCGGCACGATGCCTATCACATGGTGGTCGATTACACCCCACCGGCAATCAGACCATCGGTCCTGGCGTGCCTTCGCAAAAGCCTCGCGCATTGGCTGAAGTATCGCGATGCGGTCGCCAAATCCTGCGGGATCACAAAGCCTTCATGATGGTCCGACTGTTCGCCTGTTGTACGCTTCTCCTCGCGTTTACCCATTGCGAATCAACAGCCCGGGCCGGGGTTCCCCAAGACATGGTCGCGATACTGGCCGGAGAGTTCCTCATGGGCAGCCAGGAGGACGGTCTGAGCTTTGATGACGAGCACCCTCAGCGTCTGGTCTACGTCTCATCCTTTTTTATTGATCGTAGCGAAGTCACCAACGCCCAATATCGACACTTTGTCGACAGCACGGGACATCCCCCACCGAGCCACCTCACCCCGCAATTCAACCTATGGAACAAGGCGGTGCCACTCCCGGGAAGCGAATACCATCCGGTTGTCAATGTCAGCTGGTACGATGCCGTTGCCTATTGCCGGTGGCAAGCGAAACGGCTTCCGACGGAAGCGGAATGGGAGAAGGCCGCACGCGGCATAGACGGCCGGCGCTACCCCTGGGGAATGGACTGGGACGTCTCCCTCAGCAACAGCGCAAGTTATTGGGCTAGGCGAACGATCGAATTCAGAGACGGAGCAGCGTGGAAAGCCTTCTGGATGGCCGGAGACGGTGCGCGTGCGTCACTGGAGCATGGACTCAACGGCGAAGTGTTGACCCTTCCGATCGGAACATTCCCCCAAGGCGCCAGTCCCTATGGCCTCCTCGATATGATCGGAAACGCCGCGGAATGGGTGCAGGATTGGTATGAACCCTATTCGTACCTCAACGCCTCCCTCTCCGATCCTCAAGGCCCGGACGGAAAACTTCTCAAGGTCGTGCGCGGTGGATCCTGGCTCAAGCCTGCACGAAACCTCCGCGTCTCCGATCGTGACTACAGCCTGCCCACCGACCGTGCCACCGGAATCGGCTTTCGCTGTGCGAAAGACGTATTCTAGTCGACCCACCCCTGCCCGCCTCAGTCTCAATCATCCCTGAATCCTCAGAACGAAAGCCCCAGTCACACTGAGCTCATCACGCGTGTGGTTTCACAAGAACAACCTCAACCTGTTCAACCTTCACCACCGGCATGATAAGCCCAACACCTTCTGCATCATGAGAGAAATCGTAGATGATGGACTCCGTCGGGATGAGCGTACCGGCCATGATGATGGACACCTGAACAGATTCATGGCGGCGAAGACTTCCGTCGATCCAATCAGCGAGATGTTTGTCCGGTCGCACGCGCAAATTGCTGGGAAACTCCTCAGGTTTGAATCGGACCAGGCCCCAGCTTGTCGGAGTCAACTCCGGCCCGACCGCTACCGAATAGGACTGCGTATCGGCATCGAAGTGCGAGACCTCTCCGGTCCACACAAACGCGATTCGCCACGTCAAGATCGGATTTCCCTCACGCGCCGCATCACGCTCGCGATTCAGGTTGAACAGCCGGTCATCATGATCAGGATCATGATGACCGTGGCCATACACCGTTGCCCAATCGGGCGGAGTTCCCTCCATCGCAGCAAGAAAGGATTCGATAGCACCCTGAGTGACAAGGAGATGTGTCCCGGAAGAAAAAAGCTGGTCGAGTTGAAGAAGAGAACTTGTCCGCAGCGGACGAGGCCCTGGGTCATCGTCCGATCGTGCGGGGACCGATAGTAGGAAAACCGTGCCTAGCAACAGGAATGAGGCTAACAGTGTGTTGACAAACTCTACGCCCTTCTCCAAACAGGCCAACCCTCCCCGTGACTGACCGAATCTAGATGCCCTGCAGGCTGTTCAGAAAGGCTGTCCAGCAAGGCCGCAGCGAGCGAAGGGGCGATCGTACTCCGGCCCGTACGTTGAGCCTCTGAGCGACGTGAGAACGCCGCTGGCGGCCTTTCTCAACAGCCTGCCAGCCACCTCAGCAGCTTACCCGCCGGTCGCACGACTGAGCGCCCGTTCATAGGAGGTTCTCAACGAGATCAGACCCGGATGGTCATCGGACAGCACCCCAACCTGAGTGAGTACCGCAAGCCGTGGAGCGGGATTGAGCCGGCGCAGGTCGAACCGCGTGAAGCCATCTAGGCTCAGTGCCTGTTCGTAGATGCCCAACCATGATTCTGTGACGGCACGCAATCCCGCATCCGTGGCCTGCATACGACCAAGTCGGACTTGCTGAAGCAGCTTGATCAGCGGGTCGGATTGAGAAATAGTCGAGATTGCTCGAGTCAATACCTGTCCGTCTGGCATATCCATCACGAGTCCACACTCTTCATACTGGCTTGTCACGAAACCGCTTGGGGCACAAACGCTTGTGAAGCGTCGTTCGTGAAGCGTGACGCGTCCGAATTCAGAAACAAGATACGTTTCACGAACGACGAGCGATCGATTTTAGCACAGCAGCCTGTCATTGGCTGCAGGAGAAGCATTCACGGATACCATGGTCCGGTCAGTTCATCGAGCAGGCCCCGGGACCACGGGGGTCGCCGCAGCTCCCGCAAGAGCCGGGAGTTCCGGAGGAGGCCCAATTGGCCGTGGCACCGACACCAAAAGCCGAGAACTGTTTCTCAAGCTTCGTCGCCTTGCATTGGGGACAGACCGCTTCTGCTGACCCCTGCATCAACAGCTCAAAACGGTGATTGCATTCGCGGCAGACATATTCGAAGATAGGCATGGTAAACAACTCCTTGGTTGTAAAAGATATTATAAGATCACCTCCAGAGAATCGCAACGAGAGGGACAGGATGTATCAGGAAGAAAAAACCTTTCGCCTTCGCGTGACGCTCGAAGCGTCGTTCCCGGATGACTATGACGGGGAGGAAGACGAGTCCAACTGGATCCGAGAGTGGGAAGTACGGATGAAACCTCAGTTGATCAAGTCGGTGTTCGACGCCCTCCGGCAACAGAGCGGGTGGTCGTCGCATGTACGGAACCGAGGCATCTCACCGACCGATGAGATCGAGATTGTCCTGAGCAAAGATTTCTCAGCACCCGTACCCCTTCGCTTTGAACGATGACGTCTGCCACAGAGATCGGCCTCTACGTTCATATCCCCTTCTGTCAGCATCGCTGTCATTTCTGTGCCTTCTACCTTGAGATCGCACACGTCGATCGCATGACGAGATTTTGTTCAGCCCTCATCCATGAAATTCGATTGCATCGCCCTCACCATCCGCTCAATGGCCGTATGCTCCAGAGTATCTATTTTGGCGGCGGGACTCCGACCGCCCTTCCACCGGATCAACTGCTTTCACTGCTGAAGGTGATACAGACGACCTGGCCGACCAGCCCAACCGTCGAGATCACGGTGGAGGCCCATCCCTCTTCCGTCACTCGTGAAGGCCTGACCACCTTGGCACAGGCCGGCTTCACCAGAATCAGCTTCGGCGCAGAGTCGATGCGGGAACAGGATTTTGTCCCCATCGGTCGGCATGGGCAGGTCCAGGATACGGCAACCGCCGTTCAGGCGGCACGCGAGGCCGGGTTTCTCAATATCAACCTGGATCTCATGTACGGACTCCCCGGCCAATCGCTCCAGGATTGGCAACGTACCCTGGAGTTACTCCTGCTCCTCGACCCATCCCATCTCTCCTGTTATGCCTTGACGATCGAGGAAGGAACCAAGCTCGCTCAGGACATAGCTCGGCACCGAGTGGCACCGATCGACGACCACCTGCAATTGGAGATGGAGTCTTCAACAGAGCAAGTCCTGACACAAGCGGGGTTTATCCAGTACGAGATCTCCAACTACGCCAAACCGGCATGGCGCTGTCGTCATAATTTACTGTATTGGACCGGCGGCGAGTACCTCGGCCTTGGTCCAAGCGCCCAATCCTATGTGAACGGAACCAGGTTCGGCAATGTAGCGAACATTGATCAGTATGAGGCCTGTCTGAATGAAAACCGCCTGCCCCTGACGGATTGCACCAGACTGTCACGTGCTGAACGAGATCGCGACGCCCTCGTGTTCGGCTTACGCCTTCTGCATGGGGTCCCGCTGCAAGCAGTTGCAGGGGCCGACCGGGATCCTGAGATCGAGCACTTGATCACAGGCGGGTTCTTAAGTACCGATCACGAACGTCTTTGGCTCACTCCTTTGGGACGACGGTATGCAGATTCAGTAGCCGAACGCCTGTTCTGAACTGGAGCTACCGGGGTACATTCAACGCCTCACAGCCTGGAATCGCGCCTCTCGTCAGCTGGTGTCCCGTACCGATTGACAAGTTACTCATGTTTGGAGAAGACTAAAGAGAAATTGCAGGGAGTCTCCGTGCCGATCAATATGGATCCAGCGAAAAAGCGGCGGCGTTCCCACACACCGAGCGTCCCGGCATCCGACCTTACGAGCGGAGGCGCCGATTCGGCTCAGCCGCCTCAGACCTTTGGGATTGAGACAGAGGTTGATCGTGAAAAAGATCTGGCTGATGCCGAGTTGAGAAACCTGTGGGAAGCGACGGAAGTGATCGATATGGACAAAGTGTGAGAATCAAGAAAGGGATCAGGTCACCCGACTGAGAAAGAGACGCGCTTCCTCGTCCGTGCGACAATCTCCGCTGCATGCCAACACCAGCCACACCAGAAACCATTCCTGATATTGGGGAAGACATTCACACCGGCACCGGAAGCGGATTAGAATCCCGTGTCGTCGTGTACAATTGCGACTGTCATACCTACAAACAGGTCATCGAGTTATTTTGCCGTTTCATTCCCGGCATGACCTCGGCCAAGGCGTTTGAACTCGCCTATCGCATCGACCATGAGGGACAAGCGATCGTCTTTACCGGATCAACTGAACGAGCGGACGATATTGCGGCGAAGCTCGCAGGGGGTGGGCTCAAAGTCGTGGTGCAGTAACCCTCTCGACAACCTACTTATGTTTTGCCTTAGGTTTGGCTGCCGCTTTTGACGTACCGGAAGGCTTCGCAGACGAACCTTTTAACACCGGCTTCGCCGTTTTCTTGCCTCCCTGTGCCTGATCCGCTTTGCCGCTCTTGTTCGCAGCCTTCGACTTGCTCCCCGAGGAGGCTTTCACCGGGGCCATATAGGTGGAGGTACGATTGACTTTCGCTAACTGGTCTCCGTTGAGTACACGCACTTGATACAACTCAAACAGCTTGCTGATGGCTTTCGTATCGCCGCGCCTCGCCGCGCTGAGCAGCTTTCGGCGTTGGTTCATCTCTTCTTCTTCGGTATGCGAAGCAGCTCGTCGTTCCATGCCCATCCTCTCTGGTCAACACCCGATGGTCGGTTAGGTTCCAGATTCTTGAACACCCAAGCCTAAGGAAATTAAGGGAGTATACCAGAATTGATGGTGTATTGTGAATCTCAAACAACGTCCCCGGTGGAGCCCACGGCGTGATCCATCCTCCGTAGCAGACTCCAGCGGAGGACGGGCAGCCGTAGTCCCGTTTGTGTCCTCGGCGGAACCCGCCGAAGCGTGTTCTCCTGGCCTACTCAGCCGAAGCAGCCATTTCAGGCTGCGAAGACCGGGCGCCAAGGCTTCGGCACGCCGCTCATAGACTCAGCCGACGGGTCTGAGGACACCCACTGCGCATTTCTCCATAGCTTGACAGCTATGGCTCCCTACGTAGGTGGAGGAACAGACACAAGGCCCTTGAGGAACATAGCCACCAACCGGTATAACTGGTCGACACGATCCTGCCATCTATTCTGAGAGGAGCTTGACTATGGAACATCAGCCTGCCCCATCGACCGTCGCGGATGACCCGCGAGCTCGGGACCTTCTTCGTCGCGCCTTTGAAGCGACCGCACGCTGGCCCAAGGACTTCCAAGGATTTACGGCTGACCTCACCGTGAACGTGAACGGCAATGAAACCAGCGGGTCTGTCCTAGTGAAAAGCCCTCGTGAAGTGTCCGTTCAGCTCAGCGATGGCGACATTCAAAAGTGGGCACAGGAACAGCTGGGCATGATCGCCGTCCATCGTGGTCCGCGGAGCTTCGACGAATCAGACGGCAAATATACCCTGACCATGGAAGAGGATGGTCATCCGTTGGGAGTCAAGCTCACGATCCTTGGGTCCAATTCCTACTATCGACTCAAAGACAACCGCATCACCCAAATCAACCGTAAGATGGCCCACCCCGGCATGAACCCGTTCGCCTTTACCATCAATGTGGAAGAAAGTGCCGTCACCAAGGACCAGAAGAACCTCACGACCAAATACACCGTCTATTACTATTCACCGACAGACGGGACGTTGAGCAATGTGGAGAGCTTCACCGACACCCACATCCGGATCGGGGCCTGTGACCTGCCGGCCACCAGGCGGATCATCACCTATGAAAGTAAGCAGGTGGTCGTGAAGTATCTGAACTTCACAAACCACAGCCTGCTCTAACAATGGACTTGCGAACAAAGTTCCCCCGCAGCATGAAGGTGAGGCTGGGGGGATATGCCCATCTCGCGCGTATGATCGACAAGTGCCGAGCCGTCCTGGCCGGGACAGAAGGTGAATATCTCTATCCGTGCCCGATGGATGAACGGCTGTTGGAGTTCGCCGGGATCACCAGCGACCAATTTACGGCCGCCGTGAAGGCCCATGCGACGGACGAGGGGGTCCTGGCGTGGTTTCAGCAGCACGCCCAAGCCCATCAGCCGGCAGAGTTAGAAGACTGGAATCAGCGGCTGTTGTTACGGGGGCCGAGTTCTCCGGAAAGTGCGGCGAAGTTCAAGAAATACCTCAATGCCATCGACCCATTACGCACCGATCTGACCGCATGGTCTGATCTGCAAGATCTCGAAGAAGGGCGGATCGTTCCACAACGAATACGAGAGTCCCACACACGTCGTTCGTGAAGCGTGAAGCGCCTTAATCGGGAACGAGATACGATTCGCATACGACGCTTCACCGTTCGGCAAGCTCACGGCCCTGAGTCCAGTCGAAGGGAGGGATACGCTGCTGCGGATTAGTACGTCAGTGCCGGATACTTGCCGAGGTAGGTCGGGTGCTCAGCCTGAGCCACCAGAAACTGGGCGACATCGGCACGGGCAATGGCACCCACCTTCATACCTTCCACCAGTGTATCGAGAACACGATAGCGCCCGGTCATGCTGCCGTTGGTGAGCCGCCCTGGCCGCACCATTTCCCAGCGAGGATATCCGGCGGCAATCAGCTGTTCCTGCACGCCCTTGTCCGCATAAACCTGCTTGAGCAGCAGCGTAAAGAGAATCCTCATCGGGAATGAATTGTAGCTCTCGCTGTCGCCTGTTCCAAAACCAGTGAGGACGATCAGCGTCGGCGAGGAGCCGATTTCTTTCAGCACTTGCAGCAGGATACGAGAAGAGCCTGAGAACACTGTAGTCGGCAGAGGGCTCTTCACACCGAGCGTCACCAACACAGCTTCGGCTCCCTCCACCGCGCGTCGCACCGCTCTTGCGTCCATCACACTCCCCTGCACCCGTATTAGTTGAGCGTGATCTGGAAGCGGCACAACCCGACGTGATAGAGCCGCAACCTCATGCCCCTTCTGCAGGGCAAGCCGTACACAGTGAAGTCCTATCCCAGCCGACGCGCCAAGAACGGCGATTTTCATCGTTTCTCATCTCCCCCGGTCTCAGCCGGCATTGGAACACACTGTCACAACCTCACAATCATTGATGGTATCAATCCACTGTATTGGATGAACCAAACAGAATGCCAGCCGATAGGTCTCCCTCCAATGACTGAGTTGAGTAGGTTTGAAGGAGCACACTGCGACTCATGGTCGGAACGACTGCACCGCCGACCATCCTGGCTCACCGGCGAGCTCGTGTGAGGCAATGACCTCACCGCATGACAGGGCTAAGGTTCTCTCTCCAGCCAGGCCTCTCACAAGACTACGATATACATTCACCGCTCAGTACCGCACTTTGGGAGCTTTCGGATCGATGACAGCTGAGGTGATGTCTCGATAGAGTCGGTGAAACGCCTCTGTGCTTAACGCAGGATCTTGAAGTTTTGAAAGCGTGTCTTGCGTAATGTGATATTCCACGGTGTCATCATAGTTGGACGACGCAATCGTGATAAACCGCGGAGGAAACAATCGTTCAGGGAGTAAAATGCCGACCCCAAGATTGTATTTGATGGCCAGACGAATCGCCTCCCTGGCCTTATCGGCCGGCACGTCTCGGCCTAGTCCGATGTTCTGTGGTGGCTGACCCATCCGTGCATATTGGAGGTGAACATTCGTCAGACCCGCTTGGGCAAAGTCTTTTTTTATTTCTACCTCTCGAGGCCGATACTGATAGGCGAGCACAACCTCAACCCGGCTCACGGGCACGGCGGACACACTCTCGGCAAACGTCGTCGGTACAGTAACTTCCCCAAACAGACAGGTCACAAACAGAAGCATCAGCACATACGGGATGAACATAGGCTATTCCTCAGCAAGAAATGGTACATGCTTGAGAGTGGTCATTGTAACTGAATGCGTTGGAAGAATGCTCGAGGAGAACACAGTCTCCATCAGAGACAATTGAGGGAACTGTGCGGTAGGAGTGGCGTACCCGCTTGAGAGCGGGTACGCCACCGGACTTATCCTACTTGACGCTCAGCGCAGCGGGAGAGGCTTTTGCCTTCCCAGCCTGCTTAGCTGTCTTGGTTGGAGGCACCTGCGGCGTCAACGGCTTAATCCGTTGATCATCCGTCGGAAGCACCCGGAAGAGACCCCACTGCCCAGCGTTGGCATAGGCCGGACGCTGATTCTTCCAGATGTAGTCACCGACGATCCGGTTAGGACCACCCGCGCCACCGGTCAAGTGGGCATTGATGATCTCCGACCCGCCGAACTCCATGGTGCTGACCTGATCGGCACCCTGCATGTACGGCTCGTGCGGCCACTCATGGCCGTCGATCGTGAACAGCTGCACCTGCTCGCTGAAGGCGCCCAGGACGTGAACCGCCACTGGATCACCGACATGGGCCTGGAGCAACGGCGTCGATGGCGTCTCCCCGGCCTTCACGCAAGCAAAGACCTCAGGGATGTCGCAACCCTTTTCCATCCGCCATGCGGTCGGTTCAGAACGGTAGTTCACCGCTGTAATACCGGCCACTTGCTGAATGTAGGGCATGAAGCTCACACCGACGATGTTATCCTCGTCTTGGAACATCAAGGAGAAGTCACGATAGTTCTTCCGGTTCTCTTGACCGGAGATGGTCCGATCAACGAGCACGTCGGCACGCCAACTGCTCTTCATCGTCACATCCTCACCGGTCACCGGATCACGATACCGTGAACCCTTCGGACCCACAATGATGGACCCGAACAACCCGTTGCGCGGGTTTTCCACCACATTACCCCAATCCTGAATGAGTGCGGCCAACTCCCCGTACTCCGGATGGGCATAATAAGTGTATGTCTTGCTCTGACCTGGAGCGACCGTTTGGTCGCCGGGATTGTTCCCAACGTTGGCACCGAACGAGTCCTTCGGGTCAAACGCCATCATATCGACGTGGAACCCGGCCCGATCCTTGGCCATTTCGTTCTTCAGATTAACCTTCACGCAATCACCGACGTTGACGTGCAGCGTCAGAGGGCTCGGCTTCAACTCGCCGGCCTTGACCCGACCACGATCCCCATCGAGGACGTACATCTTACCCTGCTCATTGCCGAAGACCATCTTCCGTTCGAGGTCGACTTCCATAACACCCGGTGCTCCATCATGGTACCGGATCTGCTGATCGACCGCCGACACGTTGAACGTCTTCACCGGCGCATCAGCCGGGCACACAGACGGGGCAGACTTCTGAATCTGCTCACGCCCAGGCAACGGCTTCAAATCGCCTTGCAGTTCATCGAATACGCGGAAAATACCCCAGCTCCCTTCCGCAAAGTGCGAGGCGCGACCACTGTAGTAGAGGTAATCGCCCGCCTGCTTTTGCGGTCCACCGGCCGCTGGAATAGCCGGATCGTACCGTTCACCGATCACAAGGTGCACGGTGCTCCGTGGCATCGCGTCCTTGGCATACCGTTCCATCGGGAACCAGTGCCCAGTCACATGCCACGTATGAACTTCATTGGCCGAACCGACCAAGGCCCGGACAAGAATCGGGTCACCGAGATACGCCCGCAGTAACGGGGTACCGGGATCGCCATGGATTCCGGAAACGAACAGCTTCGACGGATCCGGATTATTGGCGAGGCGCACGCTCAACGGCTCAACACGCATACTGTAGCCGCTGCCGGTCGTAGCTTCACCACCGTTCAAGAACCACATCGGAGACTTGTTGATTTTCTCCGGGAACTGGTGCGACGGTGGCCCATCCACCGTAACCGCTCCGACTTTCGCCTGTGGATTATCGGTCGTGATCAGCTCTGCCGTTCTGGCATTGCTGTCCATAATGTGCATCATGACTTCGCGGAAGCTTCCACGAATATGGGCCGAAACCGGCTCCAACGTATGGATGTCCGCGACAGGACCACTCCGGATCTCTTTACCGGTGACCGGATCATGATAGGTCGACCGTGGAGGTTCCGTGATGAACGCGGAGAAGAGTCCGTGGCCCCACGTATCCGTCCCGAACACGTGATCATGCCAATACACCGTTCCGAGATCCACATCCACATACCAGCGCTCACGAATGAACTCAACGCTGGCAATATCGTTCTTCTTGTGTGCGTACTTCAACGGCGCATCAAAGGTAATGGTCTTCCCATTGATGGTCTTGATCCGAACCACTTCAAAGTATTTCGGATCATCCATGCCGACACCAAGTTCGATGTTCACATGGAATTTTGACGCATCCGCAACTGTGATGCTTCGGGCTCCAGCCTTCACATCTGCCGTCAAGACCGTGTTCCCTGGCAACGGCATTCCCTTATCCGGCTGTGGGTCCTTCAACATTGTGAAGGCCCTGAGGGACATGTCATACGAAAATCCAATGGTTGGCCCATCGGACGCGCTCGTATCAAACTGGAAGAAATGCGGGTGAAGGTTGATCTTGTTCGACCAACCGGTCCTCGCATCGTCTGGAATTTCATTTTTGAAGATAACGTCCACGCAATCATAGACGTTACCGCGAATGACCAACGGCACTTGCTTCTTTGGATTGCTCCGAACCTCTGCCTCCTCTTCATGCAGCACATAGATCATGCCGATCGGATCAACCAGCGCCGCCGAATTTGCTGTGGCTGGTTTCAACGTGATGGGCAACGTGATGGAGTGAGTCGTGAAGAATTTCCGAGGAGCATTCTCCGGACACAGACTCCATGGACCTTGTTCACCGGGCTTCGGTGGCTCAGTGCTCTTGGTACCATCCTCTCTCACATGGAACGGCTCCAGCCAAGGAGCCCCACCATGGTTCGGGGCAAAGGGCGGACGCTTTCCGAGGTGCGGACGCAACCAGGGGAACGCCAGCTTGCCGGTCTGCGGATCAAATGTGATCGCAGGCCGCTTTAACGGCGTGGGCGACACATAGTCCGCCCACTTGTGAGGAGTTTCCGGCTCATTGAGAGCCAAGGCACCCTCCCACTTCCAATTCACCACCGTAGGATCGTTCGCCTGCGCTTGCTTCACCTGATCTTCCGTCTTCCCAGGCAATCCCTGAGGCGGAAGCATGTACTCAACCCAATCCTTGATTGAAACCTTAACGGGATTGGCCTTCCAATCCGTCTTATCCTTCGTAATTTCCCACTTCTTCCCGCCATACCAGTCGACCGTGGTACCGACCAACTTATCGGAACTCACTGCCGGCTTGATCTTTCCCTTTCGATCAGGCAATTCCACGAGCGCCTTCATGACATCAGTTTGGAAGCCTGGCTGTTGCAGCGTATTGTAGACCCTCCAGAACCCCCACATACCCGTCACGTAGTGCTGCGGGATATGGCAATGGAACACAAATTCTCCGGCCAGCGCCTGCAACCCGCCGGATCCACCCTCGATCACTTCATCATAGATCTCGGACGGTCCGATTGATTGCACGTCCAGACGATCAGATGTGTCGTTGATCATCGGAAACTTGACTGGACCGTTCTTTGACAACGTCGGATCGAGCTTGCTGGTTCCAGGCTGTCTGGCCCAACGGATCGACCCACCGTGCAGATGGTGAGAGTGGACGATCTCTGATCCACCAACCATCCGAAACTTCGCGGGATCACCAAGGTACGAACGTGGAATCGTAGTTGCCGGATCACCGAAGGTATAGGACCCATAGCCCTGTGACTCATCGGCAAAACCAACCAGATGCTCTTGCATTTCCAACCGGGTGCCATGCGGCTCGCTGCGATAGTTGAGCAACCGAGCGGCCGGCCGATAGGTATCGGTATGCGCATCGCGCTGCGGGAGCATATCGCCCTTGCGGTTCAGGAGGCGGAATGTCTCGTCACCGGCTTCGTGATAAAAAATCACGAATTCCCGGAAGTCCGACCCCTTGTCCACGTCAATGATGGCTTCCCAGCCACTCTTCATTTCCTCGCCGGTAAAGGGGCTCAAGAAATGAGAGCCGCGAGGCTCCACCACGAGCGACCCCAACAGACCGAGCGAATACTGATCTCGAGAGGCATGGCTATGAAAGGCATGGCCACCCTCTTGTGTATCTGGTTGGATATACCACTCAAATTCACCCGTCTTGCCTGACGCCACCAATGCATCCGGATTGTTGGCTGTCGCCGGTTTGCCGTTGCTGGCCACCAACAATTGCGAGCCGTTAATGATCATATTGGTCGGCTCACCTTCGATTTGATTGCGAAGGGTAATCCGCAAACAGTCGCCCTGGTTGGCCCGAATAACCAGCGGCTGGATCAAATCGCCCTGGAGGCCGTTCGACACAGCCCCACCGGCAAAGCTCGGATCTTCACTCTCCCGTGCAGCCCTATTCTTCGTTTCTTCCTCACGCACCCCTGCGACATTCTCCGTCAGGGCATACATGAAGCCCGGATAAAAATCTCCGAACCGATTGACGGTGATCTCGACGTTCATCGCAGTCACGTCATAGGCCCGAACCGGCGCATGGGCCGGACATCGTCCACCCTGTGTCACCTTCACCTTATCCATGTCATCCGCAACAAGGAGCACACCCTGCTGCATCGCGTGGGCACTGGCCCCCTGGAACGGTCCCTTGCTGTGAACCTGCCGTTCGACTTGTTCGACGGCTTTTGACATCTTGTCCATCAGCACCGGACCAGCTTGCGCATGGACCGGCTTTGCCAGATCCTGCTTCGTATCCTGGGCAATGTGGGCATCGTGCGACATGATCGCACTAGCCGGCAACGCCCCAGCCAAAATCAGGCTGGCAGCGAATCCCCAGATTCCCGGCCTCATCCATTTCCTTGAATCACTCATACGTCTACCCTCCTCCAGAAAAATAAACCTCCGCACTAGCTTCGATCAGCGCAAAACAGCTTGTCGTCCACAAGAAAATTAGCAGAAAATGTCTTCGTAGAGATCACAATTACTTGGAAGGATCGTCGCGCCTGACTCACGGCACACACCATGCTACAGTAATTGAATTTTACGGCAAGGGGACACACATATATATAGATTCCAAAGACCTTTTGCAACAGGTACTACAGAGATTTTGATCTTCATCATATGCAGCGCATGCTCGCAACCAGACCAGATGATTGCATCGGAATACCTACCCCCTTGCCGATCGACGGGCGTATCTCGATCACAGTACACCGTTCTGTCGGTGATGTTTTCATCCAGAGCATTAGAATCGTATGAATCATCCCAGCATTAAACAGCTGATCCATGAATGGAGATCGCGACCCGAATTCCTGCTTTACCTTCATAACGTGCCGAGCTCCTCGCGATGCCGTCCCCGCTGACTATTGACTCCCGACCGTCATAATCGGTACAGGAAGAGATGCCGTACCAGCCAATCCTTATCGGCGTTCTCCTTATCGGGACACTCATGGAATTCTTCCTGAGTCCTGTAACTGGAACAGCAAAAGAGGAATCGTCCTATCAACGCATTGCGTCACTTGCTCAAAGCTCTCCGATGATGACCATCCCCGAAGGTCGGTTTATCATGGGGACTGCCAAGGCAGGCCAAGACCTCTTCAGCCTGGATCTCCCATACGATGACACCGAGCAGCCCCAGCGCCAGGTCTGGCTTGACCAGTTTGCGATCGACCGCGATGAAGTCACCCTTGGTGAGTTTCTGCGATGGCTTCACCAGCAACACCGTCCCGTCTCTGGCGAGTTACGCAAGTTGATCGACCACATGATCACCGTCCACGCAGTCCCACCAGACAGGCTCACCCGATGGCCCGCACTCTACCTCACTTGGGTTGAGGCGTCTGATTTTTGTCGCACGTATGGGAAGCGCCTTCCAAGCGAAGCCGAGTGGGAAAAGGCCGCCCGTGGAGACAAGGGCAATCTCTTTCCCTGGGGAGAACAACCGCCCGCTCCCGGCTTGGCCATGTTCGGACAGTACCATGTCCATGAAATTCCTATCGTGACCTCGGTTGAGAACGGCAAAGAGGGACAAAGTCCTTATGGTCTGTATCACATGGCAGGCAATGCTGCCGAGTGGGTCGACGATTGGTTCGGGATCGACTACTATGCCACCATGCCTGATCGTAACCCACGTGGGGTGAAGCAGGGCCGCTACAAAGTCGTCCGGGGAGGGTCCTGGAAGAGCGCTCCGACGTTGCTGCGAACCGCAACCAGAAGCGGCGCGGCGCCTGAACAGCGTGCGGCGACGATCGGATTTCGTTGTGCTAAATCGATCCGTGAGTGAAAAGGAAACGGGCCGCCTCATGAGGACATGCATGATTCGACGGTATGTTGTGCTATCAGTGCTTGTACTGTGTCTTGTTCCAAACCTTTCGCCGACGTATGCCGGTGCGCCAGAGCATACCAATGAAGCAGGGTGGAAACTCTACACCAACGCCCGATTCGGGTTCTCGATTCGCTATCCGGAAGATTGGCGCCTCGGCAATCCCATGCCGGACGGAGTCGGCGTAATGCTGCACCCTCCCATTGAACAGAGTCTTGTGGCAGTTTCCGGCCATATGAATGTGGTCAGCGGGAACAGTCCGGAAGGGAGGCAGACGCTCGAAGAGTTCGCCTCGGCCCACCACCGCATTATCACGGATCTCTATAGCAAGAAACAGGTCACGCTCCGATGGCAACCGGATCAGGAGAGGCCTCTCGCAGGATTTCCTGGGAAGGAACTCATCTTTACTTATAAAGACGATAAACAGAGTGAAATCATTGAACACCACATCTTCTCGCTGGGCCGAAACGAAGGACGCGGAATACGAGTCAAAGTTCCTCGGTCAGCTGAAGCGCAGGTCATGTCGACAATCAGGAAAATGCTGGAAACCTACCAGCCCGGGCGGGATCAAAATGCAGTCAGCCCCTTGGTGCCCAAACAGTAACTCGAATAAGACAGCTTACTAAGGCAGGCGTTCAAAAACGTCGCCAGCAAGGCCGCAGCCGATGAAAGCACCGGAGGCGTAGCTTCAGAGCTACGTTGAGAATGCATTCGCGGCGAGAACGCAGCTCGCGGCGCTTTTTCAACGCCTGCTACGCACCGCCGTCCTTCATGGCCAACAGATGTTTCATCGCCTCCTTGGCTGCAGCCCTGGCCTTCACGGCCGGATTTAAGCTGGCACCTGGGTCAACCTTGTCTCCCAATTCCGCCACTCTGGCGCAATGTTTGATCGCGTCCTGCAAATGCGGTACGGCTTCCTTGCCATGTTCATCTCTGGTCGGTAAGGCCTTGAGGATCGCCTGGGCTTGTTTCGCTACTTCGGCACAGTGATGCAGGATGGCATGGCTGTCGCCCATGCCGCCGTGCATCACCATCTCTTCTGCATCTCTGACCATCGCTCTGCCTTGATCTTGGACTTCCTGTACAGACCCTGCCGAGGCAGTCCCATTCGCCATCGAGAGCCCGCAGAAGAGGACTCCGAGGAATGCCATTGTCAACCGTGGTGCATTATTCGGCATTATTTAACCAATTGGTTCGCTTCGAATAGAAAATCGAGCGTCAGAGCCTCCTGAGGCTTTACTGTAATCTCCCGCTCTTGGGTGCCAAGAATCGGATGCCACGCCTTGAGACGATAGGTCCCTGCCGGAAGATCACCGATGGTAAAAGCCCCATTGGGACTCGTCACGGCATAATAGGGATTGTCGATCGCATACCCCCAGTTCTGCATATACGGGTGCATGCCGCACTGCATGGTAAATACTTTTCTTCCCTTCACCAGTTGAACCACATCGGTTGTCCCGCTCACATGCAACGCCGGTCGATGAAGGACGATGTCGACGCCGGCCTGGTCGTAGGCATAACCTTGAATATCGTGTGACACCGGATCTCGATTAAAGACCGTGACTCGGCGCTTGTCGCTGACGACGGTAACAAACGGCAGAAACTGACAGAGACTGGCTTCCACCTCCGCATCGGTGGCGGTAAATGCCTTGCCTTTCTCGACACCCTCAATGACGACCACCACATCCTTCAGACCGCCATCCTGGCCGACAGTGACTTCCTTCAGAAGGCGATGTCCTTTTCCGTCTGAAAGAGTCGCGCAATACTCGCGGTCATAGTAGCGACGCAGCTCGAAGACTTTCGGTTCAGGCACAGGTCCGGTAAACGTGATTTTGCCTTGCACGGTCGCCCCATTGACCACGCTGCCTGACTCATACGCAAAGACCTCCGTGTGGAGCCCCGCTGCTAGGATCATCTGCGCATAGAGCGCGAGCCCGAGCCCCGTTACCATGATTCGTTTCATCTCAATCCCTCCTGTACCCCTCATTGTTCGATGTCGGCTGCATGGTTGCGGGTGGATTGGCTGGGTCCAATCTTTGTGGCAGCTCGAACAGAAATCGTGACTGTTCAGTAAAGATCAACCTGCGAAACTCCTCCGACCATTCCCCCTGCTTGCTCACCGTCTTCATCGGAAACCGCTGAACCTTCGTCACCCACCGATAGTATTGCCGAGTTTCCCCTGCTTCTGCAACTGTCACCTCGAACAGCTCCGTCGGATATCCATTGAGCATTTCGTCTCCGACCAACTCGCGCGAGATTTCGCCGGGCATGTTCTCGCTCACATCTAACCGATATTCATTCGTGATCGGCTCCTCCACATACAGCCGTCGCTTGGACAAGATCAACCAGGCTGTGCCGCGATCCACTCGAACGATGATCACGCTGGCCCCTCGCTGAGGGATGAGAAACTCAAATCGCCAGCGATCGTCCTTGGCATTGACATGCGCTGTCACCACGGACTTCCCTCGCTTGACGATCCGATCACCGGAAAAGTCGAGCGCTGTGGCCGCCTCCGGCAGACTGCCGACCGTCATCGACAGCAGCCACACCAAGAATGCGCCGATCAATCGAGGTACTACTCGCAGGTCCATCAGTTCTTGTACCGTATGGCTGAGCCTGGTTCAAGACATCGTTTGCCGACGACAAACGAACGGGGGAACCCGGCTCTCACAAGCCGGATTCCCCCGCCTATTACGTCTCCTCGTCGGTCTTCTACTTAGCCTTCGCCTTCATAGACACCGGGAGGGATTTTGCTGAGGACTTACCCTCGGCATGTTGTGTAGCCGGGGTTTTCCCACTCAGCGGAAGGATCGCACGACTGTCTCGGTCCAATACTTTTAACATGCCCCAATGTCCGGCATCGAGATAGCCCGGACGCTGGTTGAGCCAGAGATAGTCACCGGGAATCCCGTTCGGTCCGCCCGCTCCGCCGTTCAACCAGGCATTGAAGACTTCGGACCCACCGAATTCCATGGTGCTCACGAGGTCTGCTCCGTTGATGTACGGCTCATGTTTCCACTCATGGCCGGAAACGCTGAACAGTTGTACCTGTTCACTGAATGCGCCCAGGACATGAATGACAACCGGATCACCGACATGCGCGGCGATCGTCGGGGTCACCGGCTGATCACCCGTCTTCACACAGGCGAACACTTCACTGTAGGCACAGCCCTTCTCGGTGCGGTAATCGGTCGGCTCCGACCGATAGTTCACCGCCGTCACGCCGGCCACCTTTTGGATGTACGGCATGAAGCTCGTGCCGGTGATATTGTCCTCGTCCTGGAACAGGAGCGCAAACGAACGATAGTTCTGCCGTTTTTCGTTTCCTGACACAGTCCGATCGACCATCACATCCGCCCTCCACGAGCTCTTCTGGGCCAGGTCCTCGCCGGTCACCGGATCGCGATACTGCGACCCCTTCGGCCCGATGATGACGGCACCAAAGAGTCCGTTCCGCGGATTCTCGATCACGTTCCCCCAGTCCTGAATCAGAGCCGAGTTCTCCCCGAACTCCGGATGGGCGTAGAACGTATAGGTCTTACTCTGGCCCGGCGCAACCGTCTGATCGCCGGGATTATTGCCGGCGTTGATGCCCATGGACTCCTTCGGATCAAACGCGAGGTTATCCACATGGAACCCTGCGCGGTCCTTGGCCATCTCATTCTTCAGATTGACCTTGATGCAGTCACCGACGTTGACGTGGAGCGTCAACGGGCTTGGCTCAAGGTTACCCGACGCGACTTTGGTCTTTTCGCCTTCGAGCACATACATCTTCCCGCTTTCGTTCCCCAGTACCATTTTACGCTCCAAGTCGACTTCCATCGTCCCTGGCGTCCCCTTGTTGTAGCGGATCGCTTTGTCGATGGCCGAGACGTTGAAGCTCTTCACTGGTGCATCCGCTGGACACACCGACTTAGCCGACTGTGGAATCTCACTACGCCCTGGAAGCGGTTTGAGTGTCGCATCCGCCTTGTCCAGAACTCGGACAATTCCCCAGCTGCCTTCGACGAAGTGCGACGCCCGACCGCTATAGTACAGGTAGTCGCCCGCCATCTGTTGTGGTCCGCCGGCGGCCGGAATAGCCGCATCATACCGTTCCCCGATCACCACGTGCAGCGAGCTGCGCGGGATGGAGTTCTTGCTATACCGCTCCATCGGGAACCAGTGACCGCTGATGTGCCAGGAATGCACCTCGTTGGCCGATGTTTCCAGCAGTCTGACCACCACGGGATCACCCAGATAGGCCCGCAACATCAGCGTATCCGGATCTCCGTGGATCACACTGCTGAACAACTTCGAAGGATCCGGGTTATTTGCCAAACGGACAGACAAGGGCTCTACCCGCATGTTGTACCCGCCACCGGTCGTGGCTTCACCTCCGTTCAAGAACTTCATCGGCGACAGGTTGAGTTTGGCCGGATAGACCGCCGACGGCGTCCCATCCACGGATATTGCGCCGACCCTTGCCTGTGGATTGTCGGCCGTAATCAATTCCGCCGCCCGAGGGTTGGAATCCATGACATGTGTCACGATCTCACGGAATGACCCCCTGATATGGGCGGACACCGGTTCGGTCGTGTGGATGTCCGCGACGGGGCCGCTCCTGATTTCCTTCCCCGTGACCGGATCATGGTAGGTCGATCGCGGCGGTTCCGTGATGAATGAAGCATACTGCCCATGCCCCCACGAATCGAGACCATACACATGGTCATGCCAGAACGTGGTGCCGAAGTCGGCGTCCACATACCAGCGCTCGCGGATCCACTCGACCGAGGCAATCTCACCCTTCTTATGAGCATGCAGCAACGGCCGCTCAAAAGTGATCGTATTGCCGTCGATTTTGCTGATACGGGCTGACTCAAATCCATTCACTTCATCCATTCCCACGCCCAACTCCGTCTTGACGTGGAACTTTGATGCATCCTTGACTTTGATGCTGGTCGCCCCCTTGGCGGCATCAGCCTCGATCGTCGTGTTCATCGGAACCGGCATACCTTTGCCTGGGTGCTCGTCCTTCAAGATCGTGAACGGACGGAGTGACATCTCATAGGAGAAGCCGATGATGGGTCCATCGGAGGCTTGCGTGTCGAACTGGAACATGTGCGGATGCAGGTTCGTCTTGCTGGAGAACCCTTGCCGCGTATCATCTTTCAGCTCGCTCTTATAGACGACGTCAATACAGTCCTGCACGTTTCCACGAATGACCAGCGGAAACTGCTTCGCT
This sequence comes from Nitrospira sp. UBA5698, assembly GCA_002420115.1. GTDB lineage: Bacteria > Nitrospirota > Nitrospiria > Nitrospirales > Nitrospiraceae > Nitrospira_D. Next base: position 31,413 of record DIHK01000042.1, read on the forward strand.
CGATTCTTGCGGACCTCGGCTTCCTCTTCATGCAACACATAAAGCAAACCACCCGGATCGACGATCGCCGGTGTCTTGGCCGTCGCCCCCTTCAAGGTAATCGGCAAGGTGATCGCATGGATGTTGAACTTCTTGACCGGCGCGCCCTCCGGACAAAGACTCCATGGCCCCTGCTCTCCAGGCTTGGCAGGCTCGGTTGAGTTACTGCCATCATCACGACGATGAATCGGCTCCAACCATGGCGCCCCACTGTGGCTCGGCGAGAACGGCACTCGTCTGCCGAGATGCGGCCGCAGCCACGGCCACGACAGCTTTCCGCTTCGCGGGTCGAAGAGAATCTCCTGGCGCTTGCCAGGCGTCGACGACTTGTAGTTCACCCATTCGTACGTCGTTTCAGGCTCACTCAGCGCTTTCATTCCGTCCCAAGCCCAGTCATTGACCGTCGAGTCGTAGGCCAGGGTCTGTTCCTTCTCTGTGTTCTTGTGCCCCGGCTTGCCCTGCGGCGGTACCTGCATCTCCACCCAATCCTTGATGGAGACCTTGGCTGGATTGGCTTTCCAATCGGACTTGTCCTTGGTGATCTCGAATTTCTTACCACCGTACCAATCGACCATCGTGCCCACGAGCTTATCGCTTGCCACACCGGTCCTCATACGGCCGACACGGTCTGGCAATTCAACCAACGGCTTCATCACATCCGTCTGAAATCCCGGCGCTTGCAGGGTGTTGTACACCCGCCAGAATCCCCACATGCCCGTCACATAGTGCTGCGGAATATGGCAATGGAACACGAACTCGCCGGCCAATGCCTGCAATCCTCCTGAACCGCCCTCGATCACCTGATCATAGATCTCCGTCGGCCCAATGGACTGCACGTCGAGACGATCAGAGGTATCGCTGATGAGCGGGAACTTCACCGGACCATTACTGGAAGCCGCGAAGTCCAGATTGCTGTTCCCCGGCTGACGTGCCCAACGAATGGACCCGCCATGGAGGTGATGCGAATGCACGATCTCTGAACCACCCGCCATCCGGAACTTGGCCGGATCACCGAGATACGAACGCGGAATGGTCGTAGCCGGGTCACCGAATGTGTAGGACCCATAGGCCATAGACTCATCACCATAGAACCCCATATGAGCTTGGAGTTCGATACGTGTGCCGTGTGGCTCGCTCCGATAGTTCAATAAACGCGCTCCCGGACGATACGAGTCGGTGTGAGGATCGCGCTGCGGCAACATCTCACCCTTCTTGTTTAAAATCCGGAAGGCCTCATCGCCTGCCTCATGATAAAAAATCGCGAATTCACGAAAATCCGCCCCGTTCGGATCTTCGATCATGGCTTCCCAGCCGCTCGCCATCGGCTTTCCATCGAACGGGCTCAGATAGCGTGAGCCGCGCGGCTCAACTACCAACATGCCGATCAATCCGAGATTGAACTGTTCACGTGAAGCATGTGACCGGAGAAACCGTGCGCCCTCTTGTGTGTCCGGCTTGATGTACCATTCAAAACTTTGCTGTTTCCCCACCGCCACGGTCGTATCCGGATTCGATGGGGTTGCCGGCTTGCCGGTGGATGCGACCACCATCGACGACCCGTTGATCACAAGGTTGGTCGGCTCATCGGCGATCTGGTTATGGAGGGTCAGCTTGAGACAATCGCCCTGATTGGCCCGGATGACGAGCGGTTGGATCACATCACCCTGCAGACCGTTCGACAGGGCACCGGGATCGTTTTCCTTTTCCCGCGCTTCCTTGTTCGCCGTCTCCTCGGCCCGTGCTTTATCCAGATTTTCGTTCAGGACGTACATGTACCCCGGGAAGTAATCAAGAAACCGGCTCAGGGTGATTTCAATGTTGATCGCGGTAACGTGGTAGTCCTTGATGGGTGCAGTCGCCGGACAGCGCTGCCCGTTGGAGACCGAGACTTTGTCCGGGTCATCCGCTACCAGCAACACACCCTGTTGCATCATGTGGCTGTTGGCGCTTGTGCCGTATCCTCCCTTCTTTCCGATGAATTCCTGCTGCCGCTTGATTTCGTCCATCATGCGGTCATGAAGGACTGATCCACCTTCACGATAGATCACCTTTTTCGCAGACGCCTGCTCCGCGCTGCCCTGGTGACCATGCTGCTCTGCAGCCCACGCCATCGGTGTGATGGCGAGACCGCCCATCAAGACCAAGCTGAAGAGTTGCCGCATCGCGCCAGCCCTCCTCAGCCTCCTACTCTGTTGAAAATGACTAGACCTCATAACTCGGCCTCCCCTTCTCTAGATATGTGACCGCCTACGAAACAGCTCACACTTGCTTTTCAATCCGGCCCCTGACCGTCATGCCAAACAATGAAATGGAAACCGGCCTCCGAACTAACCCCCGGCCTCATCTCTCAGGAGGGTTAAGAGCTGGTGAAGGGCTCCTTCTTGCGAAGGAATGGGTCATTCGGAGGCCGGTCCAAAATCACCCAAACCCTCACCAGCAACCATTTGATATGGCAATCAACGTGCCTTTTTGTACGAACGATCAAACGGATTGATATTTTTCAATAGATACAATGGGTTGTGGTGATCATACACTTGCAACACCACACAGAAGATTATGTGGAACTCTTCTACACAGAGAGACAGCTGCTAAACACTATCGATATATCCTCATGAAAATCATGCAGTTACTACTGTCTAACCGATTAGACGCTCTGCGCTGCTGTATTGGGGCAGGATGGGACAGTGGAAATGAGTTTTAATAAGGAGACGCCTCTCTCTCAGACCTCTCTGGAGAGCGATGTCTCTCTATTACAAACCAAGAAATGATCTGGAGGCTGAAGCCGCCTCTATCAGAAAAATGCGAGGCTGGCGTAGGTCACGGTAGAATTGTACTGGTCAGTGATGCCGCGGTCGTAGCGAAGGACCTGCCCTTTTTCCGCTTGGATCACCCGGAGCAGGCTATAGATGGGTGAAAAGCCAGCAATGCGACGCTGATCCTGTTCTCTCTGAATATAGGCTGCGAACTCCGCCGGTTTGAGTTCCTCCACATGCTTCAGCATTTCCAAGTCCCGCTGCATGGAACGGTGGAACGAAAAATCCGTAGGAGGCGCAGGATCGCCGTAGCGCAGACCGAGATGGGCCAATTCTCCTGCCGCGATCACACAGACCTTCTTTCCAGACTCGGTCATGGTATCCCGGAGGGCCGTGAGAAATTGCTCCACAGAATGCTGAACAGTTGTATCTTGTAGACTGGACGCTGAAAACGAGGAGAGAACGGGAACCATCGTGAATGGTTTGCTGACACTCGTCTGGAGAAACGGCAACTGAAATTCAATGGCATGTTCGGACTGGTGCGCGATCTCTTCGTCCATGCACTCTGGCACCAAGGCCTTGAGACGCTGCACGATCGATTGATCCGTTGGGACGAGGCCCAGTGGCGTTTCAAAATCTTTGTCCGTTACGGCAAACAGATTCTCGAGCCCGGCATGCGCGGTGCCGATGATCACATAGACGTCCGGCTGCTGACATTCTTGTAGTTCTTTGTATCCCCACGCATAGACCGGCCCTGCTTGCTTGAGATCGTAGGTGGGGGCCACGAGCCCTTTGATCAACGTACCCTTATGCTCCGAAGGCTTAAAATCCGGCCCCTCACTTGAGGTGAAGAATCCATCGATCTGCTTCAGCAGCTTGGCGCCATCGGCTTCGTAACTTCGTCCGGCAAAGACCGCCGGACGGAACGGCCGTTGTCGATACTCGCTCCGAGCCTGTTGCCGTGCGGTCTCAGTCCTTGGACCTTCCAGAAAGAGCTTTCGGTCCAAGTCCGCCACCAGCTGCTCGACCTTGCTCGGGAGCAGAAACTCGCCGAACCGTTTCAGATAAAGCGCACCGATCTCCTGGATGGAATGTTCTCCATCAAAATGCTGTACGATGAAAAAGAAGTTCAGCGGCAGCACCAACTTTTCTTGACTCAGCCCGCTCGGATCCCAGAGCACCATCAACTGATCCTCTCCTTGCTTAATGGGAGAGAACTGCAGATTTCTCAGGACCGGAAACTGGGCAGGATCCTTAATCACGCTCGTCGTCATAGCGCTGACATTCTAGGGGAGGAACCCGATCGGCTGCAACTGGGAACCAAGGGCAAGGTTCGGGCTGAGGTGAAGATTACCCATACATGCATGGAAGACCGAGTGAGGCGTCGAGTGGTTGAGCTATCAAAACGACGTCACCACGGTCGGCTGAATGGTTAGAGCCAGATCTTGTATTGTGCATCAGTCACGCCCAGGAGCCGACCACCAGGACGGACCAATCAGATGCTGCGCGGAGTGGGTTGAGGCGGAGCGAACGCGTGGGGTGAGACTCGCGGAAAGAACTGGGATTGAACAACGGAACTGGGGTCGCGTCTTGTACTGTGAATAGTGAGAGCCGACACAGCCAGGGGGATCTGTTTCAAGAACAGACTGGCTAATTGGTCTGTGGTGCAGAGCGACTGACGTATTTGTGAAGAATGCTGGCAATCAGGCTTTGATAGGGCAGGCCTTCTTCAGCAGCGCGTCGCTTCAGCATTTCGAGATCAGCGGTTGATACCCTGATATTGATCCTGGCACCCTTGCGCGTGTAACGCCGGGCGGCTTCCATAGCTTCTTTTCTGGCCATGGCCTGACTTTTGACAGGTTTGAAGGCGCCGCGTTCGTACTCAGCGATCAGCCTTTCCTCGTCTTTGTCCAGTATGGCTTTCTTCTTCATGGCATGCGTCCTTTTTACGGTTTTTGGTAGCCTTTCGGCTGGGATAGATTGTCTTTAAAAACAGTGTCTGGTGGTCTCTAACGACCGGAACGACGTAGATATATCCATCAACGTCGACTTCATAGAGCAGCTGGTTGGGGTAGCGCTTACGGTCATGATGTTCCAGTACCTGGATGAGATTGCCGTTTTCGATCAGCGCAATAATTTGCTCGAAGCTGATTCCTCGTTCTCGAATGAGCCAGGCGTTCTCGCCTCACTCAGACGCTCAACGTACCGAAGCGTACGCCTCGCCCCCTCGCTCGCTGCGGCCTTGCTGGACGGCCTTTTTGAGCATTCTGGGGTGTTGCGTGCCACGGTTCTTTCTCTCATCGTACAACGGTGTGCGAAACCGAAACCGAGTTTTTCAGCAAACTGCTAACGACTAACCGAACCAGTTGTCACACCGCGGAGCCAAACGGCGGAAACACCACCCCCCTGCTGCCAGTCAATCTGCTGCTGGTTCTCCCGCACCAATAAACCCGGTTGAAGACTATGCTCTACTCAGGACGGGTAATGCCGATCATCTGCATCTTCGAGAGGGTACTGCCACGAACGGAATCAGCACAGGACTGTTCACCTCACCATGAGCCTCACCCTTCGTGTGGCGGCTCAGGCTTCGTGCGGCGACTGAGGACAACGAGAGTCCCCATGGTCAAGAGGGCCAACCAGATAGTGGGCCGCCCGTAGGAGGCGTCTGAAAACTCAATGAGATCGCTCAGCCGGCCGATCAGGAGCGACATCCGAGCCATCACCGTGTACCCAAATCCCGCGCCAAAGGAGATCATCAGGAACAGGATGCCGGTTCGCGCCACCGCCTTCCCCGCTCCGCTGTGCTCGATCGAAAAGAAAAAATAGAAGAGCACCGAGCTCACCCCCAGCAAGATAATGATGGCATTGAGGTTACTGGCCGGATTGAGCAGGTTCATTGAAAAGGTGAGTCCATCTGGCCCCGCGATCGACAGGAGCGGACGCACGGTATCCTCGATTTGTTTCAAAATGAACGACGAGATCGTCCGTGGAATGGCCAACCCTGATCCCATGCCTACGATGAACGCAAAGGCATAGCGGGACATCCAAGCTGCCTTCGGCACATACCGCGTCAACATGAGCATCCCGATCGCCACGGGGATGAGAAGAGCGAACTCTCCATTCTCGACAATCGGCTTGACGATGAGGTGGAGAATGACGGTGTCGTAGGTCTTCACGATCGTATACCCAAGCGAGACCCCGACGTAGAGATGTTCGGCGAATTTAAAGAGTGGGGTGTCCTTATAGAGAAAGGAAAAGATGAGGAGCGTTAACCCTGTGGCTACCCACGCGCCGAACACTGTTGCATCCATCAGTCACCAACCCATGCAAAGGTTGAGATCGAGGCTGAGGATAAGGACTGCCACAATTGCTTCACCCTTCACCTCAACCTTAGCCTTAACTTGTTCCACATCAGATGTGCCCCTGGGCCCGTAAGGCTCGACGTTGTGAAAAATAGATCAGGTTGCACATGATCACGAGCGCAATGATCGCCACATGGGTCGCTGATTGTGCATCCATCCCGGCAACCGCTTTACCTTTTTGACCGATCAAGCTTTCATATTCCGCCGCCCCGCGAAGACCGCCGATCAGGCCGTTGATCTGCCCACTCCGTAATAATGGATACAACCCGGGAGCCATCACACCCGTACAACCTCCACCCATTTCGAACTTATATTTATCCTTCCCGAACACGTACCACTCTTCCACCCCTGGTCGTCCCGCTCCGAGACTGACCATGTACGTCACATCTTTCAAACTGCGCACGCCCTCTAATACTGGTAAGCCCTTCGTGGGCTTGCCGCCATAGTCGCTGGGAAAAGCCGAGTAGAGATCCTGCCCCATATTGATGATCACAGCCTGCCCACCGGGACTCCAACCGAGAAACGCATAGTCCTTTCCGTATTCCTTCCCCACCTCTTTGGCGACCTGCGTCACGATCTGGTCCGCCATTCCGGTACCGGACACCCATAAGGTCATCGTCATGACACGTAGGTTTTTCCTGAACGCATGTCGGAGCAGTGAAATCGCTTGCGGGTACAACTCCGGCTTCGAGGCCGGGTCAAAATCAATCGAGAGCAGGAACACCGACCCTTCCGGTAAGGACTCAATATGGTCGTACACGCCGCGCACTTCCGAGGAAATCTTGATCGGCAACCCGACCGGATAGAGTAACGGCAACAGGGTGCAGAGACCGATCATCAAGAAGATGATCCGGCGATCGATCTTGAGCATGCGCTCCGCGAAACTCATGGTCTGCTCCTCGTGAAGCGTGAAGCGTATCTCGTCCGGAATAACCTGCGCTTCACGAAAGACGAACGACGCTTCACGTTACTCTTTTCCCCCACCCAGATACGACCGTTCGACACCGAAGATGATCTTGAACGACAGGGCGATGGCTCCAAGGCTGACCCCGATCAGAATGGCCCGACGGACGGACGAGTTCAGCACGTTCAAAATCCATGAGGACACATCGCCACTGAGGGGAATCAGATACTCCCCCAGCGGAACCCGTCCCATCATGACAATCACAGCGGCAACCAAGAGCACCGCCGCTTCGCGACTTCTGGCCCTGAACGACCGATAGGCGGCCGAGGCGATAAAGAAGGCCAAAATGGCGAACATGGTGCCTTGCAGCGGCACCATCATGAAGTTGTAGACCCAGCCGAACGCCGTCATTGTGCCGTCGATACTTTCTTTTCCATTGGCCCAGAGCCCGACCGCGATGGTGCCGAGCATACCGACATAGAGTACGAGGCTATACCCCCAGCCTGCTTCGTGGCGTTTGATCTTGACCGCATGTTGATGGAACAGGCTGGTCACCCCCAAAATCAACGCAAACCCGCCGACGATCTGCATCCACTTGGTGGCAGACGTGAGCATCTGCTCTGACGCTGGATGCGGCACATAGTACTGGGCGGCAAACAGCAATCCTGTGACCAGCGTGATCAACAGCGGAAGTTGCCGGCGCAAAAAGATCATTTCAGGTCCCTCATGAGATCAAGAAAGTACTGCGGCCATTGCGCGCCGGTGACCACACCCACCGTTGCCAAGACGGTTCCCACGGCCAATGCCGTGAGAATCATGGCCTTCCCGATGTCTTGCCCACGCAATGTTCCGATCTGGACCGACTCCTTAGAGAGGTAGGCACTGGCAGCGTAGAGCTCCTCACCGATCAAGGTGTAGTCGCAGGTCGTCACGAAAAACGGCAATTGGTGGTCCGCATCGGTCCCGGCGATTTGAATGGCCCCGGTACTGGCTCCTGTTTCCGTCAGGAGCAACGACTCAGCGAAATAGTGCCCCATGAAAAAATTTGCCGCAGGCTTCTTACGTAACATGATGCCGTCCACCGCCGCCGTATAGCTGAACTGATCCGACGTGATAAAAAAGTTGGCGTCCTCCTTGAAGAGGTCCGGCTTCCCTGCTTCCAAATAGGCCTGCTTGGTAATCTCCTGACACACCGCCATCGTGATCGGCTCGCGGTGAGGCACCATCAGTTCCGTTTCATAGAGCGCGGCCCGTTTCGCCACCTTCCCGAGAATGACCGCGGCGGCGATCGTCGAGGGGTCATGCAGATCATGGGCACCGGTGAGGTAGAGAATCGGCTTGCCCAGTTCCGTCGCCCGGCCAATGGCTTCATCGACGGCATCCAACCCTGGAATCCGACGGAGGAAAATCTCGTGTCGCTTCGCGTAACTGATCGCAAAAAAGACCAGGCCACCGAACGACAGCCCGATGACCAAATTATTGAGCTGGTTCCAGTTGAACCAATTGGCCGCCGGCATCGCAACCTGGACCTCACTGAAAATGCGCTGATCGGCCTGAATGGTGGCCACCGCCACGGCATAGGGCTGGTCATCCTTGATCTCCAGCCCCTTCGCACTTTTCACCATCGCCTGATGCCAGGTCTTTTCCGCGGTCCTCGTCCACCAGGCTGTTTTCACATCTTTGACGTACTTAGAATTAGCTGGAAACTCCGAGACGACCGTCAACTTCTGAGGATCTGTGATGGAGGCCTCACCAACTAACACCTGATACCGAATGTCAGGGCCATCCCATGGCATCGGCGCCCACTGAACCGTGAGGCTTTCTCCTCCGTCGTTCGGCGTATCAAAAACCCGCACCTCCTGTGGAGCAGTAATCGGCACCTCTGCCAAGGCAGGTGATACCAATACATTCATCGCCCAGACAATCGCGCCTAACAACCGACAGGCTGAGCGAGCATTCCGGCGCTTCACGAGATACGCTTCACGCTTCACTCTTTACTCCTCACCCCTCACTCCTCACCTTTCACCCCTCACTTCTCACTCACGCCCCTTCAATCACTTCGATATTCGTCCTTGGAATCACGGCAGTCTTTCCGTCAGCAAATTTGACCTCCAAGACCCTCACCTCACTCTCCGTGGGAATCTTGGTCAGCTCAGACGGGAGCGCCGACACTTCACCGATCCGCCCAAACATCGGATCGCGGATAATCCGAACCGGATCGCCGAGTCGAATACCTTCCCGTTGCGATTGGCCCGCCGTCTTAGGCTGTCCGTCTCTCTGCGGAATGATAATCTCCGGACGAATCACGCCGGCCCTGATCTGTGTCGCCCCGGAAATCGAGGCTTTCTGACCAGCATGGGATGAGAGAAGCGTGAATGTCTTTGCGGCCATCGGAATGGTCCCAAACCCCTCGGTCAGGATCAACGTAAACCCCACCTGTTCGGTACCCGTAATGGCGACACCGAGGTCATAGCCCAGCAAGGCACGGAGGTCTTCATCATGAATCCCACCGACCACCAGACCAGCCACGCCGACAGCCTTCGCCTGTTTCATCGTCTCTGCCGAGAGAAACGAGCCTCCTACTACCACCTTGCCCTTCATGGCGGACGTGAGATGATTCGCCGTCAATGGGTCGTCCGGAGCTTGTACCGCAACCACAATGTCACCGGACGTCTCCCCACCAATGCCGAAAATGCCCTGAACGAGACTACAGGTCGTCTCGACCACGACACCTTGCTGTGGAATCGTGTCGGTGATTGTGCCGTCCACATAGGCCAGCAGCTCCAGCACTCGCGGCGGCTCACGTAACAAGACTTGTCCCGTGACGGACGAGATGGATTCGATGGTACCGGAGACCGGTGAGCGAATTTCCGTCTTGAACCACTTGATCAGCGGGTTATTCTCCGCCAGGATCTCGTCCTTCGCGACCGCATCACCTTCTCGTTTGGTCAAATACCCTTTCATCTCCCCAGGCGTGACGCTGAGTTGATTAGCGAGGTTGATCGGAAAGACTTTCCCGGGCAACTCCGCTTTGGCCACCACCTGATCAGATCGCACCCGGTCGCCGACGGCGACTACTACTTTTCCTGGGAGCGGTAGCATCCGGCGACGGTGAATGACCGTCTGTTCCGTGACTGTGAGACCGGGGGTGTAGGAATGAGCCATAGTTAAGAGCCAATGGCTGATGGCATATGGCTAATGGCCTGGTTCACAGAAAATCCGGCGTGACCCAAAATAAACTGAACTCGAACGCGCAACCTGTCGTGAGCATTCTGCTCTTCGGCTATACGCCATATGCTATCTGCCATCAGCTCTCCTTCGGATAGAGCCCGACTGCATCGAACCATTTCGTGAGGGACGCTACACGAGCCTGTTGTTCAGCCGGAAGTTTGAGTGGTCGCCCACGTCCGTCAAGCAAGAGTCCAACCACACCACCATGGACTTCTTTCGTAACAGCCACGCCTGCCCCAGCACCCATATTGACACCCTTGGCAGGCTGAACCTTGATTGTAGCCTTCTGCTCACCTTCCAATGGAAACAACTTCAACTCGCCGAACTTCAATTGTTCCTTGGTGAGCTTCCCGTCGGGCCACGTGGTCTCAATATCAGCACAGACCTCACCGTCTTTCCCTTGCCCAATCGGCGCCACGCAAGTCCCGAGATAGACCATGCAATCTCGCACGAAGACATCTGTCGCCGCCTTCTCATTGATTGTGGAGAGCACGCCTAGGTGCGGCATCATGAAGATACTGTCGACCGATAACCTCGTACAGCCCATCGGCTCGTAGGCATCGACCATCATCAACATGGATTGAATCCGACGCGGGGCATGGGACAAGATCCCGCCGCTTCCGACGATCAGATCCAGCTTCAACATGTCGATCAGTGACTGACCCGAAGCCTGCTGTTCGAAGACATCGGAGATCGTCCGTTCTTGTTGGACCCCTTTCAGTCCAGTGGCTAGCGACTTGTGATGGATCAAGGCCAACCGCAAGGCTTCACGCGCGATCGCCTGTTCAATTTGCAACTCGTCAAGCGTCTGCGGAATGGTCGTCGGACGAATCATCTTGTTCTTGATGCGGTTTCGCAGCGTCTGTTCATCGATCGTGAACGGCACCCACCGCATGATATTGGCGAGTCCCGCCTCAGCCAGGACGTTCGACACGCTGTAAGACATCCCAAGATTGGCACTGACCGTCCGATTGAACACCCCCTCGAACACGGAAAACACGTCGGTCGTGGCTCCACCGATATCCACGCCGATCAGGTTGAGATGTTCTCGCTTCGCGATCGCTTCCATAATGAGGCCGACGGCTGCGGGAGTCGGCATGATGGGCGCACCGGCCATTTCCATCAGCTTCTTATAGCCAGGTGCCTGCTGCATGACATGTTCGAGAAACAGATCATGGATCTTGTTCCGCGCCGGTGCGAGGTTCTCTCGCTCCAGCACCGGTCGAATGTTGTCCGTCAGAACGAGCGCGGATTTCTCTTCAAGGATCTTCCTGACTTGTGGTTGAGCTTCCTTATTGCCCGCATAGATCAATGGTAACTTGTACGTCACGCCAAATCTCGGCCGTGGTTCCGCCGCCGCCACATACTCGGCCATCTCCACCACGTGATTCACAGCTCCACCGTCCGTTCCGCCGGCCATCAGGATCATGTCCGGCCTCATGGTACGGATGCGTTCAATCTTCTCATGCGGCAATCGCCCATCATTCGCCGCCAATACATCGATGACAATCGCGCCGGCGCCCAGCGCCGCCCGTTGCGCACTTTCGCCGGTCATGTTCTGTACGACCCCCGTCACCATCATCTGCAGACCCCCACCGGCGCTACTGGTAGAGATATAGATGTCGACACCCGTCTTGTCATCGCGACAAGGCGTGATGATCTGATCACCATCCAAAATCTTGCGGCCTGACAGTTCCTCAATTTCCGCAATGGCGTTCAGCACTCCGCGAGTGACGTCTTCGAACGGAGCCTCAACAGTCGTCGGTGCTTCCCCACGATAGGTTTGCCGATAGGTATCCCCGACCTTTTCGATGAGAATGGCTTTGGTGGTGGTACTGCCACAATCTGTGGCGACGATGACGTTAGACGAGTTGGCAACCTTAGCCGATTCGTGGTGTGCCATTAGCAACCACTCCGGCTAAGAGTGCGTCGTTTGTCGCACGTGAAGCGTGAGGTGTTAGAAATCTGAAACGAGATTCGCTTCACGAAAGATGCTTCACGGCGGCATGTCATTGAGCGACCGCTCCCTGTGGAGCAGACTTCGCTTCAATAATGGCAATAAGCCGAGTCACCGTGTCCCGGCGTTCGAGCAATCGCGCAACCTGCTCGACTTCTTTAGTATTGAACGCGCAATCAAGGATGGGAGTGAGAAAATGGAGTGCCTGGCTTCCCAGAAAATTCATCGGCCCCATGGATTCCAAGAACATCGTCGCCGGCGCCGCCATTCTACGCGTGACGATCACCTCGGCAATCCTCTCCAGCAACTGAACATCGTCAACTGCAAGGGGCTGATTCTCAGGTTGAATGGCAAAGGCATGGCGCAAACCGGCTTGAAGTTGAGCCAGTTTTTCAGCAGCGTTTCCCTTGAAGAGTGATCGCATAAGTATCGGTTGGATAAGGCAAACCACAAACGAGCCGCATTATATGAAGGGGGTGGAAGAGAGTCAATTCACCGGTGAGTAGCTGATCGGTTTTCTTGACAGCCGCTGCGAAATTCTAGACTATGCACGGACTGTGAGTACAAAGGAACAAAATGAGCGCAAGTTTTCGAGTTGGCAGGATTTGAAGGACGGAGGGAGACGCTATTGGCTCAATGTCCTCGGCCATTCAGGATGGAAGGCACGGTATGTCAAAGAAGTTGATACCAGAGAGGTTACGATCCGTTTCTATCAAGAGATCTACGACGAAAATGACCAATTAGTTGAGGTTCATGACAAGTATCCAGTAGACTTAGGACATCGAAAGGTCTAACGGGTATGGAACCTATTACACGTAAGGCAGTTGCAGAAAAGCTTGCCGCCTACCTGAGACATGAGATGCCCTTGCATAGCCTTGTATCCTGGGCAGAATCGGCAATGATGGACGGCGAATTCGATCCAGCCAATCTTCCGACCATTCGCGACGTTGTCGCGAGGATCGGCCTCGCCGACGTGCGCGCATTTGGGCTCACGTGGGAGGACTGTGAGCAACTTCTCACTCAGCTCGGCTACTCCGCACAGGTCAGCATCGTCGCTCGGTAGTTTTCTTTCTGATAGCACTCAACAACAGTCCTGACCAATCTCCCCATCTTGACTGCAAGATTTTTCCGGTCAGCGTTTACGCTGATAAGTCACCTGCGTCTAAAGATTATGGCCGTAGGCAATGCTGTAATCTTACAGGGAGGCGCGGTGTGATCATGAGAACATGGAAACGATCGGTAGTACTGGCGACTCTCGCTGTTGCTCTAGCAGGAATGTTGTATCAAGGCGGAACCAACCAAGCTGCGGCAGAAGGGATTTTTGATGATGTGAATCTTGGGCTGCTCTCCATAGGCGGTCGGGCGACGTACTTTGATCCCAAAGAGGGTGACGCGAACTGGTTCGGCGGCGGGCAACTTCGCCTCCACCCATTCAAATTTCTGGCCGTTGAAGGCTCGGTTGATTATCGCAAGACGGATATCAGCTCCACCACCATCCGCACCTTTCCAGTTCAAGGAACAGCATTGATCTATCCATTTGGGACGAAGCGGCTGTCTCCGTTCATTCTCGGCGGGGCCGGCTGGTACTTTACCAATGTCGAAGGGCCTCACGGCTTCGACAAGACACAACATCGGTTCGGCGCCCATGCAGGGGTAGGCCTACAGCTCTTTCTCAGCGAACATCTCTCGCTCGACAGCATCTATCGCCATATCTGGCTTGAGAAAATCGAGTCAAAGGATGCCTCCCTCCATGACAAGCAATTCCGGGACAACGGGCACATGGTGACCTTTGGGCTAAACTTGCACTTTTAGCAAAGCCGTACGTTAAAGGCACAACATCAACCGGTACTGAATCGCCTGAAAACATGGGCAAAATCAGCGTTGATGGAGGGAGCATTTGTCCTAACCCATCTCCCGATGATTCTCAATCCCGAGATCAGGTCGGCATCGCTGACGTCCGCGCCTTCAGACTCATCTGGAATTCTCCAAACCGCTCCTCCCCCAACCCAGCTATTCCGTACAAGTCAGCATCGTCGACCGGCAGGTTCCCACAACACAATTTGGCTCCATCAGCCCAAACAAGCACGCTTCCCGCGCATAGTGCTACAGTCAACATTGACGAGCGTTAGAATCTTGGCAAGAATCATTGGCTAGTCTTTAGTTCATCGGTGTACATTATGCCGGTCTGAACACTAAATGGTTCGACCTTAATAAACCGCGTTGTTCCATGAGTAATGAAAGCCAATTTTGGTGGAACTGGGGAGTCAATCTCGCCACCGCCATTGCAACATTCGGAGCTGCCTTTGTCGCACTGTTTGGTGATTGGGCAAAGGCTAAGCTCTTTTCTCCAAAGCTTGTGCTCAGCCTACAGAATGACACCGGTGAGAAAACTACAGTGACTTTACAGTGGTCAACTGAGCAAGGGCTCCAACAGCGAACAGAAGAAGCGCGGTACTACCGTATACGGTTAGAAAACAAAGTTCGGTGGCCGAGCGCTAATCAAACGGCAGTCTATCTACTGAGCATCGAGGAACCTGGACCTGATGATGTGCTTCAAGTTACGTGGTCGGGAGAACTTCCCGTCCAGTGGACGCACCAAGCAATCCATCCCGTATTGCGAACCATCGGTCCTGACATCTACTGTGATCTTTGCAGCGTGGTGAAAGGCAAATGGCTTCAGCTACATCCGCTCATTGTTCCAAATAACTTTCTACTCCAAAGGCGAAATCCAACAAGACTGGTGGTGAGCCTACAGGCGAAGGGAAGCGAGGGTGAATCGACAATTTCAAGATTCGAGATTGCTTGGGACGGCAAATGGGACGATGGTGATTTAGAAATGAGACGACATCTGATAGTAAAGGATGTCACTCAGGAGCGCAATTCGATCTGATGTAAGCCTGAAGCGTCTTGTGTGCGCCATGAGCAGGCTCAGAAGCTTACCCACGCCACAAACCTTCAGTTCCTTGTCCCCTTCAGATTAAAAAGGCAGTGCTTAGCTGTCGTTCACTGAGCGCATGGAACAAGGCACTTCCGAGCACGCGCGTTCTGCACTCTACGTCCTCTTCTCTCCAATCTTGCTCTCCGTCCCATTCCTCAGCCGTTCAATATTCCCTTTATGCTTCATCGCAATCAGCCCGCTCACGGTGAGGGAAAAGAGCATGAATGATATTGATGGGCCGATCAGCGCAGCGATGACGGGAAAGCGTCTGAAGGTCGTCAGTACACCGTCAGAGAAGTAGCGGTCGTGTCTCCTTCACGCAGCCCGCCGCTTGGGTGCGCGTGCACGGGTAATCGATCGGCGCGAGCCAGGCTTCTGGGGAACTTTGGCATGGAGCGCCAACCCCAGCGCTCCTACCACTCTCAGAATCGTGTCGAATCCAGGACTTCGCTCACCTGAGAGCGCCTTGTACAAGCTTTCACGAGAAAGACCGGCGTCACGCGCAACCTGCGCCATCCCTTTAGCCCTGGCGATATCGCCTAATGCCTTGGCGATAAATGTCGCATCACCTTGCGCCTCTTCGAAACATGCCTCTAAGTAGGCCGCCATTTCCTCAGGCGTTCGAAGATGCTCCGCGACATCAAAACGAGTTGTCATCGTTCGTCCCATACTTCGCTCCTATAGATTACGGGCAAGTCGCAAAGCTGTCTTAATATCGCGAGATTGAGTGGACAGGGTGGGGCTATTTGCCGTGCCAGGCCCCACAATTTCCCTCTTCCACCTTTCCATAAGGATAGGGAGTCGTCAGATTGGTCTTTACTGCGCGCATTGAGGGACCACTGCTTCATCGTGGGGCCTCGGCGAGCACAAGACCAGTCTGACTGCTCCCTACTCCGCCTTTTTCTGCCCCATCTTACTTTCCGTCCCATTTCGCAACCGTTCAATATTGCCCTTATGCTTGATTGCAATCAATCCACTCACAGTGAGGGAAAAGAGCATGAACGATATTGATGGATGGATCAACGCAGCAATGACGGGAAAGAGTCCGAAGGCCGCCAGTGCGCCGCCGGAAGAATAGCGCCAGATGGCGACGGCGGCAATCCAGGCCAGCAGGAGCAACAGCCCAACCAACGGCGACACACCCAGGACTGAGCCAAGTGCCGTTGCCACGCCCTTCCCGCCTTTGAATCCCAGAAACGGTGAGAAGAGATGGCCGAGGAAAGGCGACAAGGCGACAACAAGAATCGCCCATTCATCTTGCAAGAGGTGCATCGCGGCAAACCCCATCACCCATCCCTTCCCCATATCCCCGATTAGCGTCAGAATGCCGGCCGGTTTGCCGGAGACACGCAGCACGTTGGTAAATCCGACATTCTTGCTGCCGACCGTGCGTGGATCGGGTAGCCCCATCGCTTTGGAAATGACCACTCCAAACGGCACCCCACCCAACAGATATCCGACAATCACAAGTCCTGCGATAAGTCCCAGTTGTTCCATGCTATTCGCCTTCTCGATCGCTTCCGACCATCACAAAAACTTCTCCGGATGTGCAAAGAACTCCAGCATCACACGATTAAGATTGGGCCAGTCCCGATGGCCTCCCGATCCTTCGCAATAGACCGT
>DIHK01000042.1:48513-50069 GCA_002420115.1 Nitrospira sp. UBA5698
TCTTGGTCTTGGAAACATCACAGCCATGACACGTCGCCCACCAGGCTGAGGTTTGCGCGCCCCATCCAGGAAACAGGGTGTCGTGCTTGCCGTGCATGATCATGACCGGAATGGGAGCAGGACATTGAAACTCTTCAAGATCTTTTCCTCTCCATCCTGCCGCGCTCGGTGCAATGGCTGCCGGAATTGTTTTCGTCTTGTCGAGCACTGCCAGGGCCAGCGACGCAGTTCCTCCGTCAGAATGGCCAGTCGCATAGACTCGTGTCTCATCGATGCACCATTCTTTCGCAACCTGGCCAGGAATCATTCCAAGCTGTTCAACGGTCGAAAGATTCAACTGTTTGTGATCGGCATAGACCACCACAAACCCGGTTCTAGTCGCCTCAGTCGTGAGGCCGGTGAGCCGTTCCGATGCCCAGCGACTCATTCCCGCCGGAGCATAGACCATCAACAAGGGATGAGTAAACGTCGCATCGTAGTTTGAGGGCGTGCGAACCATATATTTAATGCCCTCGGCTGAAACTCTTCCGTCCGTTGCCCCAGCAACACCGGAACGTGAGCCGGCAAGACAATGCCCTGCTGTCGTGGGATAGGTGAACGCTTCGAGCTGGGGAGGCGTCGTGTTTTCGCTGCAGGCGGCCGTTGTGATGTGGAAGGACAACACAACACAGCCAGCAATGAGGCGGTACAGATTACCGATCACG
This sequence comes from Nitrospira sp. UBA5698, assembly GCA_002420115.1. Taxonomy (GTDB): domain Bacteria; phylum Nitrospirota; class Nitrospiria; order Nitrospirales; family Nitrospiraceae; genus Nitrospira_D. The sequence goes on from DIHK01000042.1 coordinate 49,218, forward strand.
TTGCGGTTAACCAATCGAGGACAGAGTTGATTCAGATTTTGCAGAGGAATGATGAGACGTCCGTCACAGCCCTTTAGCCACAACCTGCTTCCAAAAGCTCCACACATACTGACCGCCGGAGATGTACCCGAGCACCAAGGACAAATACAAGGTGACGGTGCCGGCTAAATGCATATTGCCGAGTTCCGCTAGCCCTGTCCCTTCCAGAATCAGTAGGATGACCGCGATGACTTGGAGCGCCATCTTGTACTTGCCGGTGGTCTCCGCCGGAATGATCATTCCCTCTCCTGCTGCGATGGCGCGGATTCCCGTGACGGCCACTTCTCGGGCAATGATCAATAACACAACCAACGCACTCACCCGATCCACATTCATGAGTAGGATGAGCGCTGATAAAACCAAGAGCTTGTCCGCGATGGGGTCAAGTAACTTGCCGAGCTTGGTCACCTGGCCCGTTCGCCGAGCGATGTAGCCGTCCAACATGTCCGTCACCGAGGCAATGGTGAAGACGATCGCCGCCGCCAGCGACTGATCCGGCGTGGGATTCACAAAGAGAATGATAAAGACCGGAATCAAAAGAATGCGAACGAGTGTCAGGAAATTCGGCAGATTGAGCGAGTCCTGCCCGATATCACGCCATATTTCCAGCACTCGATTCATTGCCCCATTCTTCTCCTACCAAATCACCAAAACACTAACTCGACTGGCAAACACCAACAGGATGGTCAAACAGGCCCTCGTTTTCACCCACCCAACCCCGGCGCGCCAAGACGCGCCGCTCCCCGGGCAAGGCCGCACTTTTGTATCTCGTTGTTCGCATCTCGCAAGCGAACGACGCTGGCGGACTTTTTC
>DIHK01000042.1:50296-189679 GCA_002420115.1 Nitrospira sp. UBA5698
CGACGCTGGCGGACTTTTTCAACATCCTGTTAGACGATCCCGTTCTTGAGTAAATCATGCAAATGGACGACACCTTGAATGGTGCGGCCGTCTTCAGTCACGACCAACGTCGTAATGGAAAACCGCTCCATCATCTCCACGGCCTTTGCCGCCAATTCATCTGGTCCAATCGATTTGGGATTGGGTGTGGCTAACTCCTTTGCCGTTGCATTCACCAAATCCGTTCCACGCTGAATAAACCGCCGCACATCGCCGTCGGTAATGACGCCGAGCAACGCGCCGTCTTGATCGACGACCGTCGTCATCCCGAGCTTTTTGGCCGTCATCTCCAGCATGGCCGCCATCCCGCCGACGGTACCTTGAACGATTGGGATTTCCGGATCAGCATGCATGAGATCCTTCACCTTGACCAGCAACCGCCGCCCTAAGCTGCCTCCCGGATGGAACCGGGCAAAGTCTTCTGCTTTGAATTCTCGTTTCTGCAGCAACGCCACGGCGAGTGCATCACCCAGTGCGAGCGTGGCCGTCGTACTGGCGGTCGGGGCCAACCCCATCGGACAAGCCTCTTCTGCCACCGACACATCCAGCGCAACATCAGAGTTTTTGGACAATGTCGAGCTCATCCGCCCTGTCATGGAGATGACCGGAATCCCCAAGCGTTTCACAAATGGGAGCAACTGCAACAACTCTTGGGTTTCGCCGCTGTTGGAGATCGCCACCAAGACATCCCGACGAGCCAACATGCCGAGATCGCCATGGACCCCCTCTGCCGGATGCAAAAAGAACGAGGACGTTCCCGTACTTGCCAAGGTGGCGGCAATCTTTTGCCCGATCAACCCTGATTTCCCCATGCCAGAGACTACGACCTTCCCCTTGCATCGAACGAGCACATCCACAGCTTTGACGAATCGTTCATCGAGCCGACTGACTAACGCCTCCACCGCTCGGGCCTCGATCTCAAGCACACGTCGCCCTTCGGACAGGCTCTCTTCCAGCTTGGCGGATTTTGATTCGCGACCGGCCAACTTTCCCGTCATCGTGTAGCAAATCCTCGTCTTGCACCCATTGTCATTGCTCTGCACCCTGTACGATCATTCAGCTTGTCGGTTGTGCGGCATCCCAGATCCGCACCACCCGTTCCAACAACGCCTTCAACTGATGTAACGGCACCATATTGGGTCCATCGGACAGCGCTTCATCGGGATTCGGATGGACTTCCATAAAGAATCCGTCGACCCCTGCCCCGGCTGCCGCGCAGGCCAACGGTTCGACAAACTCCCGCTGGCCGCTGGACTTCGTCCCGCCCCCACCCGGCAATTGCACGCTGTGCGTGGCATCGAAGACGACAGGATACCCGAACTTCCTCATGATAGGGAAGGACCGCATATCCACGACAAGGTTGTTGTAGCCGAAGGACGATCCTCGTTCGGTCAGCACGATCCGCTGACTCCCGCACTCTTCGATTTTCTTGACGGCGTTTCCCATTTCGGTCGGCGAAAGAAATTGTCCTTTTTTCACATTGACGATCTTTCCGGTCTTGGCCGCCGCGATCAAGAGATCCGTCTGCCGGCAAAGAAACGCCGGGATCTGCAGAACATCCACAACCTTCCCGGCCTCGGTCGCCTGCTCTTCCGTATGCACGTCGGTCAACACGGGCAGTCCCAGTTTCTCCCTCACGTGCTTCAATACTGCCAACCCTTTTTCTAAACCAGGGCCTCGGAATGAATGGATCGATGTTCGGTTTGCCTTATCGAATGACGACTTGAAGACGTAGGGGATTCCCAAAGACTTCGTCAGCTCGGCAATTCGCCCCGCCGTCTCCATGACGAGCTGCTCGCTCTCGATCACACAAGGCCCGGCAATCAGAAACGGCCGCTGCCCCTGACCGACTTTGAACGAACCAATGTCAACGAGCTGTGCCATGGTCACCGCGCCTAGGTTGAAGGCAAGGTTGAGTGGAGAACAGAACGCCATGACCTGGAGATCAGGCTCGTCACCGCAACCTCAATCTGAGTCTTGGCCTTCACCTTCATATTCAGTGTCCCAACTTCTTCCGGAGAGCTGCCCCCACGAATCCACTGAATAGAGGATGCGGTCGATGCGGACGGGAACTATATTCGGGATGAAACTGCGTTCCCAAAAACCAAGGATGATCCTTCAATTCGAGGATTTCAACCAGCCGTCCATCCGGCGAGAGGCCGCTCAGGACAAGTCCCTTCGCACCCAACCGCTCGCGATAGGCATTGTTGAACTCATAGCGATGGCGATGGCGCTCACGAACCTCGTTGACGCCATACATCTTCTGGGCCAACGTCCCTTCTCCTAACTTACAGAGATAAGACCCGAGCCGCATCGTCCCGCCTTTATCGCTGATACCCTGCTGATCCGGCATGAGATGAATCACCGGATGAGGCGACTGCTCATCGAACTCCGCACTGTTGGCCCCTGACAGTCCTGCCACATTTCGCGCAAACTCGATCGCCGCACATTGCATCCCTAAACATAGACCGAGGAACGGCACCTGACGTTCCCGTGCATATCGGATCGTGGTGATTTTCCCCTCAATTCCTCTTGTCCCAAATCCACCGGGAATCAAGATCCCATCAGCTTCGCGCAGAATGCGCTCCGTCCCTTGCCGTTCGATATCTTCGGACTCGATCCAATTGATATTGACCTTCGTTTCATGGTCGATTCCGCCGTGAACCAACGCTTCGCCCAGGCTCTTATAACACTCCTTCAGCCCCACATACTTTCCGACCAGCGCAACGGAGATTTCGTGCTTGGGTCGTTTGATCTTCTGCACCATCGCATCCCACTCGCGAAGATTCGGCTGACCGGTCTCGAGATGCAACTGACGGACGATCAATTCATCCAACCCTTCTTTTCTAAAGACAATCGGCACTTCGTAGATCGTCTCGACGTCTTTCGCCGTGATCACGGCGTCCTTGTCCACATTGCAAAACATCGCAATCTTGCCCTTGAGTTCCGGAGGAATATACCGGTCCGTTCGGCACAAGAGAATATTCGGCTGGATACCAATTTCCCGAAGCTTGTTGACTGAATGTTGCGTCGGCTTGGTCTTCAGTTCACCGGCAGTGCCAATGTAGGGCACCAACGTCAGATGCACATACAGCACATTGTCGCGCCCGACGTCGTACGGCATCTGTCGGATGGCTTCAAGAAACGGGAGGCTTTCAATGTCTCCGACCGTCCCGCCGATTTCGATAATGGCGACGTCCACTCCCTTGGAGATCCGCGTGATCGCCTGCTTGATCTCATCCGTCACATGCGGCACGACCTGCACTGTCCCTCCAAGATAGTCTCCCCGCCGCTCCTTCGTAATGACTGAATGATAGATCCGGCCTGTCGTGTAATTACTTTCCTTCGTCAGTGAGAGTGAAGTAAATCGCTCATAATGGCCCAGGTCCAAATCGGTCTCAGCGCCGTCGTCTGTGACGAAGACTTCGCCGTGCTGGTAGGGATTCATCGTCCCGGGATCGACATTGATATAAGGATCCAGCTTGAGAAAGGTGATCTTTAACCCGCGGCTTTCAAGGAGGTTTCCAATAGAAGCCGATGCCAGTCCCTTCCCAAGTGATGAGACCACTCCACCGGTCACAAAAATGAATTTATTCATGGCTCCCCCCTCTCCTGGACGTCAGGCTGACCCACCTCAGCTGTGCACCTCATCCTTTAAAAAACATCCCGCTGCTCTTCAGCTCGCGCTTGACCGCAAGATACTCCTGAAGTCGTTCCGCAACATCAGACACGTCCTCAGGACGATCCACCCTCAGTGAGGCATGTTTGGTTTCCCATACACGGATGCGAATGCCATGGTCAAGCGCACGAAGTTGCTCAAGCTTTTCAGCGTCCTCGATGCGACTGGTCGGGAGGGAGGCGAATCGAAGCAGCGTCTCTTTTGTATAGATGTACAATCCGAGATGAATATAGTGAAGCCCTCCAACGGCGTGCGGCTGTGGGTTGTCGCGAACCAACGGGATCGGAGCGCGTGAGAAATAGAGCGCGTCGCCTTTCGTATCGGTCACGACTTTCACTACGGCAGGATTGAGGAGATCGTCCGTCGAATCGATCACTCGCTTCAGCGTTCCCATCCCCGCGCCGCTTTCCAAAAACGGCTCGATGAGATCGGTCAAGAGGTCCGGCGTCAAGGGGATCTCGTCCCCTTGCAAGTCCACGAAGCAATCTCTTGCAAACATGCGGGCCACCGCAGCCACACGATCCGTTCCCGTCCGATAATCACCGGCGACCATGAGGACTCGCCCCCCGAACCGCTCGACCGACTGTTTGATACGCTCATCATCGGTTGCGACGATCACCTCCGACACGGCACGACAGGCCGCCGCCTGCTCGTACACATGCTGAATCATCGGCTTGCCGTTCAGCTCGACCAACGGCTTCCCCGGGAAACGGGATGAGCCGTATCGAGCGGGAATCACCACGGTCACGGTGCGCGACGCTTTTGTCATGCTCCAAAAGCCTCAGACAACTGTGCAGGCGACACCGTCGCAGTCCCCACCATTCCGACTACGATCCCGGCCGCATAATTCGCCATCATGGCCCCTGTCTTAATGTCGGCTCCTGCCGCGAGCGCGAGCGCCAGCGTCCCGATGACCGTATCTCCCGCACCGGTCACATCATAGACTTGCCGCGCCTTCGTCGGAAGATGCCATGATTGTCCGTCCCCTTCATAGAGACTCATGCCCTTCTCACCACGCGTGATCAACACGGACCGACACCCAAGTCGCTGACGGATCATGGCTCCGGCTTCGTTGATCGTTTGATTGTCGTCCCCGTGCATCCCAGACGCTTGAGTCGCCTCAAGGTGATTCGGCGTAATGACCGTCACGCCTTTATAGAAATTAAAGTGTTCGACCTTCGGATCGACGACGACCGGAACCCGACGCAACGCCGCCAACCGTGTGATCTCCGCCATCAGGGTCGATGACACGACGCCTTTGGCATAGTCGGATACGACGATACAGGAAAGCTCACGGAGTTTTGACTCAACAAACCGGACGATCTTCTGACGCAGCGGTGCCCTCAACTCAGTTCGGCCTTCAATGTCATACCGAACGATCTGCTGATTGTGAGCAATGACCCGACTCTTTCTGGTCGTCGGCCGCTCGCGATCGGTCACGACTCCGCCAAGGCTTGCCCTAGTGTTCCCCAGTTCCTTGAGCAGTCGCTTCCCGCTTTCATCCGCTCCGATCACCCCGCAGAGATAGGCCTTCCCTCCGAGTGCCATAATATTGCTGTAGACGTTGGCTGCCCCGCCCAAGCGGATCGACTCCGATTCGACATGAACGACCGGGACCGGCGCCTCAGGGGAGATCCGGCTCACTCGTCCCATCACATAATGATCAAGGATCAAATCACCGATGACAAGGACGGAAGCCTGCGGAAACCGACGCAGATACTCGCGGAGTACCGTGGGTGACGGAGGTTCGGTCTTCCCCTGTGCATCCTTCTTGGGAAGAACAACGCCCCCGGTTTTCTTTACTGAATGGCTTTGGCGAATCGTTCCCACCGAACCCACTCCGTCCAATTTCCCTGTCCATTCCAGGACCAATAGATACGGAACGCTTTGCCGCGGATTTTCTCCTCACGGACGTACCCCCAAAACCGACTGTCCAGGCTTTGGTCGCGATTATCGCCCATGACGAAATAGGACTCCTCAGGAACCGTCACGGGACCGAAATTATCGCGAGGGTTGACCGTCCCGTCGATGATGCCGGGATCAATGCGTTGGGTAAAGGTTTTGTCATCAAGCGGCTGACCGTTTATCAGGACAACCTTGTTCCGTAACTGAACCGTGTCTCCAGGCAGTCCCACAATGCGCTTGATAAAATCCTTCTCTTCATCCTCGGGGAACCGAAAGACGATGATATCGCCACGTTGCGGCTTGCCGAACGTCACGACGGTGGTGGACGTATAACAATTGACCGGCGGAAAACTCCACTGCAGTTTGCAGTCAGCCGGCCACTGCAGACCATACGACAGCTTGCTGACCAAAATATGATCTCCGATCAGCAGCGTAGGAATCATGGATCCTGAGGGAATCTTGAAGGCCTGCACGACGAATACGCGGATGGCGAACGCCAACAACATGGCGACGATGATCGCTTCTGCATACTCTCGCACGATGGACTTGCGTCCTGCCTGGTCGGCGTTATTCGCAATCTTGGCACCGGTCAGCGAGGCCGGTTCACCGGGCCTTGACCCGCTCGACAACTTGTCCACATTGCGCTGATTGGAATCCGAGCTCATTCGTCTCCGACCTTCAGAATCGCCAGGAAGGCTTCCTGCGGAACTTCGACACTGCCGACCGCTTTCATGCGTTTCTTTCCTTCCTTTTGTTTCTCCAGCAACTTCCGTTTCCGCGTGATATCGCCGCCGTAGCATTTCGCCAACACGTTCTTCTTCATCGCACCGATTGTCTCACGCGCTACGATCTTACTCCCGATGGCCGCCTGAATCGCGATCTCATACATCTGCCGTGGAATCAATTCCTTCATTTTTTCAGCGAGCTGACGCCCGCGCTGCACGGAACGATCCTTATGTGTAATAAAGGACAATGCATCGACTGCCTCGCCGTTCAGCAAGATGTCGAGCCGCACCAGATCGGATTCGCGATAGCCGAGCAACTCGTAATCCAGCGACGCATACCCCTGCGTGCGGGACTTGAGTTTATCGTAAAAATCAAGAATGACCTCATTGAGCGGCAATTCATAGCTGATCATCACCCGCGTCGGATCCAGAAAGTGGATGCTCCGTTGAATACCTCGACGCTCCTGACACAGCTGAAGAATCGCGCCCATATACCGTTCCGGTGTGATGACCGACGCGAGAATGAACGGCTCTTCGAACGACTCGATGCTGCTGGGCGGCGGAAGCTGCGACGGATTCATGACCTCCGACACTTCGCCTTTGGTCGTCATCACGCGATACACGACGGTTGGAGCCGTGGTGAGGAGCGTCAAATTATACTCACGCTCAAGGCGTTCTTGAATGATCTCCATATGGAGCAGACCCAAGAACCCGCACCGAAACCCAAACCCCAAGGCCAAGGATGTTTCCGGTTCGTAGACGAACGACGAATCATTCAGCCGGAGCTTGACCAGCGCATCCCGCAAATCTTCATACCTGGCTGTGTCGGTAGGATACAGCCCGCAGAATACCAACGGTTTGACGTCTTTATACCCTGGAAATGGCTCACGCGTAGGCGACACCGCATCCGTGAGCGTATCCCCGATTTTGACATCCGCCACTTCGCGCATATTGGCGCAGAGATATCCCACCTCGCCGGTCAGCAGCTCCGTCTTCTTCGTGCGTTTGGGAGCAAAGTACCCGACTTCCATGACTTCGAACGTCCGATCGTTCGACATGACCTTGATCTTCATACCGGGCCGTATAGACCCATCGACCACGCGCGTCAATACAATCACACCCTGATAGTTATCGAACCAGGAATCGAAGATCAGCGCTTTGAGCGGAGCCTGCGGATCGCCTGACGGAGGCGGCACCCGAGCGATGATCGCTTCCAAGACCTCCGGCACACCCTTGCCTTCCTTGGCACTAATGGGAAGGGCATTATCGGCTTCGAGTTGCAACACGTCTGCAATCGACTGTTTGGTCCCATCAACGTCCGCGCTCGCGAGATCAATCTTATTGATCACGGGAATAATGGTCAGATTGTTCGCCATCGCCAAATTCACGTTGGCAATCGTCTGGGCCTGCACGCCTTGCGTCGCGTCAACAAGCAGGAGGGCCCCCTCGCAAGCCGCCAGGCTTCGCGAGACCTCATAGGTAAAATCGACATGCCCCGGCGTATCGATCAAATGCAACGCATAGGTCTTCCCGTCCTTGGCCTTGTACCGGATGGCCACTGCATGAGCCTTGATCGTAATGCCACGTTCCCGTTCAAGGTCCATGGCATCAAGAATCTGATCTTTGGCCTCTCGGGCAGTGACTGCGCCAGTAGCTTCTAGGAACCGGTCAGCGAGGGTTGATTTGCCGTGATCGATATGAGCGATTATGGAAAAGTTGCGTATAAGACTTTGCAAATCCTAACTCATGGGTAAAAAATCGGTTCATTATAGTAACTGCCTCCCGGGTTGTCAAAGAGATCACCTCCACTTATAATCACGCGCCGCCCGCAGCGGCGCCGAGAAGAGCAGATGGCATATAGCGTATTGCGCCACCACCCAATGACATGCACGTGTCTTCGTCTCTGCTATACGCCATGAGCCATACGCTCCACAATTAATGTATTCCACACATGGCCCGCAAGCCGACCACTCAACAACTCGCAACATGGGACCGCCGCTATCTCTGGCATCCGTTTACCCAGATGCAGGAGTGGGAGCAAGAGGAACCGCTCATCATCGAGCGTGGGAAAGGCTCCTACCTGATCGATACGGAGGGCAACAAATATCTCGACGGCACCTCCTCCATTTGGGTCAATCTCCATGGCCATCGCCACCCGATCCTTGACCGCGCCGTCAAGAAGCAGCTCGACAAGATCGCCCACTCGACATTTCTCGGACTCTCGAACCCACCGGCGATTGAGCTCGCCCGTGAGTTGATCCGCATCGCGCCTAAAGGGCTCACCCGCGTCTTCTATTCGGACAACGGCTCAACAGCGGTGGAGATTGCCCTGAAGATGGCCGTTCAGTACTGGCAACAGCGCCATCCCGAGGCGGGCCCGAAGAATACGTTCCTCCATCTGAAACTCGCCTACCATGGAGATACGATTGGAGCCGTCAGCGTCGGTAACATCGCGCTGTTCCATTCGCGCTTTAAACCGCTCTTGTTCCCAACCCTGGAAGCCGAGCCGCCCCATTGCTACCGTTGTCCGCTCAAGCTGATGTACCCCTCCTGCAATATGGCCTGTCTCGACCCTATCGAACAACTTCTTCGACGCCGCCACAAGGACGTAGCCGGTTTCATTATCGAACCGATGATGCAAGCTGCCGCCGGGATGCTCCCCCAACCGTCCGGCTATCTCACACGAATCCGTGAGCTTTGCACGAACTATCACGTGTTGCTGATCGCCGATGAAGTGGCAACAGGCTTCGGACGTACCGGCAAGATGTTCGCCTGCGAGCAGGAAGGGGTCACGCCGGATCTGATGGCCATCAGCAAAGGACTCACTGGTGGATACATGCCTTTGGCGGCAACTCTGACAACAGATGAAATCTATCAGGGCTTTCTCGGCAGCTACGACGAGTTCAAGACCTTCTTCCATGGCCACAGTTTTACCGGTAACCCTCTGGGCTGTTCCGTGGCGCTCGCCAATCTCAAGGTATTTCGCCAGGAAAAGACGCTCGCTCGACTCTCTTCCACCATCAAGCTGTTCAGCCGATGGCTCGCACCCCTCGCGGCGCTCCCTCAGGTCGGCGACGTTCGTCAGCGGGGACTGATGGCGGGAGTTGAATTGGTCATGGACAAACGGACCAAGACCCCCTACCCACTCAGCGCCAAGGCCGGCCACCGCGTGGCAGCCATCGCCCGATCAAAGGGATTGATCTTGAGACCGATCGGGAATGTCCTCGTACTCATCCCACCACTCTCCATCTCCAAAGATGAATTGAAGAAAACGGTGGAAATTCTCAAGCAATCCATAGAGACTCTGCAAATAGATTTATCCTTAGCCCAGGGTACGCCAACCAACCGGTAGCACGACATGCCTTCTATGAAGACCTGTGATTTTCTCATCATCGGCGGCGGAGTCATCGGCCTCAGTATCGCACGTGAACTCCGAACCAGGCGCGGAGATGCCAGCATCCTCTTGATCGAAAAGGAGCCCTCCTGTGGAGCCCATGCCAGCGGGCGCAACAGCGGGGTCCTCCACGCCGGGTTCTACTACTCACCCGACAGCCTGAAAGCTAAATTTACACGCCTTGGGAATGAGCGACTCACGGCGTACTGTGAAGAGAAACAGATCTCCCTCAATAAATGCGGGAAGCTCGTGGTCGCCAAGGATGCAGCGGACTTACCCTCACTTGACGAGTTATTCCGTCGAGGCCGGATCAACGGCATTGAACTCCAACCCCTCACGGAAACAGAGGCGAAATCGATCGAACCTCGAGTCAAAACGTATCAGCGAGCACTGTTCTCCCCCCGCACGTCGACCGTCAACCCTCTCCATGTCGTCAATGCGATGCAGCAGGATGCGCTTCGTGAGGGCATTCACATTCAGTGCGGCACGGCCTATCGAGGGCGAGACAACGGGACCGTTCGAACAAACCAGGACCGCATTGCCGCCGGCTATGTCGTGAATGCCGCAGGTCTCTACGCTGATAAAATTGCCATGGACTATGGCTTTTCTGAAAAATATCGCATCCTCCCGTTCAAGGGGCTCTATCTGTACTCGGATGAACCCCCCGGTTCGATTCGCACGAATATTTATCCTGTCCCCGATCTCAGAAACCCGTTCCTTGGTGTTCACTTCACGATCACGGCGGATGGGAAAGCCAAGATCGGCCCGACCGCCATCCCAGCCATGTGGCGTGAAAACTACGACGGGTTTGGGAATTTCGATCTCGGCGAACTGGTTGAAGTCGCGAGCCGAGGCCTCGGGTTGTTGACCGGAGCGGGATTCGACTTTAGACGGTTGGCGCTGGAGGAGATGGCCAAATATTCCAGGAGTAAAATGGTGTCGTTGGCCTCTGTCCTCGCCGAGGGAGTAGACGAGCGCAACTATCACACATGGGGGCGACCAGGCATCCGCGCGCAACTCCTCGACATCACCAAGAAGAAACTCGAAATGGATTTTGTGCTCGAAGGCGACCATCGTTCGATGCACGTGCTGAACGCAGTTTCCCCGGCCTTTACCTGTTCACTCCCGTTCGCCAGCTATGTCTGTGATCATATCGACCAAGCGACCCGCTGACACAGCAGGTTGCTGGAAATCACTTCAGCTGCGTTCTCGCATCGCTCAGAGGCTCAACGTATAGAAGGCGAAGGCACAGTACCTTTTCGCTCGTTGTGGCCTTGTTCGGTGAAGACCGCATCTAGGCGCGACAGGGTGGGTGAGAACGAGGCTCTTTGAATAACCTGCGACTCAGCTAGCCCGCATTATTCATGACAGTTCGTGGCGAAATCGCTCAGCCGCGTCGTGAGACCAGCGCGCGTAGCCTGGAGGACCCGAAGCGTACTCGTGCAGTACGTTGAGGGTTCGAGGGGCGAGCCCGCTGGCCGCAGGCTCGTCGGAACAGCGGATCGGCGATTGCAGCAGAAGTGTTCATGAATAAGGTGGGCTAGGACGATCTGGTCAGCACAGGCGGACTTCTTCGCCCACGGCAAACTGAAGGCAACGTGCCGCATTTTCTTCCTGCAGAAAAATCTCCAAGTTCCCACCGCTATTGATCAGCGCAGACGGACTCTGACGATGGCCTTGGCTGTAACTTTCGACCAAATCATTGATGATATAGGTTCCGATGTGAATCTCGACAGGTTGTCCCGTCACACCTCGAAATTCTCGGATCTGCCTCGCGGTGATGTTGGAAATAAGATTTCCAAATCGATCGACAGACGCGATCTTTCCAATCAGCACATCCTCGTGCCAGACCGGCATCGCGACGGAACGTCGAATCGGATCCTGGACGGCCGGTCCAAAAAACGACGGCGGGACACCTTTACTCAACCAGGCGGCAGCCGGAGCAAACACATCTCGACCGTCAAAGGTCGATCCGGCCGTTTCCAAGCGATACTGTGGGTCGGTGATCTGCCAGACCTTGGCTCCGACCTCCTGTTCCAAAATTTCCGTGAATAACCCGTTATCCGGACCGACAAACAAGAACCCCGCAGCAGACACGAGTAATGCCCGACGTTCGGTCCCGACTCCGGGATCAACGACGGCGACAAAGATCGTTCCTGCTGGAAAGTACCGATAACAGGACTTCAGGAAATACCCGGCCTCCTGAATCTGATGCGATGTGATCTGATGAGAGAGGTCGACAAGCAGCGCGGACGAATTGATCGAGAGGATCACCCCCTTCATGCTGGCGACAAAACTGTCACGCTCTCCAAAATCCGTCAGCAAGGCGATGAGGGGTCGTGCCTCCGGCACGTTAACATTCCTCGAATTTGATCTCCACGACTTCGTATTCAACCATCTTGACGGGAGTCTTCACCTCGACAAAATCGCCGACACGTTTCCCGATCAAGGCACGACCGACGGGCGACTGCACTGAGATCTTGTTGAACTTCATATCGGCTTCATCTTGCCCGACCAACGTATACTGTTTCTTAGATTGCGATTCCTGCTCAACCACCAATACCGTCGCCCCAAAGACGATAGTCTCGCTGGTCCGCCCGGTTATTTCTACAATGCGCGCATCGGCGATCTTTCCCTCGAGTTCGGAGATCCGGGACTCAATGAAACCCTGACGCTCTTTGGCGGCATCGTATTCGGCATTTTCACTGAGATCGCCGTGCGCTCTCGCCTCCGCAATCGCCTCGATCACCTTCGGACGCTCGATTTTTCGCAGTCGGACGAGTTCAGCCTGTAACGCTTCAAAACCTTTCTTAGTGATTGGTGTCGGCATGCTCCGGTTGCTCCTCAACTGGGTTAAGCCTGATGATACTCCTGCAATGTCCGGATCGACAGATCTTTTTTCAGGATCGCCTCGATCGCCATCGCCGCGGCGTGGGCCCCTCGCATGGTCGTGAAATAGGGGATCCCCCGATGGAGTGCTTCTCGTCTGATGGCAAGCGAATCGACATGCGCCGAGGCCGTCCGTACCGTATTGACGACAATGGCCACTGAGCCGTTCTTAATGTGATCAACGATGTGCGGTCTGCCTTCGGCCACTTTATTCACAATCTCCACGGGAAGTCCATGCTCTCGGAGATAGCCGGCAGTCCCGCTCGTTCCCTGGATTCGCATCCCCAGCTGACTCAACGCCCTCCCTACTTCGAGCGCAGCAGGACGATCCGATGCTTTCACGCTAATGAACGCCGTTCCCGAGGTCGGCAACACGGCCCCGGCCCCCGCCTGGGATTTTGCAAATGCCCATCCAAAATCCTCGTCCAGGCCCATCACCTCTCCAGTCGATTTCATCTCCGGCCCGAGCAGCACATCGACCCCTGGAAATTTATTGAATGGGAATACCGCCTCTTTCACCGAGAAATGCACAGGTACCGGAGCCTGTGTCAATCCAAGCTCTCTCAGCGAGCGCCCCATCATCACCTTCATCGCTAGCTTTGCAAGCGGCACACCAATCGCTTTACTCACGAACGGAACGGTCCGGGATCCGCGTGGATTAACCTCTAACACATAAATCATCTCTCCCTTGACAGCAAATTGAGCATTCATCAACCCGATAACTCCCAACTCCTTGGCCAACATTCTCATCTGACGCTCGATCTCAATAACAATCGGCTTCTCAAGGGTGTAGGGAGGAAGCGAGCAGGCTGAATCGCCGGAGTGGACCCCAGCCTCTTCAATATGCTCCATAATGCCTGCGACCACTACGGTTTCCCCATCTGATATCGCATCGGCATCAACTTCGATCGCGTCGGCCAGGTATTTATCGATCAACACGGGATGGTTGGGCGATGCCTTGACCGCCGACCGCATGTATTCCAACAGGCCGGTTTCGTCATAGACAATCTGCATGGACCGTCCACCCAAGACATACGACGGACGCACCATGACCGGATAGCTGATCTGCCCGGCAATCCGCACCGCTTCCTCGACCGATCGAGCGGTTCCGCTCTCCGCCTGACGCAAGTCAAGCCTATTCAACAGTTCACGGAACCGTTCACGATCCTCCGCCAGATCGATGGCATCAGGACTAGTGCCGAGAATCTTGACACCAGCCTTTGAGAGCGGAAGCGCAAGCTTCAAAGGTGTCTGTCCCCCAAATTGCAACACCACACCAAGCGGCTGTTCCCGATGCACGATATTCAGCACATCCTCATGGGTGAGCGGCTCAAAGTATAGGCGATCAGAGGTGTCGTAATCCGTGCTCACGGTTTCTGGATTGCAGTTCACCATGATCGTATCGATCGCTTCTTCCCGAAGCGCCATGGCTGCATGCACGCAGCAGTAGTCGAACTCGATACCCTGTCCGATACGATTAGGTCCTCCACCAAGAATGACGACCTTCTTTCGATCAGACGGCCTTGCTTCGCACTCGCGGCCATAGGTGGAATAGAGATACGGCGTCTGAGCCTCGAACTCCGCGGCACAGGTATCGACTCGTTTATAGGTCACGCGCCGTTCCCGATGTTCCATGCGTGCCTTCGCAACCATCCCGGCTTCACAGCCCAGCAAGTGAGCAATGCGATCATCCGAAAAGCCGAGTTCCTTGGCTTCCCAGAGGAGTTCTCCCCTCAAACACTCAATCGGGTTGGTCGCATGCCCGACAAGGGCTCGTTCAAAATCCACCAACTGTCTCACCTGATCCAAGAACCAGGGATCGACTTTCGTCGTTGCGCTCAATTCCTTGTCGGTCAACCCCAGACGCATGGCGTCGGCCAGGTACCACAGTCGCTCGGGTAATGGCGTGCGGAGGACTCCCTCAAGTTTCTCGATGGCCTCCGAACGATTGAATCCCGTCGGCACACCGCGATCCAGGCCGAACCGCGACACCAGCCCGTTCAGCTCCAATTCCAACGAACGAATGGCCTTCTGCAACGACTCTTTAAAAGTACGCCCAATCGCCATCACCTCACCGACCGACTTCATTTGGGTCGTCAAGGTCGGATCGGCCCCTTTGAACTTCTGAAAAGCAAATCGAGGAATCTTGACCACGACGTAATCGATAGCCGGCTCAAACGACGCCTTTGTCACTCCGGTAATATCGTTGGTAATCTCATCCAGCGTGTATCCGACGGCAAGCTTGGCGGCGATCTTCGCAATTGGAAACCCGGTCGCCTTCGATGCCAACGCCGAACTTCGGGATACCCGAGGATTCATTTCAATGACGACCATCTCACCATTGGCGGGGTTAATACCAAACTGGATGTTCGATCCGCCCGTGTCGACCCCAATCTCGCGAATGATGCGCAGAGCCGCATCCCGCATGTGTTGGTATTCTTTGTCGGTCAAGGTCATGGCCGGTGCCACAGTGATGCTGTCCCCGGTGTGAACCCCCATCGGGTCGAAATTTTCAATGGAGCACACGATGACGACATTGTCTTTCAGGTCACGCATGACCTCCAATTCATACTCTTTCCAACCGATCACCGATTCCTCGATCAAGACCTGGCTCACCGGACTCATGGCCAGTGCCCACTCAATCAACCGCTCAAACTCTTCACGATTGTACGCAATGTTTCCACCGGTCCCTCCCATCGTAAAGGAAGGGCGAATGATCGCGGGAAACCCGACGGTCTCCACAATGGCAACGGCCTCCTGTCGACTATGCGCCGTCCCGCTCTTCGGCACACGCAGCCCGATCCGTTGCATGGCCTGCTTAAATGCCTCTCGATCCTCGGCCTTATGGATCGCCTCCGCCGACGCACCTACAAGGGTAACTCCATATTTCTCGAGCACGCCTCGTTTGACTAAGCCCATCGTGGTGTTTAAGGCCGTTTGTCCGCCCATGGTCGGCAGCAAGGCGTCAGGCCGTTCTCGTTCGATGACCTTTTCGACGACCTCCAACGTAATCGGTTCCACATAAGTCCGATCGGCCAGCTCTGGATCGGTCATGATTGTGGCCGGATTACTATTGATGAGAATGACCTTATAGCCCTCGGCTTTCAGAGCTTTACAGGCTTGAGTACCGGAGTAATCAAATTCACAGGCTTGCCCGATCACGATTGGGCCTGAGCCGATCATCAGAATTGATTGGATATCCGTGCGTTTTGGCATGGTGATCTGCTAACAGTCGCTAACTGGATGGAAGTTCTGGACCAATGACGGGGTGATAGGGAGCCGGAACTGGCCCCTGATTCTCCTGAGTGGCATGATAGTACTTCATGGCCTCAGGGAGCCAGGCTTCGATCTGATTGATACGCGCCAGATCAGAGGGATGTGTGGATAAAAACTCGGGAATCGTGTGTTGAGATCGGAAACACACTTTGTCAATCATCTGCCTGGGACATCCACTCATTCGCTCCCAAAATGGAACCGCTTCTCGAGGATCGTACCCGGCCTGCGCCATCAGCTTGAGCCCAATGTAATCGGCTTCTGATTCTTGTTTTCGTCCGAATGGTAACGACACCCCAACACCATAAGCGCTCATCGCCGCAATGGCTGCATCCGGTCTGCCGGCTGCGGCCCCGGCCGCCAACGCCCCCACCTGACCGATCATCTCCAGAATACTCCGGCTATATCGTTCTGCTCCATGTCGCTGCAGGGCATGTGCTACCTCATGACCGATCACAGTGGCCAAACCGTTTTCGTTCTTCGTGATCTTCAAAATTCCCGTGAAGACCGCAACTTTTCCACCGGGAAGTGCAAAGGCGTTGATCGTGCGATCATCTCGAATGATCGCAAATTCCCATTGATATTCCGGTTTATTCGCAACGGCGGCAATTCGATTCCCCACCCGGTTGACCAACTCGTTCAACTCAGGATCGTCGCTCACCGGCGCTTTTCGTAATAATTCCCGATAGGCCCCGACTCCCATCGCGATTTCTTTTTCTTCGGAGATATAAATGAACTGATCCCGTGCGGTTCCCGGAGCCCTGACGCATCCGCTCACTGCCGCGGCCAAGGTTCCCACGGACCCAGTTGTGAGAAGACACGAAAGCCCCATGGCTTTGCGAACACCTCCCAAGAGCAAAGCCCGACGATGAACTGGCATTGAGAGCAATCGGTCGATCTCGTGATCCGACGGCTGCACCATCTATCACCTCTGTCGCACCCTTCACCTTCATTCTAACACCAGCCACACCTTCGCCACCCTTCTTTATTCCTAGGGCATCCACAAGTACATAAACTGGGGAGTTCCCCCACGCACGACTGTGCCAAGGTCAAAATCCGCCAGGCTGGCGAGTCCTCCCGGCGCAACCAATTTCGAGTACACGTTGTTCGAATACTCACCTGGACGTTGGTACGTCACGACCCGGGCGTCCGTCAGCCCGGCTTGTTTCTTGGCGACCTCAACCGCGTCCTCGAGATAGCCGATCTCATCGACCAAACCGGCCTCCTTCGCTTGCTCCCCCGTATAGATACGACCATCAGCCAGCCGCTTGATCTGTTCCATCTGCAAATTGGTACGACCTTCCTGCACGATGGTCAGGAATCGCTGATAAAATGAATCAATCAACCCCTGGAAAATGGCTCGTTCTTCCACCGTCATGGTTCGAAACGGCGAGCCCATATCCTTGCGAGGACCTGACGTCACGGCCGTCGCTTCGACTCCAATTTTCTCGAGCAACCCCTTGGCATTAACCGTGAGCATGATAACCCCGATACTCCCGGTGACGGATGACGGATGCGCCAGAACCTTATCGGCTGCCGCTGCAATATAGTAGCCACCCGACGTCCCCAGATCCATAATGGAGGCAATAATGGGAACCTTGCGATTGGTTTTGAACGTCTTTAATTCATGATAAATGATATCCGAGGCTGTGACCGTGCCTCCGGGTGTATTGATGCGCAGGACTATCGCTTTGATCTGCTCATCCTTCGCAGCCCTGGTTAGTTGCTCCTTCACGCTTGCGATCATACTGGGGGTTGGACGGAATCCCTCTTTCTCCTGCGAACTGATCATCCCGGAAATCTCGATCAATAGAACCTTCGCCTTTCCCGTCCCGTCGACCTGCATTTCCTGCAACGGTCCGGGGCCGGGAAACAAAGGGAAATTGAAGGTACAGCCGGACAACATCAGACCAATCACACCCATCACAACAGCATTACGCATAGTGGTTCTCCATACACCGCACAAACTCACCGAACAGATACGCAGCATCGTGCGGTCCCGGTGCTGCCTCCGGATGGTATTGGACCGAGAAAACCGGATGATCAAGAGAGGCCATCCCTTCAACCGAGCAGTCATTCAAACTGACATGTGTCATGGCAAGTCGTCCATATCGCGTATCGATCACAGGCAAAACCTTGGGTATGTCAACGAGCATCGGTTCAGCCTGCACGGCGAAATTATGGTTCTGCGAAGTGATTTCCACTTTTCTTGTTCGTAGATCCATCACGGGGTGATTCGCTCCATGATGGCCGAACTTCAACTTGTAGGTCTTGAGTCCAAACGCGAGGCCAAGGATCTGATGCCCCAAGCAGATCCCGAAAATGGGATAGCGACCGATCAGTTGCTCCACTGTCTTTGCCGCATACGGAACCCCCTCAGGGTCTCCGGGACCATTCGAAAGAAAAACTCCATGCGGCTTGAGGGCTGCCACCGCTTCGACTGACGTGGCGGCAGGAACGACGGTCACATCGCATCCAACATCCACCAATCGCCTTAGGATGTTGTATTTGATGCCAAAATCATAGGCAACAACCCGCCAGCGTGCACCGCTTCCTGTTTCTTCACCGTTTGGCCATGGTGCCCAATCACCCGTCCCGGTCGTCCAATCGTAGGAATGCGCACAGGTCACTTCAGCAGCGAGATCTCGCCCAACGATACCGGGCGCCTGTCTGGCTCGCCCAATCGCCCGTTCATGGTCGAGGTCAAGATGTGTGATACAGCCTTGTTGCGACCCATGCTCGCGCAAATGCCTTGTCAACGCCCTGGTATCGATCCCCTCAATGGCGACAACGTGAGTCTCTACCAACGCCTCGTGAAGGGTCTGCTTACCTCGCCAGTTACTGACCAATCGGCTCGCTTCATGCACGACAAACCCTTCAGCCCAGGCTCGACGGGATTCCACATCTTCCGGCGTCACGCCATAGTTCCCGATTTGTGGACAAGTCATCGTGATGATCTGTCCCTTGTACGACGGATCGCTCAGTATTTCCTGGTAGCCGGTCATGGCCGTGTTAAACACGACTTCACCGACCGTTTCACCCTCATAACCAAGAGCACGGCCTTCGAAGACCGTCCCGTCCGCCAATGCTAAGACTGCTTTTTTCACGATTGTCTTCCGTCGTAGTCCATCACGTGTTTTGCTCTGATCCCAACAAGCAGAAGGCCCAATGCCAAGTTGACCATGTACAGCGATCGGATCGGTAACAGCACACGGAAGAATGCCTCGAACGCGGCTTTCTTGGCTCCCTCATCCTTTGTTGCAAATGCCTGCGCTTGAAGCGCCGCTGCATCAGGATGCAACACCAGAATGATCACCCCCGCGATCATGACCATCATGCCCAATATAGTGATCTCGCTCACATGAACCACCACACGAGGCTCACCACTCCACCATCGGCCGAACAACGCCACAACGAGAATGCCGCCGGCCCCGATGATGAACCGATGATACCCCTCGAATGCACGCGTCAAAAACATCCCTCCGGAGTCTTGTCCTCCGAACGTATTGAATACCGCCGGAATCACCGCACCGCTCAGCACAATCATCCCCCCGACCCACACCGCGAGGGCTACCCCCTCGAGCGTGAGACAACAGATCATCCCCCAACGGGGCATGCGCCGCACGGCACTACCGCTCCACGGGGCTGGCCTCGAATACCACACGGCCACCTACGATCGTGGTCACTACGCGCCCTCTCACCTTCCAACCGACAAACGGTGTGTTTCGGCTCTTAGACCGAAACTTCGACGGATCAACCTCCCATTGTTCCTGCTGGTCCACGATGGCGACATCGGCGTCCGCACCCACTGCCAATGTGCCTTTTTTGAGTCCGAATGCGGCTGCCGGAGCAGATGTGAGCTTCTGAACGGCTTGTTCGATCGACAGAACCCCTTCCTCCACCAATCCCAACGTCAGCGAAAGCGCGGTCTCAAGTCCGACAATTCCAAATGGAGCCTCGGTAAAATCTTGCTGCTTCTCCTGAGTCGCATGAGGGGCATGATCCGTTGCGATCACATCAATCGTACCGTCGCGCAATCCTTCTCTGATCGCCTGGACATCGGTCCACGTCCGCAAGGGCGGATTCATTTTGGCATGCGTATTGTAGCCGCGAACCAGTTCTTCTGTCAGTGTGAAGTGGTGTGGGCAGGCTTCCGCCGTCACAGAGATCCCGCGAGCCTTTGCCTCCCGTACCATTCGCGCCGACCCGGCGGTGCTGATGTGGGCAAGATGCAAGCGAGCCCCTGTCAACTCAGACAGCGCCAGATTGCGCGCCACCATCACATCTTCGGCTGCCGCAGGGATACCGGGCAATCCAAGCTCGGTGGAAATCAACCCCTCGTTCATACAACCGCCTTCGGCGAGATGAAGATCTTCGCAGTGATCAACAACGGTGAGGTCAAATGCCGACGCATATTCCATGGCACGCCGCATCACCAAACTGTTCATCACGGGCTTCCCATCGTCGGAGATCGCCACACAACCGGAACGTCGCAAGTCGCCGATTTCGGCCAGTTCCTTCCCTTCGGATCCTTTGGTGATCGCCCCGATCGGCAACACATTCGCGAGACCGGCCAGCCGAGCCCGTTCCAAAATAAACTCAGTCACGGCTTGATTATCGTTCACCGGACTTGTATTGGGCATACAGCAGACGGTCGTAAATCCTCCGGCCACTGCTGCTGCGCTGCCGCTTTGAATGGTTTCTTTGTATTCAAATCCCGGCTCCCGAAAATGCACGTGCAGATCGACAAATCCCGGTACGACAAGCTTTCCCTCCGCCTGAATCGTCCGACTGCCGGCGGGCGCCGACAGCTGGGGAGCCACAGCCGCAATCTTCCCCCCATCGATGAGTACGTCGGCTATTCCAACAAACCGACCTGGATCGATGACTCGACCACCTTTAATCAAAATCGACACGATACGCCCTTTCTACGATTTTTCAGAATCTGCTGCTCTGATGATCCGTCCGGTCACCATCTGTGTTCATACTCCGCTAATCGTTCGCTCACTCGACCAATCACCGGATCATCCGCTTCACGAACTGGCTCCGGACATGAGGTACAAAATCCCCATCCGCACCGCCACGCCATTCGCGACTTGGTCTAAAATCACGGACGATAAACTATCGGCTACATCCGGAGCGATCTCCACCCCTCGATTGATGGGGCCGGGGTGCATCACGATGGCAGCGGGGTCAGCGAGCCGCACACGCTCAGCAGTGAGCCCGTAGAGTCTCGAATATTCTCGGATTGAAGGAAACTGTGCGCGCCCTTGCCGCTCGAGTTGAAGCCGCAACATCATGATGACATTCACGTCGCGCAGACCTTCATCCATGTTGTAGCACACCTTCACTCCCAGCTTTTCGACACCCCATGGCATCATCGTCGGAGGCCCCACCACCCTGACCTCAGCGCCGAGTTTGACGAGCGCAAAGATATTCGAACGAGCCACACGACTATGCGACACATCGCCGACAATCGCCACCCGTAAGCCTCGAAAATTCATGCCGCGTTGCCGAATCGTATAGAGATCGAGCAACGCTTGTGTGGGATGCTCATGCCATCCATCGCCTGCATTGATGACAGACGATCTCACTCCCTGAGCCAACGCTTCGGCGGCGCCCGCCGAGGAATGACGCAATACGATAATGTCCGCCTGCATTGCTTCGATATTTCTCGCCGTATCGAGCAACGTTTCCCCCTTCACCACACTGCTGGAGGAAGGTGCAAAGTTGATCACATCGGCGCTCAGCCGCTTGGCTGCCAATTCGAAGGATGTCCGCGTCCTCGTGCTTGGCTCAAAGAAGAGATTGACGACCGTCTTCCCTCTCAACGCCGGCACTTTTTTGATTTCACGCCCCGTCACTTCCTTAAAGGAATCGGCGGTATCGAGGATGAGCGTGATCTCATCAACCGCCAACGGGGCGAGGCTCAACAGATCTTTGCGCTTCACGCTCATGGAACCCTCCATTCCATGACCATCATCCTGCCTTCAAAATGACCACCCGGTCATGCTCTCCATCCTCTTCCAACAACACCTGAATCTGCTCATCACGGGAGGTCGGCAGATTTTTTCCGATATAATTGGCCTTGATCGGTAACTGCCGATGGCCACGATCAACCAACACCGCCAACTGAATCTCCTCCGGACGCCCTAAATCCATGAGTCCGTCCATCGCGGCTCGTATCGTCCTGCCCGTAAACAGGACATCATCAACGAGCACGACGATTTTGTTCGTCATATCGAACGGCACCGACGTTTTCCTGAGAATCGGCTGGTTTTTCCGCAATGCCAAGTCATCTCGATACAACGTAATATCCAATTCCCCGATGGGAATCTGAACGCCTTCGATGCCGTGAACACGTTTGGCGAGCCGGTGCGCAAGATAGACGCCGCCGGTCCGAATCCCGACCAGCGCGAGGTTTGTCACACCCTTGTTCCGCTCCAGGATTTCATGCGCAATGCGGGTCAAGGCTCGGGCAATATCCCCGGTATCCATGATGAGCTTTTCATCTTTCCGTTCGAGCGGCTTGTCCATATCAGCGGTCATAGCAACAACGAGCTGTCAGCTAACAGCGATCGGCTCTCAGCCACCAACTCGAAAGGGAACTGAAGGCTGACGGCTGAATGCTGAGAGCGAGCCCTATTTTTAGACATAAAAAAACCTCCTCACCAGGTATGGCGAGAAGGTCGATTGAAAACCAGTTTGGTTCGGAAGACGATCCACCCCGCAACTCCTTGCTCACCTCACTGGATGAGCATTAAAGGTTTCGCCATCTTACTGAGTCATTGGCACTCTGTCAAGATTCTAGGGATGGGGCCTTTCGCCTGTCCGCCTCACAGGATAAGAATGACAACGAAGATCCCTCACACAAGATGCTATCTGGTCAGGAGCATACGTGTATTGTCGGTCGGCACCTGCGCTAAGTCCGAGGACTCAAACAAACGGGCCCTGCTCCATGGATCATTTGTCTCGTCGGTGCTTCCAGATTGGATTTCTATACCTAAGCCCACAACCAGTGCTAGCCTCTCACGATGTCCTCGCAGGTGGCTTGGTCCTGATACTCACGGCGCTTCGTGAGGGCGGCGAAATCATCCTCGATGGAGTTCAGGGCGGGAGAATAGGGCGCGAGAAACAGCAGGGTCGCACCCGTCGCTGCGATGAGGCCTTCAGACACAGGCACAAACACCTCTTCCGCCGGTCGCTGAAGATGCTCGCTTCGTAGGTCCCATCAAAAAGCACAGGTTCTGCCAATCGCCCCTCCAGGCGAGCGATAAGGAGCGACGTGCGGGGGCGGCGATGCCCGGAGACTAGACCGTCCACCCGCTGGCCGTTGGGAGCATACCCATACCGACGCGCCGTCGGCGACACACACCCGCATTAATCGATGTCCACGGGGTGTTTATAAGCACAGGGTCAATCGCCCGTCTTATTCGAACGGTGTGTGCAGAGCTTCCAGGACGAGAAAGCGCTCATGCCTATTGCGAGGGTGGACCGCTTCGATCATCCCCGCACGGAAGCAGATAGCGGGTACAATCAGTCAGGTCGAAGAGCTATCTGCGCTGGCTACATGCGCCGGAATATCAGCAATTACATCCGTGGATCAACAGATTGGCCACCAAGTGATCGGTGCGACTCTCAGCGATCCAGGGCCAAGTCCCATTTCTCTCCGAGCTTCATATCCCAATGGTCGGGGTCGAATTTTAATTGTCCTGCCTTAGTTGTAAAGGTCAACTCACCAAAATAAACTCGCTCCTTGACATTGTATAAATCGACGCGGACGTGCCCGAACCCGGCCGACAGTTTCGCGGCGACGGCAATCATCTCATCAAGATTGGCCGGCTTCGGTATCCACGGTCGTGCTGCACCTTCTTCGCAGGAAAGCTCGAGTAAATTCCAGACAGAGTCAAAGAATGGACTGATGTCGTGCGCATGATTACGAATCCAAATAAGCTCCGGCGTCCCGTTGAAACAGTAGATCTTATAGTCGAGTGGTAAACTCCCATCTTGATCGGTCAAGCATTCCTCAATCATGATTCTCGGTCTAACTTGATAGTACTGGTACTCTCGTCCGCGCCAATAATAATCTTCGGCCAACCATCCCGACACTTTCCGAATGATATCGGTTCGATCCGGCGGTCCGTCGACCACGATCACCTGTTCGCTTGCGTGGCTCGGCTTGATCACATACTTCGTCCGCAACCTTTCAAACGGAATCTGATGAGGGTCCTCCCCGTGCCAGAGAAGCGGAATCAAATAGTCGGACCCCACCGTGCTCGCCACATGGGCGCGCACCGCGTACTTATCGGCCAGTTCCCGAAACCGCGGGGGCATCTCTCCCCGATTCCAGGTAATCATCCGCCAGAACAGCTTCTCGGTATAAGTCTGAGGATTCGTCAGATTGAGCGGTTTGCCATGAATTCGAGCATACTTGCGTAACAAGATGGCCTCGCCTTCCGACCTCCGCATTACTTGACGCTTGACGTCGCGGTAGCGATTGAGAAGGTCATGCGGCATGCTGTCACGAAGCTTAGTGCGAAGCGCTGAGATTATTTGCGTGTGAACGGCTTGGTCCATCTAACTTCTCCTCTCTGCAAAAGCTTTGCCTCTCGTCAATGAGTCCTCTGATTTAATAGCAGTTTTCTATAGCATGATGGAAGGTCATCAAGAACCCGTCCGGTCTTGCTGGATGTATCTTCCCTGGACAAGCATATCGTGGAAGCAGGTAAATATAGAGACCTGACTTTCATATATTGAGCTTCTCACTCTCTTCAGCCCTCATGTCACATGCTTTCAATAAGTTCTCCCAATTTGACATAAAAGAACACCGAGTAAGTTAGGAAACCTCCGATTCATTTTCGTTTGCACGATGAACTAGTTTCTGGATGGATCAATACAGGTCCCCAGCTGGGTATCCTGTGGTCTGAAAGGTGTCCTTATCGAGTGGGACCCGCCCTCAGGCCATCCACCCTTCGTTTGCACACACCCCCTAGCTACTGCCAACTGGCGCCGTCGGACCATGTATAGATTCGCCAACCCACAGCTAATATCGAGCCTGAGAGCGGTCTTCGCACTCTCCTGTAGCGGACTTTGGCCAACCCAAAGATCCACTTGGACCACTGAGAACGCCGGTTCAACTTTCGCACGCACCTCCAATTTCGTCCGGTTCATAGCCAGCTCGTCTTCACTTAGGTACCGATGGCGATCCGCTTTCCCCTAGATGAATTTCCAGGCATTGGGAGCATGCTGCCCTATAGCATGTCACATCGCCCACGGTAGGCCTCGTCGCCTCACACCTGTATCTTCTTTCCGTGCAGCAGGTCTGGTGGCATCGGACTGTCAGACACGTTAGCTGCCATAGCCACCGCCGAATGGATCAGCCTGATCACACCTACTCCAATATAGTCCTTTATGTCAAAGTACCATTGGCTGCCATTCTTGGTCTGATACATCTCGGAATTCCGCTCCTTCGTGCGATTCTTGGTCAAAGAGGAGGCATTGATGAGGTGACATCCATGATGGTCCCTCGGCTCATCAGTAGGCCTTGCCTCCCCCAATACTCCCCGATCCGCGCAAAGAGCTGTTCCCCAGCTGGTGGGCTTCCAAGAGATGCCGAAACCTGCAGATCGTGGTCCCCCCAGGTGCGGGCTCTTGGGCGAGATCAATCCCCACAAACTGCCGCAGAGCACTGAGTCATACAGCGCCTCCTCCACGGCCGGATCTGAGAGATTAAATCACTGTGCAGACAATGCAGACACAGCATGCAATCGACGACCACCGGTGGACGCCCGAGGCCTTCGCCTTTGGGATAGACCGGCTCGATCGTGGCGACTTATTCCGTCCAGGGCACGATACGATTCATCTCGCCGAGAAACTGTTTGCGGCGGGTGGGCTTGCGATACGGTTCAAGCGTGACTTCGGCAAAGATCGGCTGGTGCATAAGGTCCGCCTGCCGTTCAGTGCTGCACGACCTGTAGCTCATTATGAGAGAGGAATAAATCAGACCTTCCCTAATTCTGGTTCTATCCACGATAAGCACGATATCGAGGTTTCAAGAACTTCAAAATAGTGTTGCAACAGTCTTCTGGAGACTTACGGGATGACGAGGAATAGCCCGAATAGTTCTGTTCCGAATCGACTACAGTCGCCGGTTGATTACGAATCTCGTCCATGTTTGCTCCGCCATACCGTCAGCAGTGCGGCAAGTTTGTCTTTTGATGACCGATGCTCCTCAGCCAAGGTTTCCAAAAAATCAGAAAGCCGCCTTGATTTCAGCACGGTATACAGAGTGACAATGATCACTGGAATCAGCACGATGAGAAAATACCCGATGCGCTTGGTGGACGGTTCCGCACCCAAGTCGAAGAGGTTCATGCCCAATACACCGGTCGTTGCCACCCCGATCAAACCGACTGTCGCCACCACCGTCAAGCGAACCATCGTTTCTCCTTGCCGGCGGAGCGCATCGCTGTCGAGGTATTGGCTCATATCTTCCAACTCCGAGCGGAGTTCGTCGTAGAGTCGACCGGTGCCCAGATGTTCACTGACCATCCGATACAATTCCTTTACCTGCCCATGATCCGACACCTGATGAGACCAGTAGCGATGGGTGAAGCGCAGGAAAATACCGAGCGTTTGGCGGATCACACGGCGAAACTGCCGGACCGAGTCTAACTTGGTGAGATCAAGCTGATGCATCGCCTCGACGAGGCGATTCGTCAGCATCAACAGAGCCGCCTTATGAAAATGCGGGATCAGAAACAGTAGAAAATATTCGTGGCGGAATTGTTCCAAATTCGTCTTACGGTCTTCGAACGCCGGTTCTCCTGCCTCCCCCACCATCGTGAACACACGGCCCGTGCACATAAAACGGGCACCTGGTGAACCTGGGCCCTGTCCGTTCCAATACCGGTCATAACAATAGCGTTCTTCGAAGTCACGGAGATAGCGATCTGAAAACGGTAACGTGTCAGCGTTACCGGGTGCCGCCGCTAAGCCCACTCGCGCAAACTCCCCCCGCGTCAATGCACCCGGATCGTCGAGAGCCAGATACGCCATAACCGGCATCAGGTGGTATTCGAGCTGCCGGTACCGAATCAGACCGGCTTTGTCCGAATGGTGCAACACCAGTGGCTCAAGCAGGAACTCCCAGTGGGAAGCCAAGCTCAGTGACCGATGCTGGCAGACGAACGAGAGATATTTCTCACGGTGATCATAGTCGGACACAGCGAGCACCGTCCCGTCCGAAGAAAGCCATTCCACATGCTTGGGACAATGCCCACCGTGCCCGTCACGCTCCCAGTAGGTGGGATAGCATCGACCGAAGCGAAAGAGTGAATTCTGCACATGCACAAGCGGCACATCGTCGGCAAAGATCTCGACGACCAGGATCGCCACATCAATGTCGTAGAAAAAATACAAATCCACATGAGCCACCGAAAACGTCACAGGAGTTCCATGAGGGCCGGGAAATACCATGCGCACCTTCGCGATATCATTTCGCCGAAAGACTCGGATCGCAGATTCCTCGCGAACTTCAGAGCTCGTTCGCTTTCCCTCACCATACAGAAACCGCTGAACGTAGGGCAGAAATGTTACAAACTCGCTGTAATGTCGTTCCTGGAACTGTCGCGGATCACCCGTAAACTCGTCCAGCACCTCTCGCCACGGATTGTTTGGATTAGTCGCCTGGAGCAGCTCCCAATGCTTTTGAATCGGCGCATCCTCCCGAATAGGAGTAAGCTGCATCGGCCACAGCAGGATTTGTCGGAAATGTCGAACAAGCTTTTGAGCATCAGACACGTGACATATCCTCACCGATGATCGAATCGCTCACCATCACATACCACTTACCCAATGCCTGACCTTACAACACAGAGCAGCGCCGTGATGGTCTTATACCACAGCGTCATCTGAATGTATGCGAAGGTCATACCCACTTGGTAGGAGGTAGCCATGTTTCACCATGACGAATCCAGCGGAGACCTCCGTGCCGAATGAAACAAGACCGCCAGCTTCTCCGACTATCATTCGTGGGAAATAGTTCTTGGAGCCTGAAGCACACCGATGCCGTCTGACCAAAACGTCTCAGGATCTTTATCGAAGATATCGAACGTGCTGGATGACAACACACCCCATGAGCCTTGCCGCATCTCATACTCGAGTTGCCCCGGGGCCCATGCGGCAAAACCAGCAAAGGCACGGAAAGCTTCATCCGGCTTGATACCAGCGATGACCCGTTCTAGCACCGTCGGTGTCCCCACATAAATTCCATTCGCAATATGCCGCGCATCGGGCACGATCTGCCTGAGTCGGAACAGCAACACCAATTGTGTGCGCTCGACCGGTCCTCCTCCAAATAATCGGTGGTTGGTCTGCTTCAACGTCGGAAGATCCTGCAACACTTCTGCTAACAGTACATTCGTAGGACGGTTCAAAATGAGGCCGATGGTCCCACGTGGCCCATGTTCAACAATGAGCAGAACGGTTTGAGTAAAGTTGGGATCCTCCAATGATGGGCTTGCGACCAAGAGCGCCCCCTTATGAACCGGCAAGGGCATCAATTCCTGCGGGGCTATGACCGAGAGCGATGGCAGGACCAGCATGCCCCCCAGACATAAAACAGCCCACAGGATCTGTTTCATGGAAGCGCTCACATCGCTCCACAGTGTCGGAGTACGTCATCACCATTGAGATACCGGTATTGCATCACACAAGGCTACGACCCTCGATACGGCGTGTCAACCGCAAGTGGAACGCAACGGGGCGGTTACAGAAACAGGCAACCGCCCGAGGAATGAGTCCTCACACTGGCCTCATAAGGGACAGGTCGGACATGAACAACCCGTCTGCCAGTACTATGAGCACAATGAGCAGTGATCCCGATCGAGAGAGAGAACATCCGTACTCCGCGCGGACTTGATACACTATCGGTGATTCAATACGTCTACGAGCACGGAAAAGTGAGCCTGACCATTCCGCACCACAGGATCGAATAGATATCCTTCCATCTCAGGGATACACAGCCCGTTCCCACATCATACGACAGATCAACCTCGGCATGGGTCAACGCCATCGCCTGGTCCAGCTATCGTCTGCACGTGACTCAGATGAGCATGCCCTCTGGATCACCAGCCTGCGAATCGCGTATGCTAGATGAGGTCACGCTGCTGTGCTATAACACAACCGACTGCCGTTTGTGAGCCACTATTGGGATTGCGAAAAGGAATCTTACTTATGACCACCGGCTTGCGCTATATCCTCGCCGTCACCATCATCGGAAGTCTACAAGGATGCATCGATCCACCCAAATCCCCTTATGTCTATGTGCTAGATACCGCCTCACGAATCGATGAGTCCCAGTCGGCTGCAGAACAAGGGAGCGCCGAAGACCAATACCATCTTGGCATACGATATGAGAATGCGCGTCCAGCTGACCATCGAGAAGCCGTGCGGTGGTACCGCATGGCGGCTACTCAGCGGCACGTTGGAGCGTTTTATCGGCTTTGCGTACTATCGGA
This sequence comes from Nitrospira sp. UBA5698, assembly GCA_002420115.1. Classification (GTDB taxonomy): domain Bacteria; phylum Nitrospirota; class Nitrospiria; order Nitrospirales; family Nitrospiraceae; genus Nitrospira_D. Next base: position 79,721 of record DIHK01000042.1, read on the forward strand.
CATCGGCCGGGGGATGCCACAAGATTATCAGGAGGCGCTCCGGTGGTGCCGTCTTGCTGCAGACCAAGGACATGGAGCCGCTATGTTTCTCATCGCCACCCACTATGAACAAGCACGGGGCGTTCCTAAGGACCTGGTTCAGGCCTACCTCTGGTATAACCTTGCCGCGGCCAATGGCCATGAAGCCGGCGCAAAATGGCGGAATCGACTAGGGCACGATATGACACCGGTGCAGATTGCTCAAGCACAATTTCTTACACGAAATTGGAAACCAAAAGGGCAAGAACCACCTCAAGAGTAATCATTAAGAGAGCCGTTCCCTGAGACTCCTGCTTGATTCATGGATCGAATACTCTGTCCCTCCATTCGTCCAACGACCAGGTTTACGGTCAACGGGGCTCACATTTCCTGAATAAGCCTCCACACATTCCATCCTTGAACTCCAAGGCATGAGCTGAGTAGGATACATCTCGTAGGGTTCACTGCACCAACGATGTCAGTACAGTCACACCATCACAGGAGCTCTTTATCGACCAGCATGTTGCTTCCGCTGATCGGTCTACTCACGCTGTGCGGGTTTTTATCAAGTTGCATTTCTCCTCCCCAACCTCCGTCTCAACCACTTTCGAGTGGGCCAGCAGTGAATGAGCTCCTCACACGAGCGCAGGGAGGCGAGGCGGAAGCCCAAAACCAGTTAGGCATCCATTACAGTGAAGGCCAAGGGCTTCCACAGAACTATCAGGAAGCGAAGTATTGGTTTAAAAAAGCGGCAGATCAGGGCCATGCCGGGGCACAGGTCAATCTTGGCACACTCTACTCGTTAGGACAGGGGGCTCCGTTCAGCGACCCAATGGCCTTATTTTGGTTTCAGAAAGCAGCAGACCAGCGCAATGCGTTGGCCTTTGCTAAACTTGGCATGATGTACGAACGAGGACGAGGAGTTTCACAAAATCTTGTGGAAGCTCACATGTGGTACAACCTCTCTGCAGCCTACGGTGAGAAACGAGCCGCTGAGTCCCGCAACACCTTAGCCAAACACATGACGGCTGAACAAATCGCTGAAGCTGAAGCGCGAGCCAAGAAGTGGACACCGGCTCGACGATAGCCTCTTCATAACAGGGTACATGGCACCGATGGGCCACACTCGACTGACCTAAAAAATTCCGGCCTGTTTCTGCAGCCAACGGACATATTTTACGATCTCGTCCACCTCCTCGGGCTTGACAGCATCGATCTTGGGCATATCGCCAAATTGCCAATGATGGGCCTTGACCCCGTTGGCTGCCGCCCGCTGGAAAGCCACATCTCCGTGATGGTTCGGCTCATAGACCTTATGAAGGAACGCTGGACCTTGGGTTGTTCCGACTCCGCCAACTCCATGACATCGGGAACAGTGTGTCGTGAACTTCTGCTCTCCCTCCCGAAACTCGACCGGAGCTGTAGAGCCGGTTCCCGGTGCGTTTGGTTCCCCTCCGCTCTGGCTACACGCCGGAGCAATCCCAAGCATCAAGATTACTGAACTGAGTAACGCGACTTGTAACGACCTCATAGAAATTCTCCACCTGTTTCCGGAAAATTATTCCTTCAAGATACCGCATAGGGAATTGGATCCACAACTCCCGCCTCCGCAAACCCCCGTCGACGAATGAGACAGCTGTCACACCGTCCGCAGGCCACTGCGCCCGCAGGATCATAGCAACTGTGCGTGAGGTGAAGTGGTGCATGGAGATCCAGGCCAAGCCGTATGATCTCTGCCTTGGTCATTCGCAAAAGAGGTGCTCGAATTTCAAAGCGCCCACCCATCATGCCCAGCTTAGTTCCGAGTTGTAACGTCGCTTCCACGGCCTTGATGAACTCCGGACGGCAGTCAGGGTAACCAGAGTAGTCCACCACATTAGCCCCGAAATAAATCACTGAGGCACCCACCACCTCCGCCTGCGCAGCTGCGATGGAGAGAAAAATCAAATTTCGGCCTGGCACATAGGTCACTGGCACATCGCGGCTACGGTCGAAGTCACAGCGATCTTTGGGAACCGGGAAATCCCCAGTGAGAGCGGACCCACCGATTGCCTGCAAATCAACAGGCACCACCAAATGATGTTCTGCTTCCAGAGCACAGGCCACCTGCTTCGCCCGCTCAATCTCCACGGCATGGCGCTGCTGGTAGGCAAGGGTCAACAAATACAACTCATAACCGGCTTGTCGGGCAACAGCCGCCGTCACGGTGGAATCCAGACCACCACTGGCAAGTACAACAGCTCGTTTCAGAGGCTGCCTAGGCATAGGCAAAAGACGGTGCGGGAGGATGCGGCAGGAGACAGAATTGGGAACCTAGTCGCGATCTTCTTCTCGTTCGATTTTCTCCAGCAACTCGGCACGTGATTGGCACTCCACGCACAGTTTGGCAAAAGGGACCGCTTGGAGCCGCCTCTCGCTGATTTCGATTCCGCACTCCGCACAAATTCCATAGGTCCCCTCGTGCAGACGCGTGAGAGCTTCATCAATTGACTGCCGACGGCGATTGCGCATCTCCATCAAGGAAATACCCAGCTCACGCTCAAGATCCATCAGTGCCTGGTCCCCGACATCGCGCGCCGACTCCAAGCGTCGCTGCTGATCTTCAGTCAGCGATTGTCCCAGGCTCCCCTCGATCTCCTTGATAATTTCTTGGCGCTTACCAAGGAGCATTTTCTGAAGCACTTCCTGTCGTTGTTCACGTGCTTCTCGCTCTTTTGCGGTTTCTTTCGGCCGCACAGGTCCTTCATCGACTTCGACCGATGGTTTCGTTGTCGCTGCCATACCAGCCGCTGCCGATTGAAGCTTCTTGGTGATCGGCTCAACCGACTTTGGTTTCAGCTCGCCCTTCTTCTTCACCTGTCCCTTCGTCACCATAGTGATGCATGCTCCGCAGTTAGGTCGTTTAGAAGGCTAAAACCTGGCTTCTCGCTCATGCCCCGCGTGCCCTTTAACAAGAGGAGATTAAATGATACGCCCCATTCCTCTTCACGGATACGTAATGGTCGAATGCACGTCGTACCCACCGAGTTTCTCGCGTCCATTCAGACTCTTTAGTTCAACCAAGAAATCAAGTCCAACAATCGTTCCTCCCAGCTGCCGGACAAGATTCACCGTCGCTTCTGCTGTCCCTCCAGTTGCCAGAAGATCGTCGACGATCAGCACATGCTCTCCGATCTCAATCGCGTCGCGGTGGACTGCAAGACTGTTGTTACCATACTCGAGACTATACTTGACTTCATAGCAGTCAGCAGGAAGTTTCCCCGGTTTCCGGACTGGAACGAATCCCGCTCCAAGCCTCGCCGCAAGAATCCCGCCGAAGATAAATCCTCGAGACTCAATACCAACGACCTTCCGGATCCCTCGATCTTGGTACCGAGCCGTCAATTGATCGGACAGACTTCGAACAGCGGCTGGATGCTTCAACAACGTGGTGATGTCATAGAAGAGAATACCAGGCTTTGGAAAGTCCGGCACTTCGCGGATAAGAGCTTGATAGTTGACAGTGGTCACGAAATCTAGAGCAGATCTGCCTGTGTCATGGTTTTTCGCTCAATGGTGTGACGAAGACGTGCAAGCGCCGCCATTTCGATCTGACGAACACGCTCTCGAGTCAACCCCATGGTCCGCCCGATCTCTTCCAACGTCTTCGCTTCTCCTCCATCAAGCCCGAACCTCGACACAATAACAGTTTGCTCTTTTTCTGGCAACTCCCTCACCCAAGCCATAAGTTCCGCTCGGCGCCGAACCCCATCGGCGGTTTCGTCAGGGGACAGCCCCGTTGGATCCTCGATCACATCACGGAGAAACGTATCCGTGCGATCATTGAGCGGACTATCGAGTGAACAGGTCGTGCGGACCAACTGCCTCAGATCCAAGACCTCCTCTTCCGACGTCTTCATCTTGAGTGCAACTTCCGCAGCTCTCGGTTCGCGCCCAAGGGCCTGTACCAATTGCTCGGTGCGATTTAAATAGCGATTCAGCCGTTCCACTACATGGACAGGGAGTCGAACCAGTTTCCCTTGATTGATAATCGCACGTTCAATGTACTGCCTGATCCACCAGGACGCATAGGTGCTAAACCGAAACCCCCGCTTATAGTTGAACTTTTCGACTGCTTTAATCAGCCCGAGATTTCCTTCCTCGACAATATCCGAAAACGGAAATCCCCGATGCATATACCGCTTCCCGATGCTGATCACCAGGCGCAGATTGGACTCGATCATGTGTTGACGAGCTCGCTCATCGCCGGCCATGACGCGTTTTCCAAGTTGCTGCTCCTCTTTGAATGTCAGCAATGTCGATCGACGGACTTCGCGCAAATAGCTCTTGAGCGTATCAAGGCCTTCCGCTCGACCTGTTTCTCGCTCAGTCTCCTCCGGAAAACTTCCAGACTCAGAGGCACCCGTCTCATCCTCCAGATGTCTTCGCGCCTCACTCGCCTCGAATTCCTCGTTATGTTGCCGACTCATAGCTCCTCAGCAAGGCCTAATACCAAATTTCAAACCCGGAATACCGCCCAGTCGCTGCTCCCCACTCCGTCTCAATCTTCATCACTCGAGCAGCAGCAGGACCGATCCTTAGCTGACGCTCAAGCATTTCGATCCCAGCCTTCTGGCCCTCAACCTCGAGCTCGACTCGGCCATCGGAAAGATTACGCACGCCGCCGAATAGTCGAAGATCTGAGGCTACTCGTGCCGCAAAGGCACGAAACCCCACCCCTTGTACACGACCATGCACAAGGACACGGGCCCACACCGACAACTCATCGGCAGGTGGATTCATCTGCCTCCAGCCAAATCTCTACATCCGACGAGGCCCTGCGGCTCCGCTCTGCGGATACTCTCACACCTCTTCAGAGGCGTCACGCGTTTTACAAAATCTACGCCCAGACTATGTCGTCATAATGACAAGATTTCTTGAGGGTTTAATGTCCCCCAAAGTCAACAGAACGGACCAAGAAGGGCACGGACGACCTCAAGAGGTTCTCTCGACTACTCCACCAACAAACCAGTGCCAGATGCTATGTAGAGAAGTTACCCGTTGATTTGCCTGTAGGATCATTATGACGGACGATGACTAGCCGGTACCCCACTGACAGGGTCACTGATGCACGTCGCATGGAGTTTCTTCTCAATCGTCGAACGATCAAAAAGAGAGATGTTCAGCCGACTATGGCCCGAATAGCGCCATTAACAGATCACTGACGCGAATAATCCTGGCGCTGGTTGTAAGTGAATGAGGAGAGAAGAACCAATTGTACACGGGGCACTGTGATAGTTGAAGAGGATGCTTGGGTTGGTCGGGGCGAGAGGATTTGAACCTCCGACCCCTGCGTCCCGAACGCAGTGCGCTACCGGGCTGCGCTACGCCCCGACAAGACCAAGCACTCAATCGAAGGTGTGATTGTCTTACAAGAGAGGGGTAAAAGGCAACCCATGTGATTCCGCCACACCTGAATGTGTCACTTTTCCCTCTTTCAAGTTAACTCCCTTAGCCAAACCGGGGTCGGAGCGAATAGCTCGCTCCACCCCTTCGGAGGCAAGGCGAAGCAGATACGGCATAGTCGCATTGGTGAGAGCATAGGTGGATGTGCGAGGAACAATTCCGGGCATGTTGGCTACGCAATAATGGATCACCTCCTCCAGTAGATACACTGGGTCAGAATGGGTCGTTGGTCGAGTTGTCTCGATACAGCCGCCCTGATCGACTGCGACATCGACGATCACGGAACCTGGCCTCATCTGTGAAACCAGCACACGCGACACCAACTTGGGGGCCTTGGCGCCTGGAACAAGCACCGCACCAATCACCAGATCTGCCGAACAGACGGCGTCTTCAATAGCGGCAGGACTCGCAGCACGGGTGACAATACGCCCGTGATACTGATCATCAAGGACACGCAACCGCTCAATATCGAGATTGATCACCGTCACCTGTGCTCCTAACCCCACGGCCATGCGAACGGCAGATGCTCCGACAGCTCCAGCTCCTAGGACCACCACTCGCCCCGGCTCTACCCCTGGAACCCCTCCCAACAAGACTCCGCGTCCCCCATGGGTTTTCTCAAGATAGTGCGCGCCGATCTGGATCGACATCCGACCCGCAATTTCACTCATCGGCCTGAGCATAGGAAGACTCCCATCCTTGGCCTCAGTTGTCTCATAGGCAATCGCAGTAACTTTTCGGCCGAGTAATTCTTTCGTGACATCCGGAACAGCAGCAAGATGCAAGTACGTGAACAAGACGTGACCGGGACGAAATAGAGCACATTCAGACAGCATCGGCTCCTTGACCTTCAGAATCAGCTCCGACTTTTCGAACACCTCAGCCTTTGAACTCGCGATCGTGGCGCCGACCTTACGGTACTCATCATCCGAAAACCCACTCCCCACACCAGCTGATGGTTCAATCCAAACTTCGTGTCCATTTTGGCACAAGCTCGCAGCACTATCTGGAGTTAGGCTGACTCGATACTCGTGATCTTTAATTTCCTTTGGAACACCGATCACCATGCTGACTCCCCCTCTCCTTGGCTAAGCACCCCAACACCAATCACTTAATTATACCTCAGACGCCTGAACCTCAGCCCAATCAGGTACTGTTGTTGAAATCTCCACGAACCACGGACCATGGACAGTCCGGAAAGTCCTGTTGTATGATACGCGTTCGTGGTTGTGAGGAGGTAGAAATGGACGTCTGGAATCACTCCTGTCAGGCCTGTGGATCCCCTAGTAGCCCGCTGACCAAGTTGTCGCTGGGAAAAGATTTTTTTGGACGCCCCTATGATCGTTTGTCGCCGTCGTCAGATCAAAACCCACGGTGGTACTGCACATCCTGTTCTCTGCACAAGGACTTCCAGCGAGATTTTCGAGACATCCTTTCTGAATTCGATAAATTGCGATCTGGGTTTGTTTCTGAACTGTCTAAAGCTGACGAATTTCGACGCGCCTCGTTACGATTACATGAAATCATGACGATTCTAAACGCACCTCAACAGACATCTCAGTTCCTCAACAATCGAGACGTCACCGTCCTCATGGAACGACTAAACACCTTGACGATGCCCGTCTAGCAAACACGTCTATGCCACCATTTCAGCGACATATTTTCGTATGCACCAACCAGCGTCCGAAGGATGATCCTCGTGGTTGTTGTGCCAATTTAGGATCTGAAAAGCTTCACGCCTATTTCAAGAGCGAAGCCAAACGGCTCAATCTGAAAGGTATCGTCCGAGCCAATAAAGCAGGTTGCCTGGATCATTGTGAACTCGGTCCGAGCGTGGTGATCTACCCTGAGGGCGTCTGGTATTGGATCGGATCAGAGGCTGACGTGACCGAGATCATGGAACGCCATGTTCTCCGAGGGGAGGTCGTGACTCGCTTGCTCATGCCAGATCATCCGGTTCCTCAGCAGCTCATTCCGCTCAAGCAGCCATAGACGGTCCCCATCACCTCTTTATGCCCACTGAAGACAAATGGAAGGCCAACATGGAAAAGGTGGCCTTCACTAAACACTTTCCGGGGCTCACACTGAACTGGACACTCTGTGAAGGCAAAACCATCGAGCACGTGATCCCGTTGAGTGGGAAACCGGGTACTTCGGTGATAGTGTTTACGGACGGTTCGTTTACCATCGCTCCCCCATTGGCACCGGAGCCATGGGAGTTGGGCCAGGCCCTGCTCGACGCGAGGCAACACCTCGAACCCAAACACCGAGCGGCGTATCAGGAGTATGATCGGCTGGCAATGCAAGACAGGGAAGCGCTTCGCTCGGCTCGGCTGGAAAAAATCATCGGCGCCATTCACAATAATGTGGAGCAAATTCCGGAGCTCAAGAATCGGTTGAAAGAACTTGTCAAGGAATGGAAGTGAGTAGTCTACCCAATAAGAATATGTTCGAGATCTTCTCGCAAGGTCTCTTTGAAGGAGTGAAGCCCATGTTGGTCATTCGTGATCATCTCGTCCGGCATCCGGACCGTTGTACCCACCAGGCCGTCTGTGTTCCGATCTGTCCGACCAGCGCCTGGCTCTCGACACCTCCCTATAAGTTCGATCCCTCCCGTTGCCTTGAAAGCTGTCGGCTCTGCCTCGATGCTTGCCCATCACAGGCGATCTACGCTGTATTCAAGAAGGGCGACAAACTGTTGGAACCGCAAAAAAAGTAGGATGGAGAGGGGGCTGGAAGATCAGACGATCTGCTTGCGCAAATGCCCCCAATAGGCGGTCCCGGCGTATCCGCAGGCAACAGTTCCCGTGGTCATGGCCATAATTTGATAGACCTTGCTGCGTGGAATCTTCACCTTCACTGCATGACTCAAAAGGTCCGGAGAACTCATGACAAGCTTGAGCGATTCACCGGCGGAGAGGATCGGCCACATACAGGCCAGCCGTAACCGCGTTTCATGGCGTGGTATCGCCATCGTATAGGCCCACCCCTGATCCAGGTGTTCCAGTGCGATACGAACAAGCTTGCTCAACACAGGCCTGAAGCGAGTGAGGTTATCCTGATGCAAAAGATCGTGGGGTTTGAGTCCGACTTCGGTCAGCATCGTTTCAGGAATGTAGCATCGCCCCTTCTGAAGATCGTGGGCGATATCTTTGACGATGTTCGTCAGCTGCAGCCCCTTCCCGAACCGCACCCCTCGCTCAGACATCTGTTGCACATCCCAATCCACGAGAGCCTTGCGATGGGCGCACATCACAGCTGTCCAGAATTCGCCGACACAACCAGCCACCGAGTAGGTATAGCGGTCTAGATCATCAACGGTCTTGAGCGCAGTCAGTTCGCCAGGAGTGGCACCGGGGAACGTATTGAGATCCATCTCCATTCCCTGCGTCAGCGTGACGATCACGCGCCGAATCCGATGCTGGTCGTCCAATGAGCAAGCCAGAAATAGCTGGAAACACTCATCCAACCGTTCCAGCAGGATCCGCTCCGCCGAATCGTGTTGCACCGACCCAACAGCCTGTTGAATAGACAGAATCTGCTCCCAATTGAGATGCTCACTGACAAATTGCTCCCTGAGGCGGTGAAGAAAACCAAGTCGACGCGGTCTATCGATGAGTTCGGTATCGGCAATGGTATCGGCAGCCCGGGCAAAGAGATACGCGAGCCCCACCTGATCACGCACATTTGCAGGCACCACTACTAACGTCGTGTAAAACAAGCGTGAGACCTGTTTCAGAAGGTCACGAAGCAACGTTTCCTTTTTGGACGAGTCGAGTGCTAGGTCGTGAGCCATCACGTGATTCCCGGTATGCCTTCCATGTCGGTGAGCCCAAAAGACCTTTTCATGAACATCATGAGAGATTTCTAACAGGAAACTCTGGAAAGGGTCAACTTTCCATTGTACTTTCATCGACTTCCAGCATCTTGACTTTCATCAAGACATTCTTATTTGTTGAAAGCAACGGCCTTTGAATACTGCGACTCTATAAATTGGTTTGTGTATAATGTTGGCTGTTCCATGTTCAGGTTTTGAAATGACTGCATAGGCGAAAGCTTATTGCGAAGGAGGATATCCATGAAGTGGCTCAAAGGTATTGGCTTGTTCCTGATTGCAAACTTTCTCATCTTTATCACGCTGTCATTCACCGCCAATCTTTTAATCAATACCGTATTACCGGCATTTGGGATTGACGTCCGTGGAGTATTCAACCAGCAACTGCTGGTTTTCTCATTGGTCATCGGGTTCGGCGGGGCATTCATCAGCTTGGCCTTTTCTAAGCAGATGGCTCGCGCCATGCTGAGCTGTCAACAGATCACCCAACCCCGATCGCATGCCGAACACGTCATCTTTGGGTCAGTTCAAGAGATTGCGCAACGGCTCCACATCACCATGCCGGAAGTGTGGGTCTATGACTCACCAGACCCCAACGCCTTCGCGACTGGTCCAAGCAAAAATAACTCGATGGTCGCTGTATCCACAGGTCTCTTACAAAACCTAAAGGAAGAGGAAGTCAAAGCCGTACTCGCTCACGAGATGGGGCATGTCTACAACGGAGATATGTTTACCACAACCGTTCTCGCCGGTCTGATGAATACCTTCGTCTATTACATCAGTAACTTTATATCTCACCTGATTGCGCAACCCAGTCAAGATCGTGAGGAGGGATCCGCAGGCAACCCCTTCTTGGCGATGATCGTCTACTTCTTCCTGCAAGTCGTGCTCACAATTCTTGCATCAATTGTCATCGGATGGCATTCCCGCCGCCGCGAGTTTGCCGCTGATGCATTCGCAGCCAAGGTGTACGGGAAAGACGCCATGATCAATGCCCTCCGAGGCATCGACCGCTGGGTCAACCGTGCGCAATTTGAATACTCGAATCAAGACGCCTTAGCCACGATGAAGATCTCAGGAAACTCTTCCGGCTTCATGCAGTTGTTCGCAACGCATCCACCCATCGATGCACGCATTGCGGCGTTAGAGCAGTTGTAATGGAAACAACGCCCCAGCGGTAGTTCGTCTGACGCCCGCCAAGCCTGGCGGGCGTCACATGTTCCGATAAAACATGATGTGTTGACGGTACTCCTCGATCGCCGCCCCCAAGGCAGCCGATCCCAGTACGATATTGTCATCAAGCGCGGCCTCGACGGCAGGATCATCTATTTCAACTTCATAACGGTCTTGAATGTTCGTCCGCACCGGCCCCTGCGAGATATCGCGAGGCATAAAAATCTCTTTCCAAATCTCTTTCTCAACCAAACACACGTCCCTGAATCGCTCATAGAGTAATACCAGTTTTTCAGGATCTGTAATCTTCAAACGCTCTCCCATATGTCTCCTGTTGTGAAGGACCTACCTCATCCCTCATCACGCCTTATTCAGGCGGCAAGACACGAAATCGCATCGTGCCGACCTGATTCACCGCATGAAACGGTTGTTGACCAATCGGCGAGATATAAATCTTGGCAACGTAGTTGCCCACGATCCATCGGTCGCCTGATCGTGTCACTTCCAGATATCCATATCGCTCATGGCCAGGCAGTTCCAACACGTCCTTGCCCAACTGTTCCGGACGCATCTGACTGTTTGGTTCCTCTCGATACCATTGCACTCCAAACTGGGTCGGGTCTTCCAGAGGGGCCACTTCAAACACGATATAAATGGTTGGAATCTCTGGCGTGAATACAGAACCAGGTCCGATCGGTTTTAAGCGTGGATCTTGGGTATACCACCCTTTTCGACCAAAGGTATCCCATTCCACGTCAAACCCCTTGGCCATTTTAACCCATGTAAAAAGCGACTGCGGGATACCGGTTTGTTGATCATCAAATGACGGACTCTGGGTTGATCCAACCTCAGTCGACTCCTGTTCCTTCAGTGGCAGAAGCTCCTTCGCCTCGCCCACCTGCTGACAGTAAAGAGTGATGGACAGCATACCTGCAACGACACAGCCTTCCGTCATTCGCCATACAGTGGCCTCAGCGCGCATAGGGATTATCGTACTGACCTCGATCTCAGGGGTCAATTCTATGCGGCAATCATCGATGAAACCTTGTACCAGGTCAATGCTATGGTAGAGTGATTGCAGTGTTATCGCATGACTGAACAGCCCGTGCCCTCTTCACATGCACTCGAACGACCTCACCTGACCGTATCAGACCCACATGACTCTGGCCGGCGCTTCGGCATTCGTGATGGGATGTTCCAAGCCGTCGCCCAAGGAGGAGGTGAACACTACATTTCAGCCTTCGCCATCCTCCTCTCCGCAACACCGTTCCAATTAAGTATCCTCTCGGCCATTCCCCAACTTCTCGGCACCTGGGCTCAGCTGATTTCCGTCAAAATTTCGCACTGGTTCCCAAGCCAGGCCTCCCAAGTCTACTGGGGTATTATCGGCCAATCCGTTTCCTGGATTCCAATCCTGGCATTGCCCCTACTCTGGCCGGAACATGGACCCTGGCTTCTCATTGCAGGGGTAGCAGTGTATTTCACCTGCACCAATTTCACGTCTCCCGCCTGGAATAGTCTCATCACCGAATTCCTGGACCCCAATGAGCGGGGAGCGTATTTCGCCAAACGCTCTCGAGTGGTCGCCATCACAAGCCTTCTAATGCTCTGTTTAGCAGGAGCCTTATTGAGTCTCTTTGAAAAACTCAATCTATTATGGATAGGCTTCACGATCATCTTTCTGACGGCAGGGCTCTGTCGGAGTGCCTCGGCGCTTCTGCTCCATACAGTCACCGGCTTCCCCCAGCATGACCTCAGTCAGGCTCCAACAGGGTTTCTACACTTTCTTCGCACCGGCGTCTCTCATAACTTCTTCCATTTTTTACTCTTTTCAGGACTCATGCATGCCGCGGTGCTGATCGCCGGTCCCTTCTTCGTCCTCTACCTGATTCAGGATCTCCATCTGGCCCATTGGCAATATGGGACCTGGCTTGCGGCAGGCATTCTCGGGCAGTTTCTGACCTTACCAGGTTGGGGGCAATTCGGTGATCGTTTTGGCAACAAGGCGTTGCTCACGTTCACCGGACTCCTCGTCGCATTCCTCCCGATGCTGTATCTGTTCTGCAGCGCCTGGCTCTTTCTTGTCAGCATCAATTTCTTCGGAGGGGTGGTCTGGGCAGGGTTAGGCCTTGGATTGAACAATTACGTCTATGATGCGGTACAGCCCGCGGATCGTGCAAAGGCAGTCGCCGTCTCAAGTATCGTGAACGCTATCGGGTGGGCCATGGGAACCGTAGCCGGAAGCCTCTTGATCAATACGATACCGAACAGGTTCTATCTTGGAACCTTTCTGCTCGAACCTGTCTCCAATATTCCGTTTATCTTCTTTCTCTCCGGTCTGCTTCGCTTGTTCGTTGCAACAGCACTCCTCCGGACGTTTCACGAACCTCGCCAAGTGGAACAGCGTGCCCACAGCCGCCTACTGTGGGAACTCCCGCTCTTGAAACCTTTACGCCAATTCTCGCGGAGGCCGACCGGTCTCAATCAGTAAGGAGCTGCCTCGGAGCCAACGGCGCGACTTTTCTCTTCTTGTTTGAGTCGTTCAAACGACTTATCGGCATTGCTCTTGACCTGTTCCGGCGTCATGACCGGGGCTGGCTTGGGTGATTCGGTCGCACACCCCGTCGCGATTGCCACTCCGATCCCCATCGCAACCACCACGCACCACCTGCCTCCTGCCCTCTCCATGAGTTCTGCAAACATTCTCTTCCTCCTTGGCTACGATCAACGATCCACCCTGTGCATCATACCACCTCTTTCCTCTGAATGCCGTTGAGAATCCAGCTCGTTGACTCACTCGAACAAGGCGGGTATGCTCCGCAGCACATACGGTGTCACCACAAAGAGGTTCCTCATGTCGCTCTATGACCGCCTAACCGAAGACCTCAAATTCGCCATGAAATCACGCAATCAACTCCGCATGGATGTGATCCGGATGATCAAGGCTGCGGTGTTGAATAAAGAGGTTGAACTGAAGCGCGATCTCGATGATGCAGAAATGAGTCGAGTCATGACTACGCTCGTCAAGCAACGCAGAGAGTCGATTGAACAGTTTGAGAAAGCGCAACGTCAGGAGTTGGCCGCCAAGGAGCGTCAAGAAATCGAGATCATTGAATCCTATCTTCCTAAACCGATTTCACCGGAAGAGCTCGAGACCCTGGTCACGTCGGTCATTGCCGACACAGGCTCTCGGTCGATGAAGGAGATGGGAGCGGTGATGAAGGCGGTCATGGCGCGTCTTGAGGGACAGACTGTCGACGGCAAGCGTGTCAGCGAGCTTGTGAAGAGCAAGCTGTCCTGACCCCTCCTGCTTGTGGTGTGCTCTGGCCAGTCCAATCTCGACTTCAGTTTCATCAGGTTTCAGCCGTAGAGTAAGAGCTATGGCCATTCTCATCGTCGACGACTCACCGGACCACTACGCGCTCCTCCGATCCATCCTGACTAAAGCAGGCCACAATCAGATTCTCGGAGCCGAGTCCGCTCAGGCAGCCTTTTCAATACTGAATGTGGATGGAATACAGTCGGCAACCGACGTCGACCTGATCTTGATGGATGTGCTCATGCCGGAAATCGACGGGGTGCAGGCTTGCCGTCGAATCAAACAGCAGACCCATCTTCGCGACATTCCCATCATCATGGTCACGGCCAAGAACGACCTTGAGAACCTGCATGAAGCCTTTTCTGCTGGCGCCATGGACTATATCAACAAGCCCGTCAAAAGCGTCGAGCTCCTCGCCCGAGTCGCCTCCGCCATCACACTGAAGAAAGAAATGGACTGCCGCAAGTTGCGTGAATCGGAGCTCCGCCGCACGAACGAAGAGTTACAGCAGGCCCTACGCGAAGTCAAAGTGCTACGGGGCTTGATTCCAATCTGTGCCTCGTGCAAAAAAATCCGTAACGATGGAGGGTTCTGGCAACAAATCGAAGAGTATATCGGCGAACACTCGGAAGCCGAGTTCAGTCACGGCATCTGTCAACCTTGCCTCAAAAAGCTTTATCCTGGTGTTTACCAAGACTAGCTGTTAGGATTCTTCCAGTTCACATCGTTCTCAGTCCCGGTACACCTATGAGCATCCTCCTCATCGATGATTCGCCGGATGATCGGCTCCTACTCCAGGCTATCTTATCAGCGGCAGGCTATGAGCATATCATCGCAACGGACTGCGCCGCGGCCGCCTTCAAACAGCTCGGGCTGGATGGGGGGAAACAAGGCCTCGCGCGTGTTGATCTGATTCTCATGGATATGCTCATGCCGCAAATGAACGGCATTGAAGCCTGCCGCCAGATAAAGGCCGTCGACCGTTTCCGTGACACCCCGGTCATCATGGTGACTGTAAAAACAGACCCTGTGGATCTTCAACTGGCATTCGCGGCAGGGGCAATGGACTATGTCGCCAAACCGATCAATAAGATTGAGCTCCTCACGCGGGTCCGATCGGTGCTCCGACTCGTTCACGAGATCGACCGCCGCCGCGCACGAGAGCACGAGCTCCTTGAGGTCATGCGTCAACTCCAGGAAGCGAATCAAATGTTGCTTCGACTCTCCTGCTTAGACGGGTTGACCGGCATCACTAACCGACGCCAATTCGACGATTTCCTCGATCAGGAATGGCGAAGAGCCTTGCGTGAATCGACTCCGCTCTCTCTGATCATGTTCGATATCGATCGATTCAAAGCCTACAACGATTCCAAAGGACACACTGCCGGGGATGAATGTTTGAAGCAAGTCTGCGCGGCAATTTCCAGTGCCGTGAATCGTCCCGGCGATTTGGTTGCTCGCTATGGCGGAGATGAGTTCGTCACGGTCCTCCCCGGGACCGGGATAGACGGTGCGGCACAAGTCGCCGAAAGCCTTCGCCGCCGAGTTGAGGCCCTTGGCATTCAACAAACCGATGGGGAGCCCGTAACCATCAGCGTCGGGTATGCCTGCGTTGTCCCAAGCAGACACTCTTCTCCTACCGATCTTGTGAAGGCTGCAGACCAAGCGCTCTATCAAGCCAAACAAGAAGGGCGAAATAGAGCCCGATCGGCCAGCATGTTATCGTTGGTCCAAGATTCACCGAACGCATAGCCGACCGTTGGCACATAATTGTATCGTCTCGCTGCACTCGGGATTGCTTGAAAGTACCGAGCCGAATCGACGGTGTCCTCGGAATAGACGAACATACCGACCAGCGGGCCTACCTATTCTCTGAAGTATTCATGGGCTCATGCCACGACATCCACGGGTAGAATCTCATAAACGGGTTTCAAAACCCGCTCAGCGCTCTCGACGGACTCGTACCTCTCCCGATCAAGCGATCACCGCACGGAAGTCCGCAACTCCCCGCTCAGCTCCGCCGTCGCCGAAACGCAACTCAACTGCCGTTCTGAAGCAGTACCAGGATGTGCTCCAGCAACTAGCTCAAAGCGAGGCCTTAAGCAGTGGTGACATGGTCCAAGCGTTCCGGGCGATTTCTCACACCTGCACTAGACTCCTTCGAGTCAACCGCGCGAGTATATGGCTGTTGTCTGAAGACCAGCATGAACTCATATTCCTCGACCTGTCTGAACCCAGGCCAGGACATTCCCATCCAGGACTCATCTTCAAATACAACGACTGTCCTGCTTATCTTCACTCACTACGCCGTGAACGTCGCGCCGTCGCGATAGAGCAGGCTTCCCAGGATTCCCGAACCCGCGACCTGGCACAGCCCTACTTCGCTCCATTGAAGATTCAATCCACACTGAGTGCGCCAATCAGGCGGAAAGGGGAGCTTGTCGGGATACTCTGTGCTGAATCTGTCGGAAAACCTAGACGGTGGAGTCAACAAGACGTGTACCTCTGCTGCATGCTCGCGACTCTGGCGACACTCGCACTTGAAGCAACCGAACGACATCACGCGGAACAGGTGCTTCGAGTCGCCAAAGAAGTCGCCGAGGTCGCCAATCGCGCCAAGAGCGAATTTCTCGCCAGTATGAGTCATGAAATTCGAACTCCGATGAATGCGATCATCGGCATGGCCGACCTCCTCTGGGAGACGCCACTGACCCCTGATCAACGAAAGTACCTGCGCATTTTTAGACGCGCGGGGGGAACGCTCCTCAACCTGATCAACGATATCCTCGATCTCTCAAAAGTTGAGGCCGGGCATCTTGAATTGGAGACCATTGAATTTGACCTCAATGACATCCTTGACAAAGCCATCGACATATTGGCCATGCGAGCCAACGAAAAGGGACTGGAGTTAACGTCTCATATCGACCGACAGGTCCCGTGTGACTTGATCGGCGACCCAACACGTCTGACCCAAATCATCATCAACCTTATCGGCAATGCCATTAAATTTACCGAGACGGGAAACGTTGAGATTCGCATCATCAACGACCCAGACCGGAATACCGCCGGTGCGATTCGGGTTTCAGTCAGTGACACAGGAATTGGAATCCCGACCGATAAACTCACAGCCATTTTTGAAAGTTTCACACAGGCCCATGCGTCAACAACCAGGCAGTATGGAGGGACTGGACTTGGCCTCGCAATTACCAAACGGCTTGTGGAACAGATGCAGGGTCAAATCTGGGCGGAGAGTACCCTTGGCGAAGGGAGTACATTTCACTGCTCACTCCGCCTTCAGGTGCAGACAGACTCCCTCATGCAGAAATCCTCTCCACCAATTGATCTTACCGGAGTGAATGTCTTGGTCGTGGACGACCATCCGACTAATCGCCTGATCCTTCGTGAAACATTACGGACATGGGGCGCTCAGGTGACGGATGCACCGGACGGGAAGGCTGCCTTAGACCTACTCCTCGGTGGACGAGAGTATCGACAGAACTATGACATTATGCTGCTTGATTGCCGCATGCCCGAGATGAACGGGTTTCAGGTCGTGGAACAGCTCGACCAGTCGCCAGGCAGACAAGACCTCACCGTGGTCATGATGACCTCAAACCACTGGGCTGACGATATCGCCCGCACCTATGACCTTGGCCTCGGCGGCTATCTCATCAAACCGCTTCGCCGCACAGATCTACTCCAATCACTCAGAATCGCTCTGAACCGGAGAAAGGGAGTTTCCCTTCCGGCAACGCCCACTGAGACCATGAAAACATCGTTGAGTGGTTCAGACAGGCCCTTTCAAGTCCTTCTCGTCGAGGATTCACCTGACAATCAACTCTTGATTCGATCCTACTTGAAGAAGACCGACTATCTCCTTGATGTCGCAGACCATGGCGGGATTGCCGTCGAGAAATTCAAGACCACCCATTATGATCTGATCTTGATGGACATTCAGATGCCCGTGATGGATGGCTATACGGCAACCATGGCGATCCGAGCATGGGAACGAGACCACGACCTCCCCTCAACACCGATTATTGCCTTGACGGCACTAGCCCTACGGGAAGAAGGGACGCGCATACTGGAGGCAGGGTGCAATACCCACGTCACTAAACCCGTTAAGAAATCGACCCTGCTCGAAATCCTTCATGCCTATAAGGAGCACGCCACTTCATGATACCTCCTCAATCACCTGCCCCTCACACGCCGATACCTGTAGAAATCAGCCGTGATCTTGAGGATATTGCGCCGATCTTCCTGGAAAATAAGAGGAAGGACTTGCAGACCCTTCGTATCGCAGTGGGTACTCAAGACTTCGTAACACTTCAGACACTGGGCCACCGCATGAAAGGTGATGGCGGAGGCTATGGGTTTGATCACATTTCAGAAATCGGTGCGCGGCAGGAGCATGCGGCAAAACAACACGATCTGCCCACCATCGAACTCTGTATCGTTGAGCTGGAAGACTTTCTCAATCGAGTCACCGTGCTCTATCGTTGAGCATCCTATCCATTCTCTGCAGTCCTTCATTCCAGCAACACCTGAGATCGGAGAAGGGTTTACGGTCAGGCCTGTCCATTTTGTGGATTATATGCGTGTTGGAGAGATACCAGCTCTGAACGAGGCATACCTCAGAGGACTGAGAAAGGTACTGGTAGAGTCTCGACCACAGGTTGTGTATAATACCGCTCACGGGAAGCGCGACTCACTCTTCCTCCCCGTTCTTCGACCGCAGCAACAAGCCTGCACGATCATGTGCGGCAAACCCTGCGGGATTCACGAGTCGCGAACCCAATATCCCAACCGTGGGGGGCTAGCTCAGTTGGGAGAGCACTACGTTCGCAACGTAGGGGTCGGGGGTTCAACTCCCCTGCCCTCCACCAAAAAAATTTGCAGTGCTGTTAACCGCAGCTAAACTGGTCAACCCCAGTCATTCCCGCTCAAATAGTTTCCCGACAGACTAAATCTCCCTCAGTCCTGAAAAGCGTGGTGTCTTCATGCCCGGCTTAGGAGGCTAACCGCTTATAAAGCTTTGAGGCGGGCTTGGATGTAGTCGTTGAGTCTTGCTTGAGATGTCTTATCGATCACCACCGTTTCGACGCCGCATTCTCCGCCATGGACCCAACGAACCTTCCCCTCTGCCACCGACACCCATTGTTTGGTAGGAAGTCGGACCCTGAGAGCGCACACCTCCCCCTGTTCTAATGGTAAAGACCCTGATATGCGCCATCCAAGGGAAGACAGATTCGTGACGGACCCATAGCCGATCCCATTCCCTCGTTCATACTTCACGAGGCTGAAAACCGGAAAGCGGTAGTGATAACGGAGAGCAAAGGGCATAGCGTAAAAACCCAGCAATCGGAATAAAAGATATTGTAGGAGGGGAGCTATTCAAGGTGCAAGGCATTCAGACTACGATTCAAGACACGAACCCCTATATTTTGGGTATCCTAACCACTAACTTCTCCATTCGCTGTGATCCGTCCGTCCACGATACTCAACATAAATCAGGGAGTCGCTGTAAAACGAGCGGTACGTTACAACACAAGTGTGGGAGGCTTGCTTCAGATGCGGGAAAAGACTGCACTCCTCAGCACACAGGCCGTCTCTGATAATCAGTGGGCATGTCGATTGGAGAGAAATCGATGGGAACGAGAGCGCCTCCCTTGATACAGCCAGTGCTCCCGTCTGACAATTCACGAACGGTACTGACTTCGCCCAATCATACTGCGCTGACAATCACCTCGCCGTCCGGCTTGGCGCTGTCGATGAACACTCGTCGCCCATTCAGTCCTAACCGACCCTCCGCGAAGAGTTGCACAGCGCGTGGATAGATCTTGTGTTCCTGCACAAGGATTCTCGCTGCGAGGGTTTCTGGAGTATCAGCGTCAAGAATCGGCACGGCTGCTTGAATGATGATCGGCCCTTCATCTACCCCTTCCGTGACGAAATGCACCGTACAGCCCGCCAACTTGCAACCCCAATCGATGGCTTTCTTCTGCACCTCCAATCCAGGGAAGGCCGGCAACAAAGAGGGATGAATATTCATCATCCGATTCGCATAGGCATTGACCAATACCGTCGTGACGATTTTCATGTAGCCCGCGAGCAAGACCAGTTCAGTTTCGTGCTGTTGAAGCACCTCCAATAACGATCGGTCGTAGGCCTCACGACTATCGGGACGTCCGGCAAAGGGTTTGGGATCGACAAAGAGATCCTTGATTCCGTGTTTCCGAGCCCGCTCCAGTGCAACTGCCTCTTTCTTATTACTGATGACGGCTACGATCCGAGCCTCTACCTGCCCCGCTTCGATTGCATCGATCAACGCTTGCAGATTAGAACCTCGACCAGATGCCAGAACCGCTACACGCAATGGGGTCGTTCGGCTAATCGACATACGCGACCTCCGGTTCCTCCCCGGTGGAAGACAGGATTTCGCCGATCTGCCAGCCTCGATCTCCCAGTACCGCCGCACGAGCCAGTACCCCGGATACTGATTCAGGTGGGACGACGAGAATCAACCCGATGCCCATATTGAATACCCGGTACATCTCTTCGTGTTCAATCCGTCCCAATCGGCTCATCATGCCGAAAATTGGTGGCACCGACCAGGCCGTACGCGTAATCCTCGCCCGTACACCCTGTGGAAATACACGTGGCAAATTTTCGGTAATCCCTCCTCCGGTAACATGTGCGATCCCTTTGATTGGGAAATCCTGGATGAGAGACTGAATCTGCTTCGCATAGATTCTAGTCGGCACAAGGAGGACCTCGCCCAGCGGGCGATCAAGTTCAGGTACTCGATCGGCTGGCGACAATTTCGCTTGATCGAACAATACTCGGCGCGCCAATGAGTAACCGTTACTATGCAGTCCGGTGGACGCTAGTCCGATAATGGCATCGCCAGGCCTGATCGTTTTGCCATCGACGATTTTTGACTTTTCAACGACGCCCACCGCAAATCCGGCCAAGTCGTATTCCCCATCAGGATAAAAGGATGGCATTTCAGCGGTTTCCCCCCCGATCAATGCACAACCAGCTTGTCGGCAACCGTCGGCGATACCGGCGACCACTTCTTGAGCCTTTGAGACGGATAACTTCCCGGTCGCAAAATAGTCCAAAAAGAACAGCGGTTCTGCCCCGCTCACCGCGATATCGTTCGCACACATCGCGACCAAATCGATACCGACGGTGTCGTGCTTGTCCATCATAAAGGCGATCTTTAGTTTGGTCCCAACTCCATCCGTTCCAGAGACCAGGACCGGCTCCTTGTATTGACTCGCTTGCAGGCCGAAGAGGCCACCGAATCCTCCTAAATCGGTGAGGACTTCAGGACGGAAGGTCGATCGAACGAGCGGCTTGATCCGATCCACGAATTCATCACCTGCATCAATATCCACACCAGCATCGCGATAGGTTGTCATAATTAGGCCGTCACATCGTTTACGGTAATTTGCAGCAGCGACTAGGAGCCGCATCTTATCGGAGGGTATCGGAGAGGTCAACGCATGGGAACGACGTGAACTTCCGCAGTTCGTCTGTGAGTACACTCACAGGTCGATTACAGGATTCTCTAATAGATGGGGCCATGAACTTCCCTACCCTTCAGGCCGCATTTCCACATCCAACAGCTTAATCTTTCGGTGAAGATGACTGCGTTCGATCTTGAGATCGTCCGCCGTCCGTGAAATATTCCAATGGTGTTCTCGCAACTTTCGGCTTATGTAATCCTTTTCAAAAGCGTTCCGGGCATCGCGAAGCGAGTCATAGGATTTGGTCAGCAGCAGAGGTGCAGCAGAGGGACCTGCTGAAACAGCGCCCGTCGTCCGCCCCTGTAATGAGAGCGTGGCCTGTGCGGCTTCAATCGTAAAGCCCGGCACCATGATCATAAGCCGCTCGATCAAATTCCGAAGTTCCCGGATATTCCCTGGCCAATCGTATTGCTGAAACACGCCCATCGCCTCCGGAGAGACATCCTTCATCCGCAGACCTTGCTCTTCGGCATGCAGCCTCATGAAATGTTGGACGAGCGCCGGAATATCTTCCCGACGCTCTCGCAATGGTGGGACCACGATTGGGACCACATTGAGGCGGTAGTATAAATCTTCTCGAAATTGCCCCTTGCCAATTTCCTTCTCTAAGTCCTTATTAGAAGCCGCCAATACTCGCACGTCTACCTTCATCAGCTTCGTTCCACCGACACGCGTAAACTGTTGTTCCTGCAAGGCTCTGAGAACTTTGGCTTGCGTGCTGAGGCTCATGTCACCGATCTCATCGAGAAACAGGGTACCGCCATTCGCCTGTTCGAACTGTCCGCGTTTCATGGCTATGGCACCCGTGAAGGAGCCCTTCTCGTGACCGAACAGTTCGCTCTCAATCAACGTTTCAGGAATTGCGGCGCAATTCACCGCCACAAACGGATGATCCGACCTTGTACTGTGGAGATGAATCGCTCTGGCGACGAGCTCCTTCCCTGTTCCATTCTCTCCCCCAATCAAGACTCGACTATTCGTCGGGCCAGCCGTTTCAATGAGTTCTCGTAGCCGTTGCATCACCGGAGACTGTCCGACCAGCTCAAATTTTCGCTCGACCTTACTCCGTAACGCCCGGTTCTCCTGAGCCAATCGATATTGCTCCAACGCCTGTTTTACGCGAAACGTCACGTTTTCCAGCGACAGCGGCTTCTCAATATAATCATAGGCTCCCAGCTTAATCGCCTTCACCGCCGTTTCGATGGAGCCATGACCGGAAATCATCATCACCTGGGTAGTCGGGACAAACTCCTTCACCCGCCGCAGAGTTTCCAGACCATCCATCTCCGGCATCCAGATATCCAGGATCATAAGGTCCGGAGGATCCGTTCCATAGATCTTCAGCGCTTCAAGTCCATTGGCTGCGATAGTAACCTCATATCCTTCATCTTCAAGGATACTTCGCAGGGATGTCCGAATCCCCTCCTCATCATCTACGATCAGAATCGATGCTGACATCTACCTCCTCCAAGAAACATCCACAATCGACCGGCAACCATTACCCATTTCAGCTGTCGGCTGTCGTATGACCTATCACGCATCTTGTTACACCGGAAGATCAAATTTAAACACGGCACCTCTCGGCTGATTGTTGCCAACCTGGATCTGCCCCTCATGATCGGTGATGATTCGACGAACAATCGCCAATCCCAATCCAGTTCCCGTTTTCTTGCGAGTAAAATATGGCACAAACAGCTTGTCATGATCCTCGGGCGCAATACCCGGGCCTTCGTCCGCAACCGCAACCACCGCACGTCTGCGCTTGATGTCGTATCGTGTGCCGACCCACAGTCTGCCGCGCTGGTTCATGGCTTGAACGGCATTGTCAAACAGATTCACGAACACCCGTCGCAACTGTTCACGATCAAAGTTGATGGGCGGCAATGCATCATCTAACTCGATGACGAACTCGATGTCTTTCTGTGCCTCACGATACAACGTCACGACATCGCGAAGCACGTCGTGCAACGATTGCCGAGTCATTTGCGGCGCAGGGAGACGGGCGAATTTCGAAAACTCGTCCAACATCTGTTTGAGACTGCCGACTTCGTTGATGATGACATTCGTAGCATCATCAAAGACTCGGTCGAGATCAGGAGACTTCTCGAAGAACTTCTTGCGCAACCGCTGGGCCGATAACTGAATCGGCGTGAGCGGATTCTTAATCTCATGCGCAACCCGCTTGGCCACCTCCTGCCAGGCAGCAACTTTTTGCGCCTTGATCAACTCCGTCAGATCTTCGAACACCAACACAAATCCCAGGTCTTTGCTGGCCTCGTCCCGCATGCGAGAACCTTTCAAACCGATCGTGAGTAACTTGCCCTGGATATCCAGTTGACCCTCCAAATCAAAGTCATCGCGCTCATCGCTCAACATACGGTCATAGGCCGTCTGAAACAAGTCAAGGCCGAACTCCTTGAAGACATCGTTGGCCGGTCGCCCCCTCAACTGATCCCCAGCGAGTCCCAGGATGCGCTCAGCCGAGGGATTGAACGTGGTAATGATCCCATTACGATCGATCGACAAAAGGCCGGCGGCGATTGTATCGACCACAGTTTCAATATAGGCACGGCGGCGATCCAGCTCAACGTTGGTATTGCGCAGCGTCAGGTTGGTCTCCTCCAATTTGGACTTACTCCCCTGGAGATCCTGTGTCATGCGATTGAACGACGCAATCAATGTCCCGATTTCATCGGTGGCCTTCGCATCAATCTGAACGCTGAGGTCCCCATGAGCCACTGCCTCAGTGGCCTCCGCCAAGCGTTGGATCGGAACAGTGATGCCACGGGCCACATAAAATCCGAACCATGTGGCGCTGAAAAGAATCAAGACCGTCACCACCGCCACAAACAGGTAGGCCCCGGCTTTGATTGGATTCTTCATCGCTTTGATCTGTTTATATTCCGTGTATTGTCGACCGATCCCCTCCATCTTGGTCAGGAGCGACTCTGGAACATACGTTTCCACCACTACGACGCCTTCGATCTCCCCACGTCGGCTCGCAGACGCCACTGGAATGGCCGCGCGAACCAACCTCCCAGTTTGCGCCTCCTGGACCGAGGTAAACTCTTGCTTGCCGTTAATCACTTGCAAGACCAATTGACTAATCGGTAAATCCAATACTCCGGGTGGAAGCTCGACATCCAACGCTTTGGTCAGAGTCTCCATTTTGTTCGAAAAGACCTCGATCCCTGCCACCCCGTATTCCATGCGTTTTCTCGCCATGGCAGCGATCAAAAGATCCCGCTGGACCGGAATCAATAAATCTTCTCGAAACAATTCTTGGGAAATCGCCCTGGCACTGTTCACAGCCAGCGCCACATGCCCCGCATGCTGCATCCGAGCGACTTCATAGGAATCTTTCATGACCTTTTCGATATGTTCACTGAACCAGACATCGACAGCTTTGTTGACCAATCCGCTCGCCACTAACGCCAGCAGCAAGGTCGGAATCAGGGAAAACCCGATAAACGCCGCGATCAATTTTGTTCGAAATCCTGAGCCGACAAGCCGATGTCGTCGTTCAAAGTAGGCTTTGATCAAATTTCTTGAGAGGAGGAGAACCAGCACCACCAGGCCGATCAAGTCCAAATTCAGCAGGAGCAGCACCAGTGCGTAACTGGTTGTGGGGAGGAATGAACCGGTCTCCTCACTACCCGGGGCAACTACCTGTGAGTAATAGAAGGTCAGAGCGACACAGGGGATCAACAGAATGAGAACGATCCAGACCGGACGGAGGTGGGGTGGCTTTTGGTCAAATTTCCGTGAATGGTCGGGCAAGGACCGATGTATGCTCCGACTGAACACAATGGGTTGAACTTCGTCGATATCTCCGGACGCTCGTCTAAGTGTCCCGCTCGGATGGTTCGGCTCAGGCATGCACGTGTCCTTTAGGCACCCTCACGACAGGGCAACAAGCTTGGGTATCACTATAGCCGACATACCGGGCAGGCTCAAAGCCTACCGCACAAACAGCAGTGTCCGGAAACCGAGCAAGACAGCAAACCGTAAAGATGGGAGACTACTTCGGCGAAGCGAGCGTGACATACTTCATACGAAGAGCATAGAGCATGTCGCGCAGAACCGTCTGTTCGTCAGAGGTCAGATTGCCTTTGGTCTTGTCTTCCAGGACGGACAAGAGATCGATGATTTCTTTCGCTTGCGGCAAGTTCACAGGCATTGAGGGTTGCTGAGGATCAAGCTGCTCACCCATCAGCATGAGCGAGGAGGTGCCGAGGGAGATGACGAAGGACGAAAAGGTCACCGGAGGGACTGGGACCGATGGAGAGGATTCCGGCTGGGGCGTTCCCACTGATGTCGAAGTATGAGCGGTCGAAGCCGTCACGGAAGGGGCTTCAGTTCCTCCGCTGGCTCTCCGATCCCGAATGATAAACCCTTGCTCTTCCGCCATTTAGTCCTACTCCCACTCAACACAAAGAATGCGACGGTACCCTACCATAGGAACTGGTTGGTCGCAAGCTGTGAACGAGATTGAAGAGACGGTCACGCTCGGTATAGAGTGGCGAGAATTCTGAGCGGGCCAGAGGAGCATCGTCACAGGAGATGTCAACACGATTTGATAAAGTGGTCGAGGTGATGGCAACCCTGCGCGCGGAACAGGGGTGCCCGTGGGACCGTAAACAGACCCATGAGTCCCTGAAACCCTACCTCCTTGAAGAAACCTACGAAGTCCTGGAGACCATTGATCAACGAGACCCACGGAAACTTCAGGAAGAACTCGGAGACGTCCTCCTCCAGGTTCTCTTTCACAGCCAGATTGCGGCTGAGTCTCAAACATTCTCCATCGAAGATGTCCTGGAAACACTCGCCACAAAGCTGATTCGTCGACATCCACATGTCTTCCCTCCGCACAGCGAGCAAAAACGGGTCTCCAGTAGCGAACAGGTCTTGACTCAATGGGAAGACATTAAGCGCGCAGAACGCGCGGCCGACGGCAAAACCCAATCGGCGCTTGAGGGGGTCCCCAGGACCTTGCCCGCGTTACTGCGCGCCTATCAAGTTCAAGCACGAGCAGCCCGAGTCGGGTTTGATTGGCCGCAGAACGCGGTAGGCCTTGAACAAATCTTCGGCAAAATCGCTGAGGAAGTAGGGGAGTTGCAAGAGGCGCTGTCTCAGGCCGGTGCAGCTGACTCTCCAGAACAAACCAGTGGGCAAACGAAGATCGAAGCGGAGTTAGGCGACATTCTCTTTTCCCTCGTCAACCTTGCCCGTTTCCTAAAGGTGAATCCCGAAGAAGCGCTCCGTCGGTCGACTAATCGCTTCATTGACCGGTTTCATCTCGTGGAGGCCCAAGCAGCCGAGCAAGGCAGGTCCTTACCGAACATGACATTGGCTGAAATGGATCTCCTCTGGGAAAAAGCGAAACAGCGTCTGCAACCTGAAACAGCTGCCCCGAAGAAAGATGTCCATTCATGAGCGACAATCAAGGACCCTACGAAGAAGGAAAACGTGCCGGAGCCCACCCGCTTCTCGTGGTGTTTGGGATATTGATCGGCCTCTGGTTGTTCGTTGCCCTGATCGTTCCCAGCTCGAAAAATAAACAGGCCTCCGGAACCGAAGGCCCCAATGTCTCGGCCATCGAAGATCCTGAAGCGGCCCCCGTCATGTTCAAAGTCCAAACAACTATCGTCGATATGAACACGATCAGTTTGGTCGTGCCCCAACAGGCTACGGATAGCCAGATCGTCGCACTGCTGAAACGCTTGAAGGAAGCACGTCTCGAGGGTTCTCTCGGCACACAGCTCCCAGCCACGACACCGGGCCACAAGCTGGGTGACCATGCCATTGCCGACATCTTGATCTTTTCGGAGAAGCAATTTGCGGAGGCAGAGACCATCCGCACACTGACACGAGGTGCGCATGCACCCGGCACGCTCTACCCGAATGCCGTTCCCTTCGAAGTGGCCATGGAACAAGTCCGCGGCCACTACCGGATCGACCTGAACGATACCGGCAACCCCGACAACGGGTCGCTGGGATTCGCGGATGAATCAGGCATCCACTCCAAACAGTACCGCAGAATTTTTTGAGAATTTTGAGGAGCTACACGTCTCGACCGAGCTCACCGAATTCCAAAACGGGTATTTCACCGACCAAGACTGCAGTTCTCGACAGTTTGTCCGGGTGATTTTCCCGTGTACTTCACAAGATACACTTCATGTGTCTTTAAAACTAGAGGCCCACTCGTCGCTTCACATCCTCTCGGATGACTGTCTGTTCGGCCTGAAACCTCCCCTCAAGCTTCAGAAACAGGTGGGCTAACGGCCCCACAAATGGGGCCAGCATCACATCGCGCCGCTCAAGAAAAAACCCTTCTGTTTCAGCAATTTGGATCTTCCACTCTGCAAGGTTCTTCGCCAAGAGGTTCGTGATCATCAATTGCTGGCCAGGTGAGCCGGTCACCACTCCGAGGAGCCTGCCCTTGAACACCTCCAGCTCATGCGGGAGAGAAATCTTCACCCGCACGCCATGTGGCGTCGGCCAGGTCGATCGTTGAACGGAGTAATCGTACGAAAAGACCTGCTCTCTCGGCTCGCGAAACGGGCCACTCACACTGATAATGGTAAGGCTACTCTCACTGGACGGCATCGGTACAGCACTCCTGGGACAAGAAGGGCCTGAAAAGGCAGAGAGACTACTATAAGAGCTTGCACTTCGCCTGGACAAGAGGCTATTTTATTATTTTATAGAAGTAATTCAATCTCCCTCTTTGGGGCACTGCTGGTTGGGTACACTCTCCCAGAGTGGGTGCTCGCCACGACCAGCAGGGGCATGGAGATCGAAGGCATGTTTCAGTTTTCTGATCAGCAAGACGACGGCGGAAAACACCCTCCATCGAATCCGAGCGTAGTCAGTAAAGCCTACCCCGGACTGGTCTTGGTCCCTCCCAGTGATCGAACGATTTTACGACGTCGGATTGTGCGGGGCGCACTCGTTCTCGTCGCCGTTACCTGGACCGTTTGGACCTTTACAACCCAGCCCCCGACCTCCGACAACCACACACCCTGCCAATCCGAAGCCGGTCAAGCAGGCACGGAAATCCCCACTGACGAATGTGGCACAGCGGCATCAACCCCAGAGGCGGACGCGCGTCCAAGCGACCTTAGCCTGACACAGTCTTCATCGGTTGCAACCCCGGTTGAAGCGTCATTGCTGCCAACCATCGCGCAGCCAGATCGGGAACAGCCTCAGACTCCGCCCATGGTGGAGCACCCGGCACCGGTACATACTGCGCCGACCGAACTTCGCACAGAGCCACAGGTCAGAAACTCAGACCACGAGAAACCAGCAGTCTCTCGGCTGCAGGAAAAGCCGGTCGTGAATCAGGAGAATGATATACACCTTGCCGAACAAGGCGACCCCTTTGCGCAGTATCGCCTCGGACGCCATTTTTCGCAGCAGGAGGGCCGACAGGCACCAGAATCCGTCAGTTGGTATAAGAAAGCGTTTGTCGGATTACATCGTCTCGCGGAGGCCGGAAATGGCCAAGCCATGTATGTCCTTGGCGTGATGTATGCCTATGGACGCGGGGTCGAACGAGATATCAGCCAAGCAAGGCGCTGGCTGGCCCAGGCAGTGGAACACAAGATTGCCGCAGCCCAACCGGTGCTTGCCAATCTGCCAATATCGCCTCGTACCAATTCTCATCTGCACGCAGCCGAACAAGCAAAATCCAGAAAACAGCAGAACTAAGCTCCTTTGGCCTCTTAACGTCCGGACAATTCCTCACGGTCACGGCAGAGAACTGTTACATTTAGGTTTGCACACACATGGATGACCATCTCCATGCCAGATGTTGCACACGCAGTACGACCTGAATACCTCACAATCCTCGGTCATGAGGTACTGATCATGTTCCTGATGATTATTGTAGGATTCAGAATGCTTGTTGAAAGGTGAGACTTCCTGTCGAACTACTGACACGTCTGACACATCGCTATTCTCGAACTGAGTACACGAACAATAGCGGACAGAGGACATTGCATCCTACGACACAATGCCCTCTGCCACTATCGTCCTGACTTAGTTCAGCGGAGGAACTACCCCTGCAAATGTGAGCAAATCAGTCATGCGAAAGTCACCGGGGATGGCCGACGGCAAGACTGGTGTCCAATTTGGACGAGAGGTTAGATAGGATGTCTCATCGGCTTTTAGCAGTCCGATAAAGACCTCGCCAACAATTTGACCTCCCACCGGTCCGAGGCGAAGCCCATTTTCCATCACCTCCGCTTCTTTCATGATATACAACCAGAGCGGCGTATTCCGGTCCAACCCGTAGGATGCAAGCGGCTCAAGCTGCGCCTGCGTCAAAACCGGTAACCCCATCCGCCGAGCAATCACCTGTCCGGATGGAATACCAAAGTTCACATGGCGCATCAGATTGCGCGAGGCAAGGGATTGGACACCATCACCAGGTAAGCCTGGAGCTGGCCCACGGGAGCCCGGCAACAACATCACGACACTTGAGAGCTTGCTGTCGATCTTCTTGTTCGGCCTGAAGTTCCCATCACCGAAGTTGAAGAACGTCTGCCAATCCACAAAGCGTCGAGGCGCTCGCTTGCCACCTCGGAGGTCGTTGGGATCGGGATCATTTGGATCTTGGGCATCATCGAAGATAAAGGCAAAGAACGGGCTATGCCCATGGTCTGGACGGCCAAAATTCAACCGATAGCTTGGCCGAATCTGGGAATGGCCGAATCGATACGCACCGACGGAAAACTCTATCGGGATCTGTGGCCGATCATCATCGACATCATAGAAACGGACACCACGCTGGAGAATATCATCAACGCGTGCCTGTCCAATTGTCAGCGGCAGAAATTCATGAACAATGATCCACTGATAGTGCCAGCGGACTTGTCGCCTGGCCTTTTTGAAAATCTCTTGAGCGGAATCTCCGGCGTGAGCGGGGTCAGCTTGCAGACGATCCGTTACCGCATTATGAAACATGAGCATCGCCACATGCAGCTGCGACAAGATCACATTCTCGTCATTGCGTCGATCTCCCAATAGTGCAGTCATCGTCCCGGGAACGCGCGGGAGATCGAAGCGAACTGCTCCATTTCGTGAGAACTCCTCCGAACCAGGAATTGTCTCAACTCGCAGCTTGATGAATCCGGAACTCAGATCATACAGCTCGGGAGACTGTTCCGGTCCACCTCCATACACACTATCCAGGTCAAATTTCGGGGTGCGAAAGTTGGTCGTTTTCTTAGGATTAGTCTTTTCGAGCAACGGAGAATTCGGGTCGAACGTGAGATCATGATCTAGAAACTGCCCCACAAACGTCATTCCTGCGGTCATACTTGGATTGTCCGGATTGTTCGGACTGAACACCTCCGGATTCGTAATCGACAGCACGGGATCTGTGAGGATATCTTTTGCATCGATGAGCCCATCTTTCGCCCCTAAATGCTTGACCAAATCACGTGCCTCGTTCGTCGGAGGCAAGCCAGGAGGGAGATCATGAAACATCCGGGTGAAAGACGTATCCTTTTTCTTTTCGTGGTCATTCCCATGGCCTCTTCCATCATTATCAGCAAATGCAGGGGGACTAACACTCACCCC
The DNA here is from genome assembly GCA_002420115.1 of Nitrospira sp. UBA5698. Lineage (GTDB taxonomy): Bacteria > Nitrospirota > Nitrospiria > Nitrospirales > Nitrospiraceae > Nitrospira_D. The sequence goes on from DIHK01000042.1 coordinate 110,634, forward strand.
ACAGAAAAGCATCCCTGCCATGACGGCACGAAACCGGTTCTGATACCTCTGCATCATCTTCCTCCTGAAAATGTTGTGGGACCTCCAAACAAGTCGAGCTGACCTGATCCCCACGGTTGCTCGATGCCGAACCTGGCTCAAGCAACACCCATGCCATTCAAAATCGCCAGCGTTTCACGTGTTGAATTATAAATATATGGTATACGAATTAACTGAACTGTATCCAATTTGTTCAAAGTTGTATCAGAATCGATACGCCTGTACGGCTGTATCGTGGGCGAAGATACAGTAGTCGCGATGAAAACGGATAGTTGTCTAGAGGTATTAGCCAGAATTACGCGCATTGCACGTGGACGCGCGGCGGGAACAAGCCATATTAAGGACTCACCGAGGAATGGTTGGCACACCTAGCTATTAACCGAAGGGGGAAATAAATCGTGCAGTATCTACAGGCTGATGTTGCACCGCTTCTATCCGACCTCGTATGATGCGCCTTACTATGAATTCCATGACGCGCATCAAGACCAAGACGCCGAGTCCGTACAAATTGACCCATATCGAAACGGACACCCACGACACAAAGACCTTCCGGTTTGAGCTACCTGCGGATGCCACGCTCGACATGCTGCCAGGTGACTTTCTGTACGTCCATGCGACAGTGAACGGCAAACAGGTCAAGCGGGCTTACACACCCTCTTCACTCCCTGACATTACGGGTTCCTTCGATGTGACGGTGAAACGCTACGAAACCGGCACCATCTCAAAGTATCTCCATGAGCAGAAAATCGGAGATACGGTCTTGATAAGCGGACCGAATACCGGTGGGCACTGGGTTGATGGTATGGCCAAACGAGTGGGCTTCGTGGCTGGAGGCACCGGCATCACCCCAATGGTCTCCATCATTCGGTGGATTCTGACCAAGAAGATTGATGCCGAGCTATCTTTGATTTTTGCCAATAAAACCGAGCAAGACATTATTTTCCGGCAGGAGTGGGACCGATACGTCCGGGACTATTCGAACTTCCACTGCTACTATCTGCTCGAACAGCCGCCTGCGGGATGGACCGGCAACACTGGCCGAATCACACCGGACCTTCTGCGCCAATACCTCCCCTCACCAGGCCCTGATGCGTGCGTGTTTCTCTGCGGTCCACCGCCAATGATCGATGCGGTGGAAGCCACCCTCAAGGAATTCGGCTACCCCGAACAAGGGATTATCCTGCCATAGCGCGACGACAGTTTATCCAGTTCGCTCAAGTACGGTTCCTCATACTATATTCCCTTGGGGTAGGGCATTTTCCCCAACAGGATTTTTGCTATTCACGGCCAGGATGGACTTTTCCCAGGAGATCCCGCACCACCTGCCCAGCCGCGACGGCTCCATCACGAATGCAGTCCGGAATACCAACTCCTCGATAGGCAGCCCCGGTCAGAACCAGTCCTGGATAACGGCTGAGTGCCGCATCCAATTGCACCAACCGATCCAGATGGCCGATCGTGTATTGCGGCATCGCCTTCCACCACCGATTCACTTCGGTATAGATTGGGTCAACTTTGATACCACATATACTCGCCAGCTCTTCCCTAACGGTTGCAACAAGTGCCTGATCCTCTCGTTGAAGAATGTCTTCTCGCCCAACACCACCCACATAGCAGCGTACGAGTAACTGATCCGAGGGAGCGCGATGAGGCCACTTGAGCGACGTCCAAGTGGCGGCAATTAAGTGTCGCTGCTCCTGTCTCGGAATGATAAACCCAAACCCGTCAATGGCGCTTGTAAGACTTCGTGGAAATGCCATCGCGATGGTGGCGGTCGAGGCATAAGGAATAAGATCCAGCAGCCCACCGGCTATGGGTGTCAATGGACGCAACAGGTCGGCAGAAACATAGGCCGGTGTGGCTAAGACCACGCTTTCGGCGGAAAGTGCGGAGCCATCCTGCAGAATGAGGTCATACATCCAGCGACCCAGTTCGTGCGATCTCACTCTGAGCGCGTCGACTTGAACTCCTGCACGGAGCTCCACGCCCTGTTGCATTAACCGCGTTGTGAGCGCACTCACCAGCTCACTGAGACCGTTCTTGAGGCTGACAAACATCGTCCGTCGTGGTTGGGAAGACGCACTGGACGAGGCTGATTTCTTGGCGGCCATCATGCCACGCATGATGCTGCCATGTTGTTGCTCTAATTCAAAGAACCGTGGAAACGTCGCCCGCAGGCTCATCTGTTCAGCATCGCCGGCGTAGATACCTGCCATCAGCGGTTCCAACAGCCGCTCGTACGCCTGAACCCCGAATCGGCGACGGAGGAATTCGGCCAAGGACTCATCGTCTCTGGGCGAACCGGGAGGAACTGCGAATTCCAATCCCATCCTGACCAGGCCCACCCAGCTCAGGAGTCCGCTTTGAAGAAACGGCCCCAGTTGTTTTGGAACAAATGAAAGGAGTCCCTCTGGCAAATCGTGCAGCCGTCCTCGGTGGAGCACGCAGGCCTTCTTTCCTGTTTCGTTGGTATTGATCAGCTGGTCGGCAAGCCCCAGTTTCGTGCAAAGATCGAGACCGGCCTGTTTTTGAGAAAGAAACGAATCCGGTCCGGCCTCAGTCACGATGTCACCGATCCGATGCGTGACGATTTTCCCTCCCCAGGATGGGTCGGACTCAAGAATGGTGCAGCGGAGAGGAAGGCCTGCTTGGGCAGCTTGTTCTTGCAACGCAAACGCGGTCGCGAGACCGGAAATCCCACCACCGACAATCACGACTGTACGCGATCGAGTCACGACGGAAGACAGGGAGTAGATTCGTGTGCAGCTAAGACGTCTCGTAACGTCTCAAGTATCGCGGCAGAATCATTCAACATCGCCATGCGCTCCAGCTGCAGCCCCTTGCTCGCAGCCAATTGCTTGAGCTCAATATCGATGTCAAACAGCGTTTCCACGTGGTCACAGATAAAACCGATGGGCGCCACCAACACGTGGCGATGCCCGGCCTGCTGGATGGCCTCCAACATGGATTCGACCGTCGGCCCAAGCCATGGCTCATTGGAGCGTCCCTGACTTTGATAGGCAAAATACGTCGGTTGGTTACCTAAGGCGCTGGTGACCGCCCCGACCGTTCCCTTCACCTCATCCGGATAGGGATCCTTCATCGCCACAATTCGTTCAGGCAAGCTATGCGCGGTGAACAACACCGGTACCGTTGCACGCACATCGGCAGGAAATCTCTGAAGCCCAAGCCGAATATTCTCCACAATCGCAGAGATCAGCCGGGGATGCCGGTTCCAACTCCCGACGTAGGTCACAGGTGTGTGGTCCTCTAACCCGGTACGAGCCTCCTCCACTTTCTTTCGATAGGCTCCGGTACTCAGAGAGGATTGCTGCGGGGCCATACAGACTCCGATGACCTGTTCCGGCGACTCCTTTAGCAGCTCGGCATAGGTCTCTTTAATAAAGGGATGCCAATGCCGTAACCCAACGTACACTCGGTATCGACCGTCACCACACTCATTCAGTTGCCGTTCCAGTTTTTTTGCAACCTCTTGCGTGATCCCGACAGCCGGCGACTTTCCACCGGTGGCACGGTACCGTTCGCGAATTTCTTCGACCAGTTCGGGAGGAGTCGGTCGCCCTCCGCGCACATCGAGCAAAAAGGGCTCGACATTTTCCAGACAATCGGGCCCGCCCATCGCCATCAGAAGCACAGCCGTATGTCGTCGTGATTCAGACATTGATCAGCGCCAATAGCTGATGGCTTATAGCAGATAGTGAAACAAGGAGCGCCACGGACCGGATGTCGCTCCTACCGCCAGCCATTTGCCATATGCTCTTCATTCTATCGTTGGCTGAGCTTATGGACCATGTCGATCGTTGCAGCCACGTGATCAACCGGTGTCGTCGGCAAGATACCGTGACCAAGATTGAAGATATGACCAAGACGTCCACCCGCACGTCGCAAGATGTCTTCGACGCGACGTTCAATTTCGTGGAGTGGCGCAAAGAGAGCAAGCGGATCAAGATTGCCTTGTACGGCACGATCATGCCCGATCATGGTCCAGGCTTCATCCAGATGAACACGCCAGTCGACCCCGATCACGTCACCGCCCGCCTCACGCATCTGACGTAGGATCGCTGTCGTACCGGTGCCGAAATGAATCATCGGCACCCCTTCATGCTTAAGTCCCTCGAAGATCCGTTGGACATGCGGCATCACATATTCGACATAGTCGCCGGCAGACAGGCACCCGACCCAACTGTCGAACAACTGAATGGCCTGCGCCCCCGCCTTGATCTGTCGACGAAGATACCCCGTCAGCACACATGCGAACTTGTCCATGAGCCGATGCCAGGCCGTGGGATCGCTATACATCATCTGTTTGGTATTCAGATAATTTCGCGAGCCGCCACCTTCTATGGCATAACTCGCCAACGTGAACGGCGCGCCGGCAAATCCAATGAGCGGCACCCGCCCGTCCAGGGCACGCCGAGTTTGCCTGATGGCCTCCGCCACATAGTTGAGCTCGTCACCATCGATGACTTTCAGTTGATCCACCGCCGCCCGATCGCGCACCGGATTGTGGATGACCGGGCCCTCGCCTGCCGCGAACTCAAGATTGAGGCCCATCGGCTCCAACGGCAACAAGATATCAGCAAAAATAATGGCCGCATCCAGAGGGAATCGATCAATGGGCTGAAGTGTGACCTGAGCCGCCAATTCAGGCGTCTTACACATCTCCAAGATTGAATGTTTCGCGCGCAGGATCCGATACTCGGACATATACCGTCCGGCCTGGCGCATAAACCACACAGGCGTACAGTCAACTGGCTCTCGACGACATGCTTTGAGAAATCGATCATTCATGGTGGCGGCATTTTAGTGACGCAAGAGGAGTCCTGTCAAACAGCCATAGAAGCCTCGCCGCTCCTTCTTCGGCAACTTCTGCCAATAAAACAGCCGACCAACGCTCGTGAGGAACACGATACCCTGGCGCGGCTCAGGGAAAAATCCGGTTTTACTTTCCTTAGATTCTCTGTATAATGGAATACCAACCTAAACCGGGACGCTCAATTCGCTTAATTGGGACCACGGCTCCCTGTCTCCCACCACAGTGGCTTTGCCGAATCCCCAGACCTACGAGGAGAACTGTATGTCCGACGTGCAAGTGCATGAACCGCCTCATTCCATAGGGATCTGGTATTCCTTTCTGCGTTGGTTCGATTCCTGGGCAGGGCTTGAACTCACAAAGTCAGACGGAGCCCCCTCAGATGGCCCCCCCAAGGTCGATTGGATCCGCAGTGTGCCGTTTATCGTGCTGCATCTGATGTGCTTGGGCATATTTTGGGTAGGTTGGAGTTGGACGGCGGTCGCCGTGGCGATCGGGTTCTACTTCATTCGCATGTTTGCCATCACAGGATGGTACCATCGCTATTTCTCGCATCGGACGTTCAAGACGTCGCGAACCGTCCAGTTTCTCTTTGCGCTGTTAGGCGGAACCTGTACCCAGCGAGGCCCCTTGTGGTGGGCCGGCCACCATCGCCATCACCATATCGCGTCCGATACACCGGAGGATGTGCACTCTCCGCGCCAGGGAGGATTTTGGTGGTCGCACATGGGCTGGATTATGTCACAGACGTTTTATGCGCCGCGCCTCAAGGGAATCTCCGATTTCGCGAAGTTTCCGGAGCTGCGGTTTCTTGACCGGTTTGATGTCCTGGTTCCCACGCTCACCGGCTTCGGCATGTTCGGGGTCGGCAAACTGTTGGAAGCCTATGCACCGGAACTCGGCACGAACGGTCCGCAGATGCTGATCTGGGGATATTTCATCTCGACCGTCGCGCTGTTTCATGGAACCTGTACTATTAACTCCCTCTCTCACGTCTATGGCGGACAGCGGTACGAGACCGGCGACGACAGCCGAAATAACTTCTTCCTGGCCCTGATCACCATGGGAGAAGGGTGGCATAACAACCACCACTATTATCCGGCCTCAACCAGGCAAGGGTTCTACTGGTGGGAGATCGACATGACGTATTACTGCCTGAAAGGGCTCGAGTGGCTGGGACTGGTCTGGGATATCCGTGAGGTCCCGTCGTATGTGCGCGAGGGAAAAACCAGACAGGATTCAGACCGCAGCGTCCTCAAAAAGAAGATCGAGGCCGCGGTGAAGGCGACGGAAATTCCCGCACCGCAACCTCAGCTAGAACTCACGCCTCCTTAAGCCCAATCGGATTCAGTTTTTGACCTTGGTCGTTCAGCAACCTGACCGGCCAAGGTCTCTCGAATTCGTCGACTCTCTCCCTCGATTCCCAGTCGCTCTTCCTCTGACAGCACCCAGGCATCACCGGCGCTTAGCTGAAACCGATAGTGGTCCTCGTTGAGCGTGAACCACTCAACGTACGGGTGCGGTTCCAGGTTCGGATGCGGATCGAGTGAAATGAGATTCACGGTTCCAATCTGAGGATTGGCCATATCGCCGATCACGTGCCCCGCGGTCTCGTCATCCTCAAAACGGCTGTTTCGGAATCGAATCACCTCGCCGGCGATATCAGGCTTAAAATTACCGCGCAAATAGAAATCCACTGGCCCAACAACCGCAAATACGACCTGTCCAACGACCGTCCCGTCGACACGGTTATCAAGAAATCCTTCGCGCACCCACCGTCCATTGCCGAACTTTTGTGCCATATGCCTCCCCGCTCTTTAGGAAACGATCAGCCGCCGAACGCTCCGATAATAACCGCCAACAAGATCAGCGCGCTGCCGATCCAGCCTTGTACATCCAACGTCTCTCCAAGAAAGTACCATGAAAGCCAGGCTGCATAGGCCGGCTCGGATGCAAACAGAAGCGCCACCTGTTGGGCCGGAACCAGTTGCTGCGCCCACATCTGCACGGCGAATGCAAGCGTGGCCAACACGCCCGTCACTGCAAGGCCGGTCAGCAGAACAGGTGTAGGCGAAAACGCACTCCCGGAAACATCTTCCCACCATGGAGCCGGAAGAAACAATAGCGTCATCGCCACCATCTGCCACACAAGAAGCGACGGGGCATCGACTTGGCGGGTAAATCGCTCAAGGCAAATGATATGTCCCGCAAACGCCACGGCGCATCCGAGCGTCATAAGGTCGCCTCGACTCATGGATGTGTTGGGCTTGACGAGGAGCCACAACCCGACCACCGCAACCACCGTTGCCAAGACCGCACGCCGGTCGACCCGCAGGAGAATCAACGGCACAAAGACCACATAGAGTGCGGTGAGAAAAGCTGAATTGGACGCGCTCGTGTACGAGAGCCCGACAGTTTGGAGCAGATACCCGAGAAACAGAAACACTGTCGAGAGTGCAGCGGCTGCTAACACCGCACGATCATGATGCAATCGACGGTGGCTGACACCAAACCACAACAGGATGAGCAGGGTTCCAATGAAAAATCTAAGGAACAGGAACGAGAGCGGGGGAATCTGTTCCAATGCCGCTTTCGTGGCAGGAAAGGTCGCACCCCAGATGAAGGTGGTCAATAGGAGGGCGAATCGCGGCATGAATCAGCAGTGCTGAGTCCTAAGTCGTGAGTTCTGAGTGTACAGGCCAAGATGAACAGGCTCAGCACTCAGGACCCAGCACTTCGTTCTACGGTTTGCAAAGTGGACATAGTCGCTGCCGATTCACTCCAGCCTGTTCCATCGCCAGGGTCGCCCGTTCCTTATCAGGGTAATCGAACCAGCCGCCTTCCCAAAAGTCGCTGGAGGTGGCAGTCGATGGCACCTCCGAACACCGGTCTCGGTGGAGCGTCACACGGTCGATGGCACGGGCAATATGCAACCAGTAGATCATGCTAGCCGGTGCGGGTAAAGGATGAGTGGCAAGGAGCGCTTACTATCGTGCCTTACTCCTGTCCTTGACCGGTTCACGGGAGGAGCTGCCATTCATCCTTCTCGATGAAGCACTTCACACCGGTCTGTAGCTTTTTGACATCGTCCTTCTCGAAGAGCCGCATATAGCGCTCGATTCGATCATCCTCATCGATTCGTTCTTCCTGCATCACACCGTTGTTCCCCTTGTACCGTCGAATCAGCACTGGCATCGAAAGCCTCCTCTGGAGCTGGCAGTTGCGCCGCGTAAGTTGTTAGAATGAGCAGAATATCGTAAGCTGGTCAGCATCGCTTGCAGAAGGGCTGTTTGTCAAGATCTGAACGGCTCCATTGGTTGGAGTGAAGACTCGGCGAACTGCAATCATGATCGTCTGTGAGCGGACTCGGCTGAGTCGATCACACCACGATCCCGCAAATGCTTCATCAGGGTATATGTCGCTGACAACCTGGCTGCAGAAGGGAAGGCAGGCGAGCAAAGAGAAAGGATGCGATCCTATGCCGCTCTATGAATACCGTTGTGGACAATGTGAGAAACAGTTTGAAGCCACCCAGTCAGTTTATGCCAGAGTAGAAGACACAGAGTGTCCCCATTGCCATGCGAAGGAGGCGACGCGCCTTCTCTCGGCCTTTTCATCCAACGTGGTCGGCGCTCGCAAACCCGGATTTACCGAGAGCAAAGCCAAGGCCATGAACCAGGAACGGATGGAGCGATTCGTCAAATTGCCGCCGTTGAATGCAAAACGCAATGTCCCACCACCAAACATGTCTGCCGAATCCGAGCCCTCTTCGGCAGACCGAACCACGTCTGAGTCGTAAACATGGTACACCGTCATCTTTTTGTCCGGTTACGACGCAGAAATCATCAAGCCCCTGGTCGGGGTGGAGAGCGTCCGTGACAGGACGATCATTGATCACTCAGCTGTGCGTGGGCCTGATGCTCATCAACTCCCCTCTTCCGACCTCAGCCCAGGTTGCAGGAACGTTGGTCATCGCCGGCAATGGGCCCGAACAAGCGACCATCGAAGCGCTGGCACGGGCCTTCGAAAAAGCCAATCCCCGTGCCTATATTGATATCCTGTGGGACGAGGACTCCACGCCGGTGCAGTTAGTCCAGACCGGCCAGGCACAGATTGCCGTCACGGGTATGAAGGACGCAACACTGACGGCCTCTCAAATCGGATGGGATGGCCTCGGGATTCTCGTGCATCTCTCCAACTTTACCAAGGAAGTCACGACGCAACAGGTCGCCGATGTGTTCTCTGGAAAGGTCCGAGAATGGTCTGAATTGGGTGGCCCTGAAACGAGAATCTTGCTGATTGACCGCTCCCACACCCAGAATATCCGTGAGACGTTTGAGTCCCTCCTCGGGATCACCGGAAAGATTCCTGGTACTGCAAAGGTCATTGGACCGGACGACACGGTCGTCAAGACCGTCGTCGGTACCCTTCCACCACTCTCTGCCGTCGCGTATGTGTCACTGAGTACCGGCCTCTCCGCCGTCTCTAACGGTGTGGCCATCCGTCTGCTGCCGGTCGATAAGATCGAACCGGAGGTGCCAACAGTCCGGGACGGGCGCTACAGTCTGCGACGCCCGCTGCTCCTTCTCTCGAAAAAAGAAACGAATCCTCTTGTTGAAACCTTTATTGCATTTGCGCTATCTCCTCCTGGTCAAGCCATTGTTGGAGAACTCTATGTGGCCATGCCGACGAAATAGGTCCACACTCAAGGAGGTCCTTATGACTCCCCCTATCCGATCTTCGTTCCTGATGCTCTCGTTACTCGTGCTGATTGGCTTCCCACTTCGCTCACTTGCTGAGGAGGGAGTGATCGTCGAAGGTGCGGGGTACACACTGCATGACGCAGAATCGATCAAAGGACATGACGAACAACAACTGGAAAAGGACCCCGTTTGCGATAGCAGCCGAAAGCCAAAAATTCTGCGCGTCGATCCGGACGAGGCCAAGCCCGGGCAAACCATTATGCTCAAGGGTGAGAACTTCGGAACAAGAGACTGTTTCCGAGGCGTAGCGTTCAGTGCGGCAGGACCCACCAAGATCGATTACAAGTTTGTGAACGATACGATATTAGAGGTCACCGTGCCTGACATCCAACCTGGCATCTCATTCATCGATGTCGTGGCCGGCGGCGGCAATGCCCGTTCGAAGGCATTTTTGGTGCAACCCAAATAACACGCTGCCTCCCCGCCGATCAAAGAGTGTCCGAGACCCTATCCGGGTAACCGATCACTCGGCGGCCTGTTGGCGGACGGCTTTAGCAAGATTGTCGGGTGTCCCGATATCTAGATAGCGGTCGTGCGGAAACGTGACACTCTGCATCCGAAGGCCAGCCTTGAGAGCCTGCTGAAACACCACCCCGACGGCCAAGTCCCCTCCAGGATCATTGGTAGTGTTTGCCAATTGCCCCATCTTTCGCGTGGTCTCATCCGCACGCAGAAACTGATGGAGAAATTCTGAAAAGACCGGGGTCCAGACGGCAAAACACCAGCCGAACGTGAGCGTCGTCGAAGCGGGCTTCATCACAATGTCACGAATCCATCCCTCGTTATCACAATCCACCATATCCCAGATTCGAGGATCTTCAATGCGATGCAGACCAAGCACCACATCCGCACCCGTTTGTTCCTGTTGTTCAATGAGTTGCCGATAGGCATCTGGTGGACCGAAGAGAATATCGGGGAAGCCGAATGCAATCCGGTACTGGGACACGAAGGAATACGCGCGATCAAGCGTGTCAGGAGGCCCAAGCGAGCCGGGAATCACGAGATAGGCGAGGGACATCCCTATCCCCACGCCCTCCTGAAAATAGTTCGGAATGTCCCATTTTCCTTCACGGATCACGATGAACGTCTTGGACAGCCCAGCCGCTTTGAATTTTTCCAGCAGATACTGCGAGGCCACTTTTGGCCGTGGCATCCCCGTCCTCGGATCGTTCGTGAAGCCGACCGGAAACAACTCCTTGCTGCAAGGAAATGGTTGGAGACGCTTCGCCTGTCCAGCGGCAGGAATGAGCCCGACGACTTCCGGCCAGCAGAGAGGCTGTGAATCAGCAAGAGGAGCAGTCATGAGAGCGGCATTATCGCCGGATTCACGTGATGAGTCCAGGAGATGTTGAGTCGGTACGAAAAGATATCATCTCTCATGTCAGAGAATACGTGGGGGACACAACTGTGAGAAACCATCCTCTGGTTGGACCAGGATCTATCCGTTTCCGGATCTCTCGACAAGAGAAGGCCGGATCGTGTAGCCTAGAGTTATGTTGATGGATGCCGTTTCTCTAGCGAGCACTTCACGAGAGGGAGTTCGCCCAATGTCATTTTCTTGGTCTCAACAAGCGCTCTCTGCCGTATTCATTGCCATGAGTGTAGTCATCTCCCTCCAAGCTTCGGCCGCGCCACTAGTCAAGGAGCGTCTTCCCCTGACGATGAGTGGAGCCGGTTGCAGCGAGAAAGAAGCCGAGATCAACAAGGTCTTGCAGGCCATTCCCGGCGTCATCAGTGTCGATTTCAACCGTGTCCCCAATCATGTGCTTGTGGATATCACTCCCAGCACTGTGAAGTCCGCGGATGTGATCAATCACGTCAACGCGGCCGCATCCTCCTGGCAGTGCAAGGTTGAATTCATTGAGGGCTGCATTTCGGCTACCATGCCGACTGCCTCAGCCGCCCCACACGAACACGAATAGTGACCATCCAAATAAAGCCGCAGCAAGCTGCTGCTTCGCACCGCTCCATTCCGGAAGGGGGTTGTGAGGCTGTTGCGGCCAGTCGCGTGAACCCGGAACAACCTTCTATCCCTGCGCCGATTGGTCCGTTGTCGGCATCGTTCTAAACTCCTGAACGAAGTTCCATACTCGCAGGATATCGACGGTCAGCGCTGCGCCATAGGACGGGCCAAAGTCTCGCTCCGAGAGATGCCCCATGCTGTCATTCCACGTTTCGAAACGCACAGGCCCTGCTGAGGCCGCGAGCGACCATGCGAACTGTTTTTGGCTCTGCCCCAGGGTATTCACGAAGATCCCTGAATCCCACATCAGTGCCAATTCGATTTCCCAGGTTGGAATCGTCTCTCCAGTGGCCGTTGTCCGATACTGTCCGATGGCAATGGCCGGCTGAACCAACCCTGCCGTGCTTCTGACGGAGTGGAGCACTGCGCCGTTGCTTTGATAGCTGATCCGCCCCATTGCGGAAACCCGAACGTTGATATCGCCCCATTTCTCCGACTGCCACACGGACGGGGTGATTTGCAGTCGACGGATGCCGCCCCGCAGAAACCCTTGTTGGTAAATCGTTCCGACGGAAAAGCCTCCACCGGCAAACATGACCTTCCGATCAAACAGCGACATCCACCGAGTGAGGGATCCATCGATCATGACATCGGTTTCCTTCCGAGGGTCCACCGTGGGGACCGCCGGCAGTTGGCGCAGTTGATGGACCACTTTGTTCTGAAAATATTGCGAAGGTTCATCACTGGTGGGACTGATCCCAGCCGTGAGATTGGTGCTCCAGTTTTTCCATAACCAACTCGTTCCGGAATAGTCCCAATGTTTCGTCCAGCTGATTGTGATGAGGTTGAAGCCAAGCGTATTGCCTACCGTGGAGTCATATTTATTCCCTATGCCATCAACCGGAGTAAACCGATTGAGCGTCAGTCCCGAGGTGACGGTCGAATATTGATCCGGGAATGCCGTGCTCCCCCAATGCACCGACGGGGCAGGGTTTTCACTCCAGGCAGGAACGGAGAGGCCTCCGACAAGCAGAAGAACGCCACCGATCACTACTGTGTTTCGTCGCCACAACCATGCAGCATCTCCTAAAGACACCTTCCTCTTCATCGAGACCGATCCCTTTCATAAGAACATCTGACCTTACTACTATCAAGCTCAGCAATAACATCCTCAGGATGTTGAGCTACCATTAAGGAACGAATTCTACCTGACTCGCCCAGTGGCTACGACAAAATTTGACTAACTATCTTGATAACCGATACCGACCAATCCTTTATCTTGTGCGGCGCACGCTGGCTGATTTGTCCCCGCATCTCTCGACAGGCCTCTCGATCCTGTGCTAGCTTACGCGCTTGTCTTTCCATACTCATTTCTTTCGATACGAGAGCCCACAGGCGAAGACATGTTCAAGAAGATCTTAGTCGCCAATCGCGGCGAAATAGCCATGCGCATCATCCGCGCCTGCCGAGAATTGAACATTGCCACCGCCGCCATTTATTCCGAAGCGGATTCAACCGGCATCTACGTCAAGAAGGCCGACGAGTCGTATCTGGTCGGACCGGGGCCGGTCAAAGGCTTCCTCGATAGTAAACAGATTGTGGACCTCGCCACGCGCATCGGTGCGGATGCAATCCATCCAGGCTACGGATTTCTCTCGGAGAACGCAGAGTTTGCCGAACTCTGCCACGCATCCAATATTACATTCATCGGCCCGTCTACCCATGCCATTACCCTGATGGGCAGCAAGGTCAAGGCTCGCGAACTTGCCGAATCAGCAGGCGTGCCGATCGTGCCCGGTACGGACGGTGCTATTACCAACGTCAAAGAAGCCCTCGCCTTCGCCCACAAAGCCGGCTATCCGGTGATGATCAAGGCGAGCGCCGGCGGCGGTGGTCGCGGATTACGTGTGGTCCGGTCCGATGAGGAACTTCGCGAAAACATGGAAGTTGCGGCACGCGAGGCCCAAGCATCTTTTGGTGACGGCAGCGTGTTTATCGAAAAATATATCGAGCGACCGCATCATATTGAATTCCAGATTCTGGGAGATCGCCACGGCAACATCATCCATCTTGGAGAACGGGATTGCTCGATCCAGCGACGCCATCAGAAGTTGATCGAGATCGCTCCCTCGTTGATCTTGACACAGGAGCTCCGTGAAGAGATGGGCAACGCCGCCATTGCCATCGCCCGCGCGGTGAACTACGACAACGCGGGAACCGTGGAATTTCTCCTGGACCAAGAAGGTAAGTTCTACTTTATCGAAATGAATCCACGACTCCAGGTCGAGCACACCGTGACCGAGCAGATCACGGCGATTGACATCGTACGGAATCAAATTAAGATCGCGGCAGGCCTTCCACTCAGCATCCAGCAGAAAGACGTCATCTTGCAAGGCCATGCCATTCAATGTCGGATCAATGCGGAAGACCCCAAAAACAATTTCCTGCCTTGTACAGGAACCGTGACGGCGTATTTGTCTCCCGGCGGAATCGGTGTGCGCATCGACGGAGCGGTCTATAAGGATTACACCGTCCCGCCCTACTATGACGCCCTGTTGGCCAAGCTGACAGTCCGAGGCCGTACATGGGAAGAAACCGTCAGTCGCATGAGACGCTCTCTCGAAGAATACGTTATTCGCGGACTTAAAACGACGATTCCGTTTATGGAAGCGATCATGCAGGAGCCAGATTTTATTGCAGGGCGGTTCGACACGTCCTACCTGGATACCCACCAGGACTTGTATGCGTACCCCGAATTCGAACCACCGGAAGATCTGGTCCTGGCGCTGTCGGCTGCGATCGCCGCCTACGAAGGGCTCTAACAAGATGCTGAAGCAGTCTCCCAACGTCGTTCTCGCATCGCTCAGAGGCTTAACGTACCGAAGCGTACGCCTTGCCTCTTTGCTCGCTGCGGCCTTGCTGAACTGCCTTTTGGGGCATCCTGATAGGATTCTCACGTTAGCCTCACGCAGACATTTCCAGCCATATTGTCGGCATCAACCGAGTTTTTCCGCAGCCTACTACGTCGGGCAAACCCACTGACTCTGAAGAAACGCACTAACCATCATGGCAAAACGACGACCACCAACAAAGAAACCGCAAAAAAAGACCAAACAATCGGCTCCGACGAGTAAGACGGTAAAGGCGCTCCGCTCACATCTCAGCGAATTCACCATCACGCCGGCCGTCGGCAAACCAGTCTTGATCACCGATGTCGCCCTGCGAGACGGACACCAATCCTTACTGGCCACGCGGATGCGGACCGAGGATATGTTGCCCATCGCCCAAAAGCTGGACGCGGTCGGCTATTGGTCCCTGGAGGTGTGGGGTGGGGCCACCTTCGATACCTGTCTCCGATTTTTAAAGGAAGATCCCTGGGAGCGACTTCGAGCGTTGCGGGCGGCCATGCCCAATACCAAGCTCCAGATGTTGTTACGGGGCCAGAATCTGGTCGGCTATCGCCATTATGCCGACGATGTCGTGGAACGGTTTATCGAGCGATCGGCGACGAACGGCATTGACGTCTTCCGAATCTTCGACGCGCTCAATGACGTACGGAATCTTGATCGAGCCGTGAGTGAAGTGAAGGCCTGCGGGAAACATGCCGAAGCCACGATCTGCTATACGGTCAGCCCGGTCCATAGCATCGATCGGTTTGTGGATTTGGCCAAAAAATTGGAGGATCTCGGAACGGACACAATTTGCATCAAGGATATGGCCGGATTGCTGGCTCCGCTTGATGCCTATCACCTGGTGCGTCGACTAAAATCCGCCGTGAAAGTTCCGCTTCATCTCCATTCGCATTACACGTCGGGAATGGCTTCCATGGCTTCGTTAATGGCGATCCTGGGAGGCCTCGACATGCTTGATACCTCCATCTCCCCATTGGCAGGTGGAACCTCTCATCCGGCGACGGAAACATTGGTGGCTTCACTCCAAAACACCCCCTACGACACAGGGCTGGATCTCACAAGTTTTCAACCGATCACGGAACACTTCCGAACGGTTCGCCGAAAATATCGCCAGTTCGAGAGCGACTTTACCGGAGTCGATGCAGAAATTCTCACCTCTCAAATTCCCGGCGGCATGCTGTCAAACTTGGCGGCCCAGTTAACGGAGCAAAACGCGCTTGACCGGATGAAAGAAGTGCTCGATGAGGTTCCACGCGTGCGAAAAGAAATGGGCTATCCTCCGTTGGTCACCCCGACTAGCCAAATCGTGGGCACGCAGGCGACGCTCAATGTGCTGACCGGTGAGCGTTACAAAGTCATCACCACGGAGACCAAGAACTATTTCTTGGGACTGTACGGCCGTGCGCCGGGACAGGTCGATCTCGATATCATGGCACGCGCTACCGGTGACGAAACTCCGATCAAGACTAGGCCGGCTGATCGACTGGAGCCGGAACTGGATGAGGCCAAGAAAGAACTGCCGGCTTCGGCTCAGAGCGCCGAGGACCAGCTCTCATTTGTGCTGTTCCCCGCTATCGCATCTGACTTTTTTGAGGCACGTGAGAAGGGTGACCTGACCCCCGAGCCGTTGGACGTCGGATCAGCAAAAGGCCCTTCGACTGCACATGAGTTACATTTGGCTCCGGTAGAATTCAATGTCACGGTTCATGGGGAGACCTATCATGTGAAGGTCTCAGGCTCCGGACGCAAGGTCGATGGCCGCAAACCCTACTACATCCGTGTCAACGATAAGCTGGAAGAAGTCTCACTTGAACCGATCCAGGAAGTGCTCGCCGGTGTTCCCGAGTCTCCGGAGATCGGGACGGGAGGAAAACCCAAGCGTCCCAGACCCGCGAAACCAGGTGATGTGGCTCCTCCCATGCCCGGTCGCGTCGTAAAGGTTCTTGTTGCCGTGAATGACTGCGTGAAGGCCGGTGACCCGCTGTTGATCATCGAAGCGATGAAGATGGAAAGCCGGGTACCGGCACCGATTGACGGAAAGGTCTCTGCGATCTTGGTTAACGACGGCGACAACGTCAAAACGGATGAGACGGTCATTCAACTGGAGTGATTCCATCACTAGTTCAATCCTCGGCCCATCCAGACGCTGTCGGTCGGCACTGCTCATCCTCGGCTTCGTCTCGTCCCTCATGAGCGCATGCACCACCCCGCCACCAATTCCACTCTACTTTGAAACACTGGAACGCTCCCCAAGCAAGCGCATCCCGATCAGCACTGTGCTCGTCCAGGATCAACGGATCGCCTATCTTGATGCCGGCACAGGACCACCCGTCATTCTGATCCACGGCTTTGGCGGATCCATGTGGCAATGGGAACATCAACAGCACGACTTGCCTCAACATTTCCGTACGCTGACGCTTGATCTCCCTGGTTCTGGCTTATCCGACAAGCCGGACATTGACTACCTACCGAATCAGATGTTGGACTTTTGTGTCGGGTTTATGGATGCCCTTCATATCGAAAAAGCTACGTTGGTGGGCAATTCGATGGGAGCCGGTTTGGCGATCGGCATGGCGCTGACTCATCCAAGCCGTGTCGACAAACTTGTGCTCATCAGTGGGTTACCGTCGTACGTAAAGGACAAACTCACCAGCCGGTCGTTCAAACAGGCCCTGGAATCCCGTGCTCCTTCCTGGCTGGTTTCCTTCGGCAACTGGCTCTTTGGAGGGCTGATCACCACGCCCGTCTTAAAGGAAATCATTCACGACCACCGGCTCCTGACCCCAACCGTTCTTGAACGGTCTAACCAGAATCGCCAACGCCCCGGCATCATCAAACCCCTCATGGCCGTGCGAAATGCGCTCCCACCATGGGAATCCGAGTTTGCCCCACGTCTGAGTAGCATCACGCACCCAACGATGATCATCTGGGGAGAATACGACCGAGTGTTTCCCCTGGCCGTCGGTGAAGAACTGCACCAGAGGATTCATGGCTCAACCTTCGTCAAAGTCCCCCATGCCGGACATATGCCGCAATGGGAACGGCCGGAGCTGGTGAACCGCTCGCTGATCGAGTATATTCACTCGTCACCCTGAGGCAAAATCTGTGTGAGAACCTCGACCCATCCTGTGTTGAGAAAGGAGCATACAATGCGAAGACCATATTCTGGGATCATGGGCACGATGCTGTGCCTTCTGCTTGGCCTCGCCGGTTGTCAGACGACTGCGGGCAGCAACTTCACCTATAAGAGTATGCCGGTGGCAGATGGCTCGGCCGTCGCCGGTGAAGGCAATAAGATCCTCTTCAAGGGCAACCCACTGGCACTCACCGGGAGCGGGGTAAAAATCGGCGACACGCTCCGTGATGTGAAGGTGGCACAAAATGACTTGTCCCTTGTGAACATTGGAGAGACCAAGGGCTCGGGTAAAGTCCGTATCATCAGCGTGGTGCCTTCGCTCGATACCCCGGTCTGCGAACAACAAACCCACATTCTGAGCGAGCGCAATAAAGGCCTCGATAAGATGGTGGAACTGATCACCGTCAGCGTCGATACACCCTTTGCTCAAATGCGATTCGCCCGAGAAGCCAAGATTGCCAACGTGACTTTCCTCTCCGACTATCGTGGGGCTGAGTTTGGGAAAACCCATGGCCTCTTCTTGGAAGGCAAGCACATTTTGACGAGAGCCGTCATGGTCGTCGATAAGACCAACACCATCCGCTATCTTCAAATAACCCCTGAGATTGCTCAACTCCCGGACATGGAAGAAGCATTCCAATTCGCCCGTCGCTTGGTCACGGAGAGCTGAGAGGAAGGCAGGTTGAGGTTCGAGGAGCACGCATTTCTGTTCTCCTCAACCTCAGCCCTACTCTTTCATAACATCCATGCCTCACTATGATGTACTCGTCATCGGGACCGGACCGGCAGGGCAGAAGGCTGCCATTCAGGCGGCCAAACTCGGCAAGAAAGTGGGGATCATCGAGCGCAAGATGGTCGTGGGCGGCGTCTGCATTAATACGGGAACCATTCCCAGCAAATCACTCCGTGAAGCCGTCCTCTACCTGTCAGGATTTCGACAGCGCAATATCTACGGAGGCGAATACCGGCTGAAAAAAACGATCACGATCGAAGACCTGGTCTTCCGCGCTAATCACGTCATCAAACATGAAATTCAGATCGTTCAGCAGCAGATGGCCAGAAACCAAGTGGATATGTATTTCGGCACGGCCAGCTTTCTCGATCCACATCGGCTTCATGTACAGACTTCCCATGCAGCATTAGAACTGACGGCCGACTTTTTCATCATTGCCGTGGGAACCGAGCCCGCTCGGCCACCTGAGGTTCCCTTCGATGATCACACGATCATCGATACAGACGGCCTTCTCGCTTTACGACATATTCCCAAATCCCTCGTCATTGTGGGAGGAGGCGTGATCGGAACCGAGTATGCATCGATGCTTGCCGCCTTAGGAGTTCCCGTCACGCTCATTGACAAACGCCCACGGCTATTAGAATTCGTCGATACGGAGATCATCGAGACGCTCCAGCGCCAGATGAGAGATTTAGGCGTGACGCTCTATCACGACGAAGAGGTGGTCGAGATCACACGAAACGGAGCACAGGCGGTCCAGGTGTCTTTGCGGAAGCATCCCCCGCTTCATACCACCACACTCCTGTATGCCATCGGTCGCGTCGGAGCGACCGCAGCCCTGCATCTGGAATCGATCGGTCTTCAACCTGATGCCCGTGGAAGGCTGACTGTGAATGAACATTTCCAAACTATGCTTCCTCACATCTATGCAGCCGGTGATGTCATTGGATTTCCGGCTCTAGCTTCGACGTCCATGCAACAGGGGCGCCACGCAGCCAGCCATGCCTTCGGCCATCCGGATCGCATGGATACCGCACTCCTCCCCTACGGCATTTATGCCATTCCTGAAATCTCCATGGTCGGGAGGAACGAGGAAGAGCTCAAACAGGCCGATGTGCCCTACGGCGTCGGGATCGCCCGGTATAAGGAAATTGCGCGTGGACAGTTGATTGGTGACGAAGCTGGCATGGTGAAGCTACTGTTTCATCGGCACACTCGCCATCTATTGGGTGTGCATGCCATTGGGGAAGGCGCCACCGAACTGATCCATATCGGGCAGGCCGTGATGGCCTTTCATGGTAAAATCGATTACTTTATCGATACGGTCTTCAACTATCCCACCTTGGCCGAATGCTACAAGGTCGCGGCATTAGATGGGATGAACCGTCTCCCCAGACCCTGGATACCGTTTCTGTAACGGAGTGTCTGGATGTAAACCGGCAATTGCGGATTGTGGGTGTTACGTTATTTACTAATACTCAAGACTAACAACTCGACACTAAACCCTACGTATTTTGCGCCAAGACACGAGCAAGGCGTACGTCTTCAGAAAGGATTGATATGTCCTTTTCCAGTCACCTTCGTAAACTCGCCACTTCCATCTGGGATGCACAATTAGCTCATCCTTTTGTCGTGGCACTCGGCGATGGAACGCTGTCTGAAGAGAAGTTCAAGTACTACATCCTGCAAGATGCACGATTTCTTGGCGATCTCGCTCGTGTATTTTCCGCCGCAGCCGTCAAGACCCCTGATTCAGAGAGCGGACTGCGCTTCAACAAACTGGCAGAGGAAACGATCGTCGTCGAGCGCAGCCTGCACGAGAATTACGGCAAACGATGGAACATGACTGCGAAACAGATGACGTCCGTCCCCATGGCACCGACGAACTATGCCTACACCAGGCATATGCTGGCCGTAGCCGCTGCGGGAACTGCCACGGAAATCACCGTCGTCACCCTCCCCTGTGCTTGGGTCTATTGTGTCGTGGGACAACATTTGTTACGGAAAGGCCCACCGACCAAGAACCACCCGTACCGTGATTGGCTCATGCTCTATGCGTCTCCTGAGTTTGCGGAAGTCCAGGTATGGATGCGAAAGAAAGTGGATCAGTGGGCCAAGACAGCGGGAAAAGACGAACTCCGGAGAATGGAAGACTCCTTCATCATCAGTTCACGATACGAATGGATGTTCTGGGACATGGCCTGGCGCGAAGAAAAGTGGCCGGTGTAGGAAGTGGACGGAGTCACGGCGCTGGGACTGACAGCCGGAACATTGACCACGATCGCCTTCATTCCCCAGATCGTGAAGGCATGGCAATCCAAATCAACCGGCGATCTGTCATGGGGAATGGTGACGACATTCAGCACGGGTGTGCTGCTGTGGCTCATCTACGGCATCTGGATTGAATCGCTTCCCGTCATTCTCGCGAACGCCGTCACGCTCTTACTTCAGTGTGGGATCATCGCGCTAAAGATCAAGTACGGGTAGAGTTCCAAGTAGATGAGTATCGGCCAACACCATTCGCCTCTCGAGCATGAGAAAAAGGACTGAATAGGAGTAAACATATCGATCGGTGACCTGATGGGAGTTGCCAGTGTTCCCGACCTTTCACAACTGTCTGCAAATACACACAAAGAATCGTGACCAGCATTCCGTCACTGTCCAAATTTCCGAGGCCCCCTCTCTAATATCCATGCAGAAATGCCTCACATCGCATCTTGACGATCCTTTGGCGCAGCGTCATACTGCGCCCCGTTCATATCCTTTCCGTCAGAGTCACCTTACTGAATCTTGCAACGACCGCTTCCAATAAATGTCAAGTTGCTGCGATAGCGGAGGCCGCAAAAAACGGAGACCTGAGATGTACCTACTGCTATTGTCCGCAGTATTCCTCACCTTCGGGGTTCAGGGGTGTATGGGAAAGATCATGCCAATTTCCAATGGCTCCCAGAACGATCTTCCTGAACCAGGTTCTAATGCGATAGTTTGGGGGCAGCACAAAGGTGCAGTAGGTGAAACCGTAACGCTACTTCAAAAGTTTGGACTTAGAATTGTTGAGCGGTCCCGCTTGCAGCAGGTATTTGAAGAGCAAAAAATACGGTTAACATATTCCACTGATGATGCTCAAATATTAAAGATTGGAAAGATACTTGGGGCTGACTCCATTGTGTTTGTTGAAACCGAAGCTTCATCAAGCCAAAGGAGTGGGGCATTTGTAAATCAATATGGAGGTGCCGCGCAATCCGAAACGATCACAAACATTAGTGTTGCTATCCGAGGAGTTAATGTGGAATCCGGTGAGGTGATGTGGACCGGAACGTCTCACTATCCTCAAGCGATCAACAATCCCGAGGCAGGCATAATATATTTGACACGGTCAGCGGTAATGAGAGGGCTATGCCCCGCCGGAGGATGGAAGAACGAGGATGAAGGGTGTGACTGGGACAAGGCGTTTGGAACTGGAGTGATTGGTTTCAAGGCGGAGAACAAAAGCACCCATCAAGGCAGGCAGTTAGTGGTGGTTACTGTTATGCCGAATTCCCCGGCAGAACAAGCAGGTTTAACGGTAGGGGATGTAATATTGTCGTGTAACGGAAAATCAGGTTTTCAAACCATGGGACAGTTCCTTCTGGCATGTAAGGCAGAACGGGGGCAGCCGCTTATTTTACAGGCCAAAAGAGGAGACAAACTCACCACAATTTCAGCGACCGCAGTCTCACGCACAGATGTTCAGAAATAAAATAGCGATATGTGCAAGAGCAACCTAGTTGATGTCTTCAAAGATCTAGCTTTCCACGTTCATCTTCCGTTTGCGATTACGATACGAATGCTCTGCAGCTGCAAAAGCACATGAACCGGAGCAGTATCATTTCTTACCCTTCATAACAAACATTCGACTGCAACCTTGTTTTAGGCAAACCCGGCAGTTTTGGGCAAGGCATTTCAGGGCTATCGCATTGACGGTTTCACCAGATTCTAGGGAGTCGTGCCGTGTATACGCGGAGATTATCCGCCCTGCGGAGAGCTTCCATCCGTACTCTGTGCGACACTTATAAGTTTGTGGAAGGTCACATCGTCCCACGTCCTTGAGGGCCTGTCCAATCACTACCGACCACTGTTGCCATCCTTTCGCAAACTGGAATGTGTGATCTTTGGCGAGCAGCCCTTCCTGCCCAAAAAAGATCATCCACTCATAGAGCCTTGCCGCGTTTTCGGATAAATGTACTTGCTTCTTAGGTTTGGGGATCAACTGGGGTTGACTTATAGCTAAGTCCATAGGTACCGATAGGCTTTGATGATTTCATCAAGGGACGCGGTTTCCTGATGCTCTCTGTGTTTCTTCAGGACGGCGATGTCGTGCTCGATCGGGTTGAAGTCAGGAGAATACGGTGACAGGAACAGCAGCGTGGCGCCAGTCGTCTCGATCAGCTGCGCTGTTTCGAGCGAGGTATGAAATGCGGCATTGTCCATGATCACGATGTGGTGCGCATTCAGACGTGGGTACAGCTGCGTCTTCAGCCAGGCGTCGAAGACCCCCGTATCGCAGGTACCGTCAAACAGTAAGGGCTCTGCCAGTCGCCCATCCATCCCAGCGGCGATGAGCGACATGCGAACCCGTCGATTCCAGGAAATCAGGCCGTCCACATACTGGCCTTTGGGGACATACCCATACCGCCGCGTCGTCGACGACACACACCCGCATCCATCGATGTACACAGAGTGCTTGCCACGGCGCACGAACCGCTCACGAAGGCAGAGGATCTGTGTTCGTCGGAGCGGGTCGCGTTCGGAATAGCCCAGTCTTTTTTTAGGGTCTCTCCCAATTTGCGCAGCGCGTTCCAGATACAGTGCCGGGAGACCTGGAAATGCTGCACCCGTTCCGCTTGAGTCTGATCGGTCTGTGCTTCCACATGCCGACGCAACGCCTCCCAATCCAGCTTGCAGGCCCGGCGAGGGCCGAGGCGCTGGTAGGTCAGACCGCCACACTTGAGCCAGCGGTACACGTTCGCCTCACCGACCTGAAACCGCCGAGCCGCTTCGGCCTCGCGGCCTCCATCACGAACAAACTCCACGACCTGTTGGCGCAAATTTGTTGAGCATCTCATCCCACTGCATCGCACACGTCTCCCGTCAATTGCGATCAGTACTTGAGGGCTTAGCCATAACGTTGCTGACCAGTCAAGAAACCCCTTTAGAGTGCGCTGAGTATTGCTACGACTTCTGTCTCGCCTTGGCCAGCGCCATAGCCATGGCGCTGAGCGGCTGAGACGGTTGTGCCGTCTGGGCCGATCCAGATGGTCCGCGTCCACGTTGCGCACTACCTGTATTATTGCCAGGCTGCGTCTGGGCAGTCGGACGACTCGCGGCATCATCAAGCCGCATCGTTAACGCGATGCGCTGGCGCTTCAGATCGACATCAATCACTTTTACCTTGACCACTTGCCCCGGCTTCACCACCTCGTGTGGGTCCTTGATGAATCGATTGGCTAATGCGGATACATGCACTAGTCCGTCCTGATGCACCCCAATGTCGACGAAGGCTCCGAATGCCGCGACATTCGTGACCACTCCTTCAAGCACCATACCCGGCTGTAAGTCACTCACCGAGTCTACCCCGTCACGGAACGTCGCCGTCTTGAATTCAGGGCGAGGATCGCGGCCAGGCTTTTCCAGTTCGTTCAAAATATCTCGCACCGTCGGCAGGCCAAATTTTTCATCAATAAAGTTCTCTGCCGATACCCCCTTCAAAACGGCAGGCTTTCCCATCACCTCGGCTATTCCTGTTCCTAGCTTGGTCAGAATCCGTTCAACGACCGGATAGGCCTCCGGGTGGACGGCAGAACAGTCCAACGGATTGTCACCGTCCGGAATGCGCAGGAAACCTGCCGCTTGCTCGAACGTCTTGTCACCAAGACGAGGGACTTTGCGGATCGCCGTTCGATTGGGAAACGGTCCGTTTGTATTGCGATAGTCCACAATGTTTCGAGCCAAGGCTTTGTTGAGCCCCGAGACCCGTTCAAGTAACGGAACCGAGGCCGTATTCACATTGACTCCAACGGCATTGACGCAGTCTTCGACCGTAGCATCAAGCGATCTCGCCAAGGCCTTCTGATCCACATCATGCTGATACTGCCCAACTCCGATGGCCTTCGGCTCGATCTTCACCAGCTCCGCAAGTGGGTCCTGAAGCCGTCGCGCGATCGACACAGCCCCTCGTAAACTGACATCCAGCTCAGGAAACTCCGCTGCGGCAAAGGCCGACGCGGAATAGACCGATGCCCCTGCTTCGCTTACGACGATTTTAGCCAGCTTATGCTCAGGCTTTTGCGCAGCGACCACTCTGATGACCTCCGCGGCCAATTTGTCCGTCTCCCGGCTCGCGGTGCCATTGCCGATCGCCAACAAGTCCACCCCATGCTGAGTAATCAGCCGGATCAGGGTCTCCAATGCCCCTTGCCAATCGTTACGCGGTTGGTGAGGATAAATCGTCTCTGTGTCCAACAACTTTCCTGTCGCATCAACGACAGCCACTTTGCATCCAGTGCGAATCCCCGGATCGAGACCAAGGATGGCCTTGGGCCCGGCCGGAGCCGCCAACAAGAGCTCATGGAGATTCCTTGCAAAAATTCTGATCGCCTCCGCCTCAGCAGATTCCCGCAATTGCACGAGCAGCTCCGCACTGATGGTCAGATGCATTTTGACACGCCAGGTCCATTCACACACACCGGCCAGCCACTTATCGGCCGGTCGCCCTCGATCGGCAATGCCAGCATGAGCGGCAATCATGGTGACACAGGGATGTGGGACCATGGCCTCGAGCGCCTCTCCCAAACCCAGCTCAAGCTTTAATACCCCGAGGGTACGACCTCGGAACAGGGCCAGCGCTCGGTGCGAGGGAATGGCCTTGATCGGTTCCGAATAGGCATAGTAGTCACGGAACTTTTCCTCTTCCGCCGTTTCCTTGTCCTTCATCACTGTCGACGTCAAGACGCCCTCGTTCCACAAGCGTGTTCGTATCGCGGCGAGAAGATCGGCGGTTTCCGCAAACCGTTCCATCAAGATGTCCCGAGCCCCTTCGAGTGCGGCTTTGACATCCGGCACATTGACGGCTTCCACTCCTTCCGAAGCCGGCACGACACGAATGAACTTAAGTGCTTCCTGCTCAGGAACCAACAGAGGATCAGCTAAAAGAGTATCGGCCAACGGCTCGAGCCCCGCTTCACGCGCGATCTGGGCACGCGTGCGTCGTTTCGGCTTAAATGGAAGATACAGGTCTTCGACAGCCTGTTTGGTGGTAGCCGCCTCGATCGTCATGCGTAAGGCGTCCGTAAGTTTCCCTTGCTCCTCAATAGAAGCCAACACGGCCGCGCGCCGCTCCTCCAACTCACGCAGATAGCGCAGCCGCTCTTCCAACGTCCGGAGTTGTGTGTCGTCAAGATTTCCTGTTACCTCTTTCCGATACCGCGCAATAAAAGGAACCGTCGCTCCTTCATCGAGCAATGCCACCGCAGCAGCTACTTGCGAACCACCAACGCCGAGTTCCTTGGCAATGCTCGGAACAATCTTGCGCTGCAGGACATCGGGTGGGATGTGAGTTGTGTCGGTCGTTTCCGTCGTCATCGGCATCACAGGCCTATCTTTCCGAACGCGTCATCAGTCCGCGCTCTCTGAGAGTTGAAGAAGAGGACGTCATTGTACGCAGGAAAATCGTTCATGTGCAGGAGAACAGAACAAGACGCGAGAGTAGTCCACAGGCTAGTGTGAAAGGGTTCCAAACGCGGCAAATAACTGCCCAGCCAGGTAATGGGTCCCTATGCCGTCGCTAAACCGCTTGCGACGAAGGAAGTCGTTGAAGACTCGACCGTCGGCCGTTTTGTGGATATCGGGATGCTGCAGATTCATCCGATAGCGTTCAATCCCACGTGACAATGAGCTAACGAAGAGCACGGTGCCATCGGAATCGACCTTCTCCACTACTCCAATATGTGTGAGTGGATCGTTGGGTAAGCCGTCTCCATTGAAATCCCACGTGTTATGAAAAAAGACCAAGTCCCCTGGATGAACGGTAGGGCCATAATGAATCCGCCCATGCTCCATCACATGGGTGTAAATACGTCCCACCCCGTTTCCACCATCCAGTTCTCCTAATCCACTATAGAGATCGACGCGCTGCGAGGCATAGACGCCTCGCACAAAACCAGAACAATCCGGATTGAAACTTCTACCCCCGATCTGAATTCGAGATTGCCCGACAAATCGTACAGCTGTTTTGGCGAGTGCCGCCTGCCGTGGCATTGCCTTCGCCATGGCACAACACGACATGCCCCGCGTTCCCATTGTGGGAATCATTGTCCGATCAGAGGTGGCCGTGTGACGAGTTCCGGTGACGCAGCCAGAGATGGTCCCGGCGATCAGCAAGACGAGAACACTGCTTGTCCAAGGAGAATAGGACGAGGCTCGACTCATTGTCCTTCAGTATACAGATCCGCTGCTGGAAGACAAGACTCGCTCTCTCATCTCACCGCCTCCCGCACTGCCTGCTGGCCCACATGGTTCAGGCCTATGCCACGGATCACAATTCCCGCAGGACCCTACTCTGCTCATACCGTTTGTACGCTTCTATTATCCTCCCGCACTCCCCACCGGCCCGCCCGGCTCCGTCATGCGCCACGGATCCAGAAGCTCCCCAAGCCGCTTCTCTGATAACACCTTCTGCTCTTTTGCCACCTGCCGAACAGTCTTCCCGGACTTGTAGGCGTCCTTTGCCAGTTTCGCCGCGGCTTCATACCCGATCTCCGGCGCCAACGCCGTGCACATGGCCAGACTTTCCTCAATAAGACTCTTGCAACGCTCTTCATTCGCCTTGATGCCTTCAATACATTTTGCAGAAAAGTTATTCGACGCCGTCGCAAGCAATTCGATCGACTGGAGCAGGTTATAGGCCATGACCGGCATCATCACAATCAGTTCAAAATTCGCCGCCTGCCCGCCCACCGTTACCGTGACATCGTTTCCAATGACCTGGGCACAGACCATCGTCACAGACTCGGCAATGACCGGATTGACCTTCCCCGGCATGATGGATGACCCTGGTTGCGTCTCCGGTAGATTGATTTCCCCGAGCCCACAACGAGGACCGGACCCGAGCCAGCGAATGTCATTGGCAATCTTCATCAAGCTCACCGCGACGTTTCGCAACTGCCCGCTTGCCTCGACCAGCGAGTCTTGCGCTGATTGAGCTTCAAAGTGATTCTTAGCTTCTTTGAAGGAACAGCCGGTCTCCTTCGAAATAATCGACATCACCTTTGCAGAAAACTTCGGATGACAGTTCAGCCCTGTCCCCACTGCAGTTCCACCCAAGGCCACTTCACTCAAGGCTGCCTGAGCTTGTGTGACGCGCTGAATACCGAGCTCAATCTGACGCGCATAGCCGCCGAATTCTTGTCCCAGGCGAACCGGGGTGGCGTCTTGGAGGTGCGTCCGTCCAATCTTGACGATCTTGTCGAACTCCTTCGCTTTGTTCTTCAAGGCCTTGTGCAGCCGAGTCAAGGCAGGAAGAAGCTGATGTTGCATCATCTCCGACGCGGCGATATGAATGGCCGTGGGGATCACATCGTTGCTCGACTGCCCGAGATTGACATGGTCGTTCGGATGCACCAGCTTGCTGCCTCGCGCACCACCAAGCAATTCCGTGGCACGATTTGAGATAACCTCGTTGGTGTTCATGTTCGTGGATGTGCCGGAACCGGTCTGAAAAATATCCACGGGAAACTCGGCGTCCAGCTTGCCATCGACCACTTCCGTAGCCGCTTGTTTAATCGCCTCCGCCGGTTGTTTGTCCAACAACCCAAGGGCGTGGTTCACGGTCGCAGCCGCCCGTTTGATCATGCCCATCGCCCGGATGACGGATCGCGGCATTCGAAGCGTGCTGATTGGAAAATTCTCGATGGCACGGGCAGTCTGCACTCCATAATAGGCTTCGACTGGGACTGCTAGCTCCCCCATCGTATCTCGTTCGATGCGAGTGGCGGTTGACGGCTTCTTGCTCTGATCTTGTTTCATACACAATGCTCCATCTGTTGATGTAGGGAATTCTTATGACTCGTGAGCCTTAGTCCAGATGCTTCTTTCGAAGCGGGTTCTGCCATTGCAGCTGAGAAAAGCGAGCAAAATCTCCGTCCGTACTCTGGAGTATCAATCCATGTTCAATAGCAAGCGCAGCGAGATGAGCATCCGGAACGAGATTTGCTAGTGCCTCGGTGTCGTGGAGCAGTTCTCCCAAAATAGCGGCATGACGATCTGTCGGCAACGGAATCCACACGGCTGGAATCGCCAACCACTCTTTGACCTGAGACCATGCCCCTCTGACGCTCAGCGGACGATTGAAAGCCTTGGGATTGGTTCCTATTCGGATGAACGCAAGTAGGGTCGGCCAGGGAAGACCGACTCGCTTCCCGCTATTGAGTTGATCTTCTAACCAGTGACGCGCGTGCTGATGCTGCGGATAATCTTTGATTTTTGCATAAAGTAGGAGATTGGCATCGATCAAGATCACTTCGTGTCTTCACCTTCGATCGTCGCAAGTACATCGGCAACATTGTCAAGATTTGGCAAACGCGGCCCAAGGGAAACTGCATGAAGGGTGTACCGCTTCGCCGGTTTCTTTTCCGGAGCCTCCAAGCGATCAAGCCCGGCACGCAGGGCCGTATTCAGAGCCTCTTTAAAGGTCTGGTCCTGTCGCTTGCGAAAGCCCTCAAGTCGTGCGGCGATATCGCTGTCCAGGGTGATTGTGGTGCGCATGCATCAAATTATACGCATCATGATGACATCATGCAACACGGTTCGCAGTCACAACTGCCTGACGCGACCCACCCGGAAGCACTGGCCATAATAAACGCAGTGCTTCGATTTTCACAAGTGCATGGACGGCAAACTCACCGCTGAGCCGTCAGCATACGTGCGCCACACATCTCCCCGGGACTCGCCCTCATCACAATCTGATCATCGACAGGTTGATAGTGCTGGCCAATCGCCTCTGGGAAATATCTCCAGCCTGAGTATGCTTATCCAAAACCGGCAATCAGAAGGCTCTGCAAGCTAAGAGATTACACGGAGGAAAACAGCTGAAGAGTGCGCACGGCAGGAGTGGCGGGTAATAGGCACTGAAATGCCAGATTCATGGACAGAAATCTCACTATAATTATTTTGGCCATGAGCGCCCAGTTGCGAGAACATACACGACGAGTCTGGTACGGTTCTATAACTCTCACATCCGAGTCACGTCTTGTTTGGCCCGATTCCCGCTCTCGACCTCTGGCTGAAACGCAAATGTGGTTTTGGGTGTCACAACATGGAATAACTGCAGAATGTCGATGCTCATCCCGACCAAGGCAAGAGACCATCCACCGACGATCATCCACCAAACCAATGAAAACATGTCCGAAGGCTGATCGAAGTTGAAGACCGCCACAATCCCTCCGAGTGCCAGCACCATCCCAACCGTCATTAGCACGTAACAGAGAATTTTCATCCTCGCCTCCTCAAACCGGTCAAGTGTATGAACCAGTTCAACAGTCGAACGGAGAACCTACCTCCCTTCCCAGCGCCTGAATGGCGAACAACGCACGATACCCATTGGTGATTTGGGTGACCGCGAGATACGAAGTACCAACGGCACTCTACTCGATTCCACCACTAGTGCAATCCAGTAGAATGCCCCTACCCTATAGATCTGATTGGATCAGGATGGCCTTTGCACCGAATAGCCCAACCTACATCAATGCGAGACACCACTGCTGCAAGAACATTCGTCGCTCGTTCCTGCAATTGTAAGTTTCAGGTTTCATGTTCAACTTCTTAGGGCATGCAGCCCTGAAACGTGAAACTTGCCTCCGTTGACCAAACTGGTTCACACGATCGGCAGGGCTTGAACAGTCGACAACGCTAGGGGTGCCTGAGAGTGTATCCGTCATGCACTGCAGCAAGATCCAACCTCACTGATTCACTTGCCGCAGCACTCGACACCTTCGCCCTCAGACGAACTCACCCTCTGCACCCGGAGAAACCATCAGAGGAAGAATCGCGCTTCTGACACAATGACTTCGGACCGCAATCTCTCCCCCCAGACAACTGCGCCATTTCTTTTGCCGTTCACCCAATCACTCCACAGCTCACCGCTCAGCATCAGCCTCTGTCAGTACCGCATCGTCTCCTCCTATCCCGCCATGACCTCTATCCCTCTAAGGGGCTTCCCTCGCTGGTCAAAAACATTTACACTGTTGAATTGCGTAAGAGCATGATCAGGACCAATCCCCTCGTTGATCGCATCTCATCACGTCATCGAGGATGTCACGAGATACTGGCTATTCGTGCAATGACTCTCGCAGTTAACGGCAACATCTCCTGCATCCTTGTCCAACCCACTGCATCCTGTTACGGATTGCCTGCTTATCGATAGATCCTCACATGAGCAAGAGATACCTGCGAGGGGTGGTGCGTCATGCAGGATTCCCCAGAACGAAATATTCAAACGAGATGATGTAGTCCGACATGCGGCGACCGGTGTGTAACGACAACATACATAATCGCGGCAGCTTATAGGAAGGAGAAGTAGATGAGGGAAAGATTATCTTCTGTCACACAACTGATCATGATACTTGGTTGTACCCTGACTATCGCGGCCACATCCGTACAGGCTCAAGAAGTCATCACCAAAGGCGGCGCGACAGGGGTGAAGGTCACTCCAGGGAATACACAGAAGCTCGACTTTATCACAGCCAGGGTACGTACCCTTCCCAAAGCTCCCATGAGCGTCTCGGCGCAGGCGGAACAGGATCTCATTCAAAATCTGGTTAATCAATTCCACTCACCCGCTCAAGCCTCCGCCGATGGCGATATCGGTGAAGCCCCTGGATTCGAAGGTGATGGGACCACCGATCCTGTCGAACTTGGCACTCCGCTGCTCACAGGTGATCCCCAGGAGGGGCTGGATTTCCAATCCCAACAGTTCGGCCAATCCAACTATCCCTTTACAACCGCACGAGCAGATCTTGCTTCAGGTCTGACGAACGTTCCGACTCCGACGAATACGATGTATCCCTATCGAGCCACCGGCAAACTATTCTTCAAGATCGGCTCTGACACATTTGTGTGCTCCGGTTCACTGATCAAGCGGGGTCTGGTTGTCACCGCAGCCCACTGTGTCACCGACTATGGAACGAGGAAGCTCTTTACAAACTTTAAATTTGTCCCGGGGTATCGGCAAGGGCAAGCTCCCTACCGCGTATGGTCTGCGTCGCGAGTATGGGTCCCGACCAGATATTTCAACGGTGCAGTGACTCAATGTGCCCCCACGGCTCCCGGTGTGGTCTGCAAAGATGATGTTGCGGTCATCGAATTAGCTCCCCAAACAAATCCCACCTACCCCGGTACAAGTACGGGGTGGTATGGCTACAGGTGGAACCAGTGGGGGTTCACCAGTGCGGGCCTCACGCAAGTGACACAACTCGGCTATCCCGTCGCCCTTGACGGAGGACTTTTGATGCAAAGAACCGACTCACAGGGATTTGTCGCATCGACCACACTCATGAGCAACACAATCATTGGGTCTTTGATGACAGGCGGGGCAAGCGGAGGGCCATGGCTCAATAATTTCGGGATTCAGCCCGTGGGCACCGGACCAGCAGGTACCTATGCCACTCCCAATATTGTGGTAGGCGTGACCAGTTGGGGCTACACCGATGCCACGATCAAACAGCAGGGAGCCAGTCCGTTCTCGAGCTCGAATATTGTGACATTAGTCAACAACGCTTGTGCCGGCTCCGACCCACGTTGTTTGTGAGCGACACACTACCGAGCGATGAGGACTGCAATATTGGCAACCGTTCGAATGGCCCGACGACAAGCCGTCCGAAGAGCTGGTGAGATCTCCTCAGGGAATCAGGAAACTTTGGTTTTTCCAGGGGAATGAGGCCATTGTGGCCTGAAACGAAAACGGCCCGCCTTCTTAGGCGGGCCGTTATTCATGAGACCCTCTCTTCCCAGCAACCTTACGCCACCTTCACCTCAATAGCCTTCGGTTTGGCCTTCTCCGACTTCGGCAGATGGAGATTCAGCACCCCATCCTTAAACTCAGCCTTGACCTTCTCCTCATCGATCACATCGGGCAGCGAGAAGGTCCGGACAAAGCTCCCGTACGAGCGCTCGATCCGATGGTATTTTTTCCCCTTCTCCTCCTTCTCGTATTTCCGTTCACCCTGGATCGTGAGCACGCCGTCCTCCAGCGTCACCTTCACGTCCTCTTTCTTCACATCGGGGATTTCAGCCTTGATCTGATACTCCCCTTCTGTCTCACTGATGTCGACCGACGGCGTCCAATCCGCCACGACCATGGTTTCCTTACCAGTGGTACGCGGTGCGGCCGGACGAGCAAACATGCGATTCAACCGATCTGACACTTCTTCTAACTCTCGAAATGGATCCCATCGTACGAGCGTCATAGCACCCTCCTTTATTAAACTTCTGGTTGTTTGCGCTGGCGCTGCGCCGATTCACCTGCTTGGTCAAGAGATAAATCTATCCAGCGAGAAGTCAAGAGTCTGGACGGGCGCCTGAGTTTGAGATTTCAGGCACGAGTTTCAGATTTCGAGCTTCATGTTGTCGGAAAACCTTAAACCTGAGACCTGAAACTTTGAACTTCAGATCTGAAGCTTGAAACCATTGGGCCAAACCGCTACACGTGCGTGGAAGCGACGCGAGAACGCCCCAAAAGGACTGTTGCACCATACTCAGGCTACCGCCGGTCGATCGGCACGTAGGGCCGGTTATGCTCGCCCGCATAGATTTGGTCTGGCCTAAATAGTTTATTTTCTCGCAACTGCTCTAACCAGTGGGCCAACCAGCCCGACACCCGTGCCATGGCAAAGAGCGGCGTAAAAAGATCGACATCGATTCCCATCTTGTCGTAGATGATGCCGGAGTAGAAATCGACGTTTGGATAGATACCCTTCTTGTTCAGTGATTCACCCGCCGTCTGTTCAACCTCCACCGCAACATCATACAGGGAGGAGCTGCCGCACTCCTTGAATAACCGCCGACAGAGTTCTTGTAGGACGGTGGCCCGAGGATCTTTGACCTTATAGACACGATGGCCAAACCCCATCAGTTTCTTCTTATTCTGCAGCGCTCGCTCAACATATGTCCGTGCGTTCTCAGTCGCGCCGATCTCCTTCAGCATCATCACCACTTCTTCGTTCGCTCCTCCGTGTAGAGGCCCCTTCAGGGCACCGATCGATGAAGCCACGACGGTATAGGGATCGGCAAGCGTGGACGCCGTGACCAGCCCTGTAAAGGTGGAAGCATTCATGGTGTGTTCAGCATGAAGAATCAGACAGTCATCGAAGATTTGCGCCCATAATGGCAGCGTGACTGACTCCGTCAGCATATACAAAAAGTTTTCGCTGAACCCGAGATCGTCCCGTGGCGGAATGGGATCGTCACCATGACGCAGGCGCGCCCAGGCCGCCACGATCGTCGGCAGCTTCGCCACGAGCCGGACAGCGCTCCAATAGTTGTTCTCGACGTCCTTGACGTTGCGACCAGGATAAAACATCCCGAGTGCCGCCACGGCCGCCTGCAGCGCATCCATGGGATGTCCTGTTTCAGGGAGACACTTCAGCAGATCGATGATGCGAAACTTGATGCGCCGATGATGGGTGACATCGTCCGTCCATTCTTGAAATTCGCTCTTCGAGGGCAGATGGCCGAACAGGAGGAGATAGGTTGTTTCCAGGTACGATGAATCGGAGCAGAGCGTTTCCACTCGAATCCCACGATACTCCAGAATCCCACGCTCACCGTCGACATCGCTGATTGATGAGGTGGCAGCCGGCACTCCGGCAAGACCTGGCATGAAATCATGTGGCATAGGGCCTCCCTCAGACGTAACAACAATAGATGAATACTATCGGTTTTCTTAACATCATACCGAAATCACCGCGATGCGTCATTCTTGCAATGGACCATGCTGCTTGGCATACTTCAGCTAGCAATACACCGTCACCAACGTGGACAGCCGGCAAGATATGGGAAGGGGATTCGGACACAGATGAACCGAGCGACCATCCTCATGGCGAGCCCTCTTCTCCTCGCCGCAAGCCTTGCGCCAACATTGCCCGCCTTAGCGGAAGAAAGTGTCCTTGCCTTCGCCGTCGTGAGCGAGGTTCCGAAGGACAGGACACGAGTTCCGGCCAAAGTGGCCATCGAGGGATCGGTCACCGATATGATGCTCCTGGCCTCCGATCAGATCCTGTCGAATTTGGCCTGGAAGCAATTAGAATTCTGTCATGCCTTGAAGTTGGAAGGATTCAAAACCCCTGAAGGGCTTCGCGTCCACACCGTGCGCGCCATTGATGGCGCCATGTTACCGATGGTTCTGCAGGGGATTGAGGGAGATTGTCTGTTGAAAAAGGCCTTGGATGTTGCTCCCTTTGTCGACTAACATCCCACAAGATGTTGAAAAAGTCCTCCCGCGTCGTTCTCGCATCACTTTCTGAAGGTGTGAAGCGGTTTAGGCAAACGGGTTCAAGTTCAAGATGCGGAGTTCAAAGTTTCACGTTGCAGGTTTCAAATTTTCCGACAACATGAAACTCGAAACCAGAAACTCGGGATCGAAGGAACAAACGACGAGGTACGAGCCGGCGGCCGGAGACGACGCCGATCAGGCCGCACAGTCGGGGCACTGCGTAGGTTCCGGATCGGACTCGCATTCTTCAGGTGTGAGAGGAAAGAGTATGTCACAGGACCGACAAGGACGAATCTCAAAGTAGGGAACGCCCTGGTCATCGATTTCGGTCGGAAGGAGGAGTTCACTCGGATCATATCCTACCAACGCTTCATCACTGAACTTCACGACAGCGAGGCGGTCGTTGAAGGCTTCAAAGGCAGCTTCCTGACCTTTGCGAGTCAACACATGTCCCTGGACAAATACCGGCTGCCCCCTGCGTTTGATACGAAGGTCTTTGAGGGTTCGTTGAGAGGACATCGCACAGGAAAATTGGCCGGCAGAACTGGTTCCAACCCAGGGCATAGCAGGACTCTCTTTCAAGTTTGACGTGTGAGATTTCAAGTTGTTCAGAAACCCAGTACCCGAAACCTCAAACTTGAAACCTGACTGGTTGGGATCTACCATGGACTCAAAACAACGTCAAGGCGGACACTTTTTACCAAGGAGTTAGTATGGCGGATATCACGATCTATCACAAACCGACGTGCACAACCTGCCGCCAGGCAGTTCAACGGCTGAAGGACAGCGGCAAGCCCTTCACCGCCATCAATTACTACGAACAATCGTTCACAAAATCTCAACTCAAGAAGCTGCTCAAGAAAGCCGGACTCTCTCCTCGAGACGTGCTTCGGACCAAGGAAGAGATCTATCAGGAGCTGGGACTCTCGAAAAAGCAGCTGTCCGACGATGAACTACTTGATTTGATGGTCCAATATCCGGATTTGATTCAACGACCAATCGTCGAAAAAGGAGACCAGGCAATTCTGGCACGGCCGGCGGAATCGATCGAGAAACTCTTGTAGCGATGGTAGAGCCCCACGACTTACCAGCCGTGGTCCCTTTTGTGTCTTCGGCAGAACCCGCCGAAGCCTGTCCTCCTTCGCCAAGGCTTCTGAGGACACCCACTACGCATTTCTCCACAGCTTGACAGCTGTGGCTTCCTGCGTAGGTGGGTGAAACAATCCTCCAGCTTCATGGAGGTCAAGGCTGAGGCTCAGCTTCAGCAGATCCATACGCTTAAGCGCAACCTTCGCCGGTCCGGTTTCACTCGGTGCAGCCTTACCGGCAACCATTGTCAGTGAGGCTGCGAATGGCTTACTGATCAGTGGTCGGCTCGAAGGGCGACCATCGAATCGCGCGTGTGGTTGGGTCAACGGTAAAGGCTAGCTTCCCATCTAAGGCCCCGAGCAAAAGATCTCCGACCAAGATTCGTCGCCACCCCTTGAGAAGCGGCAGTTCCAACGTCGCTCGGTTGACTTTGGCATCGACCAACTCTTGAAGATCCGACGTCGTAGCCAAGAGCGTCGGTGCGATCTCTTCTTGCAACGCTCGCGCCTTCACGATTGCCTGCAGGAGCTCCACCAATCCATTGAATTCAGGCTCAGGTTTTCGCTCTTTATTGAGCACCGGCCAGGCCGTCGATGGAAGCGCGAGTGCGGCCTGAATCGTTGAGAAAATCGATTCTCCATTACGGTCAATCTCCGAGCTGTGGAGCCCTCTGACCTTGCGCAACTCATCCTGGTGCCGTGGCGGATGCCGCGCCAATTGGAGCAGGACTTCATCCCGGATGACTCGGCTTCGAGGCACATTGCGCCGCTTCGCTTCGCCTTCACGCCAAGCCGCGAGTTCCCGAAGAACAGCGGCTGCTCTCGGCTTCAGCTGATCCCATCCCCGTATCCGTTGATAGCGTTCCTGCGGTTCCCGCCGGGACTCGCCGACTGCCCCTTCCAGACGCGTGAACTCTTCGTGGACCCACGGCAACCGACCGAGTTTGGATAACTTGGCCTGCAGATGATCATGAATCGCCAGTAGAAACGTCACGTCCTCCAATGCATAGGCCAGCTGATCATGAGACAGCGGGCGCGCACTCCAATTGGTGAACGTATGGGCCTTATCCAATCGTCTCCCATGCACCCGCTGAACAAGATTGGCATAGGCGACCTGCGGGCCAAAGCCCACCATGGCTGCAGCAATCTGGGTATCGAAGAACGGTTTCGGTATCTGGCCGGCATGAACCGCAAAGAGATCTAGGTCTTGTCGCCCAGCATGCACAACCTTCTGAACCCGCTCATCGCAGACGACTTCCCAGAATTCATCGAGGCCCCCCTCCGACAAGACCGCTGGAAAATCGATAATAGCCGCCGTCTGTTCGGTCGCGACTTGGATCAGCTCCAGCTTGGGAACAAAACTGTCTTCCCCGACAAATTCGGTGTCCAACGCCAGGCGGGGACTGTCACGGAGTTGCCGGCACAACTCGCCGAGTTCACTGGCACTCGTAATGTACTGTGGTGGAGTGGACATTATCCCTGATGCATCATTCCGAGGGGTTGTAGGGACGATCTGGCGGTCGCATCGGTTCTGTGTTGCTCAGACTGAGATATTCCTTGAGGAATTGGTAGGCTTCCAACATCCGGCGTAGTTCTGGTTCAGAACGACGATCCCCGTTGTTGGCATCCGGATGAAGCTGCTTGGCCTTCGTCCTGAAGGACGCCGTCACATCCGCCAGCGAGCTCCCAAACTCAACCCCCATGATGGCATAGGCATCCACCGCGTTGTTCACCCCGGTCGGATTCTCCGACAAGGGTCCCGATCCGCTGGCGGCTTTCAACATGTCTGCTAGACTCACCCGCTTGCGCCGCCGCCGCGGGCGTTCCCGAATTTCACTGTCGAACTCATCCCAGCGATCCTCGACGAACTCCAACCGTGACTCCAACCGCATGGCGCCGCTCAAATCCCGAATGACCTCTAACTCTTCTTCAATTTCGACCAGCGACTTGATGACCTCCTCCAGGCCATGTTCCACCTGAAAAAACCCGTCCACCCGTTCCTCCATCATGGTCTCAACCGCCACGTCCAGACTCTCCTCGGTTTTTGCACGCAAGGACCCGATCCGCTTTTGCATCCCCGTTCGGAACTTCAAAAATTTGGCGGTTGAAAACGGCATGGCACTCCCCTGATTTCCAAGGGCCGCATTCTACCACAGCGGATGCGCCGGTCTGAAGGCTGAAGAAACCTTGCAAAACCAGCCCGATAGAAGAATACGACACTATTCAGGGAGGGGTGGCTCATCCGCTCGTGCCCGTCTTCTGGCGACGCCGCTCGCACGTGCTGCGGCCGCCACGGCCCGCGCAACCTGGGGAACGACTTCCTTATCGAAGACGCTGGGGATAATATAATCCTCACCGAGCGTATGCTCCGGAATCACGTGAGCGATGGCCTGTGCCGCCGCCAACTTCATGGCCTCATTGATCTCACCCGCCTGCACATCGAGCGCCCCTCGAAAGATTCCCGGAAAGGCCAGGGCATTGTTGATCTGGTTCGGATAATCCGATCGCCCCGTGGCAAAAATCCTGCTATGAGCACTGCCGATTTCGGGAGGCACTTCCGGATCAGGGTTCGCCAACGCAAAAACGATTCGATCGGAAGCCATCAAATCAAGATCCTCTGCCGTCACGACATTGCCGACTGACAGACCAATAAAAACATCTGCACCTTTCAACGCATCACGCAACGTACCCTTGGGTTTGTCCTTGCTCAAACAAGCACGGAGGTCGGTTCGGCAAGCCCGAAGTTGCTCAGCTTCTCCATGGAGGATGATGCCCTCCTTGTCACATCCCAGTACATGCGCCGCACCAGCTGCCAGCAAGATACGGCAGCAAGCCGTACCGGCAGCCCCAAGTCCGTTGACGACGATCCGGACCTGGTCCAGTGGCCTTCCTATAACCCTGAGGGCGTTCGTCAATGCGGCCAGCAACACCACGGCCGTGCCATGCTGATCGTCATGCATCACAGGAATATCAAGAACTTGCTTTAACTTCTGTTCAATCTCGAAGCAACGCGGTGCGCTGATGTCTTCCAAATTGATCCCGCCAAATCCAGGGGCAATGCCCTGGACGATTCGGACGATGTCATCTGGATCTTGCGTACTCACACAAATTGGCCAGGCATCGATCCCGGCGAACTCTTTGAAGAGCATCACCTTGCCTTCCATAACAGGAAGCGCCGCCTCCGGACCAAGATTCCCCAATCCCAGCACGGCTGAGCCATCCGAGACGACGGCAACACTATTGCTCTTGCTCGTAAAGGTATAGACTTTCGACTTCTCCTTCGCGATGGCCTGCGAAACCCGTCCCACTCCAGGCGTGTAGACCATAGACAGCACGTTCCTGGTACTGATCGGCACTTTACTGCCCACCCGGATCTTGCCGCCAAGATGGAGAAGAAAAATCCGGTCAGAAGCGGACAGCACCGTCACATCGGGCAAGGCATGCAACCGTGCCAAAACCTTTTCACCATGCTCCTCGTTCTGGACATCAAAGGTGAGATCTCTCACCATGCGTGTCTTGGTCGCCGACACCAGGTCAACCGCCCCCAGATTCGCCTGCTCCTCTGCCAAGAGTGCCGCAACTTGCGCAAAGATGCCGGGCTTGTTCCCCAGTTCAAGTCGGACCGTCAAGCGATAGTTCGAATATGGGCCGATCTCGCTCATAAATCCCGTTATCTTCCCCTTCCTCCAGTGAAGCCTACCACAAACACGTCGTTCGTGAAGCCGATCTCGCTATCCGGCACAACGGTTTCAGGTTGCTGGTTTCACGTTTCACGTGGCATGGGAGGATTCCCCCGGAACTTGAAATAAGAAACCTGAAACTGGGTGACGAAATACATTGTGCCCGCGTCTCATCCGTTGACGCTCTTCTCGTCACGATGCTAGGTTGAGCCTATGTCATCGTCTTCCACGACCGGCAAGCCGAATCGGCTTATCCACGAAACAAGCCCCTATCTGCTTCAACATGCCTACAATCCCGTTGACTGGTATCCCTGGGGACCAGAAGCGCTCCAGGTCGCAAGAGAGAAGAATCGTCCCATCCTCCTGTCAATCGGGTACTCTGCCTGCCACTGGTGCCACGTCATGGAACGGGAATCATTCGAGAACCAGACCATTGCTGAACTCATGAATCGCTGGTTCATCTGTATCAAGGTCGATCGGGAGGAGCGACCTGATCTCGATGAGATCTATATGGCCGCCACAGTTGCCATGAACCATGGGCAAGGTGGGTGGCCAATGACCGTCTTTCTGACACCGGAGCAGCAACCGTTTTTTGCCGGCACGTACTTTCCCCCAGAAGACCGTTGGGGGCGGCCCGGCTTCGGCTCCGTGTTGAAGAAGATTGCCGATTATTGGGAGACACACCCCTCAGAGGTCCTGGAGCAAGCTCAAGAGCTGACCGCGCAGTTGCAAGGCTCGCGGCAGCACATCTCTCCCATCTCGATCAGTGAAGCAGTCATGGAAGAGGCGGTGATTCAATTCAAGGACGAGTTCGACGAGACGCATGGCGGCTTCGGAACAGCCCCGAAGTTTCCCCCCGCCATGGGGTTATCATTACTCCTTCGTAGCCATCGACGATCGGGCGATGCTCACACCCTTACCATGGTCACCAAGACCCTCGATATGATGGCAGCCGGTGGGATCTACGACCATATCGGTGGCGGTTTCGCGCGTTACTCGACAGATGCCCGATGGCTGGTCCCTCATTTTGAAAAGATGCTCTACGACAACGCGCTGCTGACACGTGTGTATGTCGAAGCCTACCAAGTCACCAAGACGCCACGCTATCGCGACGTGGCGACCGATGTGCTCAATTATATCTGCCGTGAAATGACCGGGCCTGAAGGTGGATTCTACTCCTCGACTGATGCCGACTCAGAAGGCGTGGAAGGAAAGTTTTTCGTCTGGACCCCGACTCAGGTCCAGGAAGTGCTCCGGAACGAAGAAGACAGCCGGCGACTGTGTGCCTTGTACGACATTACGAAATCAGGCAATTGGGAACACACCAGCATCCCCAATCGTCTCCAACCCATTGAGGACGTGGCGAGACAACTCCAGCTCACACCGGATGAGCTCCTGAATACCGCCTCACGGGTGAAGCCCCTGCTGTATGAAGCCAGGCGGCAGCGCGTCGCTCCCGGACTTGATGACAAGATCATCACCTCATGGAACGGGATGATGCTCTCGGCCATGGCCGAAGCCGCGCGAGTCTTTGGCGACGTTCGATATCTCCGACAGGCTACCCAGACAGCCGACTACTTACTCCAACACCATGCCAGACCTGATGGACGCCTCTTCCGCACCTCACGCGCCGGCCGTGCACATCTCGACGCCTATCTGGAAGACTATGCCTACCTAGCCGAAGGCCTGGTGGATCTCTACGAAGCCGGCGCCGCTGAATCCTATCTCTTTGCCGCCGCACGATTGGCCGACTACTTGATGACAGACTTTCGGGACGAGGAGCAGGGTGGATTCTACACCACGGCAAAACAGCACGAAGCGCTCATCCTGCGTCATCGCGAGGGTACAGACGGTGCGACGCCCAGCGCTAACGCGGTGGCAGCATCTGCCCTGGCTCGACTGTCCTTTCACTTTGATCGAGACGACTGGCGCCGTGCTGCGACTGCCGCAATACGAGCCTACGGCCGGCAGATGACCCGCTATCCCCGCGCATTTGCGAAGAGTCTTGCGGTCGTTGACTTTTTAACCGAAGGTCCGGTGGAACTGGCTTTTATCGGCAATGCTGTACAGGGATCGCTCAGCTCGCTTCAACAGGCCGTGGCCCAATGCTATCTGCCCAATCGTATCATCGCGGTGGGCTCACCATTGACACCATCGTCCTTGCCGCTTTTGAAAGACCGGCCAGCCGCTTCCGGACTGCCCAGTCTCTACATTTGCCGAAATTACACCTGCCGGCAGCCGATCACGGATCCTCGTCTTGTGACAGAAGCCTTACAAACCGATCAGTCCACCTCCTTGAAGTTGGAGAATGAACCAAGGATGCTGAGCGGCGCTAGGCTGCCGGGACAGGCTACCACCCAGGGTACAGCAAATTACGCATCCCGTATACTGTCGCGGAGTGGACAGGCCAATCTGGCACAGGGGCTGACACCCCTCGGTACGACAGGCCTCACCACGACAAGGATTGGGTTCGGCACCTATCGGGTCGACACCCAGCATGCTGAGCATCGGGCTGCTCTTATACAGGCTCTACAAACCTCGTGCAACCTTATCGACACCTCTACAAACTACACGGACGGAGACAGCGAGCGGTTGGTGGGCTCCGTGCTGGCTGAACTTGTTGCATCCGGTGAGGTTCAGCGCAATGAGATCATCGTGGTCTCAAAAATTGGGTACATCCAAGGACAGAATCTGAAGATCGCCGAAGCGAAGGAAAAGGCTGGGCACCCGTACCCCGACATGGTGAAGTACGGGGATGGAATTTGGCATTGCATTCATCCGGAATTCTTGGCGGACCAGCTGACATCATCATTAGATCGCCTTGGGCTGACTACGCTCGACGTCTGCCTGCTTCATAACCCGGAATATTTTCTCTTGGAGGCCCGGCATCGCAGCGTTACAGATATCGAGAAGCTGCGTACCGAGTTCTACGATCGCCTGCAGCGAGCCTTTGCCTATTTTGAGAGCCAGGTGGCAGCTGGACGCCTTCAATACTATGGTGTATCCTCGAACACCATCGCATCGTCCGCCGATGATCCAGAAGGGACATCCCTCTCGCTCATGGTGCAAGCAGCTGAAAAAGCCGCACGCTCTCTCGGGGCATCTCCCCATCACTTTCAGGTCGTACAATGCCCGATGAATCTCTTCGAATCAGGGCCCGCCACACGAGCCAATACAGGCCCATCATGCGCACAGACCGTTCTTGCCTATGCCCGTCAGCACAACATTGCCGTGTTGGTGAATCGGCCGCTGAACGCCATGGTGGCACGAAACAAGATGATCCGACTCGCGGAGCTTCCCATTGAGGACACGTCGATTGCGCTCGATCAGCAACTGAACACCATCGAGGCACTTGAGCAGGAATACCGGGCCTCCCTGGCCCCACAGATCCAATCGACTGGAACCGAGATGTCGCCGAGCGACTACTTCAATTGGGCCGCGGAACTGCGCGGTCTCCTTCCACAGATCCAAGGGCTCGAACATTGGGAACAGCTCGAGCATCACATGATTGCTCCCCGAGTGAATCAGATTCTCCAACTGCTTTCTCGCCAACTCTCCGGGACCACTGCTGAGGAGTGGGAGCACTGGCGGCAACGCTATATTCCCGAGTTCCTGACTCTTCTCCGTGCATTCAGACATGACGCAACCCTGCGGAGTCGAGCCCAGACCGAACAAATCACCCGCGCCATTGGTCCGCTCTTGCCGGACGCACCGCGCGCTGCCTCTCTCTCCCAGAACATGCTCTGGTTACTCAGCAGCACACCTGGAGTGACCTGCGTCCTTAACGGCATGCGAACGCCATCCTATGTTGAGGATTCATTAGCCGTCTTGAGCTGGACACCGATCAGCGAACCTAGGCCGATCTATGAAGCCGCACACGTACTCCTTCAGTGACGGTCGGCACGGCCCTCACTCAAAGGCAGACCATATGACACCGGTACGCAGTGTAACGCTCGTCAGTCTCTTCGGCCTTACCGTTCTGCTGATGCATGGATGTTCTTCCAAATCGGGCTCCCTCATCGGACAAGATCTGCGTGGGCAGGAAGAGCGGATCGCTGAACCAGCGATTAAGGAGATCCCTCCGAATGATGCCCACCTCACCGGCTCACGTACACATCCTGCGATGCAGTCTGAACTGACGGCACGAAACGCCACTGGCTTGGATGCCGGAATCTTGGCCGACATCTTGTTTGACTTCGATCAAGAGGCCATCCAAGGGGACGCCCTCCACGTCCTGGAGTCCGATGCAAAACAACTGCAGCAAGACAGTATCACCCGCCTCATCTTGGAGGGGCGCGGCGATGATATTGGCACCTCTGCATATAATCTCGTGCTGGGTGAGCGGCGGGCCAAGAACGTCAAGGCCTATCTTCGGCGACTCGGTGTCTTGACAGACATCTCAACCACCAGCTACGGCAAAGATCGTCCGCTCTGCTTTGAGCACAGCAGCGAATGTCGACAAAAGAATCGAAGTGTTCATCTGGTCGTCCAGTAGACCCTCGGATAGGACTGCGCCACGCTGGCAGACTCTCCCGCGATTGTCACACGTTGTTCACTCTCCGCTTCTTGACAGATCCCTTGTTGTTCATTAAGGTCCCTACTGGCTTACAGGAGAAGTCGTGTCGTGTCCAAACTCGCCGTTATCGATATCGGAACGAACTCCATTCACATGGTGCTGGCAGAAATCCTACCTGATGCCAGCTTCAAAATCCTAGATCGGTTCAAAGACATGACCCGATTGGGCAACGGCGTGTTCGCCACCAGGCGCCTGTCCGACGAGTCCATGGCTCGTGCGATGAATGTACTCAAGACATTGGTCACGCTCGCCCGTAACAAGGGGTTTGAGCGTATCATCGCCGTGGCGACCAGCGCGGTGCGAGAGGCCCAAAATGGTGGCGAGTTTGTTGCGATGATTCAGGAACAGATCGGCCTACGCGTGCGTGTGATCAGCGGGGTGGAAGAAGCCCGGCTCATCTTTCTGGGCGTCAAGCACAGTATCGCCCTCCCGGACGGACCGACGTTGGTCGTTGACATCGGTGGGGGATCGGTCGAGTTGATCGTGGGGAATCGAGATGGCCTGATGCACGGCACCAGCCTCAAACTGGGGGCAATCCGGCTCACCGAGCAATGCCTCCCGAAGACGCCGCCATCGCAATCCATGATGCGCACACTCGAAACCGTCGTCACAACCCACCTCCGTGACGCCATTGGATCCTTTAAGATGAAGAAGTTTCACTCGCTGGTCGCCACCTCAGGCATGGCCGGCAATGTAG
The DNA here is from genome assembly GCA_002420115.1 of Nitrospira sp. UBA5698. GTDB lineage: Bacteria > Nitrospirota > Nitrospiria > Nitrospirales > Nitrospiraceae > Nitrospira_D. Next base: position 155,577 of record DIHK01000042.1, read on the forward strand.
GCGAGGTCGTCCATCTCCGTCAAACGGGTCGCCCGCTACCACAACACAACCTGGCAACCGTTCTCTTGAAACATATCCGAAGCCTTGAAGCTGAGCTGGTCCGTTCATCGGTGAAAGACCGCTTGGCCATTCCAGGTCTAGATCCCAAACGAGTGGATACCCTGCTGCCTACCACCGTCGTACTACGATGCCTGCTCGAACTATCCGGTCTTCAGGAAATCACGCTCTGTGACAAGGCCATTCGAGAGGGAATCATCTATGACTTTATCGCCCGTCATCGCGAAGGATTGAAGGCCGAACAGGATTTTCCCGACATCCGCCGTCGAAACGTAATCGGTCTGGCTCGGCGCTGCCATGCCCCGGAGAGTCATTCGCTCCATGTGGCCGATTTGGCCTTGCAGTTGTTTGACCAGACCAAGCGTGAGCACCACCTCGGAGACCAGGCACGTACCTGGCTTGAATATGCCGCCATCCTGCACGACGTGGGGTATCATATCAATCCCAGACAACATCACAAGCACGCATACTATCTCATTAAACACAGCGATCTTGGCGGGTTGACGGCTGAAGATATTGATGTGGTCGCCAATATCGCTCGCTACCACCGACGGTCTTTGCCGACGCTCAAACACGAAGAATTCACTAGCCTGCCGCCTCGCCTCCAACGCACTGTCAAGATCCTTGCCTCACTGTTGCGAATCGCGGATGGGCTCGACCGGACCCATTTTTCGCTGATCCAACGCCTGCAGGTCAAACTTGGGAAGCTGGTGACCATCGACGTGCAGCTCACAGGTGACGCGGAGATGGAACTATGGGCCGCGAAGAGCCGAGCCGATCTTTTCGAACAGGTCTTTCGCAGGCGTGTTCAATTCACAGGTGTGCCGATGGAAATCCGGAAATCGTGACACGATCCGTCCTGTTCAAGACTGCCCCTCAGCCGAAAGGTAAACTTCTTCCGGTTCTCAAGAGCCACGCACCTACGTTCAACTCCAAGGCACTACCTTTCTGACCACACTCAACCCATCTCCTTGCCGAAGTCACGCCCCCCCAAGGGTCTGCAACAGTCCAGACTGCTTCCATCAACGCAACCACGCTTGTCCTGATTTTCCACCATCCCATAGTTGGAACTCTGAAAACGGTGCATTGAAGGACCACACTGTGTTCGAAACGAAGTGCACGTTGTACTAACCCCCAGACTTCAGCTGCTCCTCACCAATACCACTCAAAAGCAGAGGCATCTGAAATCATTTATGCATTTGGAGAAACCAGGAGGAAGACAATGACTCGGCAGATGTCGACTATATTACTCACGATCGTTCACGAGCCTCAGCAGATCCAACTGGAGGACATTCTGTCATACTGACCCGAATTGACCTGGAATCAAGTATTCCCGCTCGCAGATGATCACAGCCGCCTGAAACTCATCTGCTTACAGCGGCGAGGATTTGATTGCACAATGCGAACACCTACAAAGTAGGCCTAGGCATTAATTCCTTTTCGTGCGACGGCCGGACGCCTGGTGCTCAAACGCTCAATCCGCGCTGCCACATCTCGATAGTCCGGATCTTCCCGTCGAATCCACCGATACGCCTCGAGTGTTTCCGCAACACGCCCTAATGATTCCAGCGTGCGACCGAGGACATAGAGGATCTGCACGGTTTCCTTTGATGAGGCTGTCGTCACATTCAACGCCTTTTGAAACGCCGGGACAGCCTCCTCATAGCAACCAGCCAGTTTATAGCACAGTCCGATCTGTGCATACGCCTTCAACGCCAGTGCGGCTTCGACAGCCGCCATTTCAAACTGCTCGATCGCAGCCTTATGCAGTCCAGCCTGTTTGAGTGCAAGACCTCGTTCATAGCGTTCCTCAGGACTGACGGACGGATCGGAAATATCCTGTGCTGAATCAGACATAAACGTCTTCGAGAATCACCCTGAATGGTGGAACACACTCACTTGTGGCTGCCAATAAGAAAACGCTGCACATTGTCAATCATCCCACTGAACCAAGAATGTCCTCCTCCAACCTGTTCATCAACTTTTCCTAATGGCCTCAACGACACTCCCAGTTGTTCTAATCGATTGGGAACATCCCTAAAAGACGGAGTGGACTGATTGATTCGGTCATACACCTCTCTCGCCTGATCACTCTTTCCAACAGATTCAAGACTACGTCCCAAACAGTAGAGGACATCCAGCATCTCCTTCATCGGGGCCGTCGGATCATCCAGAGCCGTGCAAAAAGCTTGAATCGCCGCCTGAGGTTCCCGCATCTTGACATAACAAAAACCAACCTGCGCATAGGCTTTGAACCACAGAGATTTGTCCTTGGCCGCTGCATGAAAGAGTTCTACGGCCTCTTTGAATTGCTCCTGCTCTTTTAACACCAGAGCTCGTTGATACTGTTCTTCTGCATACCGACTCGAAGCGGATTCAGAAGGTTCATCGAGAACAAGCTCCAATGAGAGCGTTCGGCTGGAACCTTGGTGTTCCGCGGGTTCATCCGGGGCCGATGCAAGGGCAACTAATTCTTCCGTGGCAGCGAGCGGGAGAATTCGCCCCTTGATCCGGTCAATGGCTGCCTGAGCGACCAACTTTGCGGTAATAGTTCCTGCTTGTTCCGCGTATCCATAGGTCAAGGTAATATCTGCGACTTGATTGATCAGTCGCGGATTCCCTTGGCTCAATCGATGCACAAGCGCACAGGCCTGATCGGTAAAAAGCGTCGGACGCCCACCCGCGACATGGAGTCGATGGCGAATACAATTCGCCGTATCGGTTTCCGACAATGGCTTGAGATGATAGTCGACGACAATCCGTTGTGCGAACTGAGTCATATCGATCCGTTGAAGCAGTGTATAGAGATCGGGCTGACCCGAGAGAATGATCTGCAGTCTTAATGTCCTCCCATCGTTCATATTCGACAACAATCGCAGCTCTTCAAGCAACTCAGCACCCAAACTTTGAGCTTCATCGATAATGAGAATGACCCGTCGAGACCGTTTCGACTCTTGTGACAGAAACTCAGAAAACAGGTGGTAGGCTTCGATAGGATCAAGCCGTTTGGTGCTTAATCCGAGGGACAACAGAATCCATGGCAAGAGCTGCTCGATATCGTACCGCGCGTTGGTCACCAACCCAATCTTGTGCCGGGCACCATGTTCAGCGATGAGTTTCTGGAGGAGGGAGGTCTTCCCGACACCGGGATCGCCCGTCAGCACCATAAACGGGGCCTCACTCAGAATGCCGTATTCCAATAGACTATACGCCGCCTGATGTTCTGTGCCCTGATAGAGGAAACTGCTGTCCGGTAGGAGAGCGAACGGTTTAGCCTTGAGCTGATAGAAGGATTCGTACATAGGGATCAGCCGTTCTCACAGTTTACTGAAAAGCTTGTTTATTTCCAAACAAGTCGATGGAATGTTGCCTACCGAAACGCCTCTCAACAACTTCAGGATGCTCAAAAAGGCCGCAGCAAGCGAAGAGGTGAGGCGTACACTTCGGTACGTTGATCCTCTGAGCGATGCGGGAACGTCGCTGGCGGACGTTTTCAGCATCCTGCTAGACCCGCCGGTGCAGGTTAGGTAGCCAACATGGCTTTCATGTCCGCAAGGGTTAAGGACGATCGGCCAGCCTTATTGAGGACCGTTCCTAGAACCGGTCGTGAATTCTTGACCAACGAAAGTGCACGCTGCAATTCCTCCCCCGTCGTCTTTCCCTCCTCCACGACCATCAGAAGCGCGTCCGTGTACGGAGAGAACGCCAAGACATCAGCCGTATGGAGCAATGGAGGGAGGTCAAAAATCACGACCCGAGAGGGATAGCGATGCTTCAACTCCTCCACCAGCGCAACCATCTTCGGGGCGGTCAAGATTTCCGTGGAGTTCGAGATTGCGCGCCCTCCTGGTAACAAGACGAACCGCCCGATCCCAGGATGCAACAACAAATCCTCAACGGGGTGATCATCAAGCAGGTAATCGGCAAGACCGAGACAGTCTTTCAGGCCAAAGACTTGGTGTACTGTAGGATCCTGAAGGTCCGAATCCACCAACAAGACGGTCTGCGTTGTTTCCATGGCAAGACTGACCGCCAAATTAACGGCTGTCAAAGTTTTCCCTTCTCCATACCCAGGACTCGTTACACCGACGACATTCCATCCGTTTTCCCGAAGTCGCTGTGTGACTTGAGTTCGAAGGATTTTATAGGCATCGACGAATGCCCCCTTCTTGTGTGCGGCCATCACGCGATGCCCACGCAAAACCGTGTGTGGAATACTCAGCGATCTAGTCTTGGTATACGTAATCGGAGGCGGTACCGATTGGGTCGTCGCTCGCCCCGAGGTCTCACCACGACTAGAGGAACCCCTGCAGTCCTTGTACAGGTCTAGTGCGGCACGGATACGATCCATAAAATAGCCTTCCGGGTTACTCCACTCCAAACCGTCTCAAAGCAGAAAACCACAAGACATCCAATGGGGTCACAAAGACGTGTACGAACACAATAGCCGTCGCGACCATACCGACTCCTGCAGTTTGCACAACCCTTCGCCTGAGCTTGACGTGGGACACGTCTTCTTCGTTCGGCATGAATGGAATCACGGCGAGGGGAAACTGCTGCGTCAGGGCCACAAGCTGCTCGGGCGTCCTGATGGAATGGTCAAGTGATTCCGCGGCTGCTCCCACGCCAACTCCTCCGCCCACTGCGAGAAGGAATCCAAGAAGAACGATCGCGAACCTGTTGGGTTTATAAGGTTTCTCGGGAAGACTGGGCGGATCAATAAGCGAGAAACGTTCCCCTTTTCGCTGAACCTCTAGTCCTTCTGAGACCTTTGCTTCCAGCAATCTCGAACGAATTTCTTGATACTTTTGCCCGGAAGTATCTCGATCTCGCATGAGCACCAAATACTCTGGTTCAATCTCAGGCCCTCGCTCTAGACGCGTTGCATAGCCCTGTAGTCGCCGTTTGATATCGGTACGGGTATTTCGAAGTCCCTCCAACGAAGACGTCACGGAATTCAACTGGGCCTGCAGATTGATATAAGCTGGGTTCTCGGGGCGTTGATTGACAACCTTCCTTGGCACACTTCCAAGTCGAGACACTTCCTGTTCAAGGCCTGCAACTTTTCTACGAGCCTGTAGCACATCGGGATGTTCGGATCCCAATCGTTCTGAATCCGCTGCCAGCCCTGTACGCGCCTCGGTAAGCCGCTTCGAAGCTTCATCGACATCGGATGCCTCGCCGGCCTCCTTCTCCAACGCTTCGATTTCCTGTTTCATCTTCACGATGTCAGGATGCTCAGGAGATAAATTCGCGGTGGCACCGGCATATTCAGCTCGCAGAGCGCGCAACCGTTCCGTCGAATCGAGAATACGTTCCCCGGTCACGGATAGGATGGGAGTATTCGGCTTTACTGTTGCCAATTCCCCTTCGAGATAGGTTTTGCGTTCTTCCAGAGTCCGAATCTGCTGATCGACATCCATCGATTCACGTTCGGCTTGATTCAGCAGTTGCTGATTCAACGGCATCAACTCCGGGAGTGCTCCCTTCGCTCGGTGTTTGAACGATGCGATACGTTCATCGATTTCCGTGATATGACGTGCCAGGTTTTCCGCTTCCTGCTGCAGGAACGACGTGGCCTCCTGCGCTTGTCGTTCACGGCTCTTCAAGTTCTCTCCCAAGAATAGGCTTGTCAGTTCATTCGCCACCTTTTGAGCCAATTCGGGAGTTCGGTTTTGATAAGACACGGTAAAGGCGATGGTTGCCTTAGTGGCATGTTGCGTACGCTTATCCACGACATCCGCGCTGATCACTTCAACTTCGATATCCTTGATGAATCTCTTCACAATCTCTTCTGCCGGTGTATTTTTGCGAAGGTCCTGGTACAGATTAAATTGCTCGACCACTTTCCAGAGCGTTGTTCGACTCATCACTTGTTGTTTGATCGTCTCAATCCGTTGATCGGCATAACTCGTAATGGTCGACCGAACAAGATCTGATGGAATTTCCTGTTCCTCGATAAGGATCGTGGCCGTGGACTTATACGTCGGCGGCCAAAAGAATGCCAAGAGCAAGGACGCTACCAACAGACCGAGGCCGGTAAGGAGAATAAGCTTGCGACGCCGATGAAACGCCGTGACGTAGTCCTGCACGCTCATGACTCGCTCAGAATACTGTCCAGATCCTTGTGACTGTGCCATACCGTTAATGAGAGAACGAGAGGTGTGGGGGAGAATAAGTCACCATAAATGTGGTTGCATGAGATTCAGCCGAGCTGATCGCAATGTCGGTATCGCGCCATCGATACATGTATGACACTTCTGCCCTCCACCATTCGAGAAACTGCCACGTCATCTTCGGTGCCACACTGACATACCGACTTTCCGGAAAGGTTGCTCCGCTAGCCGTGCCCGCCTTTCCGGTCGTGATCATTCCAACCAGATTCAGCCCTAAGGCCAGAGTCTCCGAAACATCATAGGTGCCAGAGACTTCGCCTCGATTCGTCTGAATCAAGAGTCCGAATCCACTAGGACTCAGATCTCGAGCAAATGTAACTTGAACCCTAGCTCGTTCAAACTGTTTCGTCATACTGGCCCCGGCCAACCACACAGTCTCATTAGCGTCAATGGAGCCGACGGATGTCTGCGTCGTGGAGGACAAAAACCTGGGTCCGCCATAGACAGTTCCCGTCAACGATTCATCAAACGCATGGGTAAAACTCATGTTGATTCCTGGGAAACTGGCTCGAAATGGGAATGGTGAATCCGTTGTGCGGAAATCCGTGTAGGACCCCAATAGTTGAATCTGGTCGCGCTCAGTCAATTGATACTGCAGTCCACCAGACCCACCCACCACCCGATGGTCAGTCAACCTGGCAGTCTCATACGTCGTGTCAGACAACTGTACACTCGATTGGAGCGACAACTTTTCCGTCACCGTTCTTGTCCACGTCGGATTAAAGGTCCACTGATTGCGCTGAGCGAACTGCAGAACAACCCCAGTCGCTTGCAATTCACTGAGCAACGTATTGTCACGGATGAATCCTCCGTTGAACCCGAAGAGATCCTTGTCGGTTCTATATCGCGCCGACAAGGGAGCAAAGACGTTCGTAAACTGCCGGACCTCACCGCCGAAATATCCGACAATGTCTGCGGCAAGCCTACTGCTGACGTCCAATCGCTCGGTCTTACCGGCCAATTCCGTCGCGGGGGTGACCCAATACCCATAGGTGTCGTGATGGGGAAGCGGTGTCAACAATAGATTACTGTTGTAGACACCCTTCGCCCCAATCGATGGAGCCAATGACCACTCTACTGCCTCACTCTGGCCTGCCATGCCGCACTCCAAGACGCAGAGCAGCACCAAGCCCCCCCCGATGCCTCGCACATATCGATAGTGATTACGACCTCGAGCCTCATACCTTTCATGCATCGGTTACGGCACCATGACGACGTCACCGCGTTGCAGAAGAATATTCTGCTCCAAGTCTCTCCCTTTTCGAATATCTCCATAGCGGAAGGGAATGGCCTGCTGCCCTCCCCTCACTCGGCGCATCACCTTGATATCGTTTTCTCCGGCAAACGGGGTCAGCCCTCCGGCAAGACTGAGCGCTTGTAAGACGTCAGTGTAATGGCCGATCACATATTCACCCGGTTTGTTCACTCGCCCAACGACATACACCTTATAGCTGGCAACTTTCGTCACAGCCACAGAGACATTGGGATTCGGTATATACTTCGTGAGGCGCTTGACCAGTTCTCCACGAATATCTTCAACTGTTTGATTCTCCGCTTGGATGTCTCCGACGAGAGGGAACGAAAACATGCCGTCCGGACGAACCACGACCTCGCGTGTCAACTGCTCATCTTTCCACACCGATACCAACAGGACATCTTCTGCACCGAGTCGATATCCCGGCTCAAATTGCGACACCAGCGACGCAGGCATCGCATCTTCGGCATGAACGGGCATCACCGCTAGCACGACACCTATGATCAGTCCCCCACTCAGCATTAATCGAGCTGAACGACCCATGGCTTCTTCTTTACCCCCTTAGCTGTGCGAGGGCCTGCTCGGCCTCTCGTCGCCCTTCAAATAGATCTGAACTTTTCAATGCTCTGGAGAGGTAGGTGCGAGCCTCAGCTCGTTGACCGGACCGCAAGAATGCAATCCCAAGGTGATAATTAAGGATAGACATTTCTGGAGATTTAGCGACCGCATCTTTCATGAGACGGATCGCTTCCTCCTGTTGGCCCATCTTAAATCGAACCCACCCGAGTGTATCGATGAACAACGGATGCGGTGCCTCCTTCTCAAACTCTCTGCTGAGACCGAAGGCTTTCTGCAAACTTGCCGGATCTCCTTTGTGATCGACAAGCAGCACAGCCAAGTTGTTCGCCGCCAACACGTTGTGCGGATTGATTCGCAAGGTGGCCTCATACGCGCCCATGGCCAGATCGAGCTGTCCTCGCTCGGACTGCACCGAGGCCAATAGCATATGCAACTCCTCGCTCTCGGGGTTCGCTGTAAGTGCCTCTTGTACAATCTGCAACGCCACGTCAGGTTTCTTCTGAGACAATGCCGCTGTGGCCCAATTGAGCCAGGGGGTTACCCACTTCGGATTGACTCGAACTGCCTCCTTATAGTGGGATGCAGCCTCTTCGTGCAGCTGTACACGAGACAAAATCTCCCCCAGGAGTCCGTGTGCGAAGAGATGGTTCTGATCGGTAGCCAGGATAGACTCCAGCCTGGTTTTAGAGCGTGCAACCTGCCCTAACGCTACCTCCACCTTCACAAGCGACAGTAACGGCTCCGGCGAATTTGGAGCGACCGTAGTTGCTCGCTCGTAGGCCCGACTTGCCTCACTCAGGCGGCGCTGCGCTTCATAGAACCGCCCTTCAGCCACCAACGCAATAGCCTGATTGCCACCCGACACCTGGCGAAGTCGTGTTAATGTTCTCTCCCCTTCCTGCCAATTCTTCGTCACCACATCCAACGTCATCAGCATGTCGAGCGCGGTAATATCGTGAGGACGTTGCTTCAAGAGATCCTCGAGTCGCGCACGGGCCTGCTGGTGTCGTCCGCTTCGGCTCTCCAGCAATGCCAGGGATCGTTTGGCATCCACCTGGTCCGGGTACAGTGCCACTGCCCGTTCCAAACTGTCCTTTGCAAGATTGATATCGCCGGCGAGTTGATACGCCTGGCCTAGCAGATAATGCACCGTGGCTAACTCTGGCCGATCATGCAGAACGGTGCGAAACGCCTGGACTGCATCCTTCCCGTTCCTTCTGGTCAACGCCATCCGCCCCGTGAGGATCAACCCTTCCGTTGATCGAGGGTTCTCTTTCAAGACTTCCTGCACTTGGCGCTCTGCTTCAATCTGCTTGCCGGCCCGGAAATCCATCTCCGCCAACTTCACCTTGGCTTCCAGTCCAGCCGGTTTCTCGTTATATTCACGGATCAAGGCAGTATACTGATCGCGCGCCTTGGCCTCCTGGCCCATCCTCACGTAGAGGGCAGCAACTCCAAATTGAAGTTGGCTTGCATACGGCAACTGCGCCGTGGCCTCCAAGAGCACGCGCTCAGCAGACGAGAGATCGTTCCTATTGACAAAGAACTCCGCCAACACAAGTCTGCGCTGCTCACTGCTTGGGTCACGAGCCACCGCATCACGAAGCACGGTTTCCGCCTGACCATAGGCGCTGTGCTTGACATAGAACTGAGCCAGTCTCAGCCGGTGATCAAGCGATTCCGGTTCGACCTCGATCATCCGGCGAATCACCCTCTCTGCACCGGCTGAATCATTGGCTCTGGTCAATACCGTATTCAAACTATTCAGCAGGTCCAAATCCTGCGGATACGCTGCCAAGGCACGTTGCAGCGCGTGCTCGGCCTCACGATATCGCTGACGCTGGCCATACAACGTCGCGAGGAGAATCGCGACATCCGGCTCTGTGGGAAACTCCCTGGCCAGTACTTCCGCCTTGGGGATCGCCGGAAGAACGGCTTCGTCCGAGACCACCTGTGAAGCAATCTTTAGCGCCTGCGCCTGAGCATGGCTGGGATACCCCTTGAGCACTGCTTCTGCCACTTCCATCACACGGTCGGTCAATCGCGCTTCCAGGTAGTATTTGCCCAAGGCAATCAACGCCTCGGTATGATCAGGACTCAGTCGTACGGCTTCCTGATAGAGCTGCACCGCATTGCGCCAATTTTTTTCCTTCTCCTCAACTCGAGCAAACAAGACATACGCATCTGCATCTTTGGGATCAATTTTTAAGACATTTCTCAGTGCCACCCTTGCCTTGGGATAATTTGCAGCCTCCATGTACTCAGTGGCTCGAGCAAAGTACTTTGCTTTTCTCTCCTCAGGACCACCACAAGCGGCCAAGGTGATCGCCGCGAGGAGAATAATGCCAACAGTTCCCTTTCTATTGACACTCCGCCTACAGCCCTTCTGTAAGTGCTCAGATTTCATACTTGTACGTTATTACGTAACGCGGTTTGCTACAACAAAATCCGAATTCCCAACCCAAAGAGGATCCAGAGCGACACGAGCCCTAATTGTCTGACACGCGTCGAAAATGCATGAAGGAGCAACTCGAAGGAAAAGAAGAGCACCACCAACTTGGCCGCAAAGACACCTAAATGCGAGACATCCGCGCTGACTTCAGGGAGCAATGGCAACGTCACAGCCATAAATACCATTAAATAGTCAAGAGGTGTCGTTTGAAACCGGCTTTCTTGATTGAATCGAAGACTTAATAGCACCATAATAGCGGCAATGATAAAGAACACGTTGTGCGCCATGGCGACAGCAGAAACAGGACCCCCTCGAGAACCCTCACAGACATAGAGCAAAAATGTGGTCCCAACATAAAGCCCTCCTCGCACAAAGTATGGTGCAACCTGTGAAGAGCAGGAGAGTCCGATCAACACCACTGCAAATAGCCCAATCGAGACATACCCCACGTCGTTGGGAACCGTCGAGGGAAGAAAGACCAATGCGATCAAGAACAACGGAACAGTCACAGCCAAGAACTGAATCGGGAGATCCGTCAGCCAAGGACCATTGACAAATCTGGCGATGGTGGCATTTGAAAGAACATACCCTGCGCCTGAGGTTGGAGGGGAAAGGAGTCCTCGTCCCGCCGCAATAAACAGTATTAAAACCAAGAACACGAGGGTCAGATAGAGCGGAACAATGAGTGTGTCGGACTGCCAGCGTAGGAGGTAAGCGACCCCCAACATGCCAGCCTGTATCAGATAGATCACTGTTACGGCTTCATAGTGCGTGAGTCCCACTTTAAGCAATTTATGATGGATATGCGCGCGATCGCCAACGAATGGCGATCGCCCCTCAGCCAACCGCTGCGCCGTGACCCCGAGCGTGTCCAGAAACGGCAATCCCAATAGAAATAATGCGAGGCTAGAGCTGAAGGGACCACGGGATGAGTCTGTGAGTAAGACGGCCAGCACCCCCATCATAAATCCCAAGAGTTGGCTACCCCCGTCCCCCATGAAGATACGTGCAGGATAGGTGTTGTACCGCAAGAACCCCAAGATCGCTCCAAGAAAGGGAACAGCGAGCACGAGGACCGTCGAGTCTCCAGAAAGATAGGCCAAATAGGCGATCCCACTGAGCGTGAGAAACGACAGTCCACCAGCCAGACCATCCAAACCATCTGTCAAATTGACGGCGTTGGACACGCCGATCAGGAACACCACCGTCACAAGCATCCCAATCCATGCCGGCACTTCCACATCGGGGAGAAAGGGAAGAGTGGTAAACCAGATCTCTCCGCCTAATACAACAGCAAGAGCAGCGCACAGCTGTCCGACTACTTTGGTTCTGTAGCCGAGATCGACCCGGTCATCCCATACACCGAAGATCACGATAATCCCGCATCCTAATAGCACCGAGAATGTTGTGGTATCCTTAGGCCCCCACCAGGCAATCGAGGCGCATGCACCGACGGCAAATGCGATCCCACCGATCCGTGGTACCGCATGCGCATGAACTTTCCGGCCTCCCGGTTGATCCATGATCTGGAAGCGCTCGGCCACAATCCGCAGGAACGGAATCAGAGCCATGCAGACCAGCAAGGCAGTCATGGAACTGAAAAAGAGTTCATTCAGCATTGGCACGCTCGCTCATCAGGTACAGGGTTGTTTAGTCCGGCACAAATCTCGGCAGCTCTCCCCCAACTGCTACGGCAAATTCCCGGAGACGTTGGTCGACTATGGATTCGGATTCACCCGGGCTGACAAGCGTAGCTAACCTCACCAGCGCTCCGTCAGTTCGCTGCCGAGAGAACGCGTCCCACAACAAGTACAGCTTGACCAGATATTCGCTCGTGAGCTGACGCTCGCGTTGTTTAAACCAGTATAAGACGATTTGTTTTTGATCCCCTTTCTGAATGACCGCACGATTGGCCCACAACGGTTGCATGGTTGGATCCGAGACCGGTAATTCAGCTTGTGTCAATGAGGCAATTTCCCAGCCACCACCTGGCAGGCAGCTTTGAGGTGAATGGGCAGACTGTCCTTTCCGTTGTGACCGATAATAGGCGGCATAGAAATTTACCTGCTGCTGGGGACTCAATCGATAATCCGCGAGAACATAATCGTCAAACCGAAGAGTATCGATGTACTGCTGTTCGAGCGGATAGGGCTGGCCACGCCACCCGCTGATTTGCATCGGGAAATCTACAAAGGCGGTTCGGGGAGGAGGACTTTCCTCGCGATCCATAAGCAGAGTACCAAGCAATGCACATGGGGCAAGCAGCGCCACACTGCATAAGTAGGCGGGCCCTGGAGAGAAGAGCCGGTTGGGGAGAACGTTCACCTCGCCCTTCACGACGGTCTCCACTTCCTGAGTTCCCCATTTCAAATACTCACGCAACGATCGCCCTGGTGCCTCTGCGCCAAGTCTTCCCAGCCACGCCACTTCGAGAATCAGCAACCCAAAGCTGACCATGAAAATGACCCATCCCTCAAAGAGATGATAGAACCCTTCTGCTGCACCTTTCCCATAAAATTCGACCAACACTCCGATCATGCCAATCCGGAACCCGTTAATCAGTATCGAGATGGGGATAGCAGAGAGTACCAAGATGACTCGCTTCCACATCTTGTCTTTGAACAGATAAGCACAGAGCAACGCAAGCGAGAGTAGAGGAAGCAGATACCGAATCCCACTGCAGGCTTCGACGACTTGCAGCTGAACCGGCCCGAGATCGATCACATTACCTTCACGAAATGCCATCACCCCAACAAGCTGAAGACACCCGACACCGAGCGAAGACGACCACAATTGAAGGTGGCTGGACAGATTTGCATAAAAAAACGTGGGAAGCGGGATCGCCGTCACGAGATAGCCAAGGGGGAACGCAATCGTCTTCGTTCCACGAATCCCAACGAGAGTCATCGCCAGTCCAACCAGTACGATCCATAACGAAATGTGCAAGACGAGAAAGAGCGTCGAGAGTTCACCGACTACATAGAGAAGGAGACCAAGACCGATCACGGCTAAGCCCCACCATGATTGTTCTCTTGGCAGTTGAGATAGCTGGTGTCGGGATTGCCAGATGAGAAGCCCTGAAATGAGAGGGACAAACAATCCATGACTATAGTCCTCACTCCCTAACCAGCGGCTGATCAGAAACACAAGACTGTCAGCATACAAATAGACTACGAAGACAACGATCAGGAGCGATGAAGCGAATAGAGCGCGTGTGCTAGCCATAAGACAGCTTCACTCAGCCAATGATGAGGAATGAGTCAAACAAGCGACGCCGATCCAAACAACCACGGCGAAACCTGATTGTCTATCGGAACCGTCTCTCTGTCGATTGATTTCGGAGAAGGAACGAGCTTGGTATCTCGGAGAGATACCAAGCCCCTCGCGACCAGAACTGAAGGAGTGACTTAGACCTTAGATGTCCGAAGATTTCGCAACCCGCCTGCTCCCAACCCCACCAATGAAAATAGCCCTGCGCCGAACAGGAGTACTGCCGTTGGCAACGGCACGGCCGTCAGACTGGTGATATTCCCTACATAGGCGCCTGGAACACCATCCGCATCCTCAAAAAGGAGCCGCCATCTCGCACTCCCTCCGTTCAGACCACCCAAACCGGGAGGATCCTGAACGTTCAGATTCAACCCTCCTCCAATCTGGTTGAGGCGAAGCCCAAAACTAAATGGGGTGCTGCCATCGGAAAGGGGATCACCGCTAGCGGCAGTAACCAATTCCCATCGGTCTCCAACGCCGCCCCCCAGCGGAATATTCTTCGTAATCGTGACCGCATTGGCACCTGCTGAGAACGACGATGTATAGAGAAGTTCTGGGCCACTAGAGCCAAGGAAGCTCAGATTGAAGTTATAATCCTTTACCGTGCCGTTGTAGACACCACCGCTCCCAACAGTTGAGCTGTCGTATTTAAATAGTCCGCTAATTTGAAGCGAACCAGTCGTATCACCGTCGAGATTACCGGCAAACGAGTACGTCATCAATGCTGCGTGGGCTGCCGTAACGGGAACCGAAAGGATACATATCGCTGCAGCCGAAAGCATGAATCCTCGCGTAAACCATCGTTTCATCATCTGCATACCACAACTCCTGTTAAAGGTTTTCGAATGGTTACTCTATTAGGGACACGTATGAATGGATAACTCACTAGCAAGCCTCGGGCCAACCCGTAAAGCTCATATGTCTCTGAAAACTAAGGCAGCAGACAAGTGTGTTCTGCCGCCCCTGTGTCAACATTCCTGCAGCTGCGTTCAAATGTGTAACGGGGCTGGATCGAGCGGTAAAATCTTCCTACTATTCTGTGCCTGGCCGAATATGGATTGCTATGCACAGCCATACCTTGCTCCTGGGCGCTAGAACCGCTGCACCGACATCGTCCATTCGAACAATTCACCACTACTTGAGCCATCCTTCGAGCACCTTTGTCTTGAACTCCAACATGCCAACCCATGAAACCCCTGGCACTGGGTTATCGGGCAGGAATCGACACTTCTTCAGCTTGAATGACGGACCCTCCGCAAACCACCTCCATCACAGAAGCGAGCTTTCTCGCCAGGATGATACGATCAAACTGTTCCATCACAAACCTTCTTCCATTCCTGCCTAATCGCTGACACAGCTGCGTATCATGAGAGAGTTCCATCACACGAGCAACCAACTGATCAGCATCCTCAGGCTCAATACAGAGACCAGCCTGAGCAGCCCGGAGCAAGTCCGCACTCTCTCCCTCTACACCGAGAACAATCGGCTTGGCCATAGCCAGACTTTCAAAAATCTTTGAAGGGATAACGGTCTTGAATAAATCAGACTTTTTGAGTAGGACAAGACTGACGTCTGAAAGGGCCCAGAACTCCGGCATACGGCTTTTCGGTTGCTGATCAAGCATCATCACGTTCTTCAGTCCCATCTTGACTCGCATCCGAATAAGCGTCTGCCGTTCAGCTCCATCACCTACCATCAAGAAGACAATGCTTGGGATATTGTTCAATCGACGGGCTGCGTCCAAGATCGTCTCTAAATGGTGGGCCATGCCGTGGGTCCCAAAGTAAGAAACAACAAACTTTCCCGTGAGTCCAAGTTCTTCGGCAAGTGCAGAAGCACCTTCAACCGGCCTATACTGAGCGAGATCCACACCATTCTTCACGACAGTAATCTTGCTCGTCTCAATCCCCTTGTCTAACATGTAAGCTTTGAACGAATCAGTCACAGGAACAATGTGGTCTGCGCTTCGATAGGCAAATCGTTCGATCCATTCCAGCATCTTAATGACTGCCTGACTCTTGATCGCCCCAACGGCGACGATTGATTCCGGCCAGAGGTCACGGATCTCCAGCACCCACGGAATCCTCCTCATCTTGCCGACAAAGTACCCGGCGAGACCATTAAAGAATTGTGGAGAGGTAGAAAGAACGACGTCGGCTTTCGGCAGAAGAAGAGAGAGAACGACCGCAGAACACATGTACGAGATGTAGTTCAGGGTTCGCTTGAAGAAGCCTTCGTTCGCCGTCACGAAGGTCCAAACCCTCACCACGTTGATTCCGTCTATTATTTCTCGTTGATAGAACCGATTACGGTAACCCTCGTACACTCGTCCTTGAGGATGGTTTGGTGCACACGTGACAACGGTCACGTTGTGTCCGTCTTTCACCCATTGTCGGCAATGTTCATAGGTTCTCGTTGCTGGTGCGTTCACCTCGGGCGGGAAGTAATGTGACAGGAAAAGAATCCGCATGTCTGTATGACTCGGTGTAATGAGCCGACGTCTTTGTGATTCGGTAACTCAACTGAAGAGGAAGTTCCCCGGAACAAGAAAAGGCTATCATGGGATTCTTACAGCTCAAACCAAACTCGGGAAAATAGCACCCCAGTTCAACCGTAGCCTGAGAGACGCTCAACACTTCGACGATTGCAATAAGGTTTCCACATTGCTCAACCCGAAAACTTTCATCTCCCGACCTTACGATTGTGAAATCAGGATGAATGTGGATGATGGTCTCCATCTGATGAATTCCTGTTCCTGTCAGTTCATCTGTGACGACCCAACTCCCCGGCTCGTGGTAGCGGATACGCCTGTGATGAATCGGCCTACCCGCCAATCTCCTATATCCGTCATGGGCTCCCTCAAACAGAACTGCCCCATCCTCCGTTTTGTCGATACGACCCTGGATTGGCCTTGCCCGTCGTGCCACCCGAAACACACCCCATATTTCAGACTGTTCCTCACCATCGACGATGGCAGTATTGTGAGCCCTCGTGCTTCTCGCATAGGCCCGTTCCCGACTTGGCTCATAGTCAAACACGCCGCTATCAACAACCACTCGCTGTCCATCAATCGCAAGCTCATAGCTCAGGGTATCGCAATGGGCATGGGCTGGGTTGTAGTCTGGGCCAATTGACCCACAGTCAATGATGATTATATCGCCTGCTTTACGACAGACATAATACCCGCTCTCCGAGAATGCGCTGACCGTCAGACTGGTTGATCGCTGTGGCAGCTTGTATCCAATCACCCGTTCGGCATACTCAAAGATCTGGGACGGAGTCGGAGCAATACCGCGTGCAGAATCATTAAAAAGAGGGATATCTCCATCAGGCAGGCAGATCCCGTTCAAGAAATCCAGAGCCGTTGTTATCTTCTCAACAAACTCATCTGCCACACCACGCAGAATCGCCGCAGATGAATTCTGCATGAGGTTCATGACATCAAGATAGTCGACCACGCTGATGGAGTGATACATCGGACTTCTTTCAAAGTGTCCGCCATCGGCAAGAAACTGTTCTTTCAGCTCATCCCGCAGAATCTCCAACCCCTTTTTCAACCACCTATCCGCATCAGCTCCTTCGAAGTACAGCCCAGCAAACAATAGCGCCACGCCATTCTTGAGATAATGATTTGCCAAGAACTGATATTCAATGTTGCGTTCCAACCACAAGGCTTGCTGATACAGACTGTCGATCCACTCCTGCCTGGGAGTTTTTTCACTGGCTTCCACAGAGCCCGTCCCCTTCCGGAACAGAAACAACTTGATCCAGTTTACGACTCTGAGCGAGACCGTATAGGGTTCCCACGCATCCTCAGTCCCTGGTGGGTTGTGCCGGATCCAATCAGCTATGAGAAGGTGCTTGTTCTCAAGAGGACGCTGAGGATCATGGAGATAATCGAAGTAATGCAGGTTATACCGCCAGAGTTTCGGCATGTCCGCGCACGCCCAATCTAAATTCCCCAGATCAAGACGCTTCGTCCGTCCAAGAAAACAGAAAGCAGAATCGACTTCGGCAGACGATGAATCAGAGATGCCAGGCACCATCGCAATGCCTACACGGAGGCTGGCCTCAGCAGGTTTTACTACGGACGGTAATTGCGGAAGGATTCGCCGGCAAAGAAAATATACGACCTGCGAAGCACGGAGATACGAGAGTGTCCTGACATAGAGGCCAAGAGGCTGCATACAAGGAAGAAGTTTATGCGAGTGAATCCATGATGTCGAAGGTGACGTTGGCCACCTCCACAAGATCATTCCAAGGAATTGGAGAGCAGTTACCTTGACGAATTGCATCCACGAAGGCTGCAACGCAAGCCGTCTGTCCCTTGTCCTGACTCCAGAGATCCATTTTTTGAAATCCTGACCAGCCATAGCCACGAAGTCTTCTGAAATTATCCAGCTGCAATATCTTACCGCCACAAAATACCTCAAGCTGCTCTTTGGGGAACGATTTGTGGCCATTCGAGAAATAGTGGACGGTTCCAATCGACCCATTCTCGAATCGCAATGTGGCCGTCACATTGTCTTCGCTCACCGATATAGCCTGAACTCCAACAATCGGAGAGGCAGCGAGAAACCTGAGGAGATCGACAAAATGGCAGCCTTCCCCAATGATCCGTCCTCCCCCGATCAGTCGGTCCTGAGTCCAATGGTCACGGGGAATATGGCCTGCATTGATCGTCATAATGAACGTCTTCGGTTCTGAGATTCCCGCGAGCAACTGTTTTATTCGCTGAATCTGTGGAGCAAATCGACGATTGAACCCAACCATCATGAGCGGAGGCGATGCCTGTTGCCTGATACAGGCTTCATAGATCTGGCAGAGTGTCGTCAGCTCTTCCCGCGTGATTGCTAACGGCTTTTCAAGAAACACATGCTTGCCCGCCTTTAAGGCTTCAGCAGCGAGTGCTGCATGGCTATCGTGCCTCGTCGCGATGATGACAGTATTGTTATCCGGAGATTCAATTACAGTCCTACTATCGCTCGTGATTTTAGAAAATCCAAACTTGCTTCCCGCATGAGCAGCACTCACACCTGTGCTACTCGCAACCGTTCTGAAGGCGACTCCTGTCTTCTTAAAAGCCGGCAACAGCACTTGCGTAGCATAGTTTCCTGCCCCAATGCATCCGACGACCGGGGTAGCAGGAGAACGTTCCCCCTCGAGCGGTTCCTCCAATCTGGCAATCGTTCTTTGCAGTAATCGACTGTGAAAAAACGCATCTGATTCAGGATATTGCAAAATAATCCCGAGCGAGGGAGCTCGACTCGCAATCAAATCATAGGCGGTCGTAGCCTCGTCAAAATGGATTCGATGTGAGATGAGCGCATCTGTCTGAAGACGGCCATCAGCCAACATATCGAGAACAGCCTCAAAGTTACGTTGCTCCGTCCAGCGAACGTAGCCAATAGGATAGTCCTGTCCATTGTCCTCATATGAGCTGTCATAACGACCAGGGCCGTAGGAGCAAGACACCTGAAAACTGAGTTCCTTTTCGTAGAAATCTGCGCGGGACAGTTCCAGTCCTGTGACTCCGACAAGCACAATGCGTCCCCGTTTTCGGCACATTTGCGCAGATTGATGCACCGGCTCATTGCTTTTTGTGGAGGCTGTGATAATCACCGCATCCACACCCCTCCCCCGAGAAAATGCTATCGCCGCGCTAAGAGGGTCAGCATTCTGGTTCAGATCAACCGTTTCTGCACCGAGCTTCTGAGCGAGAGCTAATTTACTTGCGTCGTAATCTAACCCCAGCACTCGACACCCATGGGCCTTCAACAACTGAACGGTCATTAGCCCAATCAGTCCTAGACCCGTCACCACCACAACCTCACCCAGCGTGGGTTGAATCAACCGGATCCCTTGTAGTCCGATCGCACCGATCACGGTGAACGCAGCCGCCTCGTCACTCACGCAATCCGGAACCTTCGCACAGAGGTTCTTAGGAACACAGACGACCTCAGCGTGCTTTCCGTTCGAGGCCACTCGATCCCCAACTGAAAAGCCAACGACTCCTTGACCAACCTCAAGCACGGTTCCGACGTTGCAGTAGCCCATCGGCAAAGGCTGATCCAGCTTGTTGCGGACGGCTTCCAGTGTCGGGAACACCCCATCAGTCTTGACCTTATCCAACACCATCCGAACTTTCTCCGGCTGCTGACGTGCTTTATCGAGCAAGTTGGCCTTACCGAATTCGACGAGCATGCGCTCTGTCCCTACCGATACAAGAGACCTCGTTGTTTTGATCAGAAGATGGGCCTCTCTGATCTTTGGACTTGGAATTTCGGCGATGTTGGTGATACCAGAGGCAAGATTCTGCAATATTTGTTTCATGACAGTTCACTCACCACAAAACGAAGCTTTCCCGTTTGACTGCGTTCAAGAGAATCGACATATTCCAGCCTAATTGCAATGCTTCGTCCTACACGTTTGTATGCTTCATCAAGAAGACGTCGTTCATCATCGGGACCATACCCTTTTCTTTTTACAACCTTGAAGATGATTCTTTCTCGGTCTGGTTGGTAAATCTGAGCTTCCCTAATCTGAGTTAGATCTTTGAAAATATGATCCAGCCTTCCCAACCGGACTCCTGACGGAAGTATGACATAGTCCTCCTTCCTGCCATCAATGGACTCCACCACTCGGCCAGACATCCGACAGGATGGGCTCCCGCTCGGAAGGCGCACACGATCGCCCGTGTCGTACCGAATGAGCGGAAAAGCGTGATTACTCCAATTGGTTCCAACAATTCTATACACATTGGACTGCTCTTCTACCGGCAGGAATTCTACGAGTGCGAAGTCTTCATCCACATGGAGGTGACCCTCTGGACATTCAGAAATATTTGCAACGGACTCCGCCTGTCCGTAATGCTGGCGAACAGGGCAGTGAAAAGCCTTTTGCATCAACTCCTTTTGTTGCGGAAGCAAGTTCTCTGCGCCAGTCGTAACCACCGTTGGCGTTCTCTTTAGCGGTCTTCCTCGTTCCAAGAGATACCCGGCAATCAGCGAGAGCAACGAGGGATAGCCATGGAGCCAAGAGGGCGCATACTTATCGAGTGCCTCGAGATACACCTCGGCCGTGGCGGGTGACAGATGATATCCGCTAAATAGAATCTGTCGGCCAGGATAGTTGAGTCTCCAGAATGGTGGAGCAGACTGCGTCAAGGGGACGACCGATCGACCACCAAAATACCCACACCACATATCTTGAGTCAGACCGTGCCAGGCTCGATACCGCCACCAGACAGCCCATCGCTCCTTCTCTGCAGTCGACGTTTCATAAAACACCAAACCGCTGCCGGTCGTCCCACTCGTATGGCTCGATAAAAGGCGGTCCTTTTCAATGCCAGGATTTCGAATCATCTCCGCGTGCTCTTGCACTTCCGCCTTTGTCAAGACTGGTAGCTTCTTCACTTCATCCTCTAGATTCTCAACCGACGCGTTAACCCCATACCGCTCACATCGTTCCTTCCAGAATGGGGAACAGAGAGCCGCTTGAACGTGAGCTTGCAGACGAACCCTTCTGAGCTGCCTCTGCTCCTCTAATCGCCATCCCACACGTCCATCTAATGTCTTCTGGATTTTCCAGAACTCATGGTTATATCTACGGGTGGACAGTCTCCAACCCTCAACGGAGCAAGCCACATGTTGGAGGGTAATAGGAAGGGACTTGTACACATCCTCAGTAGTCATTGGTCGGTCTCTTGACAGAAACTCGAAGACCTAGATAGCGTCATTCTTGGGACCATCCACGAATCCAAGACCCATACACCCCTGCTTCCTAATCGTACATTAGATGGTCGTGACACACTGCACGCGTGCCCAAAGGGGATTCTTATTCCGCACACTGTTGGACGGTTCTGATATTCACCTTCGTCAACGCAAACCACCCTTCAGCTGGGTCGCCGATGCAAAACAGACCAACAAATGTCGCCCCTTCACCCATACATCTCTCAGTTTATTCCCAACGTAAGAACGAGAATCCTGATACACGGGAAGGAGAATTTTCTTTCGACGGTGGCGCTTGAACCATTTCACATATTCGTGGTGCTCCATCCCAGCAAACGGCGTCAGCTCGGCGATGGCTACAGATTCTCGCAACACCTCCGACGACTCGTAGTCAACAGCACCAGTCCTTCGATTGTACGAAAACCAATGACAATTCATTTCCTGAGTAGGAAAGATCCATTCAAATGCGAGCTGGCGCAGAGCGAAATCAGGGAATCGAACATTTCGGCCAAATATCTGACCTTCGGGGAAAAACCAATTGCCGAGCCCATACACAATGGGCATGTTCTTGTACAATTCGATCCCCTGGACACAATGGCTGTGGCATCCCACTACAGCGGAAGCTCCATGATCGATTGCCCTGTAGGCAATCTGACGATGCATCGGTTGGGGATAGAGCTCCAACTCGTAGTCCCAGTGCATGAGCAAGACAATTGGCTTCCCTGGAAATGCCTTTCGTGCGTTCTCAATACCGACAAGAACTGTATCCCAGGAAAGTGGGTTGACACCGGCCCTATTCAGAGATGCTATCCGACATCCAATGATGTCCCAACCGAAACTTAAAAACACAACATCACCTTCTGCATCCTCTAAAAGGACGGGGCGTGACGCCTCTTCTAATGAATCGCCTGCACCACATGATAGGACCCCGTGTTCGCGTAGCAGTTGAATCGTCATCCGCGGAGAACGATCGATATCGACAATATGGTTGTTCGCAAGTGAGACCAAACGAACGCGATTTCTCTGGAGGTAGGCCAGTACGCGCTGATCATTGTACAAGTGTGTGCCGCGAGGCTTCACACCCGCGTGAAGAATGGCCCCCTCAAGATTCGCAACAACCGTGCTCGCACCAAAATACCGTTCGGTCAATGGCGGCTCCCCACATGCCCCCTTTGGAACAGCTATATCTCCCACAAAAATCATGTGTCGCCTGGATTACCTTTTAGTGGTTCAGAGGCTCGGCTTGGTCATTTCTACGAAACGGCTTTCCCTGATTGTTGAATCGATAATACAAGTCCTCAATGCAGTTCCTGTACAGCTCATACTTCATCTCTTGGTTTGGCAACAATCGAAGGATGCGTTTACCCTCTGCCACCAAAGACTTCCATAACCCCTCATCCTCGCAGAGCCTCCCGATTGTATGCGCAGCATCCCTTGCATTCATTGGTTCAAAATAGGCACCCGCTGCTCCACACACATCCCTCGCGAACCTTAGATTTGTCGTCACAATGGGAAGGCCCATCGCCATGGCCTCTGGGTAATTTGCGGAGAAGGTCTCTAGGACTGAGGGAAGAAAGAGCATATGGCAGGTTTGATACAATTCAGGGCCTCGGCTGACTGGAACTGGCCCCACATTGACGATCCGGTCATCTACGCCAAGCGCAGCAGCCTGTGAGAGAATCTTCTTGAGGCCAGAACTCTCCGCCGGCAATGTCAGGACAAACTTGACCTGACGACCCGGGCAACGAATCTGGAGTTCCTTGGCAACAGCCGGAATGATCTCAAGATTCTTGTGCTTATAATAGGCAGACAGGCAGAGAATGTTTAGAGTCCCATAGAGCGATGGTCTCTCTGCAATCGCTTCTGAACGTATGTATTGATCGGCACAATTATTTGGGACCACTGTGATGTTCTCTTCTGGAATACGCAGCCTTCTGACCAGCCCTGTTTTTGCAGTCACGGATTCCGTAACCCATGCATCCGCCCTTCTGAACATCAGTGCTTTATACAGGATAGTTCCCAACAATTTAGTGGCCTCGACAGGGCTACGTACCGTCCGCCATGCCCATTGATCTCCATGCGTCACCCACCCATCTGCGACTCCACAGAGATGTAGAATTTCAATATCTGCGTACGCAGGGCCAAAGAACGTGAACACAAGATCAGGCTTAACTGCTTTCACCAGCGCTTGAAGCGTCTTCCGGCTTCGATTGCTTCTTGCCGGAGATTCCTTGATGACCGACATCTGTTGTGATTGAGGCATTCGACCGGCCCCCTGAAGTTCCGCCGCTACGTTCGGTGACATCACAAAATACCATTTAATGTGATCACCCTTGGTGAGGGCTGTACCAATAAACGCCACCGCCGCTTGCAACGCTCCTCCCTTTACAAGGGTTGAACAATTAAGCAGAACGTACAAGACACCCCCTCCACTCAGGCTGTTTGCATGTGTGTACGACGCTGAAGTCTCTGATCGCCGTTCGTATGAGTACGGCACTCACTTGCGCTCAAGCCATTCTCGAATGCAAGACACCTACGGCAAGATCATGATTGGATGTGGCATGCGTGAGCGAGCGTGATGGATAAACGCGGCTAGGTGCTACTAAATGAGCATGTGCCTTAACAGTTCGCTTCATCTGCGCGAAAGAGTATGGACACCTAAACGCAGAACCCGCGGTTCCATTCTGGTTGCCTTAGGCTACGGCCTCGGGCACCGCTCTGGATATAGCGGCCCTGAATGCCTCGAGATCCTCTCCTTGAGGTTTCCATGATGCTGGTTTCCGACAAATCACCAACAGGCCGCTCCCCAATGTGGGAACGATCGAAGTTAGCATCAGATAGAATTCCCGTAAAGGAGTCCGCAATTTCTTGCAAGCGAGATGTTCAAATGTACGTTGTGTTAGAATTTCGAAACCTGCCGCCTGACAGATGAAGGCCGCCTCACTCAAGGTGTATTCGCGCACATGTCCCCGCCACTGCCCGGACGAATAGTAGAACGCATCAATGGATGGGTAATTAGTCCGCCCTAACAGAACCGAAAGCCGCTTTCTGAGATTCACCGAGTTTGGCATTGCGATGACAAGCAATCCATCTCGACGCACGAACCTGCCCATCGTGTTGAGTAAGCCGCGAGGTGACTCGTGAAGATGCTCTATGACTCCAAGCGCACACACCACATCAAAAGACTCTGGCTCAAATGGGATGGCGTAATCGGCGGCTGTCTGATGACAGAACTCAATTCCCGTCACGGCAGCAAACTCCTTGATTTTGTCCGCATTGTCATTTCTTTGATGCCACGGGTCAGTGAGATCATCTGCGGCACAGCACTGGAACCCTAGAAGCTTAAACATCGCCGTCTTGTCCATTGGGCCACTCCCAATATCAAGCAAACGCCTATGATCAAAATCCGGTAGATACTTACGCAGCTCTCGGACAATCACGGTGATCTCTTCCAGCATTGATCGATCACAGTAACCGGGAAACGGGAACATCGTCTGAAGTTTCTCAAAGATGTTACGAAGCACCTGATCAGTTACCGCATTCATGTAAGCCCCCTCATCACATACACGATCATTAGACACCTTTTGCCTTCCCCACTCACCTTACAGCCCCCACGCGTGCAACCAGAAGGCACGGCACGAGAACACTTGTTCCATCACTCCTGTAATAGACACAACTTCTTTCGAGTTCCTTCCCTGCGGCCTTGCAAGATCTCATTCACTGGATCGATGCTACCGCCTTCCGGAATTACCTGAGCTTCATATGTCCTTTGCAAACTGCACAATGTAGCCCCCCCTAAACCGAAGCCCAGAGTTGTGACGATCGAGTTGGCAAATACATCCGCGGTATTTGACCAGAACATTAGACAAATCATCCACATGCCAAAAAACAGCGCCCCGGATGCTGCAGGAGACCCATTGTGGTTGCGATAGAAATACCAGGCTCGAGTAACCACCGTCAGATAAGCCAGGATTATGGTCATAGCAATCAGAAGCCCCACTTCTCCAGAGAGTCTGATGAGTGAACTCTCACCCAGGCCCTCCAGCTTGATTCCTTCATACACCAGAGTGCCGCCAAAACTACGCGCTCCGAAAGTAAAATACCCCAATCCCTCTCCTGAGATGAGATGGTCTTCCATTACGGTCTGGATCGGGAGCCAGAGATTTCCTTCCAGCCGGATAGGGATTGCCGTGAGAACACTGGCGAACCGCTCATAGACGGCAATTGCCATGTCTGGCTTTGCAACCCAGGCCCCGGAGAGTCCACTAATGATGACCAGGCTCAGAACTAGAACCTTCCAAACACCTGCGCCATGCTGTCGGGTACACACAACCACAATACTGATGGAGAGGACGAGAAATAGAAGGGCTGCCCTCTGGCCAGAGATCAGGATTACGGTCAAATCAAAAAGCATGAGCGCATACGGCCCTGCCGAGCGCCTTACGCCTGAAAACAACAGATAGCACCATTTGAAGAGGACGAGGGTAAAGATGACCTGTCCGAACTTGCCAGTATGGGTAAAAATAGAGGTCGGCCGAAACATACCGGGGATCAGAACCCCTTTATCTGTTGTGGCAAAGTCCCCGACTCCCAGCGCCGATGTTCCCCAAACCGCGTTGATGGGGTGATCTTTACCCAACGCAATCTGCGTGATTGCCATAATACCGATGATCACGATCCAGATATTGACGCAGGAGAATATGCGCTCATAGCCGTTTTCGACCACGGACAAATATCTGGCCGACACCAGCATATACACCAACGGCAGAAACGTTGCTCGCAATCCCACCCCATAGACTCCTATATGGTTTCCACTCATTGCATGATTGACTGCCGTGACGGACAGAAAGACTCCGCTCAACACGAAGAATGCCATCGGAACGTTTTTCACCTTTAATCGACCTTGAAGGCCAATGGCGATCAGGGTCATCAATACCAGTACATCTCCGCCTAAGAAGACGAGATCCGAGTGAATCAGGTATTTCCTGACAGTCTCTTGCAGAAGAGGCACATTCAGGACGAATAGCAGCCACCAATGGCCCATACTCAATACTTCCGCCTCACTTTTCGTTTACCCTTGATGCAGCTTCATCGACCAGCTCGGCCATATATTCCCACCCAGAACATAGCGTGAGGACACGTACACATACCCCATCAGTAAGGACACTTCCGTCACGATCCTGCTCAGGATGGCTCCGTTGATTCCATAGTGAGCGATGAGTACGTAGGCAGAGGAGACACCGATGCATGTCGAGACAACTTGGCAGTACAGTCTATACTTCCCATACTCTCCGGACATGAGTGCGCTTTCCACGCTGCTTGAAACAAATCGCAGTGCGATACAAATGGACAAAACGGAGAGTATTTGACCGGACTCACTAAATTTTTCTCCGAAGAATAACTTCACAAGCAACGCTCCCCACCAGTACGTGGCGACGGTGCATCCAAT
Organism: Nitrospira sp. UBA5698; assembly: GCA_002420115.1. Taxonomy (GTDB): domain Bacteria; phylum Nitrospirota; class Nitrospiria; order Nitrospirales; family Nitrospiraceae; genus Nitrospira_D. The sequence goes on from DIHK01000042.1 coordinate 182,545, forward strand.
TCCCAAGATGGTCATGACGGCACAGCCCAGACGATAGACAGACAGAAACTTTGGCCAATCCCCGTAATACCAGCGGTGTATTTTGGGCATAAGAAATTTCTGATAGATCGCCTGAGGGACAAGAAACATCACCAGCAGAAATGTTCCCGCTATGGCAAATTGTCCCGCTGCAGTGGGACTGACCAGAGCTGCGAGCAGCACGATATCGGCTCGGCCGTAGAGCATGGCCAATGCGGCTGACCCGGCATACGGCCATGCAAGATTGATGAGGGCCTTGTAACTGGGCCCGTGGTTCGAACTCTCTGGAGCAGAACCGCTCTCCAACACGTGCCCTGACAACCGCATCCTCGTTGGCGTCAGCGAGAATAATCCGAACCCTGACGCCACAATGAGGGCCACCGAAACGATACCGTAGCCTCTTACAACAACATCGAGCACCGGAGCTGCAGAAAGATAGATAGCAACGGCAACTGTCAGTCGACCCAGATGTGGAAGCAGTTGCCAGACTGAAAGTGCCCCATATCGTGCTTCGAGTTGCAGTTTGGCAATGAGTAGTTCCGCCATGACTTGCATGATCACCATCAGCTGCAGCCACCCAAACATCTGCAAAAGACGCGAATCATCGAACAATCCCAGAAGTATGACCCAAGATATGGCCAGGACAAACACTCCCCAGACCATCAGAAACTTGAGTGATTGTCGTATCCAACGTAACCCACCCAGTCCTTCTTGGCCGACAATCAATAACCAAACACTCGGCATCCCGAATCCTATGACACCACTCATGACGACTACGATCGACATTGCCATACTGAGCCATCCAAACGCTTCGACCGTTAGGCTGCGCCCAAGTAGCACTTGAGTGAGAAAAGCAAGGAAGCCGGAGCCTGCCAAGCTTACAAAGATTGGGACAATGGCCTTGAGCCCGGCCTTGATGTCTGCTGTGCCAGTCAACTTGTGTACCCTTTACCAGTCGTTCAACGGTATGACGATGGGCTGTTGTCAATTGATATCTAGCGATACACCGGATGGCGCCGTATGACTGAGAGAAGACAACTGAAGGATGTGATGGACTAGTTTTGACCGCACCTCTTGCAAGTTCGGAGGAAGAGAGGCCCTCAAACTTTCGAGGTATCGGCGAGCTTCAACGGCCGCAGTCGTGTGAGGCTTGGGAAGGGTTTCCAGCATATCCTCCAGGGTTGTGACATACCGGACATCGTCAACACCTTCTCGAAACCCTTCCCATGCGAGCGTATCAATCACACCATCAACAGTGGGATAAGTAAAATTATGATCCCGATAACGGGCGTGGTCGAAATCATTCCACGTGAAGGCCATGGAATCTTGATAGGCATAGGGCATGGCCCCATCATAGTTATTTCTCCATAATTCAAGTCCATAGTTTCGTCTGAATATCTCCGGATTCTCAGGCCCAGTTGGCGGATTAGCGTAGGAAAACACCTTGTGCCCTATCTTGTGAATGTTCTCCGCCTGTGTCCGCTGCAGTTTGCCGGCCATCACAAGCAAATCCAACACGTCTCCCACCAACGGAAAGGCTTCGGCCTGTCCGGCCGTAAACACCTTGACCCCTTCATTTCTGACGAGTTGCCAGGCTCTCCTCTGAGAAACCAACTTTTCCCCTTTGGCTTCGTCCATGCCGTACAGGTAGACCTTCTCAATACCGTACACACCAGCTATTTCCTTGAGTACATTCACTCGACGTTTTAATCCATCGAGTTCGCCTGATGTCTCAGGATTTCCGGTGCCACTGCCAAGATAAAACAGCGCAGACGTATCTAGTCCGACTTGTTTACGCATCTCCAGTGCATTTCGGAGTTCCGCTCGGTCTAACCGTTGATACATCGTCGGATTTGTCACTCCATGTGCCAACATATTGCGCAACTCTGCCAAAAATTGTGCCTGCCCCTTCCGTTCCGATGAAATGCTTGGGACGTCCGAAAGCGTTCCCCGATAGTAGATGCTGTATTGGATCCTTGAAGGATGAAGGTCTACGGGAAGGACCTGAAGGGTAATCTCGAAGTTCTCACGCAGCCCCTTGTCATCTGTAAGAATCAGCTTCCCACTATAGCTTCCATCCCTAGCGGCAACAGGAACATGCACTGTCAGCCACAGTTGTTTGGCATCACCACGACGAATCGTGATCGGTTGAAGCTCAGTCGCATCCTTAATAGGAAATTCGTCTATAGAAGCCACCATACGACCGCTCTGTGCCGCTGGCTCGCTCACTAATACCAGCTTGGGACCAGAAGGAAACTTCAATCTGAGGAAATTGGCCCTAGTGTCCTCACTGAGCTGAACGAGACCATCATCTTTGAGGAGGAGCTCCGGCACTAAGACCTTCGTCTGCCCCATATGAGACAAGCCGACGGTATGCCACCCGCCACCTGCCTGGAACCACACTTTCACAAACCTTACGTCCAGATGGGAACTTGCGATAGTCCCGCTACTACCGACAAGATCACTGACTGAAATCCTCAAGTTTTCTAGATCACGAACCATAGGCCTCACAACAAAGCTCGCTGGTTCGTACTCATCTCGACAAGCGACCATCTGTATGCTCGTAGCCGGCTTTCCCGGAAGAGAAGCCATAGTGGGAAGAATCTGTTCTCCACTGATGGGATTCACGACATGCACAAGGACAGGACCGAGATTGGACGTTGCAGCATTTCCAGGAAGACTAAGGTGGGACACTGCACCGAATACCAAGCAACCGGCACTCACTACCAGGGACAAGGATCTCAATTTATTACTGGGTATCTTCACTTTAACCTCACGCGTGTTTGCATTACCATCAACGTCGATGTTGGGCGTAGCCATAGACACCCCTTCATCAATTCTGTCCGTTTGAAGCTGGCGATCTGATCCGCACGGACGGCTTGCTTCGTGCGACAAAGATCCTCACGTTCCCTGATATTCACTTAGCTAAGACCAGTAACGAATATCCCCCTAACACACGAGCGGTGAAGGGCACGCTTAGCTTAGAACAGAGATATCGCGGAACATTAGCAACAGCTTTTCGGATTGACGGGTGCTCCCTAAAAAGCTCAAGAGCCGGATTGGTGTAGAAGCAGTCTATGATTTCATGTCCGGTGTCTGTTAATGTGGCAAGAGCTGAATCAGCGGTAAAGTAGTGGAGATGCCCAACTGCATATCGACTTCTCATGAACGTATTTCTCAGTACCGACGACACATGAAGATCGAGCGGGACATGGTAGACCTTGTATGCGGCCTTCTGCTTACACTTCTCCAGGAATCCGATATAGTCCGGGACATGTTCATAGACGTCGATTGCAATGAGCACATCAAACTGTGCGGCATTGCTCTCCGAAAGCAGATCTTCGCAATAGAATTGGATTTTCTCCCCTTCCGCTTGTTTGGCCAATCCAATTGCTTGCGGAGAAATGTCATACCCCCTGAATTCCGTATGAGAGAGACTCTCCATCCTGGATAACTCCCGCAGAATAGCTCCGACACCACACCCAATCTCCGCGATCCTTTGAGGTTGAACATGATTCCTTGAGAGAATTTTCCAGATTTGAGACGCTTTCCAATACGAATCCTCCGCATGCCACGTTTGAGTCACTTCTAGGTACTTTCCACTCGTATAAATCGTGCTCATCTTCCTCCATCTTCATACTCCGCCCCGATAGTGCTCTCCTCCGCCTTGCCATCACACCGTGATAGATACTGTTCCTCTGACATACACTGGTGATCGCACATGGAAGAACTGGGCACTTGCGTCGGGTTCTACGCCCGGGAGTTCAACAGACAAGGCACGTTGCATGATGGCTGTCTGAACTGAGCACCGACGGTCGCGCGCCGATTGAGTCAGAATGGTTTCATGATGATATTGGTTGCCTCAACTTGTGACAACTTAAAATCAGTTTTTGACAGGACCAGTTAGGTTAGGAAAAGGAATACACGTTGCAGATACTTAGGTAGGTTACATGGCACACATGGAATCTGAGAAGCTGCTTAAATAAACGCCGTTACTGAAAGGAACAGAGAGTTAAAATGTCTTTGGGCCATGTTACTGAATTCCACCCCGAGTCACCTCAACACTCGCTCCAAATGCTCCACGATCCGTTCCGCCGCCTTTCCATCCCAGAACGGTGGGATCGCCCCTTTCTTCCATTGTCCTGCCATCAGTCGCGCGAGGGCGGGAGGGAGCTTGCTTGGATCGGTCCCGATGAGCTCGTTCGTGCCGATCGTGATGGTTTCAGGCCGCTCAGTGTTGTCGCGCAGCGTCAGGCAGGGCACGCCAAGTACCGTGGTCTCCTCGGTAATCCCGCCGGAATCAGTAATGACACCTTTGGCATGTTTGACGAGATAATTAAACTCGAGGTAGCCCAATGGATCGATATAGTGCAGAGAAGGAAGTTTCTGGCCCCCTTCTCGCAGATTCTTGGCCGTTCTGGGATGGACTGGAAAGATCACCGGCAACCCTTGCGTACCCTTTGCAATCGCCTGGAGCAGCTTGAGTAGTTGCTGTTCTCCATCAACGTTTGCGGGACGATGCAGGGTGATGACAAAGTAGCGTTGCGGCTCCAGCTTGAGCGATTGCCAGCAAGCCGGAGGGTTCAATCGTGAGAGGTTCTTGAGCAACGTATCGATCATCGTATTGCCGACGAAAAAGATCCGGTCATCAGTGACACCGGCACGTCGCAAGTTTTCATTGGCCGTGTCACTCGTCGTAAAAAACCAATTGGTGATGGAATCGGTCACCACTCGGTTAATTTCCTCCGGCATCGTCCAATCACCGGAACGAATCCCACCTTCTACGTGCGCCACCGGGACACCCAGTTTGCGGGCGACGATGGAACAGGCCATGGTCGACGTTACATCACCGACAACCAAACAGAGGGCGCTCTTCTCCTTCAGCAGTACCTTCTCATACCCGACCATAATCCCGGCAGTTTGCTCGGCCTGGGTCCCCGATCCTACCTCGAGGTTGATATCTGGATCAGGGATCCCGAGTTCTTCAAAAAAACTTCCGGACATCGCCCGGTCATAATGCTGCCCGGTATGGATCAATCGGTACCGGAGCTGCCCTCCGCAATATTCAGCGGCCTTGAGCGCCTCGATAATCGGCGCGATTTTCATAAAATTTGGACGTGCTCCCGCAATGATATCAATACGCTTCACTCAACACCTCATTGTGCAGTGATCTAGCCCGCATTAATCATGAACACTTCTGCTGCAATCGCCAATCCGCTATTACGACAAGCCGGTGGCCTGCAGGCTCGCCCCTCGGCCCCTCGACGTACTGCACAAATACGCCTCAGGTTCTCCTGGCTCCGCACGCTGGCATCACGACGCGGCTTGGCGATTTCGCAACGAACCGTCATGAACAATGGGGGCTCGTCACGTAATTGACGTGATGGTAATCACTCTCCACGCTTAGAGCAACTGTATAGTATTTCCGGACCAGAGGACGTGATCGCCGAGGAAACGATTCAACCCAGGACGAGAACTTTCAGAAGCGCACTTCACGGATCGACTGGCTATTAGATTGAAACCACTGGACGGTATTCTTTACTCCATCACGCAAGCTGTGCTTGGCTTGAAACCCAAAGAGTTGCTTGGCGCGGCTGACATCAAGGCAGCGGCGCGGTTGGCCGTTCGGCTTCGTGGCATCCCACTGAATCTGACCGCTAAACCCGACTTCAGCCGCAATTAATTTAGCGAGATCACGAATTGAAATCTCTTCACCGGTCCCCAGGTTGACCGGCAGATTACCATCATAGTGCTCAGCTGCTAAGAGAATCCCTTCGGCGGCATCCTCCACATACAGGAATTCTCTGGTCGGTGATCCGTCTCCCCACAGAGTAATCGCCGTGCGCCCCTCCTCCTTCGCCGACACGCACTTTCTGATCAAGGCCGGAATCACATGGGACGTCTGTAAATCAAAGTTGTCTCGCGGACCGTACAGATTCACCGGGAAGAGGACGATCGAGTGAAATCCGTATTGATCACGATAGGCCTGCGATTGCGCCAACATCATCTTTTTCGCCAGCCCGTACGGAGCGTTGGTTTCTTCCGGATAACCGTTCCAGATGTCGTCTTCCTTGAAGGGAATCGGAGCGAATTTTGGATAGGCACAAATGGTCCCGGTGGCCACAAACTTCTTCAGGCCCCGCTGACGGCCGACCTCGATCAACTGCGTCCCCATCATCAGGTTGTCATAAAAGAATCGCCCCGGGTTGGCTTGGTTGGCCCCAATCCCGCCGACTCGCGCCGCAAGATGGATCACCAGATCCGGCTTGGCATCGCGATAGAGTTGCTGAACAGCGTCCATCTGCACCAAATCGTAGTCTCGACTTCGCGGGACAACAATCTCGGCACAGCCTTTGGCGCGAAGTTGGTCCACTACACATGATCCCAGAAATCCGGCCCCCCCGGTGACCACGACCCTGCGCTCACTCCAAAATGACATGCCTTGCCCTTTCCGTCCCAATGCCCGTTAAGGTCGACCCGTTAGACCGATTCCCTCGATGCGCTCTTTCTCTGACGCCAAATCCGCGTCCACCATCATCGCGACCAATTCTTCAAAGCGCACCTTGGGCTGCCAGCCGAGTTGTTTCTTTGCCTTGCTCGCATCCCCGATCAGGAGATCCACTTCCGTCGGGCGATAGTATTTCGCATCGATCTTCACGTGCTTCTTCCAGTCTAGCTGCAGGCGATCAAAGGCCAGCTCAAGCATCTCCTTGACCGTGTGCGTCTCCCCCGTAGCAATGACATAGTCTTCCGGCGTTGGAGCTTGCAGCATCATCCACATCGCCTCAACATAGTCACCGGCATAGCCCCAGTCACGCTTGGCATCGAGATTTCCCAGAAACAGATCTTGTTGGATACCGAGCTTGATTCGGGCGGCCGCTTTGGTAATTTTCCTCGTCACAAAGGTCTCCCCACGCCGCGGCGACTCGTGATTGAACAAGATCCCGTTGCACGCAAAGAGATTATAGGCCTCTCGGTAGTTCACAGTGATCCAGTAGGAGTAGACCTTCGCAGCTCCATACGGACTTCTGGGATAGAACGGCGTCGTTTCCTTCTGTGGAATCTCCAGCACCTTGCCGAACATCTCGCTGGATGAAGCCTGGTAGAATTTCGGCTT